>DAONEP010000007.1:0-69463 GCA_035403165.1 Bacteroidales bacterium | reverse complement strand
CCTGTCTTATTGGCCTATCCGATCTAGGGCCTTAATTTTTGAGGAAACTCCAGTACTATTTGAATATCATCTGTGAAATTATCAAAGTACGATGTGCATCGTTTAATAAAAAGCATTATATTTGCGCAGATTTTCAATAATCTTTTATTTTCTGAGTTCATTCCGGTTAATAATACCGGATAATTTACCCGACAATTTCACTCTTCTTAAGAATACTCACCCGTTTGCTTAAGCAAAAACAATAAATCTTTCTCCCGACTTTAATCCCCGATTGCCGATGTACGATAAAAAGGAGCTAGAGGAAAAGCTGCTTCCGGAATTACGTGAAATAGCCAAACAGCTCAACATTCGCAAAAGCGAAACTGTTAAAAAACAAGAACTTGTATACCTGATACTCGATCATCAGGCTGCAAACCCAACACCTGAAGTTTTGGAAGCTGAGAAAAAAGCCAAGGATGACCGGAACCAGGGCCATCGAAAACGAATCCATTTCGATCAATCGGCTCAGGGACGTAAGGTGGCATCTTCCGAAGGACAACCGGAGAACTACACTCCTCCGCCCAGGCAGAAGGACAAATTCAAGAAACCGGACCTTTTCAAACCACGGGATGCTTCATTGCCTCAGTTCGATTTTTCGGCTGGGATGGCCGATGCGCCTCAGGTTCCTGAACCTTCAGCCGATATTCAGCCGGATCAGGTTGTTGAAAGCAAGCCGGAAGGAATTAAGGCCCAGGACGCCCCCCTTCCCGAACCAGAAATTCAGTCACCGGCCGCTGACAATAAACCGGCTGATGTGCCTTCGGAAGAACCTGTGGCTATTAAAGGGCAACCCGAAGTTCCTTACACTTCACCCGACCGTTCTCCCGACAGGGACCGGCAGCCGTTTCAACGCAGCCGCCGGCGCGACCGCAACCGTAATTACAGCGATTCCTCATCAATCCATGTTCGGGATGAAGAAGCCCTCCTGTTAAACAGTAACCTCCCCGATGAGGATGAATTTCTCCCGATAATTGATTTCAGCGATCATACGCCTGTTGCCGTTCCGGCCATGGAGGAAGATATAGCTGTTGAAACACAACCCGATCAGCCGCGGATTGTTGAACCCATGCGCGACCAGCGGTTCAACAAACAGGACAGACCGAAACCACGCGAGGAATATCTTTGGGAATTCGAGGGAATTGTCGCCTGCGAAGGCGTCCTCGAACTAATGCCCGATGGCTATGGTTTCCTGAGATCCAGCGACTATAACTACCTGAATTCGCCCGACGATGTCTACGTCTCTCAATCGCAGATTAAATTGTTCGGTTTAAAAACCGGGGATACGGTAAAAGGTACGATACGCCCTCCGAAAGACGGTGAAAAGTACTTCCCGCTTGTTAAAGTGGATTATATCAACGGGCGCACTCCTGAAGAAATCCGCGACCGCATTCCGTTCGATTATCTCACACCACTTTTCCCGGAGAAAAAATTCAAACTCACCGGCCATGTCGGTGGTACGCTCAGTACCCGCATCATGGACCTGTTCTGTCCCATCGGAAAAGGTCAGCGCGGACTCATTGTGTCTCAGCCTAAGACCGGGAAAACAGTGCTCCTCAAGGAAATAGCAAATGCCATTGCTGCCAACCACCCTGAAGTTTACCTGATTGTCCTGCTGATTGATGAACGTCCTGAAGAAGTGACCGATATGGCGCGAAGCGTAAAGGCCGAAGTTATTTCTTCTACTTTTGATGAACCGGCTGAAAGACATGTTAAAATAGCCAACCTTGTGCTTGAGAAAGCCAAAAGGCTTACCGAAAGCGGTCATGATGTAGTCATCCTTCTGGATTCAATAACGCGTCTGGCCCGTGCATACAATACGGTAGCCCCGGCATCCGGGAAAGTCCTTTCGGGCGGGGTGGAAGCAAATGCGCTGCAAAAACCCAAACGATTCTTCGGCGCAGCAAGGCAGATCGAAAACGGCGGCTCGCTGACAATAATTGCCACGGCCCTCATCGAAACCGGTTCACGTATGGATGAGGTGATCTTTGAGGAATTTAAAGGAACCGGTAATATGGAGCTTCAACTCGACCGCAAACTTTCGAACAAGCGCATTTTCCCCGCCATTGACATTGTTTCTTCAAGCACGCGCCGCGATGACCTGTTGCTTGATAAAGAAACTTTGCAGCGGGTTTGGATACTCCGCAACCATCTGGCCGATATGACCTCACTGGAAGCCATGGAATTTCTGCGCGACAAGATGAAATACACCCAGAACAATGAAGAATTCCTGATTTCGATGAATAGTTAAACCGATCAATAGGATTGTTATGAAAAAAGGAGAATGGATGAACCATTCTCCTTTTTTTTATTGCACGGAAATAGCGTTTAATTTTCCTGGTTTCTGACCGGAGGCCGCCCTCCCTGAGGGGCACTTCCATGATGGTGCTTGTCCCGTAAACGATCGAGCAGCATTTTCTGAAATTCACGCTCGGAATCGTATAGTTTTAAAATTTTCTTTGCCGGCAACACTTGTTTGAATTTGTTATGGTACTCTTTGCGGAGGTCCAGTAATTTCTGGGCTTCAATGAGCTGGCTGTCTGCAATTTCCAGCGCCTCTTTGTCGGTTAACTGATCCGGATTGTCGTGACCGGACATTTTTTGCTGATGGAATGATTTTGCAATTTCCTGCCTTTTTAACTCATATTCATCATATATAGGCCAGAAAGCTTTTGCTTCTTCAGGTGTTAGTTCGAGCCTGTTGGTGATAAAGGCGATGCGCTGCGATCTGAGTTTTTCGCGATTCGGGTTTCTGCCGCCGGTTTGCGCAAAAGCCGGAAGTGTTATGGCTAAGGCCAGGAAAACCAGAATTGCCGGATACTTTTTCATTGGCTTATACTGTTTATTGATCATCATTAAAGCTCAGCGAGTAAATCAGGATCAATATCCTGCTGACTGAGGTAATCTATAATGTCGGCATCGGTGAGCGTGGTATCGTTGTCGGAAGGCTGACTGAGAGAGAGCCCGATATCCTTATCTGAACTATCAAGTTCAAGGTTCAGGCTGGCATCTTCATATACAACGGCTTCGTGGGCGTATGATTCGTCTAAATCAAGCAGGTTGTAGGATGAATCAGCAGGAGCATTCGCCACCTGCCGGGGTGTGTTAATAACCGGCAGGAAGATTATCAGCCCGATGATGACTAACGTGACGGCAGATACGGGTATCCATATCCGGCTGTGTTTCTTAAGCACCGATGCTGCCCATGATAATTCCGGCTTCCTATCTTCCGATGCTATACGATCATCCAGCAACAGCGATAATTTTTCGAAATAGCCTGACGCTACTTTGAAGTTCCTGGCAGGCGGAAATTTCTCCCTGAACCTCTTTTCTTCATCCTCTAAATTACGGGTGAATTCCTGATCCGTGTATGTTTCTTTTTTTATCAATTTCTTACCGTCCTCAGTCATTAGTTATTTGACGAATGTAACAACATGATGTTTAATCATTGATTAAACTTTCTTCCACTTTTTTAAGGGCAAAATGGTAGGAAGCCTTTAATGCGCCGACCGAAGTACCCAGAATTTCAGACATCTGTTCATACGGCATTTCATCATAATACCGTAAATTGAAAACAATGCGCTGCTTTTCGGGTAGTCTTATGATGGCTTTCTGCAGTTTTTTCTCAATCTCAGTTCCTTCAAAATAACGATCGTCCTCCAGCGATCGCAACATGGAGGCTTCCGGGCTTGTAAGGGAGAAAAACAGTCTCAGCTTTTTACTTTTATTGAAACTCAAGGCTTCGTTGACGGCGATCCGGTAAATCCAGGTAAAGAATCCAGAATCCTGGCGGAATGCATCAAGGTTCTTCCAGACCTTGATAAAAACATTCTGAACAACATCATCGGCATCATCATGATCAACCACGATACGACGGACGAAGTAATAAATTTTTTCACGGTATTTGCTTACCAGGAGGTTGAAGGCATAATGACGGGTTTCGCTTTCGCGAAACATATTCAACAGTTCTTCATCGGAGTATACAGCCATCGTCTGTCTCTTGGCAGGCAGGTTTGGTATGTTTGACGGATTTTCTGTCTAAAGGTTTAACAGAAACGTACCGGTTAAAAAGCAAAACTAAAAGAAACAGGTTGAATATATAGTCATATCGTTGAAAAGTTGTTTTAGTCTGTGATGTTTACACCGGGGGGAAGACAGAAATCGGGATGCCCTTTTATCCTTACGATTCAGATAAATGAAAGTAGTTCGACAGCCGCTGCTATAATACTGAACTAAAGAACTACTTATATAACATAACCTCCGTTGTTTTCCCCGATTCGATCACAAACTTTTGTTCCACGGTATAAACAGTTTGGCGGGCCGTTTTCGGCCTGAAGACAACACGATAGGTTCCTGGCTGAAGGTACAAGGTTTCATTGATACTTGCATCATCCAGGTTGTATATCCAGTTAAGGCGGTTTTTCTCTTCTGAAAGCAGGCTCCCGTATCCGGAAACTGATTTGCGGATGACGGCAATACCTGGCTCAGGAATTTCGATTGTTGTGGTATGGCTTTGAGAAATTTCTACGTTGGGAATGAAAAGTCTCGGCAGGGATAAAACCTGGAGGTCATAGGAGCCGGTTATATATTTTTCGTTTTCGCCAAAATTCTGAACATTAAGAATTTCCATGCTCCCTTTCGGATGAACGAGGCATTGCAATCCGCGGGAGGCGCTGCCGGTTCCGGCCATCTTCAGTTGCATCATTCCCTGGGGTGCGTCGGCAGCTATAATGGTATGTCTTCCCGGTATGATCACTACACTATCAACATAAACAGGAGGGATGGTGTGAATTACAACATTGTAGGTTACCAGAGGATCAAGGACGAGGGTGTCGGGAATGCCCCGGTTATTCATGGTGTGCATGAAGTTATACATGATTTTTCCGGAAGCCGCGTCGTAAAAGGTCATAGGGACATCCGTTTCGGTGGGCCTTCCTGAAGCATCCAGCAGGTTAACCTGCGCTGTAGTTGAGTTAAGCGCCTGTGAGATAACAACGTCCAGAGCCTTTTTGAAGTCTTTTTCGGTAGTTGCATCGAAATAACTTCCCACGCAATTGAAGGCTTTGTTGAAATCCTGCCCGATCCCGATGATGAAGGGCTTCAGGATGATCCCGTTTTTCTGCAGCATGTGCGAAACGGCGCAAGGGTCGCCGCTGCATTCTTCAATGCCGTCGGTAATCAGCACAACGATATTGCGGCAGTTGGTACAAGGGGGAAAATCGGTGGTTGACTGTTCCAGCGAATAGGCCAGGGGAGTAGTCCCGCGGGGTGAGACAGCCCGGAGCTTTGCTTTAATTTTTGCGGCGTTGTCGGGTCCGAAAGGCACTTCAAGTTTTGTATCCTTGCAGTTTTGCGGCGGGAAATGGCTCTGATGCCCGTATACGCGTAAACCAAGCTGAATGTTCTGAACTGAACCAAGGCTATCCAGCAATTCGCTCATGATCCGCTTGGCGATGTTGAATTTGGTATCGCTTTGCCATCGTCCGAGCATGCTTTGCGATGCATCGAAAATGAACAGGATGCGGGTTGTGGGAGGAACTTTCGGCTTGGGAGCAGGTTGCTTTTGGGCGAGCGCAGTTCCTGATAATGCAATGAGGCAAATTAGAATGAATAGGTTCCGGGAGATTTTCGCAGTGTTACGCCTCATTGTGATTGTTTTTATAATAACGTTAAAGAATTGCAAATATTCTAAAAATTTCCGTTGATTTTGTCTGCTTTCCGAAATTGAGTGAAGATCATGAATGACGGGCCGTCTGATAACGGGGTCAATACCGGCAGATTATGCCCGGATTTCAGATGTAAATATTTTATATTCATTTTTTCGCAGGAAAACTGCATCTTTGAAAAACATTCATCTTGTCTGCTAAATTTTTCAAAACAATGATAGTTAGTAAATTACATAAGAGTAGAAATGGTTTGTTGCTGATGGTGTCGATGTTGTTATGCCTTAACCTTGTTGCTCAGAAATATTCGGGGAACGAACCTGGAAAAGCTCAGCTATGGGTTGACTCGGTGTATAATGCCTTATCCGACGAAGAGCGCATCGGGCAATTGATGATGATCCGTGCCAAATCAACAGGCGATACGGCTGAATACCGCATGGTAGCTAACCTGATAAAACAATATAACCTTGGCGGACTCTGTTTTTTTCAGGGCGGACCGGTCAGGCAGGCTATGCTTACCAATTATTATCAATCGCTTGCCAAAACACCCATGTTCATTTCGATGGATGCTGAGTGGGGCCTGGGAATGCGCCTCGACAGCACCATTTCGTATGCCCGCGCTATGACCCTTGGCGCCATCACCGATACGGCCCTGATTGCAGCGTGCGGATATCAGACGGGGCTGCAGCTTAAAAGACTTGGAGTACACATTGATTTTGCCCCTGTAGTTGACATAAACAGCAACCCGGCTAATCCGATTATCAATATCCGTTCTTATGGTGAAGATGCGGAAAGCGTAATCCTGAGGGCTGGAAGTTTTAACAGGGGACTTGGCAAATCGGTTTTAACGGTGGCGAAGCATTTTCCCGGCCACGGCGATACCGATACCGATTCCCATCTAGCCCTCCCGGTTATCCAGCATTCGGCTGAAACGCTTAAAGCCGTTGATATGAAACCATTCCGGACCCTTCAGCAGGATATTGATGGCATCATGGTCGGCCACTTGTATGTTCCGGCCATCGATTCTACATCGGGATTGCCGGC
Organism: Bacteroidales bacterium; assembly: GCA_035403165.1. Lineage (GTDB taxonomy): Bacteria > Bacteroidota > Bacteroidia > Bacteroidales > UBA4417 > UBA4417. The sequence goes on along the minus strand of DAONEP010000007.1, from coordinate 62,720 downwards.
ATCACTCTCTTCGGTGGTCATTGATTCGGTACTGAGAAAGGAGATGAATTTTCAGGGGCTGATCTTTACCGATGCATTGGATATGAAAGGCGTGGTCGATTATGCAGGCCCGGGAGATGCCGAGGTGAAAGCCCTGCTTGCAGGAAACGATGTCCTGCTGCTTTCTCAGTCAGTTCCTATGGCGGTCACGGCAATCAGAACGGCTATCGACAGCGGATGGCTTTCTTCCGGACTGATCGAAATGAGATGCAAGCGGATTCTCAGGGCTAAGTACGATTTTGGCATTCGAGACCGGTCAGCAACATTCGTCCGGACAGATAATCTGTTTAACGATTTAAACACGGCCGAAGCGAACCTGCTAAATCGGCGGTTGTATGAAAACAGTGTAACGCTCCTTAAAAATGAACGGGAAATAATCCCGGTGCTGAAACCCAACATATTCAGGATCGCATGCCTGACTATCGGAAATGCAGTTCCCGGAGATTTCGAAGACAGGCTCGACATGTATGCCCATGCCGATCATTTTTACTGTCCGCGTGAAGCGACACAAGAAGAGGTTTCGGAATTATTAAGACAACTGGAACCTTACCAACTCCTGATTATTGCTGTAATGAACACGCATCCTTCGCCCGCCCGGGGCTTTGGCATCAGCGACATTACTGCTGCACTTGCCGATACCCTGATGAGCATTAAACCGGTAATACTTGACCTCTTTAGCCTTCCATACAGTGTCGGCAGGTTTAAAAAGATAAGCGATGCGAAAGCCGTCTTAATATCGTATCAGGACAATCCGGTTATACACGATGTCTCGGCCCAGGTGATTTTTGGCGCTATAGGGGCAAAGGGAAAAATACCAGTTACCGCTTCGGCTGATTATGCTGTTAATACAGGGCTGAAAAGCGAATCAGGCCTCAGGTTGAAATATTCATTGCCCGAAAGCGCAGGCGTATCGTCCTCGAAACTGGCAGCGATCGACAGCATTGTTATGGATGGCATCCGCAACAAAGCTTACCCGGGATGCCAGGTTCTGGTGAGTAAAGGAAATAGTGTGATCTATCAGAAATCATTCGGGTTTCAGGATTATTCTGGGATAAGGAAAGTCGTCAATTCCGACTTGTACGACCTGGCCAGTATTACCAAAGTTGCCGCCACCACCATTTCGGTTATGCAGCTTTACGACAGGAGACAGTTTGATATCAACAAGCCGCTGTCAAAATATTTTCCGGCCCTTTCCCGAACCAATAAGCACGGACTCCAGATCAAAGATATATTGGCTCACCAGGCGAGGCTTAAAGAGTGGATACCGTTCTATAAATATACCCTGAAAGACGGAATGCCGGATCCTGTTTATTATAGCAGGACGGAGTCAGACAGCTTTGCCGTAAGAGTTGCCGATAGCCTTTTTTTAAGCAGTGATTATCCCCAGGTGATCATTGATACTATCATCCGGTCGGAATTGTTGCCCAAAAAAGAATATAAATACAGCGATCTTGGTTTTATCCTGATCGGCAAAACAATTGAAAAAATTACAAGGCAATCGCTCGACGATTATACGACGCAGAATTTTTATCAGCCTTTATGCCTGGATATGACTTACAAGCCGTTGGAAAAATATAGCCTTGACCGGATTGCTCCGACCGAAGAGGATATGGTTTTTCGTCATCAACTGATTCATGGGTATGTACATGATCAGGCTGCCGCAATGCTGGGGGGCGTTGCCGGGCATGCGGGTTTGTTTGGCAATGCCAACGATCTGGCAGTATTGTTCAGGATGTTGCTGCAACATGGGGAATATGCCGGGCGAAGATACATCGACAGCGCTACGGTCGAGCTTTTCACCTCGCAGCAATTTCCCGGGAACCGCCGGGGACTTGGATTTGATAAGCCTCAACTCGACCGGATGGCGGAAGGGCCGGCATGCCCGGCAGCTTCTGAAAAGAGTTTCGGGCACACCGGGTTCACGGGCACCTATGTGTGGGCCGATCCGGAATCGGACATTATTATCGTCTTCCTGTCGAACAGAGTTAACCCTGATGCAGAGAATCAGAAACTTACCCGGCTTAATATTCGTACGCGGATTCAGCAGGCCGTGTATAATGCCATCCTTAGCCCTGATTAAGCTGGCGTTACGGCAGTAATTTGCAGAAGATTATCCCGTTTTTTGTTGTATCTTGCAACAGAAACGAACAAAACCATCGTTGATTGGTTTACTTAGATCATCCGGCGATGATCCTGCCATGATTCTTATCAGAAGCAGTTTAGCCTCATCGTCATAATTTTTCAGCCTCCAAAAACAAACATTATTCCTTTCACCATAACCTTGTGATATGTCTGTAACAAAATTTAAAGGAAATCCGGTCAATACCTTCGGCGATTTGCCGGTAGTGGGAAGCAAAGCCCCATCGTTTGAACTGGTCAAAAGTGATCTCTCCGATCTTAAACTGGAAGATTTATCAGGGAAACGGGTGATCCTGAATATTTTCCCCAGTCTCGACACGGCTGTCTGTGCTGCTTCCGTCAGGCGTTTCAATGTTGAAGCTGCCCGGTTGCCCAATACGGTGGTGGTTTGTATTTCAAAGGACCTCCCTTTTGCCCACAGCCGATTCTGCACAACCGAAGGAATTAAAAATGTAGTCACCGCATCGGAATTCCGAAGCAACAACTTCGGTAAATCATATGGCGTAATGATGACCGATGGCCCGCTTCGCGGGTTGATGGCCCGGGCCGTGGTTGTAATTGATGAGGGCGGGAAGGTTGTTTATCATGAACTTGTCCCGGAAATTGCGCAGGAACCTGACTATGAATCGGCTGTCGCCGTCAGATAGAAAAACTTGCCGGGTTGAAAAAGTGCTGTATCTTTGCAGCGCTATTGCCCTTTTGCGGATGTGGCGTAATTGGTAGCCGCGCCAGACTTAGGATCTGGTGCCGAAAGGCGTATGGGTTCGAGTCCCTTCATCCGCACAAATTTTTTCCGTCAATGACGGTTTTTTTATTTGCGGAGGAAGGAAAATAATTTCTTACCTCCGCTTTTTTGTCTGATGCCGCTTACAGTCAACAGGGGAAAGGTTTTTTGAACAGGCTGATCCGGTTCTATTTAAGCCATCCGGCTTTTCTGGTCAGGCCGGCAGATTGAATTTTTAGGATATTCAATTCAACTTTCAGATGCTTTAACTCATTTTTTTAGCTTTTCAGCGAACAGTTTCCTGATCTTTTCTGTTTTGGGCTGAATGACAATTTGACAATAAGGGGCGCCTGGATTCAGATTGTAATAATCCCGGTGATATTCTTCGGCCGGGTAAAATGCACCGGCCGGACTGATTTCAGTAACAATGGGCCTGTCATAGATACCGGCATCGTCAATTGCTGCTATTTGCTCAATGGCTTTCAGGCGCTGGCCTTCATTATGAAAAAAGACCACCGAACGGTACTGCGGGCCCTGGTCTGCGCCTTGCCGGTTTACTGAAGTAGGATCGTGCATGGCCCAGAATACCTGTAATAATTCATCATAACTAATGCGGGTAGTATCAAAAATTATCCGGGCAACTTCGGCATGGCCTGTCAATCCTGTGCAAACTTCATCATAGGACGGATTCTTCATGGTTCCCCCGCTGTAACCGGATGTAACGGATATTACACCGTCAAGCTGGCTGAAGACGGCTTCGGTACACCAGAAACAACCGGCGCCAAAAGTTGCTGTATCGGTTTTCTGTTGTTTCACCGGACGCTGATTCATCTCCTGTGAAGTGTCATGAAAAGGCTTATTAGGTGCACACATTCCAAGCAAAGGGATTAATGAAACAAGGAAAATGCTTTTCATTAAAAAGTTTGTTACTGATTTTCTTAGAAAACATTTTACCCTGAAATATGTTCAGATAAGGAGCCGGATTAATCTGTCAAAATGGAAGGCTAACAATCGCATTTATGGCTATTTGCCTTTTCATAAAATAAAGCTACCTTTGCACCTCGAAAAAATTATGAGGTGCTATTTGATGTATCTCTTTGAATAACAGGTGTATATTTAAATAAACAGCATAAAAATTACTTCATGGAAATCACCCGCGAAAATACCGGTGAACTCACCGCAACAGTTAAGATAGTTTTAGGCCCTTCGGACTATAATGAAGACGTAAATCAGGTACTGAAGGATTATCAGCGTAAAGCCAACATTCCGGGTTTCAGGCCGGGGCATGTTCCCTTTGGGATGATAAAAAAATTGTACGGAAGCGCAGTATTTGCCGATGAAATTAATAAAATTCTTACCGAAAAGCTTACCCAGTATATCAAGGATGAGAAGATTGCCATCCTCGGCCAGCCGCTTCCCAATACCGATCGTACCGAGCCTTTCGACTGGAAGGAAGATAAGGATATTGAGTTTTATTTTGACCTGGGGCTTTCACCCGAGTTTGACCTGAAAATTGATGACAGCCTAACCATCGATTACCATGTGATCAAAGCGGATGATAAAATGGTAGACGGATACATCGACGACCTGCGTCAGCGAAACGGATCATTCATAAAGGCTGAGTCGGTTGAGGAAAAAGATTCGATGTTCGGTAAATTTGAAGAACTGGATGCAAATGGTTCTCTTGCCGAAGGCGGTATCACCAATGAATCACGAATGCTGCTTTCAGCTATAGGCGATGAGGAAACCCGTAAATTGTTCCTTGGCAGGAAACCCGGCGAAAGCATCGATTTCAATCCTGTAAAAGCCATTAACAACCTTACCGAAGTAGCGGCCATGCTCGGCATCGATTCAAAGAAAGCAGTGAACCTTGAATCTGATTTTCGTTTTACAATTACCGAAGTTACCCGTGTTGAACCGGCTGCTCTCAACGAGGAGTTTTATGAAAAGATTTTCCCCGGGAAAGGCGTGACGGATGAAAAAATGTTCCGTGAAGAGGTTCGTAACGATTCGGAGAAAGCTTTTCTCGACAACAGCGACCATTTATTCATGCATACCGTGCAGGATAAATTATTGGAAATTACCCCGATGCAGCTTCCTGACGTGTTTATGAAACGCTGGCTGATCGAAAGCAATGAAGGCAAACTCAGTGCCGAAGAACTCGAAAAAGATTACGAAAAATATACTGTCGCCATGAAATGGCAGTTGATCGAGAATAAGATAATCAAGGAATACGGCATTGATGTCAGCGACCAGGAGTTGAAGGATGCAGTTAAAGATTACTATCTGCCGGGATGGCGGGGAATGGAACTCAATCCGGGCCTGATGGAAAGACTTGAAGCTATGGCCAGGAATTTCGTTGAAAACAATGAAAACGAATCCCGTCACCTGCTGGATTCACTCTACGATAAAAAAATCGCAGCCCTTGTCAAAGGGAAAGTGACGCTCGTTGAAAAAGAGGTGAGTTACGAGGATTTTCTTACTTTAGATGCAGCCAGGCATTAAGAGAATGAATACCCTTGCCGGTGAATGATGTCAACAGGTTTATTGGATACTACTCTGATCAGTGAAATTTAAAATCGCGAACCTGGAGCTGTTAACCGTAAACTGTTAACTGGCAACCGAAAACAGAAAACCTATAACCAAAAATCATAACCACTATACCATGGACGAATTTCGTAAATATGCTATAAAGGACCGGGGAATCAGCAGTTTATCATTGCACCGTTATACCTCGGTTGCCAATAATTATATCTCGCCCACTATCATTGAGGAGCGTCAACTAAACATAGCGACCATGGACGTGTTTTCACGCCTTATGATGGACCGCATTATTTTTCTCGGCGTTCCGATTGATGACTACGTGGCAAATATAATCCAGGCGCAATTGCTGTTCCTTGAATCGGTTGATTCAAAACGCGATATACAGATATACCTGAATACGCCCGGCGGTTCCGTATATGCGGGGTTGGGTATTTATGACACGATGCAGTACATTCAGCCTGATGTAGCCACTATTTGTACAGGAATGGCTGCTTCGATGGGCGCTGTGCTGCTTTGTGCCGGTCAAAAAGGCAAACGGACAGCCTTGCCTCATTCGCGCATACTCATTCATCAGCCTATGGGCGGAGCCGAAGGTCCTGCTTCGGATATCGAGATCACCACGCGTGAAATCCTGAAACTTAAAAAAGAACTTTACGAGATCATCGCCCGTCACAGTGGCCAGGTTTTCAAGAAAATTGAAAAAGATGCAGACCGCGATTACTGGATGACCAGCGAAGAAGCAAAGGCCTACGGCATGATCGATGAAATTCTGGTGCGTGACCATCAATAAAAATTGCGGGAATGGAAACAGGCTGAATAACAGTTACTTTCCATTCTGACTTTTCGTAATTTTGTAATCCGGAAGAGGCAATAGGGTCACCTTTTCATTCTACCGGAATTAATACTTAAAAGTTTTCATTATCAGAGCTATGAACAAACGAGAAGAACGTTGCTCATTTTGCGGCAGGCCCAAGCATGATACAAATATGCTTATAGCAGGGCTTGAAGCTCATATTTGTGATTTTTGCATCGAACAGGCCCGCGAAATCATGAACGAAGAGATGGCGCATGGCAACAAGCATAAAAACTTTCAGCGGTTCGATACGCCTAAGCCGGGTGAGATAAAAGCCTATCTCGATCAATACGTGATCGGGCAGGATGAGGCAAAACGAATCCTGGCTGTTGCTGTTTACAACCATTACAAGCGTATTAACCACGCCTCATCAAAAAGCAAGGATGATGTGGAAATTGAAAAATCCAACATAATCCTGGTTGGCGAAACCGGCACGGGAAAAACCCTGCTGGCCCGGTCCATTGCGAAGATGCTGCAAGTGCCGTTCTGTATTGCCGATGCCACGGTGCTTACCGAAGCCGGTTATGTAGGTGAAGATGTAGAAAGCATCCTTACCCGCCTTTTGCAGGCTGCCGATTACAACGTAAGTGCTGCTGAGAGAGGAATTGTTTTCATCGACGAGATAGACAAAATTTCCAGAAAGAGCGATAACCCATCCATAACCCGCGATGTTTCAGGCGAAGGCGTTCAGCAAGCGCTGCTCAAATTATTAGAAGGCGCTGAAGTAAATGTGCCGCCGCAAGGAGGCCGCAAGCACCCGGAACAGAAGATGATCGCAGTGAATACGCAAAATATACTGTTCATTTCGGGTGGAGCCTTCGACGGTATTGAAAAGAAAATAGCCAACCGCATGCAGACAAATATCATTGGCTACAACACCGACCGTGAACGTGAATTTATAGATAAAAGCAATTTACTGCAATATGTTGCGCCTCCTGATCTGAAAGCATTCGGGCTGATCCCTGAACTAGTCGGAAGGTTCCCGGTTGTAACATATCTCCATCCGCTTACCAAGGAAGTACTGGTCCGGATTCTGACGGAACCAAAGAATGCCTTGATAAAACAGTTTACCAAGCTTTTTGAAATGGATAATATCAAACTGGTCTTCAAACCCGAAGTGTTTGATTATATTGTTGATAAGGCCATCGAATTCCGGACAGGCGCCCGCGGCTTGCGCTCGATCCTGGAGGCTATCCTTACCGATGCCATGTTTGAATCACCTTCCGGGACAAAGCATTCGGAGTTGGTTATCACCCGTGACTATGCCGATGAAAAACTCAGTAAAGCCAATATTGCACGTCTTAAGGTAGCCTGATACCATTTTTCTCTCCGGTGCGCTGCTTCATCGGTAAGCATTGATTGATCATATTTCTTTCATCTGGTATCCGGATCGTATCTGTATATGGCAGAATTACCGCCTGCTCTGTGAAATTTCTTGCGATTTTCAGGCGCTACTCGGAAATTTAGGATGAATGGATTAGCCGCGAAATTGTAAAATCATTTCTGTTGCAGTCAGGCACAAAGAATTCACAAAATGCGATTTATCTGCATCTGATATATCAGGCACATATTTTCTGAACGCTCGCCGATACCTTTTTCCGGCCGAACATAATGCGACCGGATTGCACTAATTTTGCATCATCATGCGTTATCATGATGTCATACCCCGATGTAGCTGATAATGCTGACCGGTACCTGGGAAACCGGCTTTTAAGCGGATCACTGCTGTTGTGTGGTTGGCATAATTATTGAAACGGCTGTAAGAAAAAACTCATGTTGAGGAAAACACTGATCGGTTTGCTGTTACTGATGCCAGGATGGTTGGTTGCACAGTCAATTCTGAACCCGCGCGACGAAAAAGGTATTCATTGTTCGGCTATCATCATTGATAATGATACTGTTCCCATCATTTATCTGGATGAATGTTATGTGTGGGGAAGGATTTCGTTTCGGAATTCTGCTGAAGCCAGAAGATGGAACAGGCTGGTTTATAATGTGAAGAAGACATGGCCTTATGCCAAACTGGCCGGAATCAAGTTTGATGAGTACAGCAGGAAAATTGTTGCTGTTGAAAGCGAACGAACGCGCAAAGCCATGATGAAGCAGGCTGAAGATGAACTGCAGGATCAGTTTGGGGAAGAACTTAAAGCATTGACGTTTACGCAGGGGAAAATTCTGCTGAAACTTGTCGACAGACAAACAGGCAATTCATCCTATGATATTGTTAAAGATTTCCGCGGCCGTTTCCAGGCATTTTTCTGGCAATCGTTTGCACGTATTTTTGGTTACAACCTGAAAGTGAAATACGATCCTCTTCACGATGATGCAGACATCGAACGTATAGTGCTGATGATCGAGAACGGAACCATCTGAACCGGAGCTTAGGCCTTCCGGATAACGCTATTCAGGGGCGATGGGAACAGTTATGGCGCAACCTGATATACGGAACGGGAGGATTGGCTTTTCTCCTGCTGCCTTACGAGAGGGTATCGGCTTATCTGGTTCCCTGTTTGGTTTGTACCTGCAGATTTATATTCCCTTTATTGACCAGCGTGGGGGTTAATAAAAATGAAGGAACATTCCTTAATCCGTTATTTGTTGTAATCGTTGCATGTATCACAGGTATGCCGCTCGCTATATCAACGGCAAGTTTGGCTGCATTCCCGGCAATATCCTCGATGGGTTTATAGATTGAAGCGGTCTGATACCCTTTAATGATATTTTCACAGGCTTCTGAATCAGCATCCTGACCAATAACTAATACTTTACCGGCCAGCCCTTTTTCCTCCAAAGCTTTGATGACCCCCCTGGCAAGTAAATCGTTGCCGGCAATTATGGCATCAACTTTTGAATTTTTCAAACATTCTGCTGCTTCCCGGTATCCTTCCATAAAAGACCATGCTTTCACATACTTATCATGCACAATTTTTATATCGCCTCTTTCGATATACGGCTCCAGAACGCCCAGTTGGCCAAACCGGAGAAAGAATGAATTCTGATCAGAAACAGGGCCGCCTATCAGGGCTATATTACCTTTTCCCATCCTTTTTCTGATATAATCAGCCTGCAGTTCCCCAACTTTGACATTGTCGAATGAGATGTAGTAATCAACAAAAGAATTTTGGATCAGCCTGTCGTAAGAGATGACTGGTATAGAGGCTTTTTTGGCGGCTTCAACAATTTTGGCGGCTTTGTTAACATCCACCGGCACTATGACAAGTATGTCGACATCTTTGTCAATCAACATTTTTGCCTGCTCCAGTTGTTTTTCTGCGTCGCCGTTGGCTGTCACACATATGACTTTTCCGTCCAATTGCTTGACGGCATTGATGAAGAATGTAGTGTCCTTTGCCCAACGCTCAACGTTGAACTGATCCATCATTAATCCGATTACCGGTACTTTTTTCCGGGGGCCGCAGGATTGGGTCAGATATAATCCTGTGAAGAGCAGTACCAAACAGAGTAAAAACCTGGTTTTCATGATTATCTGTTTTAATGTGAACAAATGGTTTCTTCACGGTACTACAAGTATTATTGTTGTAATATAAATCAGGAAAGTTTTATTATTATCAAAGATAATACATTACAGGCTGGAAACAAAGAAAATTGTTAAAAAAGTTTACTGTCTTGACACGCGGGTATCAATTCCGGCAAATGTTCGATGAAGGGGCAGTGGAAATGGCGATTTCATTATTTTTAATGGCCGGCAGTAAGAGCGGGGTAAACGGGTACAGTAAAGCCGCAACCGTAAAAGGCTGTTATTGATAAATTTCCTGGTTTTCCATTCGCAAATGGATGAGGCTGGGATATGATCGGATTTTGCGGCCGCCCAGGCGCCGATATTACTGGCCGCTGCCTTTCATTACCGTAAGCAGCGTATATGCCATGATTTTGAAATCCATGGCCAGCGACATGTTTTCCAGGTAAAGGATGTCGAATTTCAGTCGTTCAATCATCTGGTCAACATTTTCGGCGTATCCGTATTTTACCTGGCCCCATGATGTGATCCCCGGTTTTACTTTCAGCAGCAAACGATAGTGTGGTGCGCGCTGTGTAATTTTCTCGATGAAATATTGTCTTTCGGGACGAGGGCCCACCAGTGACATATCACCTTTCAGGACTGAAAAAAACTGAGGAATCTCATCCAGACGGTACTTTCGTATAAACCGTCCGAAAGGAGTGACCCGGTTGTCGTCTTTCGACGAAAGCATCGGGGTCCCCTGCTCGGCATTAACATACATCGACCGGAATTTCGGGATCATAAAACTCCTGCCATTGACGCCGATTCGTTCCTGGGAATAAAATATCGGCCCTTTGGATGATAATTTCACACCGATTGCACAAAAGATGTAAACCGGAAGAAGACAAATAATAACCAGTGCAGATAAAACTATATCCAGCATCCGTTTTAATGCCAACTGCCAGGGAGGCATAAAGTCAAAAGAAATCTGGATGAGGGGCGTTTGATAGATTGAGGTCGTCTTGACGGTCCCCAATAGAAAGTCTTGCATGTCGGGTATAACTTTTATGAATACATCGCTGTCTTCTATTTCCGAAATAATCTTTTCAATGGTTCTATGTTCGGAACGTTCGATGGCGATGATCACATCATCAATTTTCATCGTTTTGATGAGCGTCCGTAAATCACTGTAATGCCCGAGATGGGGAATATATTTCTCAAGTTTGTAACTGGGGTATTCCACGGCATGAACAAAACCAACAAACTGGTTTCCCGATGATTTTACCTGGCTTTCAATTTCGTTATAAATTGAGATGGCATTCCCGTTGCTGCCGACAATAATCGTCCTGAAACCGATTTTCCGGTGACGCAGTTTATAAAGGGTTGATGAGGTGAGAATGTATCTGAACAGGAAGGTAAAAAAGAATTGCAGGCTGAAAATGGTGATGAACGATTGATAATAAGTACGGTAGCTTACAATCACATCGTCAAGGATGAAGGCGAAAAAAATGATGATGATGCCGATAAGGGTAACAAGCAACGTTTGTCCAAGTTCGCGCATGCGCGCCTTACGCGTTACGCGATGGTATGAACCTGTTATGGCATACAGGAACAGCCAGAAAAGAGGAATGAAGGTGATCCCGAAATAAAAGTTACGGTCGTTGAGTACTAAGTTCAGTATGTCAGTATCGGGGTTTTCTACAGACTTCCGGTAAATAAAAAACAAACTCCAGGCTAGAACTGCTGATGTAAAGTCGGCGAGAATGTATTTTGCAGTTTGTAGCTTTTTATTCATAAGCAATTCAATTTCAGAAGTGCAGCAATTTGATATTATCGAGCAGAATCTCGGCTTGGTCTATATCCTCGCTTTTCATGGCTTTAAAATATATACGAAAGTCGTAGCATGCGCTCAGATAAGTGACGGTGGGCGTCAGGTTAATATATATTTTGTTCCATGCGGTATTCGGATTAAGAACAAAAACAGCCTGTTGTTCGGTATAGGTAGCAGTGCGCCCGTAAACGCCGATCGTTAGCGGTGTGTTGGTTTTATAATTCAATTCCAGGAAAACGGCTGTGCCATCCTGGGGGAGTTCGAAAGAGGAATGGCTTACACTTTCAAAAACGGTTGAATCGCCTGTGAATTCTGCCAATGCTGAATAGTGCGAGGTTTCATCGGGATATTTAAAGACTTTATCCTCGTCGTTGGTCCGTATCAGTTTAACATCGGTATTCTGTGTGGTGTCAATCGAAAAATTGTTGCTTTCAAAATCTTCATTCCAGGCAACCACGGTTTCGCTGTTGTAGGTCGCTGTAATTTTTCCCAGGGGGTAAACCTTCTCACGAACAAGATTAACCGGATTATAAGTGATAAAATTATAGAACGGGTATGGGATTCTGGTACTGGCAACGCCATTCATTCTGACGCCGGGATATATCACTACCTTGGATGGCCCGGAAGCCAGTACGGGAATGGTATCCGGTAATTCAAAAGCCCCGATCAGCTTGTTGTTGACATAAACCCATGCATCAGTGATTTTATGGGATGAAGTACCCTGCTGATACTGTGAGTTCAGGCTGATCGAATCAATTGAAATATAGGAAGGAATATCTTCATCATCGGTCTTATCGCATGAAGTCATCATCGTGAGTGACGTGACAAAGAAGAGGGTGCAAAAAATGTGAGTGAGATAACGAAAATTCATGCCCGGGCAAATTCCTTTACTAATAGTGTGTGAACGATGAAATGAATAACCTTATTGCTTTGAGAGGAAAAACTTTTTCGAAAAACTATTCCAGATAGCTTAATGATTTTTCGACTTTTTCAAGTATCTGATAAGCAACTTTTAAGGCGTTATAACCGTCGAGGATCGAAACGGCCGGATGGGTATTCTGAAGGATGGATCTCGCGAAACTTCTTAATTCGGTTTCGATGGCATTGACCGGTTCGATGGCCGGCGTCTCGAAGATGACCTGCTTTTCCGTTTTGCTGTCGGCAGGTGTGATCACAGGCAGTAGCGGGTCAGGTTCTTTACCGTTGAGGTCTTTCAGCCGGACTATCCTGGTTTCTTTATTCAGGAAATCTACTGTTATATAGGCATCCCGTTGAAAGAACCTGGTTTTGCGCATGTTTTTCATTGAGATACGGCTCGCAGTCAGGTTGGCGACACAGCCGTTATCAAATTCAAGCCGCGCATTGGCGATATCGGGAGTGCTGTTAACGACAGCTACGCCGCTGGCGCTGAGTTTCCTGATATTGGCTTTCACGGTGTGAAGGACAATATCTATATCGTGAATCATCAGGTCAAGGATCACGGGGACATCGGTGCCGCGGTTATGCAAACCCGCCAGCCGGTGCGTTTCAATGAACATAGGCTTGTCGATGAATGGCAAAGCAGCCGTAAAGGCAGGATTAAATCTTTCCACATGACCAACCTGAACTTTTGCATTGGCTTCAGAAGCGATATCCATGAGCTTCAGCGCTTCCTGCGGCGTGGTGACAATTGGTTTTTCAATAAACACGTGCCTGAACTTTTTCAAAGCCCCGGCTGCATATTCAAAGTGCGAAAGGGTGGGGGTCACTATGTCAATGGCGTCACTTGAATCAATCAGAGAATCAATGTTTCCAAAACAGGGGATGCCGAATTCCGTTTCAACAGCCCTGCAATTATCTTCATCATTGTCATAAAAGCCTGTAATTGTAAATTCGGGAATAGATTTTAAGCAGCGGATATGAATTTTACCCAGATGGCCTGCGCCAATAACACCAATTTTAAGCATTCCGAAAATTTTTACAAAAGTATAAATTTTACATTCGCAAGAATGGTTGAAATTTCTATTCATAATTTTAAATTATCTTTAGAAATTTATTGGATTTGCGAATTATTTTTGAACGCCGGAATTTGGCTTTCATTATCTTTGCAAATTCACTTAAATGAAATTAACATAATATATCATGAAGAAAACAGCATTGTCGGCGGTACATGAATCGCTGGGCGCAAAAATGGTTGAATTCGCAGGCTACTATATGCCTGTTCAATATTCGGGTATCAATGAAGAGCATGAAACAGTCCGTCATAAACTCGGGGTGTTCGACGTTTCGCACATGGGCGAGATCTGGGTTAAAGGGCCAAAAGCATTTGAATTTGTTCAATATGTTACCTCCAATGATGCTTCAAAACTCTGGAATGGAAAGGTTCAGTATTCATGTTTTCCAAACGGCAAAGGCGGAATAGTCGACGACCTTCTGGTTTATAAATTCGGCGATGAAAAGTACCTGCTTGTGGTAAATGCCGCAAATGTTGATAAAGATTGGAACTGGCTGGTTAGCCGGAATACAATTGGTGCAGAACTGGTTAACGCTTCCGAAGAAATTTCCCAGCTTGCCATTCAGGGCCCGTTGGCACTGAAAGCTATGCAAAAGCTGACGGATACGGTAGTCACTGATATGGAATACTATACTTTCAAGGTGCTCGAATTTGCCGGGATTAAGGATGTGATCTTCTCCACGACCGGTTATACGGGTTCGGGCGGATGCGAAATATATTTCCCCAACAAAGAAGCTGTTACCATCTGGAATGCTGTTATGGCGGCTGGTGAAGAATTCGGCATTAAGCCCATCGGTCTGGCAGCCCGCGATACACTTCGCCTCGAAATGGGTTTCATGCTTTACGGTAATGATATTGATGATACCACTTCTCCGCTGGAAGCAGGCCTCGGTTGGATCACTAAATTTACCGATGAGAAAAATTTTATCGATAAACAGTTTATGCTCGATCTGAAAGCCAATGGATTGCGTCGTAAACTTGTCGGTTTCGAATTGATTGATAAAGGCGTTCCCCGCCATGGATACGATGTGGTTGATGCCGCAAATCAGAAAATAGGCGTTGTTACCAGCGGTACAATGGGCCCAAGCGTTAAAAAAGCTGTCGGAATGGCTTATGTTCCGGTTGCCTTCTCGAAAGAAGGATCTGAAATTTTTATCAGCGTCCGCGATAAAGCCCTGAAAGCAAAAGTGGTACGTCCTCCTTTTTATAAACCTGAATAACAGCGGAATGCATTATAGAGAACCGGGCTTGCACAGGCAGTCCGGTTTTTTTAATCTTTGTACCCGGTTTACTTCCGGATGCCAGCCGGTAACCGACAATACCGGTTGTACCTTTGTGACAGAATGGCTGCGCTGGGCTAAACAGATGTTTAACCGCATCATAACAAATTAATTTTAACTGTTTTATGAATCAGGCCGTTATAAATCCCTAAGAGTATGCTTTCAATCGAAACCTGTTTCAGCCCCCTTCTTTTCCCCGCGCGTATGATGCAGGGAAATCACATTGTTGTTGTGATTGATGTACTCAGGGCGACAACGGCCTTCTGCGCCGCATTTGACCGGGGCTTCCGGTCCATTCTTCCCGTGGCGACCCTTGAGGAGGCCCGCAGTTATAAGGAAAAAGGATGTGTGGTTGCAGCCGAACGCGAGGGCAACAAACTTGATTTTGCCGACTTCGGGAATTCACCTGTTGCTTTTCTTCGTGCCGAAAAGGTAGCCGAAAAGCTGGTGTATTCAACAACCAATGGCACCCGGGCCATTGAAACCGGGAAACAGGCTGATTTGCTGGTAGCGGCATCGTTCTCAAACCTGTCGGCCGTGTCACGCTGGATCGAAAATAAGGGCAAAAACCTCCTGATTCTGTGCTCGGGCTGGAAAAACACATTCAGCCTCGAAGATGCTATGTGTGCCGGAGCGTTGGCAAGCCGACTCATGGCAAATAAAAACTTCACTACATCCTGCGATGCCACGCGTGTTGCCATGTTCTTGTGGAAAAATGCCGAACCCGGCCCGGAAGGGTTTGCAAAGCAATCGTCCCATTATCAGCGCCTGTTAAACAAAGGCCTTTCCGATGACCTGAACTATTGTTTCCGAATGGATACTTCCGGGGCTGTCCCGGTAATGGCTGACGGCGTTCTTGTGAATGCCGGCAGATAATTTTCCTCTTATTTCCGGATTTGGAAGTGTCCATTATTTCCATCATATAAAAATTATTGCTGTTTTTTTTGAAAAATCGGGAACGATAAATTGATTGAAATCAATTTCTTAATATCTTTCCGATCGAAAAACAGCCCTATGACTGAGGATTTTCTTCATTACATCTGGCAATTCAGGCTCTATGGCGCCGGGCTGCGCCTTGCTACCGGTGAAACCCTTGATGTGATACACCCCGGGATACATAACACCGATGCCGGGCCTGACTTTTTCAATGCCCGTATTCAAATCGGGGATACGGTTTGGGCAGGTAATGTTGAAGTGCATGTTCAGGCTTCGGAATGGTACCGGCATAAGCACCAGCAAGACCGGAACTACGATAATATTATTTTACATGTGGTATGGCACAACGACCAGCAGGTTTACCGGGCAAGCGGTGAGATGATTCCCACGCTGGAACTTTCGGGCAGGATTGAAGAACATATCTGGAAAAAATACCTTTATTTTATGGCTTCGCGAAGCTGGATCCCATGCGAAAGTATGGTGGCCGGCGTGGATGAATTTGTGAAAACGGCCTGGCTTGAAAGGCTGCTCGTCGGGCGACTGGAACGGAAATCTTCCTTCGTTGAGGAATTGCTGCTGGCATCGGATCATAATTATAACGAGGTTTTTTATCGCCTGTTGGCGCGCAATATGGGCTTTAAACTTAACAACGAAGCCTTCGGAATTCTGGCCGGAAACCTGCCTTATTCATACCTTCAAAAGCATGCGGACGACCTTTTCCAGGTAGAAGCCATGGTTTTCGGTCAGGCCGGCCTGCTGAAAGGAAATTTCTCCGACGAATATCCTGTCCGTCTGCAGCAGGAGTACAAATTCCTGAAATCGAAGTTTTCATTAAAACCGATGGATGGAAAAGTGTGGCGGTTTTCACGCTTGCATCCCGGCAATTTCCCAACGTTGCGGCTGGCCCAGTTTGCTTCCATTATTCATCACTCCAACGGGCTGTTTTCGAAAACGATTGAAGCAGGGGATATTTCTTCCTATGCCCTCTTATTCAAAAGTGAAGCCTCAGCCTATTGGAAAAATCATTATGTCTTCGATAAGGTTGCACAGGCGAGGCGAAAAACGTTGGGCGCCGATTCGATTAACCTGTTAATTATCAATCTGGTTGCGCCGCTGTTGTTTGTGTATGGCCGGCATAAAGGCAATGCAGGCCTCATGGCGAAACCTGTGGAATTGCTTGGTGAAATAAATGCAGAGCAAAACTCAATCACAAAGCGGTGGAGCAATCTGGGAATTGGCATTGCATCGGCAGCACAGTCACAAGCCCTGATAGAACTGAAAACACAATACTGCGATTTAAAAAAATGCCTTTCGTGCGGTATCGGCAATGCGCTGTTGAGAAATAGCTGATATTGTCTGCTGAAATTGAATTTTCACATAACTCAGGTCAACACTAAATAAAAACTAATAACGATTAACTAAAAATGAGTACAAACAAAGAATCATGGGGAACCCGCGTAGGGCTTATTCTTGCTATGGCAGGCAATGCAGTTGGGCTGGGAAATTTCTTACGTTTTCCGATGCAGGCTGTTCAAAACGGGGGAGGGGCTTTCATTATCCCTTACCTTGTATGTTTTCTTCTGCTTGGCGTTCCCCTGTTATTCGTTGAATGGGCTACCGGCCGATATGGTGGTCAGTTCGGGCATCACACCACCCCGTTGACTTTTAACAGGATGGGCAACCGGTGGTTTTGGAAATATATAGGGGTTTTCGGAATTTTTTCAAACATAGCCATTGCTTCATATTATTGTTATATCGAGAGCTGGACGCTGAGTTATACGATACATTCCGCTATCGGATCGTTCAATCATCTGGACCAGCATGGCGTTGCCGAATTTTTCAATAACTATGTCGATATCAGCACAACTACAACGGGAATCCCGTTTGAAGCCATAGTGTTCTTTGTGCTTTGCCTTGCATTAAATGTGTGGGTGCTTTGCCGCGGATTGAGTGGCGGCGTTGAAAAGGTTGCAAAAATCGGAGTGCCGTTGCTTATTGTGTTCGGGGTTTTTCTGGCAGTCAGGGGGATTACGCTGAAAGCCGGAAGCATGGGCGCTGCTTTTGACGGCACAGTAGGGCTGAATTTTCTTTGGACACCCGATTTTACTTCCCTCACCAATCCCAAGGTATGGCTGGCGGCTGCCGGCCAGATATTCTTCACGCTCTCGCTGGGACAAGGGTCGGTACAATGTTATGCCTCATATGTTAAGCATAAAGACGATATTGCCCTGAACGCCATGTCGGCAGGCTGGATGAATGAATTTGTAGAAGTGGTGCTGGGGAGCGCCATCATCATCCCTATTTCAATAGGTTATTTCGGTATTGATAAAGTGGTGGAACTGACCCGGCTTGGCGGCCTCGGGCTTGGTTTCCGTATTATGCCGTACCTTTTTGCCCAGTGGGGAACGTTGCTGTCGGCAATGGCAGGTATTGCATTCTTTGGTTTGCTGTTCTTTGCCGGGATCACAAGCTCGCTGGCAATGGGAACGCCGGTGATGTCGTTCCTGATGGATGAGTTTAACTGGAAACGAAAAAGTTCGGCATTGGCTTTCGGCGTGGCTGTCCTAGTACTTGGCTTGCCTACCGTGTTGTTCTTCCAGCAGGGAGTGCTCGACGAATATGATTACTGGGCGGGAACAGTTTCACTGGTATTGTTTGCGACATTTGAAATGATATTATTCTCATGGGTTTTCGGAATGAAAAAGGGATGGAAGGAGATTACCCATGGCGCTGATATCAAAATTCCCGTTGTATACAGATACATTATCAAATGGATTACGCCCTTCATGCTCCTGGCCGTATTTCTAGGCTCCCTTGTCAGGCCGGCAAACGACGAATGGAACAGGATAAGCCTGAAAGGATGGAAATTGCATAATGAAAGTATTATTGGCCAATTAAAGCACCAGGGAATCGGCCCTAATAAATCATACTTCTCGGATAAATTTTTTGCCGAACGTGACGGACAGGTCGACTCGGTATACGTCCTCAATGGTTCAAAATACATCTGTGTCACCGATACGGCCGGGGGGATAAAAACGCCGCTCCGTTATAAAATCATGGATCGTGATATTCCGGCAGTGCATTGCGGTGACTTTTTACATACCGGCGATGTGCTGTACACCGGAAGTGTTGTGAACAGAGTATTTTATATTGACCTGGCCCGCATCCTTTTATTGAGCGTTTTTGTGGTGATTGGAGTACTGGTTTATATGGCCTTCCGCAAAAGAAAAAAATCGGGGATATGTTGAAACCATTATGCAGCCCCGTTAATTAATTGGTAACGTTAAAGATAAAATTATGCAACCTATGAATACAACAGCCCTTTTGTTCATGATCATCTCCGAATTTGCGATTACGTTTCTGACGGTTTATTTCTTTGTGAAAGTTCTTCGCAGCGATAAGAAAGGGGAACCTGATTCCTATGAAGAAGAATAATCCCTCGCAACCATTAAGGGCAAAAAAATGATGTTATGGAACAGACCGGATTCCGTAAAAGCCTGAACCTGATCGATTCAACAGCTATTGTTGCCGGTTCAATGATAGGATCGGGGATTTTTATCGTAAGTGCCGAGATGTCCCGTAATCTCGGTTCACCGGGATGGCTGCTTGTAGCCTGGGCTATTACCGGCGTTATGACCATTGCCGCTGCATTGAGTTACGGCGAACTGGCCTCCATGATGCCCAAAGCAGGAGGGCAGTATGTTTACCTGCGCGAAGCTTTTAATCCCTTAAGCGGCTTTTTATATGGATGGACATTTTTTCTGGTCATACAAACGGGTACAATTGCAGCGGTAGGTATGGCATTTGCGAAATTTTTCGGAGTACTGGTTCCCTGGTTTTCAGAAAAGAATATACTTCTTGACCTGCGAATTGTTAAGGTAAGCGCCGTCCATGTACTAGCCATCGGATCCATTTTGATACTCACCTGCAACAATCTTCTCGGCATACGCAACGGAAAATGGGTCCAGAATATTTTTACCGTATTGAAAGCGGTTTTACTGCTGGCTTTCATTCTCCTCGGACTTTTTGTGGTGCGGAATACGGCAGCTATCCAGGCAAACGCCTCTTTTTTCTGGAAACCGCAATCGGCGACGGGTGAAGCCCTTTCAGGATGGGCGCTTATTGCAGCCATAGGTGTTGCCATGGTGGGTTCGTTGTTTTCGTCGGATGCATGGAACAACATCACTTTTGCCGCCGGGGAGGTGAAAAATCCCAAACGGAATATTCCCGTAAGTCTGGCGTTGGGCGTCATCATAGTCACGGTGCTTTACCTGCTGGCGAATTTTGCTTATCTCAATGCGTTGCCTCTCCGCGGGAATTCCGGCGGGCAATCGGTCTCCGATCTTGGCATGCAATACGCCGTAAACGACAGGCTGGGAAGCGCCATGATTTACGCGCTGTTTGGGCCGTTGGCTTCCATCCTCATGGCGGGTTTCGTAGTGATTTCCACTTTCGGCTGTAATAACGGATTGATCCTTTCAGGCGCCAGGGTTTATTATGCCATGGCTAATGACAAATTATTCTTCAGGCAGACAGGGGAATTGAACAGATTCGGAGTGCCAGGCAAAGCCCTCGTTATTCAGGCGGTTTGGGCTTCCCTGTTATGCCTGTCCGGCACTTACTCAAACCTGCTGGATTATGTGGTTTTTGCGGTTCTGATCTTTTATGTTCTGACCATTGCCGGAATTTTCAGGTTGCGCAAGACAAAACCCGATGCGGAAAGGCCTTACAAGGCATTCGGGTACCCTGTTGTTCCGGTTATTTACATGGCTTCAGCCATACTGATCATGATGATCCTGCTTATCTACAGGCCGGTATATACCTGGCCTGGATTACTCATTGTTTTGACCGGTATACCGGTTTATTTCCTCTGGAGAAAGTTTTCACCCGCCTTTGAAAATTGTGGATGATGCTTACAAGACGGACCTGATCATTTTTTTGAAAAGATTAGTCGTGTTTTAATCTATTTTGCGAATGTTTAAACAGATTCAGGACTATTTCGATTTCAACCGTGCCGAACGCACGAGTATTGTGATTCTGGGCGCCGTTCTTATTGTGCTCTTTTTTGTCCCGGCTTTTCTAAGGCATAACCGTAAAACGGAAAACGCAGATTTTAAATCGTTTGAAAAAGAGATCGCAGCATTTGAAAAATCCCTTGTTTACAACGCCGATAATTCCGGGGAGAGTCCGGGCCATAAGATTGATTTTGAACATGTCGACCGTTCAATCGCCGAACAGGAACTGACCCCTTTCCCGTTCAATCCCAACGAGATGACGCCTGAAAACTGGCGCCGGCTGGGACTGAAAGAGTGGCAGGTCAAAATCATTACAAATTATACCTCAAAAGGCGGAAAGTTTTTTAAAAAGGAAGACTTGCAGAAAATATACGGGATCAGCCGGTCGCAGTATGAAGTTCTGGCGCCATACATCACAATTCCCGAACGTGAATACCCAACGAAAAGGGCCGGTACGCGAAATCCGGAAGCGTCATATGCCAAATTGACCATAGTGGATTTAAATTCGGCTGATTCGGCCACTTTAGTGACTTTAAACGGGGTAGGGCCGTCGTTTGCCCGCAGGATCATCAAATTCAGGACGCTGCTGGGCGGATTCTATTCCACATCACAGTTACTCGAGGTATACGGTTTTGATTCAGCCCGTTATGAAAAAGTTGTCAGATATTGCAAAGCCGACCCTTCGAATATCAAAAAGATAAACCTGAATGCCGTCACTACCGAAGAATTACGGAAACACCCGTACTTTGACTATTACCTGGCAAAAGCCATCGTCGACAGGAGGATCATCGGCGGTAAATATACTTCGATTGATCAGGTCGCTCAACTTCCCCTGGTTCATTCAGACTTGTTTAACAAAATAAAATACTATCTTGCCCTGGAATAAGCTATGAACAGATCAGATATACTTCGTAAGATATTCCTTCCTGCATTGCTGGTATTGCTGGTTTCGTTATCATATCCGGGAACTGCGCAGGATGAAAGCGAATCGCAACTAAAGAAAAAACTTCCGCAGGTTTCAGGGGCTCAAAAAGTTTATGTTCTGAATGAGTTGTCAAAATCGGTAAGGGACAAGGACAGGAAACAGTCGTTTCGCTATGCCGATGATGCCAGGAGGCTGGCTATGAAAATAAACGACAAACCGGGATTGGCCCTAGCCTATAAAAATATCGGGAATGCTTATCTGTTTCTGGCATCGTACGATTCTGCCCTCCGCTACTATCACCTGGCGCTTCCGATTTTTCGTTCGGTAAGCGATATTGTCGGGGTGTCGGCCTGCTTAAACAATATTGGGGTGATATGCAGCGAAACAGGCAAATATGACGAAGCCATTGATTATTTCTATCAGTCGGTAGAGGCCGACAGGAAACTTGGCGATGAAGAAGGCGCATCAATCACTATCAATAATATTGCGGGTATATATAAGTACCAGGGAAAGTATGCGCTGGCCGTAAAATTGTTGAATGAACAAATCCCGATTGACCGAAAGTTCAAGTATGTCTCAGGCCTTATTGATAAGCTTAATACACTGGGTGTGATTTATGTAGCACTTTCGGAACCGGACAAGGCTTTGAAGTATTATTTTGAAGCCTTACACCTGGCCGAGAGAGATAGTAATGAATATAAAAGGGCCTTGCTGATGAACAACATCGGCAATGCTTATATCGTGAAAAATGAATACGCGGAAGCGCTTCCGTATCTTAACCTTTCACTCATAGTAAGTGAAGAAATCGATGACCAGGAAAACATCGCCCAGGCCCTGACGAACTTAGCCGAAATCAACAAAGCCCAGGGTAATTATTTCAAAGCCAACGAACAACTCATGCAGGTCCTGAAAATTAATGAATCGATTGATGACAAGCGCACGGTGGCTGCTACCTTGACCTGCATAGGCGACAATTTGCTGTGGCAAAAGGAATTCAATAAGGCAATCGGTTATTTCATGCAAAGCCTGAAGATTGCCGATTCAATTGGCGCTACGACAGAGATACTGGATAATTATTCAAAACTGGTAAAAGCCTATTCGGCAATTTCTTCTTTTAAAACAGCCGATAGCTTCCAGAATCTATACTCTGATCTTTATTCGCGTTTTAAAACCGATGCCGATACATCGAAACTTATTGCGGTATCTCAAAAAACGGGATCCGATCAGAAAATTCCTGTTTCAGGTTCCTGGTTTTCAATGGAAAGGCTGATCATTTTCATCGGGATATTCTTCATTTTTATTTCATTGCTGGTATTAATCAGGAAAAAGCGTCAGTAGCGTGCAGAATTCCGGGGGATATTAACTGAAACGGAGCTCCCTGAAATCAGGAATATTTTGATATTTTTGGCCAATAAAAAACTTATATGGCTGAAATAACTGAAACGGCGCAAGTGCGCAAAGGACATCCGCCGGCATTGTATCTGTTGAGTGCCACTGCTGCGGGCGAAAGATTTGCATACTACGGTATGCGGGCATTGCTGATGCTATACATGATAGCCGGCGTCTCGGAAGCCTTACCCGGGATGGCATTTTCGAAAAGTACATCCGGTCTTGTTTACGGGACATTTAACGCGCTGTGTTACGGATTCCCGTTTTTCGGGGGTATCATTGCCGACCGGCTCATCGGGAAACGGAGGTCGGCTACAATCGGAGGAATCCTGATTGCGGCAGGTCTTATTGTCCTCTCGCTTGACAACAGCCTGGTCCCATTCATAAGCGGGCTAACCCTGATGGCTGTAGGTAATGGTTTCTTCAAGCCTACAGTGGTTACCATGATCGGCGAATTATACGAACAGGGCGATCCTCGCCGTGATAATGCATTTACTCTTTACTACCAATTGTTCAACGGGTCGGTATTCTTCGCTCCGTTGCTTTGTGGCTGGATTGCCGTTGAATATGGTTACCGTGCCGGTTTTATTGTTGCCGGGGGTGCTGTGCTCATCAGCATGCTGATATATTGGATGATGGCCCCTAAAATGCTTGGGAATATTGGAAAGTCTGTGGTCGTAAAACAGGAAAAAGCAGGAAAGGCCGGGGAGAAAATAGCTCTTTCAAAAGAAGAAAAAGACAGGATTGCTGTTATCTTCACCCTGTTTTTCTTTGTTACCTTTTTCTGGACAGGCTTTGAACAGGCCGGCAGTTCGATGACCGTATTTACCGAAGAATCAATAAACCGGACAATTGGCAATTTTACCATTCCTACACCCTGGTTCCAAAGTTTAAATCCGTTGCTTGTCTTCGGGCTTGGATTTGTGTTTTCTGCCTTATGGATGAAACTGGCAAGAATTGGCAAAAATCCTTCAACTCCGGTAAAGATGGGAATGGGAATGATTTTTCTCGGGATCGGTTTCGTGATTATGCTTGGCGCAGTAGCCCAACTTAATACCGGAACGGCTAAAGCAAGCATGTTATGGCTGCTGGTGGCTTACCTTTTTCATACTTTCGGTGAGTTGATGCTATCCCCCATTGGTTTGTCCATGGTTACGAAACTGGCGCCGGCCCATATGGTTTCGATGTTCATGGGTGTCTGGTTCCTCCCGACTTTTATCGCGCATTTGCTGGGTGGCGTATTGGCCAGCTTTATCGAAACACTGGGGCCGGGACTTATTTTTGGCGGCATAGCCGCATTCGTGATAATTCTTGGAGTCAGTGTGTTTTTCCTTTCAAAGAAACTTCTTTACATGATGCACGGCAGGGATTGAGAATTATTCCGCCGTACAGACCATTACGGGACAGTCAGAATTGATCTTCATGATGCTGCCGCTGTCGCAAATGATAGACAACCGTTGGATCAGATCCGGCGGTTGTTTCTTTATCAATAGCCGGATCCTGGTTTTCATCATCAGGTAACTCCCCGTCGTCGTCCTCGTCTTCCTCATCTTCCCAGGAGTATTTTTTTCGTTGCGGCCCATTCTGCCGGTAGAAAAACGCCAGGATTATACCCGCCAAAGATCCAAGCAGGTGCGACTGCCAGGAAATATTCTTCTCGGGATAGAAATCCGGATAGAGGCCCCAAACAAGTCCGCCATAAAGGAAAACAACCAGCAGTGAAAAAGCCATCATCCGTGGCTCTCGCCGAAGCAGGCCGCTGGTGAAATGAAAGGCAGCAAGGGCATATACAATTCCTGAAGCGCCAATATGATACCCTGTATTCTTAGCAAAGGCCCAAACCCAAAAACCCGTAATCAGCCAGGAGAGGATCAGGATGCGGTTTGCCAGCCGGCCATAGTAATAATATAAGGCAGTCGTTAGGATAAAAAGCGGAAGGGTGTTGGCAAAGGCGTGGGATGCATCGGCATGCAACAGAGGGGAAAAAATGATACCGCGAAGTCCTGTTAAGGTTTGCGGCAGAATCCCGAAATCCGAAAAGTCGGTTTGAAAGATAATTTCAAATAATTTGATGCCCCAGATCATTCCCAGCAAAATAATAGGGACAACCAGGCTCTTTTGTATTTTCTGTTTTTCCGGTAGTTCTGTCATAGAGATGTGATTACTGACGCAAGGTATTCAAAGGTAAGGCCGAATGTTAATAAATGCCAATGTGTCAGGGAAATTCTTTCAATCGTGGGATCAGGCCGGCGGGTTTTCGATAAAAATTGTTAAACGAAAATCAATATTGCCCCGATCAAATATCCGGTCGATTAATTGTGGTAATTTTGAAACTTCATAGTAATCTAATCCAAATCTTCAACATGAAATCAGATCTTCTTTTCCGAAAGATATTGGCGGTGTTAATGATGATCGTGTTGCCTGTCGCACTTAATGCGCAATATTCAAACAGGATGAGCGACCAGAAAGAAACGACGCAGAAATATGCTACCTTGATGCAACTCATCAGTTACTTCTACGTAGAAGATGTTGACGAGTCAAACCTGACAGAGCAGGCCATTATCCAGGTTCTTAAAGATCTTGACCCGCATTCGGTATACATTCCCAAGGATGAAGTACAGCGTACCAATGAACCACTGCAAGGCAATTTTGATGGAATCGGGGTGCAGTTCCAGATTTATCATGATACCATTGTCGTCGTATCTCCGGTAGTTGGCGGGCCCTCGGAAAAATTAGGTATACAGGCTGGCGATAAGATCGTGAAAATCAACGGGGAAGATGCCGTAGGCAGCAAAATCAACAACCAATATGTTTTCGACAGGCTTCGCGGACCACGGGGTACCAAGGTAAACATCGGCATCTACCGAAAGAACCGAAAGGATATCATTGATTACACCATCGTCCGTGATAAAATTCCTCTCAACAGCATTGACGCTACCTATATGGTTACCGACGAAATCGGCTATGTGAAACTTTCACGTTTTGCCCGCACCTCGAAAGATGAATTTGTAGAGGCAGTCGCTGAACTCAAGAAAAGAGGGATGAAAGACCTCATTCTTGACCTCAGGAACAATACCGGCGGTTATCTTGATATTGCCTTTGAACTGGCAGATCAGTTCCTGTCAGCTAACAAACTCATCGTATATACCGAAGGCATAAGCAGTCCCCGTCAGGATTTTAACTCTACGAGCCAGGGCGTTTTCGAAACAGGAAAACTGGTGATTATCATTGATGAAGCCTCTGCTTCGGCCAGCGAAATAGTTTCAGGCGCCGTCCAGGATTGGGACCGCGGTATTATAATCGGGCGCCGCTCTTTCGGAAAAGGATTGGTGCAGCGTCCTTTCATGCTGCCCGACAGTTCGATGGTCCGACTGACTACGGCACGCTACTATACGCCTTCGGGGAGGTGCATTCAGAAACCATATACGCCAGGTTCCGACGAATATTATGCTGAAGTTTACAACCGTTTCAAGCACGGCGAACTTGTTCATTCCGACAGTATTAAATTTCCCGATTCATTGAGATACTTCACACATAACAAGCGGCTTGTATATGGCGGCGGCGGTATCATGCCTGATATTTTCGTTCCGATTGATACTTCATTTTTTTCACTGTATTACACGGATGCGTTACGCAAAGGCGTATTGAATGATTTTATCATGCAATATGTGGATGCAAACCGGAAAGAGTTGCTTCGTACTTATCCCGATATCTCATCTTTTATGAAAGGATTCAGGAAAGATCAGGAGTTGCTGAACGATTTTGTGGAATTTGGTTCGAAAAATGCGTTGCCGCGCGATGACAAGGGCCTTGAAATTTCGGGCAAACAAATTACAAGCGTTCTGAAAGGCTTGCTTGCACGAAACCTGTACAATGTGAGTGCCTATTTCGAAGTGATCGGTAAGGATGATGACGACCTGAAACAGGCTGTTCAGGTTATTCAGAATGAATCCCTGTTTCGTAAGCTTACATTGGCAAACTGACAGAAAATCATTTCGTTGGTCTGTCGATATCCGGGGTCTTACTTTCTGGTCAGCCTTATGTACGCGTAGGATAAAAGGCGTATTTCTGAAGCAATATTTCTTTTCGTTAAAAAAGTGATTAAACATCAAATAATCGAATTATTGATAAGATAGCCATCCAATCAATTTAGAATAATTGATATTTTTACTTCCGGTATGTACAAAGTATTCCGGGTATCGTGAAGCAGCTTTAGATGGGATGCTTCCTGTCCGGATAACGGGAGCGGTTGATCAGGTATAAACTTAAAAATCAGTACAATGGCAGATATTAGTACAAAGTACCTTGGATTGCATCTGAAAAGCCCGATGATCATAGGAAGCTCAGGGCTGACCGGTTCGCTCGAAAATATTATTGAGTACGAAAAGCAGGGCGCTGGTGCGGTTGTGCTCAAATCGCTTTTCGAAGAGCAAATCATGCATGAAATTGACCGGACAATGGGTTCCGGTGAATCGGACAACCAGTATCCTGAAGCCTTCGATTATATCAGCAACTTCAGCCGGGCCAATAGTATTGAAAAATACCTCACCCTTATTCGCGGATGTAAGGATTCGGTTAAAATTCCCATTATAGCCAGTATCAATTGCGCGACCGCAGCAGAATGGACAAATTTTGCCCGTAAGATTCAGGATGCAGGCGCCGATGCCCTTGAATTAAATCTGTTCGTATTACCGTCGGATCCGGGTATTGCACCGGGGCAGTATGAAAAAACATATTTTGAAATACTCGACCGGGTTGTGAAACAGTTATCGATACCTGTCGCCCTG
Source organism: Bacteroidales bacterium (assembly GCA_035403165.1). Taxonomy (GTDB): domain Bacteria; phylum Bacteroidota; class Bacteroidia; order Bacteroidales; family UBA4417; genus UBA4417. The sequence goes on along the minus strand of DAONEP010000007.1, from coordinate 34,805 downwards.
AAAATCAGCTCTTATTTTTCAGGGCTGGCACATTCGGCACAGAAACTTAGCTGGGCCGGGGCTAAAGGACTTGTACTGTTCAACCGGTTTTTTTCGCCGGATATTGATATTGAGAATCTGGAAATTAAAGCAACTCATTTACTAAGTTCACCGGAAGAGATTTATATGCCTCTGCGTTGGATAGCTGTCCTGTCGGATAAGATACGCTGCGATCTGGCTGGTACAACCGGTGTTCATGATGCCGGAGGAATGATCAGAATGATGCTGGCGGGGGCAAAGGCCGTAGAAGTCGTTAGTGCAGTATACAAAAATGGCAGCATGCATATCGGGAAAATGATAAGGGAACTGGAGCAATGGATGGATAAACATCATTATACGTCAACCAGCGATTTCATCGGAAAGATGAGTATAGGTAATGCAATAAACCCGGTAGCCTATGAAAGGGTACAGTTTATGAAACATTTTTCCGGAATTGAATGAGTCGGATAACAGGGGTGTTTGGGTATTCCTGCCAGGCACATAGTAATTCCTGACGACATTCAGCATACTGTATATCTCATATTATTCTTATGCCGCTCGTTAATTCACCAGGGAAAGTGCAGGTAAAAGGCTCCCGTCCGGTAGTCTTCGCAGTTATTGCGATGCTCTTCTGGGGAATGTCGTTTGTTTGGTTCAAACAGATTTGCGGTTTTTACGGGCCTATCACCATAATATTCCTGCGGCTGCTGATTTCAGGCAGTTTATTGATGCTGTATATAAAGCTGTCGCATATAAACACAGCCATCCGTAGCAGCGATATCAAATGGTTCCTGTTACTTGCATTTACTCAGCCTTTCTGCTATTTCATGGGCGAAAGTTTCGGCCTTACAAAGGTTTCATCGACAATTTCGTCGGTGATCATTGCAACAATACCCCTTTTTGCCCCGATTGCAGCATATTATACGTTCAAAGAAAAAGTGTCAGGAAATACCATTGCCGGTATTATCATTTCTATGACCGGTATCGTTGTAATGTTAATAAATCCAGACCTTTCACTGAATGCTTCACCTGCCGGTGTCGGATTGCTTTTTTTTGCTGTCTTTTCAGCCGTCGGCTATTCGCTGGTCATCAGGAAACTTGCTGATAATTATCCGGTATTCATCATTATTGCAATGCAAAACATTATCGGTGCGGTGTACTTTCTTCCATTCTTTCTGATATTCGACCTGAAACAGTTTCTGTCCATAAGGCCTCCTGTTTCAGCATTGATAGCCCTGGTGGAGCTGGCATTCTTCGCATCAACCCTGGCATACCTGTTTTATATAGTATCTATCAGGGATTTAGGGATAATACGCGCCAATGTTTTTTCGAACCTTATTCCCGTTTTTACCGGGATAGCCTCTTATTTCCTTCTTTCAGAAGAGTTTACCGGTTCAAAAGTGATAGGAATGATACTCGTAATGGCAGGTGTGGTTTTCTCACAGCAAAGACGGTTTCCGGGGAATCTGATCCGTTACTCAGGCAAGAATTCACCCCCAAAAACATACTAAATACTTAAAGCAACTTAGATAACTAACATTTCCGATCATGAATGCTAAAGAAACGAAAAGCAAATCATTAAGAATTATTGTATTAGGTGCCGGGCTGGTCGGCGGCCCGGTTGCGGCAAAATTATCTGAAGACCCGAATTTTAGTGTAACAATTGTCGATATTGATCCAACAGTCCTCGACAAGATATCATCAAAGTACAAGGTTACTACCCTTCGGATTGATTTATCGGATGCAAAGCGTGTCAGGAAATTGGTGGCAGGTTACGGGCTGGTTGTGAGTGCTGTACCGGGATATCTGGGTAATATGGTGTTAAGGGCCTGCGTCGAGGCTGGTAAGGATATTGTGGATTTCTCATTTCAGGAAGAAAACTTCCTTGAGGTTGATGAACTTGCTAAAGAAAAAGGGGTTACGGCTATCTGCGATATGGGATTGGCGCCGGGAACAAGTAATCTGCTGGCTGCCTATGCATGCAGGCAATTGGATAAGCCCGAAAGTTTGAAAATTTATGTTGGGGGATTACCGCGGCGTCATTCCTGGCCATTTGAATACAAAGCTGTTTTTTCACCCATTGATGTAATCGAAGAGTATACCCGGCCAGCACGCTTCGTGAAGAATGGCCATTTGGTTGTAAAACCAGCTTTATCTGATGTTGAAAATATTGAAATTGAGGGAATCGGTACGCTGGAAGCTTTCAATACGGATGGTTTAAGGTCCTTGATCTTAAACTTGAAGGTTCCCGATATGGTCGAAAAAACGCTTCGTTATCCAGGCCACCTTTATAAAATTGAAGTATTGCGCGATGCCGGGTTCTTCGGTTGTCAACCTATCAATGTGGCAGGGAATATGATCCGCCCGATAGATGTTACTTCGAAATTATTGTTTCCAATTCTTCGGTTCAAAGAAGGCGAGGAAGACCTTACAATAATGCATATCATTGCCGAAGGTTACAAGGGTAGCAAACATTACAGGTACACATATGACCTGTTCGATACCTATGATCCGGAAACGCAGATACATTCCATGGCCAGGACTACCGGATATGCTGCTGTTATGGCTGTGCGGCTTATTGCTAATGGCATGTACACCGATAAAGGCGTTTCTGCACCTGAATATCTGGCCAACGACGAAAAATGCGTTACGTTTTTCCTGAATGGTTTACGTGAGTTTGGAATTGATTACAAGCTCACTGTCGAAGAAATAAGGTAAAAATTATCAAAGGCCTTTTATTTTAAGGAAAAAGTCCTAATTTTGCACCCCTGTTGGCGGGGTAGCTCCGTTGGTTAGAGCGTCGGATTCATATCCGTCCGTCGGAGAGGGACAGACTCGTGTTCAACAGTGAGGAATTGAAAATAAAATCATAGAGGCGGGGTAGCTCAGTTGGTTAGAGCGTCGGATTCATAACCCGGAGGTCTCGAGTTCAATTCTCGATCCCGCTACAAAACCAAGGCTGCCACAAGGCAGCTTTTTTCGTTATGGGATATGTCGTATATATTCTGTATTCGTGTCGCAATGATAAGATCTATATAGGATTTACATCGGATTTGATAGAACGTTTTTATTCGCACAACTACCTAGGGACCAAGGGCTGGACGATCAGGTACAGGCCATGGGAAGTCATATACTGTGAATTTTTCGAAGACAGGAAACAAGCCATGGGAAGGGGTTCCAAAAAAAAAGATGCTATCCGTAGTCTGCGACTACGGATACCTATAAATTTTATTCCAAATTTTGTTTCTGTTTTTTGTAAATTAGCTTAATTTCAACATTATATCAGATGTCAGCAGGAGGTTATAAAATCCGGAATCAGGAAGGCATCCATTTTATAACATTTGCCGTAGTGGAGTGGGTTGATGTGTTTACCAGAAAAGCTTACTGTGATATAATACTGGATAGTCTGCGGCATTGCCAGCAGGAAAGAGGTCTGTATATACATGGTTGGTGCCTTATGAGCAATCATCTGCATTTGGTTGTGTCGGCCAAAAATGAAGACACAAGTGATATACTGCGTGATTTCAAGAAATTTACAAGCAAGCAAATCATAAAAGCAATTTCTGAAAACAAGAACGAAAGCAGAAAAGAATGGATGTTGCAGATTTTTAAAACGCAGGGAGAAAAAAACAGCAGAAACAGCATTTACCAATTTTGGCGACAGGATAATCAGCCTAAAGAATTGTTTTCGGTCGGTTTTACCTGGCAAAAAATGAATTATATACATAACAATCCGGTTGAATCCGGATTGGTTGAAAAACCTGAAGACTATCTATACAGCAGTGCTAGAGATTATGCAGGCAAAGGGAAGGGATTGTTGGAAATTCATCCGGTTTAATTATTGTCCTGAGTCACAGACTCAGGACAGCTAGGGGCAAAGGCCAATGCCGATTCTTTATAAAGTCTGATCTGCCAAAAAAAGCTGCCGATCGGCAGCTTCTTTTTTCTCGTATGGGAACCTTTAACTTTCCTGTTCCTTCTTTAGCATCATCCTTTTCCTTCCCCAGCGGATAAGCACATCCTGCACATCTTTGAACCGGATAGGTTTCGACAGGTAGTCGACCATGCCGCATTCGAGGAAACGCTCCCGGTCGCCAGGCATGGCGTTGGCTGTGATGGCTATGATGTAAGGACGATCAGGTTCAGGGTATTTTTCAATGATCGCAGCAGTGGCTTCAGTCCCGTTCATTACCGGCATCTGGACATCCATCAGAATGATGTCGTAAGGCTTGTCTTCCATGATTTCGAGCACTTTCCTCCCGTTTTCAACTGCATCTACATTATAACCCATCTTTTTCATGAGGGTTACCACCAGTTCCTGGTTTGTAACGTTATCTTCAGCCAGAAGAATATTTAACGGCAGTTTATCGGAGAGTTTTTTATCAAAATTATGATCGGCAACTGTTGCCCGGCGGTCACGGGATTCGGAGATCACACTCAGAATATATTCAAAAAGCTCTGCAAGTTTGACGGGTTTGGTCATCTGGGCGTCAAAAAGCCCTTGGGGAAGATCGGTGACTTTCCCGATGGATGAGAGAAGAATAAACGGGAAATCACCTTTGAATGGGATATCCCGGATGCTCTTAGCCAATTCTACACCCGACATTTCAGGGAGGTGAAGGTCAATAAGGCCGAGGTCGAAGTAACTGTCCTGATCATCAATAATTCTCAACGCTTCCTTACCGGTAGTTGCAGTGTAAGCTCTCATCCCCCAGGCGTCAAACTGGGCTGAGAATATCTGGCGTGAAGCGGGATCATTGTCGACCACGAGTACACGGCTGTTTCTCAGTTCCGGAATTTGCCCCCGGATGTATAGCTTGGTAGTTCCTGTTTCGGCAGGTTTTAATTTTACGGTGAAGTAAAATGTTGAACCTTTGCCCGGGGCGCTTTCGGCCCACATACGTCCGCCCATAAGTCCGACAAGGTGCTTGGCAATGGATAGTCCCAGACCGGTCCCGCCATAACGCCTGTTCAGGAATGATTCGCCCTGGGTGAAAGCTTCAAAAATAGTATCCAGTTTTTCCTTTGTGATGCCTATGCCGCTGTCCTTCACTGAGAACAAGATTTCACAGTAATCGTCCTGCATTCCGGATTTCTCGGCTGAGATAAATATCTCGCCCTCATCGGTGAATTTGATGGCATTGTTCACCAGGTTTCCAAGGATCTGCTTCAGCCGTTTCATGTCACCAATCAGGAAGGGGGCAACATCGGGTTGCAGCATGTACAGTAAATCGACGCCTTTTTCGATAGCCTTTGGGGCATATACATCAAGGGCTTCTTCTATGCAATGACGCAATTCGAAATTGCTTTCCTCAAGCACCATTTTATCCGATTCGATTTTTGAGAAATCGAGAATATCGTTAATAATCCCCATCAGGTTATCAGCGCTCACACGCAATGTTTCCAGGTAATTGCGCTGTTCCGGTGTTACTTTGGTGTCGAGTAAAAGGCTGGTCATCCCGACAATTCCATTCATCGGTGTACGAATTTCGTGACTCATCATGGAGAGGAAGTCGCTCTTGATACGGTTGGCTTTCTCGGCCAGCGCATGAATGTTTTCAGCTTCTTTAGCCAGCGTTTCGAAATGGCGCAGTTTTTCTATCTCGGCTTTCAGTGCTTCATTTTCATTTGCAAGTTGCCGGATGTCGTTTGTTTGCTCGCTGTAGTCGTTGCCAGTGGGTACCATAATGGAAACTTTTTTATGATAATGAGCAAATATAAGCAAAGCGTCTTTCCTATGACTAAAAAATATTCTTCAAACTATAACTTTATTGTTGGTTATTATGCATTTGGCAAAAAAAAACTGCCTTGTTGAGAGGCAGTTTTGCTTTATTAATCATCCGGTTTAACCCGGAATGATCTTTAGAAGAGAACGGTTTACTTGGTGTAGTCGTCAAGAATGCTTTTTACACCGTCGGGAGATACACGCCCGTATACTTTTTCACCAATCATGACAACCGGTGCTAATCCGCAGGCGCCAACGCAACGAAGGCAACTTAACGAGAACTTGCCGTCTTCGGTAGTTTCGCCGACTTTGACTTTGAGAATCCGTTTGAATTCGTCAAGGACCTTTTCGGCGCCCCTCACGTAGCAGGCTGTACCCAGGCAAATGCTAATGGGATGTTCGCCTTTTGGAGTCATTGTGAAGAATGAGTAGAAAGAAACAACGCCATAAACGTGTGCAACCGAAGTCTTCAGTTCTTTAGCAATAATTTCCTGGACTTCGGCAGGCAAATACCCGAAAAGGTGCTGAGCTTTGTGCAGCACATTGATGAGTTCACCTTTGTCATTGTTAAATTCCTTGCAAATTGCCTGCAATTGGGCAATTTTCTGATCACTGAGTTTGATATTTATGCTAGCCATAGTGAATCTTTTTAATCGGTTTTGATATCCTTCAATTTCCCTTATTCAATTTCGACTGGTTTACTCTTGTCGAAATAATGGGTATGCAACAACTGATGCGATTTATGGCTGCATGGTTTGCCAAGGAACTCTTCGTACAGTTGAATGATATAGGGATTCTCGTGCGATTTCCGGATGACTTTGCTCTCATCTTCACGATAGATAGCGGCTGTACGGGCTTTCAGGATGGATGAATCACCATGATGAAGCGGTTGACCGCCGCCGCCGATGCAGCCACCGGGGCAGGCCATGATTTCGATTGCATGGAAATCAGCTTTGCCTTCACGAATTTGTTCAAGGAGTTTGCGGGCATTGCCCAGTCCGTGTGCAATTCCGATTTTGATGGGCAAGCCGTCGAAGTCTACGGTCGCGCTCCTGATCCATTCCATTCCGCGCAATTGTTCGAAATCAACTTTTTCAAGTTTTTTACCGGTGTAAACTTCATAGGCCGTACGGGTAGCGGCTTCAATAACACCACCGGTAGCGCCGAAAATGACAGCAGCGCCGGTTGATTCTCCCAATGGACGGTCGAAATCTTCATCCTCGAGAGAGATGAAATCTATGTTCGATTGCTTGATGAAATTGGCCAGTTCACGCGTCGAAAGTGAAAAGTCTACATCGGGATTGCCATCAACCTTAAATTCATCCCGTGAGCATTCAAATTTCTTAGCCAGACATGGCATGATGGACACTACAACCATATTTTCCCTTTTAATGCCCAATTTTTCAGCAAAGAATGTCTTTGCAATGGAACCGAACATTTGCTGAGGTGAACGGGCTGTCGACGGGATATCGATCATGTCGGGGAACTGATGTTCGAAGAAGTTAACCCAGCCCGGGCAGCATGATGTGAGGATAGGAAGCTTCACATCTTTATCTCCATTTAAGTGGCGCGTTAACCGGTCGAGCAATTCTGTGCCTTCTTCCATTATGGTGAGGTCGGCAGCAAAATCGGTATCGAATACATAATCAAATCCAAGTCTCCTGAGAGCAGCAGCCATTTTTCCTGTTACCAGGGTGCCGGGTTCCAGGCCGAATTCTTCGCCCAATGCGGCACGCACAGCCGGAGCCGTTTGCACGATGACCGTCTTGGTTGGATCGGCCAAAGCCCGGATAACACTATTGGTGTGGTCAACTTCGGTGAGCGCTCCTGTCGGGCATACGGCAACGCATTGTCCGCAGTATGTACATACGCTGTGATCGAGGTTCATTTCGAAGGCGGGAGCCACCACTGATGTAAATCCGCGGTTTACTGCCGTAAGAACGCCTACTGTCTGCACTTCGTTGCACATCATTTCGCAACGACGGCACATAATACATTTATCCACATCACGGATGATGGAAGGTGAGGTGTCCTTGCGATAGTGCGATTGTTCCCCTTCGTAATGTATCTGACGGATCCCTAATTCGTGTGCAAGCGATTGCAATTCGCAGTTGCCGCTTTTGGCGCATACGAGGCAGTCGGTGGGATGGTCGCTGAGAATGAGCTCCATCACGGTTTTACGGGCATTCAACACACGGATGTTGTGTGTATTCACTTCCATGCCTTCGGTACATTCGGTAACGCAGGCAGGAGCGAGGTTACGACGGCCTTTAACTTCAACAACGCAGATACGGCAACCTGCAGGTTTGTTGGTGATTTCGAGGTCGTGAAGGTGAAGATAGCACAGGGTAGGGATGTTAATTCCAACGGATTTGGCAGCATCCAAAACGGTGGTACCTTTTTTGACCTGAACCTTTTTATTATCTATTGTTAAATTGATCATTTCCATGTTTCGTTCTCCCACTGGTTATTTAATATAAACTGCATTGAACTTGCATTTTTCCATACAGGCACCGCACTTGATACAGGTAGCGGAGTCAATTACATGAACGCCTTTGCGTTCACCGGAAATTGCATTTACAGGGCAATTACGGGCGCAGGCAGTGCATCCTACACAGTTTTCGGGATCGATAAAATACTGAAGCAACGCTTTGCACCTTCCGCTCGGACATTTTTTATCAACGATGTGAGCCAGGTATTCATCGTAAAAATTATCGAGAGTTGAAAGAACCGGATTGGGTGATGTTTGTCCTAATCCGCAAAGGGCTGTATCCTTTACCACACTGCTGAGGTTACGGAGCAGCGCGATATCTTCCATGGTGCCGTTCCCTTTACATATCTTCTCGAGAATTTCATTCAGGCGTTTATTTCCTATACGGCACGGAGAACATTTTCCGCATGATTCTTCAACGGTAAAGTCAAGATAAAATTTAGCGACTGAAACCATACAGTCATCTTCATCCATAACAATCATACCGCCTGAGCCCATCATTGAACCGGCTGCAATCAGGTTATCATAATCGATTGGGGTGTCCAGGTGCTTTTCGGTGAGGCATCCGCCCGAAGGGCCGCCGGTTTGAACGGCTTTGAATTTTTTGCCGTCTTTTATACCGCCGCCGATTTCGTATATCACTTCACGTAATGTGATGCCCATTGGAACTTCGATCAGGCCAACATTGTTGATTTTTCCGGCAAGGGCAAATACTTTTGTTCCTTTTGATTTTTCGGTCCCGATGCTGGAAAACCATTCGGCTCCACGATTGATAATTACGGGAATGTTGGCAAAGGTTTCAACATTATTGACGTTGGTAGGCTTTTTCAGATAACCCGATACTGAGGGGAAAGGAGGTTTAACGGTAGGCTCGCCGCGGAAACCTTCCATAGAATGGATCAGGGCGGTTTCTTCTCCGCAGACAAATGCTCCGGCTCCGTAACGCAGTTCAATGTCAAAATTGAAACCGGAGCCCATGATGTCTTCTCCTAACAGGCCATATTCGCGCGCTTGTTTAATGGCGGTTTTTAACCTTTCGATGGCCAGGGGATATTCTGCACGGATATAGACCAGCCCTTTGGTAGCCTGGATACAGTATCCGCAGATAGCCATAGCTTCGATCACCGAATGGGGGTCGCCTTCCAGGATGGAACGGTCCATGAAAGCGCCGGGGTCTCCTTCGTCAGCATTACATACGACGTATTTTTGGTCGGCTTTCGACGCGCGTGTGATTTCCCATTTCAGACCAGTGGGAAAACCTCCGCCGCCGCGTCCGCGTAAACCGCTCTTTTTTATCATTTCGATGACCTGTTCAGGGGTCATTTCGGTAAGGCATTTGCCGAGTGCAGCATAACCTTCGCGTGCAATACTTTCCTCAATATTTTCAGGATCAATGAAACCGCAGTTGCGAAGAGCTATACGCAGTTGTTTCCGGTAAAAACCCATGTGTTTGGAATCGGAAACTTTTTCAGTGGTAACCGGATTTACATAAAGCAAACGCTGAACCTTGCGGCCTTTTATAATATGTTCTTCAATAATTTCGTTTGCATCTTCGGGCTTGACCATCGTATAAAACGTGTTGTCGGGTAACACTTTTACAATAGGCCCTTTTTCGCAAAACCCAAAACAGCCGGTCGTAATCACCTGGACATCGTTTTCCAATCCTTTCTGGATGATTCCTGCACGAAGGTTTTGGAACAAGGTTGCGCTTTCTGAAGCCCTACAGCCAGTACCGCCACAAACAAGCAAATGCATTTTAAATGTTGCCATACTTTTTCCTCCTGAGTTTTACTTATTGTCAATGCTTTCGTAATTCACCGGGATGATTCCTTCAACAAGCTCACCGTTGATGATATACTTTTCGATGATCTGGTCGGCTTTCTTCTCGGTAACATAACCGAAAACAATAGGCTCCTTGCCGGGAAGGGTTACTTCGATGGTAGGCTCGGCATAGCAATATCCCATACAACCTGTCTGGCTGACTACTGCAGGTATATGCCGTTTATCGAGTTCGTTCACCATGTAATCCATGATGATTTTTGCTCCCGAAGCTATACCGCAGGTTGCCATAGCAACTTTTATCTGCACTAATTTTTCGGGTGCATCGCTTCGTTCTCTGAGGTTCATCTTGGCCTCAACATTGGCCTTGATTGCCCTCAGGTCGTTCAGTGATTTGATCTTTGTCATGTTATATAACGTGTTAATGTTTAATGTTTAGTTTTCTTCCAGTATTTCTGTCTCCATTACGGAGTGTAATTGATGCTTTCGAGGTTTTCAACGATCATCTCCTTCAGGAAATGTATTATTTGTGCATCGTTAATCGGCGTTTCCCCGAGAATTTCGGCAACTTCTTTCGTGTCGAAGGTATAAGTGCCGAAACGGGTTGTATGTGTGTATCTGAACCTTACAGCCGGATATGAAGCCGCAGTAAGTACTATGACGCCGGCAATATCTCCCAGCGGCTGACGATCGACATGTCTTAGTTTGAAACAGGCATTTATCGTTGTGCCTACTCCTTCAGCCGAAATGATATCAAAACTTCCGCCGGTGCGTTCGGCATTTTCCTTCAGCAAAGGGATACCCAATCCTACTTTTCGGGTAGTCCGCGTGGTGAAAAACGGATCGGTAACCTGGCGGGCCATCTCAGGACTCATGCCTTTCCCGTCATCTTTCACCGAAATGGAATAGGTATCGGCATCTTTATTCTCGGTGATTTCCACGCCGATCTCTTTAGCGCCGGCAACCAGCGAGTTCTGCATGATATCCAGGATATGTAGCGAGAGGTCTTTCATGCGATGAAGGTTCTTCGGTTTGACTCATTTCTCAGCGCCATTCTGATTTCGCTAAATGAAAGCTCTTCTATGTCAAAATCAGTGGTTCCTGTTCCGATCTGTTCCAGATAGTGGGCATCGCTGTTGCGAAGCAAAGAAACATGCTTATGACCGTTCAGGAGGAACTGAAGGCTATCGGGCCTTGCATGTGCCGAAAGTTCAAACCCGTCAGCTTTCAGGGCTGGCGGAATGAATCCGAGCTGGCTGATAAGACTGTTGCAGGGTTTGTCGATGTGGGCAGGTATAAATAATCCGCCTAGTTTATGCACAGTGGCTTCAACCTCGTCGAGGGTTTGGTCGATAGCGGAAATCAAAAGCCATTCAATGGTTTGAATGATTTCCTCCTCCGAATCAACAACTACCTGGTAGCCGAATTTGTCTGGATCATTCGGATAATGGGGCAGATGATCTTCGAGGTATTGCTGAAAAGCCGAAAGCGTTTCAGATGTTTCAAAGAACGTAAGGCAATGTATTTCTTCTTTGGTTGTAACTTCGGCTCCCTGCAGTACCATGATCCCGTGTTCCGAAGCAAGTTTTTTAATTAATCCGCAGTGAAGCGTCGAGTTGTGGTCGGTAATTCCGAGTATGTTCAGATTTTTATTGCGGGCATCTGTTACGATATTTACAGGACTCATTCCCAGGTCGCCGCATGGGGATAAAACCGTATGTATGTGAAGGTCGGCCCTGTAAATCGGCATTTTTATTATCCCAGCAATTTAAACAATTTTCCCGAAACATCAAAGGCATTTTCCGTGGTGCCTAATACAGGGATATTTTCTTCTTCAGCTTGTTCCAGCATATCAGGATTAGGCGTCAATCCGTTTACAATAATGACGGCAGCAAGTTCACGGAGTGATGCTACAGCCATTACATTTTTATGAGTCTGTAAAGTAATCCAAACCTGGCCGGCCTTTGAATGGCCCATTACATCACTTAACAGGTCGCAGGTGTATCCTCCCTGAACGTCACGATCCAGTCCCTTATTGCCGGTGAAGGCATTAAGGCTGAGTTTTTTAATTATTTCTTCAACTTTCATGTGCGTTTTTTTGGAATTAAAATTTATCTTCTCCCCAAATACCCTTCATCAATTTGAGAGAGTCGGGTGATGAGAGTTCTCCGGTTGATTCCCGGCTTCTCTGTATAAATATGCATTGACGGATATCGGCATCGCCCAGTACAATATCATTCGCCAAAGCCTGGCATGATGGCGCTCCGCATACTCCGCAGTCGGTTCCGGGCAGCAGGTTCATGATCTCTTTAGTCATTCCCATCTTCCGCATCGCTTCTTCCATATTGTCGTCGAGTTTCATGATCGAACGCGGTTTGATTTCTTGTATGTTGATGCGGCGATCAAGGTACTCCCGGTAATCTTCAATAGTTTTTGCTGAGTTATTATCCGTCTCAGTATCTCTTGATTTGGGGCTGCGCAGCCTCTCATTGACCAGAAACCGATTTGCATTTGACAGAACCCCGCCTGCACAACTTTCATCACAGGCACGCAATTCCAGGAAATCAATGTTTTTTATCTGGTCGTTTTCAACTTTCTCCAGGAATTCGATCACATTATGGATTTCATCAACGGCCAGGCTTCGTCCCCGGATATGATCTGCCTCGCCATGGGTAAGCGACCATCGCATTGCATCCGGCGATAATGGTTTGACCGGAATAGCCTCCTTATCTGTTTCTGTAAGGTTTTTTATGAAACGATAAACCCGGTTGAAAAGGAAATCCATGTTGATAACTCCGGTAATCATTGAATAGTCTTCACCCACAGGGCTTTTAATAGCTGCAATTTTTGCGGCGCAGGGAGTAATGTAAAAAACACCGATCCGGGCAGGATTTACGCCTTCATCAGTCAATTTCTTGCGGCAGTATAATGCAGTAATATCAAGAGGCGGTTTGAGCGACATGATATTTCCCACCAGCGAAGGAAACCGTACCTGGATTAGCCGGATAATAGCCGGACAAAAGGAGGATATCAGGGGCTTTTTTGAAGGATTATCTTCGGCATACCTGTTAATCTGGTCCTTCAGGATGGCTGTGCTTTGTTCAACTTCGAAAATGTGGGTGAATCCGGCAGCGTAAATTGCGGAATATATCTGCTCAAGCGAATATTTCCTGGAGAACTGTCCGATGAAAATCGCTGGTATCAGAGCTACCCGGTATTCATATGAATTGATACGGTCGAAATCGTCCTGATCTATGTAAATGGCCTGAACCGGGCAGGCTTTAAAACACTCGCCGCAATCGACACAACGGTTCTCAAAAAAGATCGCTTTCCCATTCCGGATCCTGATCGCTTCGGTCGGGCACACTTTCATACAATGCGAACAACCGAAACAGGTTTCGGTTTTTATTTTTAACGCATGATGGAAATGCTTTATAGCCATGATGATTGAGATCCGTCAGGTATTAGTCTGTTAATTGATCGCTTTTTAGGTTAACTTTAATTGTAACGGTAGTTCCGGTTCCGACAGTGCTGGATATTTCCAGATGATCTGCGTTGTTCTTGATGTTGGATAAACCCATACCTGCTCCGAATCCCATTTCGCGCACTTTTGGCGATGCAGTGGAATAACCGATTTCCATGGCTTTTTCAATATCAGGGATACCCGGGCCTTTATCAGTCAGCATCATTACTACCGAATCTGGTTGTAATTCAATAATTATTTTACCTTCAAACGCGTGTGCAACAATATTTACTTCAGCTTCATACAGCGCAACGACAATTCTTTTGATGATCTGAGGTGCGACATTTAGTTGTTGCAGCACTTTTTTGAAATGGCTGGAAGCTTGTCCGGCTTTACTGAAATCACCACCGTTGATAAAATATTCGAAATGCATCACCGGCCATGGTTAATTAATAAACAGGGTTTAATCCCTTGGAGAACAAGATTCCGCAAGTCTTGTACATCGAGTAGTCGCATTCGAGGATAACCATACCCATTTCTTTGGCTATTTCGATCATTTCGGAAGTCGCCTTTTTATTCCTGACGATAACAATGTTCAGGACATCAGCCATTTCAGAAGTCCTGATCGTCTGGATATTGGTAAGGCCGGTCAACAACAGCAGGTTCTGTGTGTTGATGGTCAGTACATCGCTCATAAGGTCGGATGCAAATGCACGATAGACTTCGCGCGACAGGTTATCATGTCCGCATACTACCTTTGCATTTAGAAATTCAACTACTTCACTGAGCTTCATCGACTTTATTATTTTTATTGGGTAACAGGCTAAATTACAATTTTTTAGTGTTTTTTCAAAAGAATCTTTTTCAAACCACAAAATTACTACGATAAAAATGATTAACAAATTAATTGTGAAAAAATTCACAATGTTAATCAATTAACAATAAAATTTATATTCTTTCTAAATAGCCTGTTTTGAAGCAAACAGGAACTCTTTCTGTCTGCTATCCGGACGATAAAAAAGGCTGCCATTGGCAGCCATAGAGATCAAGGGTGACAAAAGTTTTAGAACCTCTTGCGTTCCACATAATGGGTGTGGAGAAGTTCGTGTGACTGGTGTCCGCATGGATGTCCGAGATACTCCTGGTATACTTCGGCTACTTCAGGATTTTCATGCGATTTGCGGATTGGCATTCCCATGTCTTCTTCATAAATCGCTTCAGCACGTTTGCGCCTGATTTCGGGGGACGTAGGAATTGGTTGTCCGCCACCGCCGATGCAGCCGCCCGGGCATCCCATTATTTCAATGAAATGGTAATTTGTGTTTCCGCTCTCGACTGCTTCCATCAGCCGTTTTGCATTGGCCAAACCATGTGCGACGGCAACATTTACATCAACGCCTTCAAGAAAACTCCATTCCGGTTTAGCATTTTTAATTTTGATAGAGGCTTCTTTTACACCTTCCATGCCGCGCACCGGTTTAATATTGAGATTTGTGAAAGGAACCTCATTCCCGGTAACGATTTCATAGGCAGTTCGAAGGGCGGCTTCCATCACGCCTCCGGTAGCGCCGAAAATTACGGCAGCTCCGGTTGATTCGCCCAGTATACTGTCGTATTGCTGATCTTCCAGTTTCTCAAAATCAATGCCTGCCTGTTTGATCATCATAGCGAGCTCACGCGTAGTGAGAACATAGTCGACATCTTTGAACCCGCTATCGCGCATTTCTGGACGGTTGCACTCGAATTTCTTTGCCGTGCAGGGCATGATGGATACAACAACCATGTTTTCGGCTTTTATGTTGATCTTATCAGCATAGTAAGTTTTTGCCAGGGCGCCGAACATTTGCTGCGGAGATTTGCAGGTTGAAAGGTTGGGCAGCAATTCCGGAAACATGTGTTCCTGGAATTTTATCCAGCCTGGTGAACAGGATGTCATCATAGGAAGTTTTACCGTCTCGTCCTTGTCAACAATTGCTTTTTTGAGGCGGGTCAGTAATTCAGTGCCTTCTTCCATGATGGTTAGGTCGGCGGTGAAGTCGGTATCCAGCACTTTATTAAATCCAATTTTCCTGAGGGCGGCAACCATTTTCCCCGTTACGCGATTACCGGGTTCAAAGCCTAGATCCTCTCCAACTGCAACACGTGTTGCAGGAGCAGTCTGAACTACCACAAATTTGTTAGGATCATAGATTGCATTCCAGACATCCTCAATATAGTTGCGTTCATATAAAGCGCCGGTCGGGCAACGGTTGATACATTGTCCGCAGTTGGTGCAAACCACGTCGTTCATCGGTTTATTCAGGAAGGTGCTGATGGTTTGTTGGCTGCCTTTGTTTATCACAGCCAGGGCGCTAACGGCCTGAAGTTCAGCGCATGTGCGTACGCAACGCTGGCAGCGGATACATTTGCTTGTATCTTTGGTGATAGAGGGGGATGAAATATCGATGAACTTTTTTGAAAACGGAACCAGGTCGATGAAAACATGGTCGCCATAGCGGTATTCGGAAGCCAGGTCCTGTAATTCGCAATTGCCGTTTTTAAAGCATTTGGTGCAATCGGCATTATGTTCCGATAACAACAATTCTATAACGTGTTTCCTGGCAATCCTGACTTTTTCACTGTTTGTAAAAACCTCCATGCCTTCCGAGACCGGTGTGGCGCACGATGCAGCAAGAAGCCGGGCTCCTTTTATTTCGACTACGCAAACGCGGCAGTTTCCGGCAACGCTCAGATCAGGATGGTTACAGAGTGTCGGGATGTGGAAATTCAGCCTTTTCGCAGCATCCAGAATGGTGGTTCCTTCTTCTACAGCGATAGGAATATTGTTGATCTTAAGATTGACCATATATTTACTCATGGTATTATCTCCTTTTTCGTTTTTGATATGAATGATTAGTAGATGATCTCTTCCCTGAAGTTGTCAACTATTGAAATAAACGGGTTGGCAACCGATTGTCCCAGGCCGCATTTGGCAGCAATCTTCATGGTAAGAGTGAGCTTTTTGAGATCCTCGAGGTACTGAGGGGGGCGTTCGCCTTTTTTAACGGCTTCAATGCCTTTGAGTAATTGCTGGCAGCCAACACGGCAAGGCGTACATTGGCCGCATGATTCTTCGTTGAAAAATTCGAGATAATCATGAAGAACGTTATACATCGACCGGGTGGAGTTGAAGATCATCATCGAGCCTCCTGTGGGAATTCCTTCGAAACCAATGATGGTATCGTTGAATTTCTTACGGGGTACGCAATGGCCGGATGCGCCTCCAACCTGAACGGCTTTTGCATCTTCATCGCCAAATTCATCGATGAAATCGCGCAAAGGCATGCCCAGCTCAAGTTCGTAGATCCCGGGTTTTGTCGTATCGCCCGATACCGAAAAAACTTTTGAACCACGGGAGTCGCTTGTTCCAAGCGCTTTAAATTTATCAGCACCCATGCGACAGATTTCACAGGTGTATACCAGCGTTTCTACGTTGTTAATGACGGTTGGTTTGCTGTTATAACCGGCAACAGTAGGATAGGGAGGCTTGTTGCGGGGTTCGCCGCGTTTTCCTTCCATGCTTTCGAAAAGGGCGCTCTCTTCACCACACACATAAGCGCCGCTGCCTGAACGCATGAAAATCGTAAAATCAACCTGGCGCTCTTTCAATTGCTGGTTGAATTTATCCAGTTTTTGCTGTAACGATTTGAGAAGAAAGTTATATTCGGCCCGCAGGTAAATATAACCTTCCTTTGCTCCAATAACATAACCGCAAATGGCCATTCCGGCGAAAATTTTCTCAGGGACACGGTCAAGAATTTCCCGGTCTTTGAACGTGCCGGGTTCGCCTTCATCGGCATTGCATACTACGTATTTTACATCGGAATCTTCGTTGCGGGTGAATTTCCATTTCAATCCTGTCGGGAAACCGGCGCCACCACGGCCTTTCAAACCCGAGTCAATCATTTCGAGTATTATGGCATCGGGAGTTTTTTGCAGGGTTTTATCAAGTACGTTGATGGGCGTGTTCTTTTCGTCCCATTCAAAGATCAGATCAACTCGTTTTAGGTGTTTTTGTTCCATAGCTTTATCTTGTTATACGTAGTACGTGCTTAATTTGATTTTTTTATGTATTCCTGAATGATATCGAGGGCCTTCTGAGGAGTAAGCTCGGGATAAACATCATCATTTACGAGCATGACGGGCCCTTTATGGCACCAGCCAAGACAGTTTGCAGTAAGAAGCGTAAATTTCTTATCTGATGTTGTTTCTCCGACTTTGCACTTCAGATGTTCCTCCAGCGTCTGAATGATCTCATCCTTGTTATGCATATGACACGAAATGGTCTTGCATACCCGGATAATGTTCTTCCCTCGGGGTACCGTATCCAGAAATGTGTAAAATGAAGCAGTCCCATAAACATCTGCTGCCGAAAGGTCAAGCTCACGGGCGACCGCAATCATGGCTTCTTCCGATAGGAATTTTTCACGGGCTACAATACCCTGAAGTATCGGCATTAGGGCATTTCGGGTGCGACCGTGTTTCTCAGCTAGTTCATGAACGAAATTTTCAATGTTTGTCATGTAGGCCTCCTAGATTTTAGTTGTTCCAGTTGTTGAATTAAAATTGATTTTATTAATGATTGGACTCAAAATTAGCGATTTCGATTGTTAGTTGATTAACAATAGAAAAAATATTAATGAAAAAAAGTTAATTTATATTCAGTCTAAAAAAACGCAGGAAATGCTTGTGCAGCTTGGATTACATGCAGATAAAATAAATTTATAATTCATTGAAATCCAATTTAAAAACAAAAATTCTTAACCTGGTTAAAAATGGTACTTTTGCACTGACTACAATTTCACCAAAGCTGATATGATTTCTCCACCGGTTTTCAGGTACTTTGTTAAGCTATCCTATAATGGTTCGGGCTTCAATGGATGGCAAAAACAGGAAAATGCGCCTTCCGTTCAGCAGGTCCTTGAGCAGGCCTTTGCCTTTGCCGGGGGAATAACATGCCGCCTGACAGGTTGCGGCCGGACGGACACGGGCGTTCATGCGAAAAAATTTTATGCTCATTTTGACTATCATGACGCGTTGAACGAAGAGGAACTGGATAAGATCACTTTTAAAATCAACCGGTATATGCCTTTTTCAATTGCAGTTCAACGCATATTCCCGGTAATGCCGGAGGCTCATGCCCGTTTCAGTCCTGTTCTCAGGGAATACCAATACAATATTCTGCTTGCAAAGGATCCTTTTCTGGAAAACAGCGCTTATTATATCTGGGGTGATCTGGACGTCGGGGCAATGAACAAGGCTGCTACGTTGCTGAAACAGTTTACCGATTTCGAATGTTTCAGTAAAACCAATACCCAGGTGAAAACCTACAATTGCAGGATCATAGAAGCGGGATGGAAGCGGGATGGAAATCTACTGGTTTTCACCATCCAGGCTGACCGCTTTCTCCGGAATATGGTAAGGGCGATTGTCGGTACATTACTTGATATTGGACGACATAAACTCAACCCGGATGATCTGAGGCGGATCATTGAAAGCAGGAACAGATGCAATGCAGGATATTCGGTGCCGGCCAAAGGGCTTTTCCTTACCGATGTAATATATCCCGATGGTATTTTCTCCGATCACCCGGTGGCATTTTTACCAGGCCGCCCTGATGAAATAAAACCCCATAACCAGGCTGATGCCCAACTTCATGACGGTGCCGGCAATGAAACCTATGAATGAACCAAAAGCAGAGCGAAAGGCTTTTTTGCTATCCTGATTGTTGATAAGTTCGCCGATAAGCGCACCGAGAAAAGGGCCGATAATGATTCCAAACGGCGGGAAGAAAAATATTCCCAGCACAAGCCCGATAGTAGATCCCCAGACGCCTGATTTGGTCCCGCCAAATTTTTTAGTGCCCCAAATCGGGATATAATAATCGGCCAGCACTACGGCCAACGTTACTACAGCCCATATAACCAGAAATTCTTCGGAAAATGGTTTCTTGCTTGTAAACTGTAACAACAGCAGACTTCCATAGGCCAAGGGCGGACCGGGTAAAAAGGGCAGTATGCAACCGGCTATCCCAACAATTAACAAGATTACGGCAATAACAATGAGGACTGTATCCATCGTGTTTTCATATTGTGGCAATCAAAGGTAGTGATTCCGGCATTTTATAGTTTTTAATTATTACGGATCAACAAAATGGCCGGTCGATTGTTATGGTAGAGGTTATATGTAATCTCCTGATCATGAGATCGAATTGCCGGTGGCTAATGCCTGACAAATTACGTATCGCACTCTTGTTCTCAGGCTTATTGATTTGCCTGAATTCATGTGGTCAGAGTTATAAGAATAAAGGATCAAACTTCATTTCCGAAAAAATGACAGTAAAAAGAACAGAAGCAGAATGGAGAAAGATTTTGACGCCTGTACAATTTAACATTCTGCGTGGGAAGGGAACTGAAAAGCCTTTTTCCGGCGAGTACGACGGGTTTTTCGAAGAAGGCGATTATTATTGCGCCGGATGCGGCGCCTTGTTGTTTCATTCCTCCTCGAAGTATAATTCCGGATGCGGGTGGCCTGCTTTTTTCAAACCGGCCGATTCAGCCAATCTGCTATTCAGGGAGGACATCAGTCATGGAATGATACGCACCGAAGTGATGTGTGCCCAATGCGGCGGTCATCTCGGGCATAAATTTGACGATGGCCCTGAGCCGACCGGCATACGCTATTGCATCAATTCAGTGTCGATGATATTCAAGCCTTCAGATAGGGGAGGGAAATAAAGATAGAGTTTTCCTGCGACAGTTGGACAATTTGCTTTTTCCGGGTAAATTTTGGCTGTTAGCTTTTAGCCTGCCTTCTTACGCACAGCCAGCCCAGGCAGGCTGTTAGCTATTGGTCTATATCCTAGAGTTTCAATGTCTTGTGTTTCAATGATTCAATGTTTCAGATCTGCCTGGCTTGCTTAGGGCTTTGGGAGGGGGCAGGGTTCCAGGGTTCCAGTGTTGTATCGTGACCATCCCGAATCAGGTAAACTTTTCAGTTTTCCGTCTTCCGTCTTCCGTTTTCCTTCGCTACTAGTTCCTTGTTCCTTGCCCTCTAACTTTTGCCCTTTTTCTTTTGCCCTTTTTCTTTTGACTTTTTATCTATGATATTCTACCAACCCGTCTATTGGCGCCTTGATAATCTTACCTGATTTTATTCCGAATTCATTGCCCGTTTCGCGAAGAATATCCTGGTAATGATAGGCAACAGATCCAACGAAATTGACGGGGACTTCCTTATGCCGGGGATAGCAACATACCTGGTATGTATAAAAATTCCTGAAGTTGTTCCGGATTAATGAATCAATAAACGGGTGCTGGCGATGGTCGCTGATAAACCGGCTGAAAGAAGCCAGGAAACGGCTGGGAGCCGGTTTGTTGTATACGGCATCGAGAATGTTCTCGTTGGTCAGTGAATAGGTTTCCCTGAATTTTTCCCCCAGGTCGGGTGGCAGTTCGTTGTGGAGGTAGGTTGTCAGTAGTTGTTTACCCATATAGGCGCCGCTGCCTTCATCACCAAAAAAGTAGCCCAGTGAGAAGATGTGATCGGTTACTTCGCTCCCATTGTATAAACAGGAATTTGAACCGGTTCCCAGGATGCAGGCTATGCCTTCGTTGGTGCCGCATGATGCACGGGCTGCGCCCAGCAGGTCATGATCGATATAAAGATCGGCATTAAAGAACACTTTTTCAAAAGCCCTTTCAACGATCATATTTTTCAATGGCGTGGAACATCCTGCTCCATAGTAAAAAACTTCGGCGATCGCGGTATTGTCGATGTATGGTTGTAGTTCTTTCCAAAGAATATCTTCGATTTGCTCGGAAGAAACAAGATATGGATTAAACCCTGTCGTTTGTATCTGCTTGAATTCCCGCCCTTCGTTCAGGAGTCTCCAGTCGGTCTTTGTTGATCCGCCGTCAGCAATTAATTTCATGATTTCAGGTTTATGCCCGAAGGCTGTTATTTTATCAATATAATTATTTTTGGCACAAAGATAAGTATGCCGATGATCCCGGAGATTAGTGAAGCAATCAAAACAGCCCCGGCTGCAACATCCTTGGCTTTGCCCACGAGGGGATGATGACCGGGCGCTATGGCGTCCCCCATCTTTTCAATTGCCGTATTCATGGCTTCCGATGAAAGAACCATTGCTATGCACACAAGCACAATACACCATTCTTCAAAGCTGATATTGAAGATGAATCCGGCAGCGATGACCAGGATGGTTATAGTGATTTCAATGACGAAATTGCGTTGCCGCGACATGACGTTTATGATGCCTTTTTGTGCATTCAGATAACTTTTGATAAGAGATCGGGTAGTATTCATTTCGGGCTGTACTGTAATTTTCCCTGTCAGGTCAATGGTTCATGTGTTTGGACAACAATGTGATCATCTTTTCTTCACGTTGTTCGGGCGTGAGTGTAAGGTACTGATCGGATAGCCGGTATGTATTTCCGGTTTCGGAAAAGGTCATTTCAAGCATACCAATGGCAACAAAGGAAGCCAGGATGTTTTCACCTGTTTTCCGGTGGATTTCAGCCAGACGGCAATACTTTGACAGCGTAATGCCCGGATTATTACTGAGGAAGTCTAACAGCAGCTTTTCCTTTTCTGAATAATGAATCACAACACCTTCCCCTGAATTCCTCATATGCCAGGCTTTAAGCCAAACACTGTTTACCGGAAGATTTTCATCGTTTACCCGGATAAATACCTTGTAATCGCCTTCTCTATCGGGCGCTTTGACAAGCTGCTGTTTTTCGGGCAATATGATAATTTCCAGAACGCTTTTTTTTTCAATACTCCATTCCTTAACCTGGAATGGTACTATCGGGCGGGTGTAAAGGTCCGATGCCGCCTGTACCATATAATACTCCTCTTCCGATCTCACTCCGGCAATAGCGCCGTTATCCTTTACTCCGACCAGCAACCTGCCGCCGTCGGTATTTGAAAATGCAGCCAGGGTGCGGGCAATCTTTTTTGAATCGGTAATTCCGAATTTGAAATCAAGCTGCTGGTGTTCTCCTTCTGCAATCAATTTCCTGATATAACCTTCCGGCGGTTCTGCATAATGTTCGATGCGGGCTGAACTATAAGGCATGGAGTTGGGGCGGGAGGTTAGAGAATTTGAGAATTTGAGAATTTGAGAATTAGGGAATTTGAGAGAGACCAGTTGCTATTAGCTGATAGCCGTTGGCGTTTTGTGTTTTGAGTTTTGAGTTCTGCGTTTTGTGTTTTGTGATTCGTTGTTCGTGGGCTTTCAGTGTTTCAGGCCTGCCTGCCTGGGAAGGCTGTGCGTCAGGTGGCAGGCCTGCCTGCCTGGGAAGGCTGTGCGTCAGGTGGCAGGCCTGCCTGCCTTGCGCAAGGTTGTGGGAGGCGGCAGGGTTTCAGAGTTTCAGCGTTTCAGACCTGCCTGCCTGCAGAGGATTGTGAGTGAGGCGGCAGGGTTTCAAGGTTTCAGAGTTTCAGACATTCCTGCCTGGGAAGGCTGTGCGTCAGGTGGCAGGCCTGCCTGCCTTGCGCTGGGCTGTGGGAGGGGGTAGGGTTTGAGGCCTGCTTTCCAGCGTTTTTATTCTGTTCTCCGTTTTCCGTTCTCCATTCTCCATTCTCCGTTTCACCTCTTGTTTGTTGGTATTGACAGATATGAATACCTTCCAAACTATTTGAATTTAGGTAGAAACTCTTTCATCATATCCTTATGAACCATGCAGTCCATCATCTTCAGCTTCACATAGTCTTCGTGGAAAAAGTAGTAACCAAAATTCAGGTTCTTTTCTTTTCCACCGGTGCGGCTGCCGGCGCCTGAATCTTTGACCAGGAACCATGTTGTGCCATCTTTTTCGAGGTATCCTACGATGTGCATTCCATGGTCGTCGGTAGTGGTTTCGTTACTGAAACGAAACTGGCGTGCGTTTTCATCAATAGCTGAAGATGGAATATCAAACGCGGGGACAACAGCGGCATTGGCTTCCCGGGCCAGAAAACCGGCTTCTGAAACATCTCCGCCGATGGCCACCGTGTAGCCTTTTTTAAGGGCATTTTTTATTACCGACATGTAATCGTCAAGCGGAATATTATAATAATCCTTGTTGTGCCACCAGTTGTCGGAAACCTCATATTCGACCTGTTGCCAGTAAGGCTGCTGCATGTAGCTCAGTACGTCGCAGTAATCATCGGGCTTGAATTTCAGCACATTGTTCATGTAATCCTTTGGGCTCATTGTTTTCCCGCTGACAGTTACGGTTTCGGGCGGGGTGCCCATATAGTGGTCAAGGATCGCCCTGAAATTTGCTAAAACAGATGCCTCATCCCAAAGATTGTTTTTCTTCACGAATTCGGTGTATGATTTCAGCTCATCAAACATTATCTGGTGATTGTAGAAAGTTTGCCCCGGCAGATACCCCGTGTAGCTTTCGTAAGGAACACAGCCGTATTTTTTCCAGATTTTAGTCACGGCGTTACCTTCGGACCCTTCGCCGAAATAGATATTTCCCCGTGTCTTTACCCATGCTTCGGCCCTTTCGAGATATTCATAATAAACTGTGAACATCTCGGAAATACGGACTTTTTGACCGGTAAGGCGGTAAATTTCCGATTCAAAGAAAGAGGTGGTGGAAAAGCACCAGCAGGTGTTGGTGTTGGCCTGCGAAACCGGTTCGTTGTGCCAGTATTGCTTGAAGGCGTTTTTATCGGTTGGAATGTTATAATCCGAAGGGTCGGCTTTGAAAGTTTTTTTTGCAGGAGGGGCCTCTTTGGATGATTCGAATTCCTCGATGCCTTTAAGAATGGTATTTTGGAAGTATCCGGGTTCGTAAGTTTTAAAAATTCCCTTGTTGGTTTTGGGTTGTTGAGCCAGTACGGTGGTAGCAGCAAGGACTAACAGTACAAGAACTACATTGTTTTTCATAGCAACGGTTTTAAGCTTCAGAAGATATCAATTTTCTGAGAATGATATCTGAGTTTGGTCATTATAAGAAGACGATATTATTTTTTGCGGTTATTTTTTCGCAGTAACGGCATTTAAGCTTCAAATCATTTTTATCAATTACCGTGAAACGGGTGATTATATCCTCGTGATTGGTGATACAACCGGGGTTGAAGCATTTTACAATTTTTACAATTTCGTCGGGTACTTCCACCTGTTTCTTTTCTACAACTTTAAAATTCCTGATTACAATCAGAGTAGCGGTAGGAGCGACCAGGGCGATTTTATTGATTTCGTCGGGAGCGAAAAAGGTATTGCTTACCTTGATGATCCCTTTTTTGCCGTATTTCTTGCTTTCCAGATTATCGCCAAACAATACCTGGTGATTATTGTTTTCAAGGTTCAGAATGCGGATGACTTTGAAAACATTGTTGGCGGGAATATGGTCGATTACGGTTCCGTTTTCGATGGCCGTAACTTTTAATTCGCGGGTTTCTTTATCCATGGTAAATAGTCTTTAAATCGTTAGTTCCGGATTTATTTTGCACCCAGGATGGTCGTCAGCAGAGCTTGCCTTACATAAACGCCGTTTTCGGCTTGTTTAAAATAATAGGCCTGTTCGGTTGAGTCAACATCTTCACTTATTTCGTTCACGCGGGGCAAGGGGTGAAGGATTTTCATGTTGGGTTTGCATCCTGCGATCATTGCCTTGTTAAGCACGTAGCTGTTCTTCACTTTTTCATATTCGATGGGATCGCTGAACCTTTCCTTTTGGATGCGGGTCATATAGATGATATCGGCAATCGGAATCACATCGGCGAGATCGGTATATTGGTGGTATTCCAGATTCGCTTCCTTGATGTGCATTTTTACCACGCTGGGCAATTTGAGTTCTTCCGGCGAAACGAGATGGAAGGTGGCGTTGAAATTGCACATGGCCTGCACCAGTGAATGAACCGTGCGTCCGTATTTGAGGTCCCCCACCATGGCTATCTGCAGGTTGTTGAGGGTGCCCTGGGTTTGCATAATGGAGTACAGATCGAGGAGGCATTGGGTAGGATGCTGGTTGGCGCCGTCACCGGCGTTGATAACCGGCACCGACGATACTTCGCTTGCCCAGCGGGCGGCGCCTTCGCGCGGGTGACGCATCACGATGATATCGGCATAGCTGCTCACCATAATAATGGTGTCCTTCAGCGATTCCCCTTTTTGCACGCTGGTGTTTCCGGCGTCGCTGAAACCAACAACACGGGCGCCAAGACGGTTGGCCGCAGTTTCAAAACTAAGCCGGGTACGCGTTGATGGTTCGAAAAACAAAGATGCAACAACCTTATCGGATAAGATTTTCTGGTTGGGATTTGCTTCGAAACCGGCTGCTGTATTGAGTATCTGCAGGTACTCGTCCTTGGTGTAATCGGTTATGGATATCAGGCTTTTACCTTTCATAGGTCAATGATGTTTTTTGTTTCTAAAGATAGTTATTCAACTTATTCTCTGTTGCTGGAACGGGTGATTTTTTGGCAAAAAAAAAGCGGTCAGTCGACCGCTCTTTTTTGCTTGGTTATTTTATTAAGCCATGTTTTGCGACAAAATCATCAAGGATTTCATTCAGGTCGGGCTTGCCGATTTCCTGTAAATCGTAACCGACTTTAACGCAGGGCTTGTTGATCTTCACGATACGGTTCAGGTCAATGGGGGTTGCAATCACAACGGCATCGCAGGGAGTATTGGCGATGGTCTTTTCAAGGTCGCGGGTTTGTTCTTCGCCGTATCCCATTGCCGGGAGCAAAGTGCCGATATTCGGATAAATCCTGAAGGTTTCGGCCAGTTTGCCAACTGCATATTGACGCGGATCAACGAGTTCGGCAGCTCCGTATTTGTTGGCGGCAACCGTTCCGGCGCCAATTCTCATTTCGCCGTGGGTGAGCGTGGGGCCGTCTTCAATAACAAGCACACGTTTTCCGCGGATGAGTTCGGGTTTGTCTACGGTAAGCGGTGAAGCTCCGTCGATAACTTTGGCTTTTGGATTTATCTTTGCAATATTATCCCTTACGGTCTGGATGTTTGCATTGTCGGCTGAATCAATTTTATTGATCACGATAACATCGGCCATGCGGGCAACTACTTCGCCGGGATAATAGGAAACTTCGGCACCCGGGCGGTGAGGATCGGCTACGCCGATGGTAAGATCGGGTTTATAGAAGGGGAAGTCGTTGTTTCCGCCATCCCAGAGGATAACGTCGCATCCATCGGGATCGTTTTCGGCGGCGCGGAGGATAGCTTCATAATCAACGCCTGCATAAATCACATTGCCGCGAACCACATGGGGTTCGTATTCTTCCATTTCTTCGATGGTGCATTTGTGTTTGGCAAGGTCTTCGACTTTGGCAAAGCGCTGAACTTTTTGTGCATTCAGGTCGCCATAAGGCATCGGGTGGCGAACGGCAACAACTTTAAGGCCTTTTGCCATGAGTATCTCAATGATACGACGCGATGTCTGGCTCTTACCGCATCCTGTGCGGGTTGCACCGACAGCAATCAACGGTTTGGTGCTTTTTACCATGGTTTCCCTGGGGCCCAGTAGTATAAAATTGGCTCCGCAGGCATTCACCAGGGCGCTCTTGGCCATTACTTTCTGGTATGGCTGGTCGCTGTATGAGAATACGCAATCAACTACATCATGGTCTTTAATGAGTTTCGGAAGATCTTCTTCAGCAAAAATGGGAATGCCGTCAGGATAGAGGTCGGCACCGGCCAGTTCTTTGGGA
Source organism: Bacteroidales bacterium (assembly GCA_035403165.1). GTDB lineage: Bacteria > Bacteroidota > Bacteroidia > Bacteroidales > UBA4417 > UBA4417. The sequence continues at coordinate 7,595 of DAONEP010000007.1, read as the reverse complement.
TATTTCCGTCCGTCGATGTCGGGAATCTGGGCTGCAGTAAAGGCTACAACATTGTATTCAGCCTTACCCCTGTAAAACGTGTTGAAATTGTGGAAGTCACGTCCTGCTGCTCCGATGATAATTACGTTTCGTCGCATAAAACTTTTATTTAACGGGTTAAATTTATTGATGTGATAGTTGCTGTAATTCAAATTTCGTGTGACAAAGTTAGTGGTTTAAACTTGCCGGCAAAATTATTTATGGTTTTCTTAAATTCAGGAGTGATGAAGCTTATGAAATGTCGGGCCGTCAGAATCCTTTATTTGCGCAACATAACGATTTGCTGCAAGCTGTATGCCACTGATAGCGTAAGATGTGAAAGTAAGACAGTCCCAATAAGCAGGTTAGTAACGGGATCAATCGCTCAAAAACAGTACTTTTGCAACACTGAAATTATCGGGAAAATGATAGAAGCGATTCTTGTAAATAAAGTTATTGATGCCATTGAAAAACTTTATGGCTCCAGGGCGGAAACATCGTCGGTGCAGTTGCAAAAGACACGCCGGGAATTTGAAGGCGACTTTACGCTCGTCGTATTCCAGTTTACCCGCGTTTCACGAAAGTCGCCGGAAGCCACGGCGACCGAAATAGGAGATTATCTGGTTGCCAATATGCCCGAAGTAGCTTCGTATAATGTTATCAAAGGCTTTTTAAATCTTTCGCTTCAGGCAGGTTACTGGATGCATTTTCTGAATGAAAACGGGGATCGGACCGATTTTGGATTTTCGGAAGTAACAGGCGGCCGGCCTGTTGTCGTTGAATTTTCATCGCCCAACACCAATAAACCATTACATCTCGGCCACATCAGGAACAACCTGCTGGGCTTTTCGCTCTCAAGGATTCTTAAGGCATCGGGTAAGCCGGTCGTTCGCGTCAACCTGGTTAATGACCGGGGCATTCATATCTGTAAAAGCATGCTGGCATGGAAGAAGTGGGGGAATGGCGAAACTCCCGGATCATCGGGGATGAAAGGCGATCACCTTGTCGGCAAATACTATGTTGTTTTTGACAAGCATTATAAAGCCGAAATTGCCGGGATGGTTGCCGGCGGCTGCTCGCCCGAAGAAGCTGCCAGAACGGCCCCGCTGATTCTCGAAGCGCAGGAGATGTTGCGGAAATGGGAATCGCACGATGCGGAAACCATCCGGCTGTGGGAAATGATGAACCGTTGGGTATATGAAGGGTTTGATGCTACCTATAAAACACTTGGCATCGAATTCGATAAAACCTATTACGAATCGCAGACATATCTTCTTGGTAAATCACTGGTAAATGAAGGCGTCGTTAAAGGCGTATTCGCAAAGCGGGATGATAATTCGGTGTGGATTGACCTGACCAACGACGGGCTTGATGAGAAACTGCTGTTGCGAAGCGACGGGACTTCGGTCTATATGACGCAGGATATGGGAACCGCCCAGCAGCGTTTTGAGGAATATAAACCTTCCCAACTCATTTACGTGGTCGGGAATGAACAGGAGTATCATTTCAATGTGCTGAAGCTGGTGCTGAAACACCTGGGCTGTGAATGGGCCGATATAATATACCACCTTTCGTACGGTATGGTGGAACTTCCGCATGGTAAAATGAAATCGCGCGAAGGGACGGTGGTAGATGCCGACGACCTGATGGAAGAGATGTTCGAAACGGCGGAACGGATGGCCCGGGAACTTGGCAAACTGGAATCCTTCGAAGGCGAAGAAGCTGAAAAACTTTACCGGACGATCGGGCTGGGTGCCTTGAAATATTTCATCCTGAAAGTCGACCCGAAAAAGAACATGCTTTTTAATCCTGAAGAATCGGTCGATTTTAATGGAAACACAGGGCCTTTCGTACAATATACTTACGCCCGGATTCAATCGGTATTGCGTAATGCCGTCAAGCTGGGCATTGACCCGGAAAGCCGGGGCAGTTTCGAAATGAGTGCGGAAATTTTGCCGCAGGAAAAGGAAGCACTGAGGCTTTTGCACGATTTTCCGGCAACGGTTTCACAGGCTGCCGACATGCACAGCCCTGCCGTTATTGCCAATTATGTGTATGAACTGGCCGGTGCATATAATCGTTTTTACCACGATATTACCATTTTAAAAGAAGAGAACGCGCCGGCCCGCAATTTCCGCCTTGGATTATGCAACTTAACAGGCAATGTTATCAGGAATGCGATGTGGATGCTCGGAATTGACGTTCCGGAGAGGATGTAGCAGACGAGGGAGCGACAATGCAGCTATACGGGAGAAAGACTTTGCTCAGGGAGAGCGATAGTTCTTTCCGGTGAAATAAACTGTGATATTCCTGAAATCCGGGTTTCCGGCATTTCATCTTAAACATAATCTTCCCCCGGCGCTGTTTTAAGGCGCCATCAGGATTTTTTAGAGACTTACGAAAGAGCAATTCCTTGTCATTGACGGTCAAGGACAAAGTCGTCTTCGTAAACCTCGATCTGAAGGTCGGAGCCAATCAGTTCAACGAGCCATTTTTTGCATTCGCGCCTGATCAGCAGCCGGATCCTTATAAATCCCAGTACAGGATATTTTAAAGTAGCAAACATGTTTTTTTATGGCAGCTGGTTCTTTTGAATATAAGCCGGATTACCATTTCCTTTACCTGTTTATCAGGCTTTTATAAAAAGGTAATTTCCTTTTACTGAATTTTTGGAAAGATTTTCCGGGATAATCTGCCGGAAAGCAAAACACGGCTGCAGGGAAATGTGAAAACTGGTTTAATGTATTGTAATTCAAGCGTTATTATATAGAGCCTGATAATGAAGAGAATCCATCTGCCATAAAACCCTGTTCAAATTTGCCGCCTTGTGCCATTGAAAATGATCCTCTTAAAAATGCTGTACTTCTAATCTAACAGGTAAGTTTTCCGGTTACCGGAGCCATCATAACTGCTGAAACAGATTTTGTTTTGGGCGGAGAGGTTGAATGAGAATAAAAAGAGTATCATTCCAAAGTAGCGTTTATTCATCTTAATTTGATTTATTTTTGATGTAGTATGAATTATTATTATATCCTTCAGTCTGAATTTTGAGAATAGAAAAAATGACTCATGGTCTCAAATATTGAAATCGCTTCTTCTTTCCTATCAGTCTTTTAAATCGGCTATTTAAATTTTCAGGCCTACAAATAAATTTTTTTCCTGCCGGGTCATAGTTTCGTTTTATTCGATGGACAGCCGGACAACTAATCTCGGGGTAATAAATGACATAATAGATTTTGTAAAAATTACGACTCTTACTTATTTCAAAAAGTGTCAGAAACGGAGAATAAACAATATAAACACAACCCGTCTTTGAATCACTCAAAAACGCCCTTGAAATTGAATCTGTATAAGATTTATTTGATGAACCAAGAAGTTTCAGGTTAACACCACAAAACAAACTATCGTTGTCTTTATATTGTAAGTAATAAATTTTGTCATGATAGAAATAAGCTGAATTGTAATTTCCTATTACTTCATCATAATACACTACTGAAGAGATTGAAACATTAATTCTTTGATTATCAATATTTGAGAATTTATTGATATATCCACAGGGGTCATTGCTTTGGTGATCATAACTTATTTCGTTAAGATACGAATATTTGTCTATCATTGTATTTAGTAGTCTCAAACCGTCACCAGACTGACAGAGACAAATATTTGAGATTAAAACGAGGATGATCAGAATTACTTTTTTCATAGAATGGATTCTATCGTCGCTGTCTTGAATAATGTCTAGAGTTGTAATTATTTAAATAATCTGATTTATCAAACATTGTTGTATTCAATGGTACAAATGATTGTCGGAATGCTAAATTATTATTCATAGGTATCCACTTCAAAAGATTAGTGAAGAGTATCGTTAATCCTAAACATCATGAATTGCTCGGGTAGGGTAGCCACATCAATATATGTTTCCTGGCTTAATTCATGTGCCTGGTTTTTACTTATCAGTATTATCCTCGGTATAATAACACCACCGGCGATAATGTTTTCCGGAAGCAGATGGCTTTCAATAATTCTCCTTTTTGTCCTTTGAATAGCGGTTAGTTTTTTAAAATCACTTTTACTCATGATTTTTTTTGCATCACAATTAATGAAATTGAAAACAATGCATTTATTATTAAACTCAAAATAATAGTCAGCTTTATTTACATCAAGACTGAGATGGTTATAGATAGCTGCTAAAGAAATAGCAAAAGTGTCATTCTTAAAGTCATACAGTGATACATATAATACTTTTCTACACATTAGATCTGCGTTGTTATCCACCTGAAGACTGAGATCCTGGCAATAGAGTTCTGCTTTGTTGCTGATATATGAAAGCGGCAGCAGTGATTGTCCATATGTCAATACTGATGATATCTGAATTGCGAAAACAATGATCAGTCTTTTCATGCTTTGAGGTATTAGATTTATCTTTCCCTGATCCTGAAAGAGCCTTGATTACGATTAAGAAAATTCAGGTAGTCAGCATTTGGTAAACCATTCCCATCCAAAAATTCTAAAATGGGTATCCTGGTTTCTTTGCCATTTCCCCGTACTATCCAGTATTTGGTTGGTGATGTTTCTATCGGATGATATACTTTATAGTTAGCCTTTCTGTGGTTATTGATTTTATATAGAAACAAAAAGGGGAAATGTAAGACCCCATCGTTTATTGAATTCTGATTAAATGAAGCATCTGTAATGCTCTTGATCGTTTGAGGATCAATAATGTCACCGGTGTTTTTTCGAACAATATTTATGTTGCTATCATTTTCAAAATAAAACACTCTGTTTCCGTTTTTATAACATTTGACATTATGCAATGGCACTTTATCTGCCATGTTCATATCTGCAAATGCGACCGAGTAAGCGTTGGTCTTTTCTTCTTTCTGAATCTTAAAGAAAAATGTATTTAAGTTTGAAAGAATAGGCTCTTTGTCAAGAATGAAATTAAGATGACTAATTATTATATCTATCTCAGTTTCGTTTATAGAAATAGGTTGGGAGTATACTTTAGACTGAAATAAGACCATAAGTAATAGGAAGACTCTTTTCATTTTTTTTATTTCAGTTTTAGTTTAAATCCGAAAATTAAATCTGCCAATATTTATAATTTTCTTCCAGATTCAGTGAAAGACCTATTGTTCCAATGAATGCATAATCCGGCCGGATGGACGTCGACAGGACAAAGATAGTTAGAAGAATTTACTATTCATTCTCCTGGTTACAATTGATCAATACCGGCGGTTAGAGTGCCTGATAATGATGAAGGGCCGCCTGCCATAAAACCCTGTTCAAATTTGCCGCCTTGTGCCATAGAAAATGATCTTCTTAAAATGCTGTAATCTAATGTAACAGGTTAGTTTTTCGGTTGTATGAGCCATCATAACTGCTGAAACAGATCTTGTTTTGGGCGGAGTGTAAAATAGGTAACGGTGACAATGCTATCAATATAAGATGTTCTATTTTCATAAACTTTCTTTGTTTTCTATGTTGTTATATATATTGTTATCACTTTCTGTTATTATCGGTTTTAGGAACAGTAATTTTAAACCTTCCTTTTTTAATTAAATCTCGATATTCATCATTTGGGTTGTTTTGTTTGTCTAGAAAACCACCGTAAATACTCTGTGTATCTGAATACAAACGTGGTGAAATAGGCCAGTATTTTTTCGGAACCTGATCAATTGGATGAAATGTATTATAGGTTACTTTTCGATGGTTTAAAATCGGTATCTTCTTATGTACTTTAAATAATGTTAAAACCGGAAATGAAATAATTGCCCCTTCTCCTCTGAATAATTTATATAAGAACAGCCTTTTCTCATCGGCTGATAGATTAAATAATAGACTATCATGTTTTGAATGTTTTAATTCAATTCTATCATCTTCTTGAAGAAAGAAGTATGTATTATCTATTAAATAATAATAATATGTATCTGCTGAAAGAGCTTCATCCCGATTTATCCCGGTTATGGAAACACTGTATGTGTTCATATTGTCTTCCGTAATTACTTTGATAGCATTTATACGACCAATGCTCCATCGGGAAAATTTTGGCATGCCCAAAAATTTTGAGAAGATTTGTTGCAGTTCAAAACTTTCAACAATCACTTTTTCCTGACTCAAACTAATATTTGAGTACAAGACTAAAAAAATAACTATTATTTTGAATCTTTTCATGGTTTATTTGCTCCGTATTTTGCATTAAAGTAATCAGTACGATATTTAGGATTGCAAAAATCAGCTCTATTTTCAGGAAAGAAAAATGAAGTCAAAAACACTGGGCCAACTATAGTCCAACTTCCTAATCCTATTGTATGGTGTGTAACAGAAACTTGGTAATCTTGGGCAGCTATAAAATCATTTTTACTAACAGTATAATAAGAAGGTGAACTACAATCACTACAATCGCGGATTGAATAATGATCTTCTTCAACCAATGTATATCCCTCAGATTTTAGGCATCTAAGGTTTGTAGGAGTGGCATTGTCCTCACCATTATTAATAAATGCTTCTAAAAAATAACTTTTATTACCATCACTATCTATTAAGGAAAATATCTGTGTTTCCTTTTTGATCATAGATGTAATATTCACCGCTTTCTTTACAGCTTCTGCTTTGGAATTATACATTCTGCCATAATTTTCTATCTGTTTATATTCTTCCAAATTTTTAATCGAAAGTTTCAGAAAAGCATCATGCATTAAATGATTATACATCACTGTAAAGGCCCCCGTTACAGCCCCATTGGCAAATTTGCCGCCCCCGATTTCTGCGGCTGTGCCGCCTGCAACAGTGCCAATGACAACTTCGGCTGCATAATTATCAATTCCTGCGGTCGCAGAGCCTGATAATGACGAGAATCCGCCTGCCATAAAACCCTGTTCAAATTTGCCGCCTTGCGCCATTGAGAATAATCCTGCTTAAAAGTATTTGTACTTATATCACCATATGCATGGTTTCCGGTTACCGGATCCATTATAACTGCTGAAACAGATCTTGTTTTGGGCAGAAATGGTCACAGAGACTAAAAATATAGTAATAAATTCAAAATGCATCTTTAGGTTTCTCATACTTGAGAGATGTATTAGATTATTATGTTAAAATTATTTTAGCCGCAATGGCTTTTGTTTATTAATTTTTTTTAAAAACTCTTTATTAATCTTATCTTTCCAGGGATAATATTTTGTGCCTGCAGGATAATATAATCGATTTATTCTTTCTTTTTCAGGACAGTTTTTTTCAGGGAAATAGATTATAGAGGATCCTTTGATTTTTGAATTTACTTTTTTTATATAATAGGCAGCTATGAAAGGGTAGTAAATTGTATATTCTCCTTTCTGTGAATCTTCTAAATATAATCTTGAGATGTATTTAATGCTGTCAGTAATAGATGTTCCAAGAAGATTCAAATTAAAACCCAAAAAAATACTGTCATTTTTATTGTATTGCAAGAAATATCTTTGATTTTGAAATTGATATATGGAATTACAGTTCCCAAGCACTTCGTCAAAATAGTATATTGTAGAACACTGTTGTCCGGTAAAAAAATATAACCGGGTCAGCCATTTTGCAGACTAACC
>DAONEP010000006.1:67905-76362 GCA_035403165.1 Bacteroidales bacterium | reverse complement strand
TGCATGCCCGCGAAAGGGAGAAGTACCTGAAGAGCGCTGCGGGCAAGCGTTTTCTGGTTCCGGAAAAGCCGGAACCCCGGTTTTAATTTGAATTGTTTACCTGGAAACGTTCCTGGTAAACGGATACGCTTACCGAATTGTGTACTTGTTTAACGAAACCGGGAAGGTATCAACGGGTACAGAATTTTCTTCTGACGATCCATCGTATAAATCCGGGATTCCCTTTTTTGTTACTTTTGTGTATCTATCATTTTTAATCCATTTATTATGAGCGAAAAATTATCCGGCAATTACGGTTATAAAATCACAATCGGCATTATGGCCGCAGTTATTCTGGTTTTGACTTTCCTGCTTGTCAGTCAGCAACGGCATGCAGCTTCCAGGTTGCAGGCTAGCGATGAACAAAAATTTGCCTTACAGGACGAGCTCGATTCGCTGATTGCTGAACACCAGCGGGTGAAAGCCTCCTATGGCGACCTGAGCGACTCACTTTCCGAAAAGGATAGTATCATCAATATCAAAACCCTAGAGATCAGGAAATTATTGAATACAAAGTATGAACTGGCCCAGGTAAGGCAAAAACTGGAGCAGCTCCGGCTGGTGACACAAGGATATGAAAAGCAGATAGATTCTCTCTATACCGTAAACCGTGAGCTGAAAACCGAAAACGAACAGATAAAAATTAATTATCAGCACGAACAGGTAAAAACCGCCGATCTTTCGAAAGAAAAAGAAGAACTGAACAAAAAAATCAGCAGCGCCGCCATACTCAAAGCTTACAATGTTCGCTGCACCGCATACAAGGCAGGGGAAGCCGGCAGGGAAAAAGTAACCGATAAAGCCGCCCGGACCGACAAAATCAAGGTTTGTTTCACCGTTAGTGAAAACCAGCTTGTCCCCACCTCATACCGTCGTTTCTTCGTGCGTATTGCCCGTCCCGGAGATAATGCCATCCTTACGAGGGGCGCATCCTATACCTGGAAATACCATGGGGAAACGCTCCAGTTCTCAGCCATGGAGTCGGTAAGTTACAGCGGCGAATCCATGGATATCTGCACCTACTTTGAAAAGCCTGCCGGCAGCGGCGAATTGCCAAAAGGGCGATATATCGTTGATGTATTTACCGACGATTACGCTATCGGCCAGGGATCGCTCGAATTAAAATAAATAACATACAGGCCGATCCTGTTGCCCCGGAAGGCCTGACACAGAAGTTTACCGATAGAATTTACCGCTTGTACGCTGTTATCGACATCGAAACCACGGGGGGAAGCGCCCTGTATGAAAAAATCACGGAGATAGCTATTTACCTGTTCGACGGGCAACAGATCACGGGTGAATATTCTACCCTTATCAATCCTGAAAAGCCAATTTCCCCTTTCATCACACGCCTTACCGGCATTTCGGATGAGATGGTGCAACAAGCGCCCAGGTTTTACGAAGTGGCCCGGGATATTGTAGAATTTACCGAAGATTGCATCTTTGTCGCCCACAATGCGGCTTTCGACTATGGTTTTATCAGGGAAGAATTCAGGAGACTGGGATACAGCTATAAACGTCCGGTACTCTGTACGGTAAAACTATCGCGTAAGCTGATTCCGGGATTTCGTTCCTACAGCCTGGGAAACCTCTGCGAAAGCATGGGAATCCAGATCGAAAACCGGCACCGCGCTGCCGGCGACGCCAGGGCGACGGTTGAAGTCCTCCGGCAGCTCATACATGTTGATCCGTCCCTTCATGGTGTTCCCCTCAACGGGTTGAATCCAGGCCTCGATAAGGACATTTTCTCAAAGCTGCCTTCTACTGCCGGCGTTTACTATTTCTACGATGAAAACGGAGATATCCTCTACATAGGGAAAAGCAAGGACCTGCACTCGCGGATATTATCCCACATAAGCAACACCAACGGTTCCCGGGCTGTTGAACTTCGTAGCAGCATAGCCGGCATTTCCTGTGAAGAAACCGGCAGTGAACTTATTGCACTGCTTCTCGAATCGGAAGAGATCAAGAAACAATTACCCCGTTTTAACAGGGCACAACGCCAGACCAGGTATAAGTACGGACTGTACTCCTTTCAGAACCAGGCCGGTTATATCAACCTCCAAATTTCCAAAATCGTCGCCTCCGATGAGCCGCATCAGGTATTTTCTTCCTTTGAAGAAGCATCGGCCTTTATGGAAGCTTTATACCGGAAATATTCCCTGTGCCGGAAATTTTCGGGGCTTTACAGCAACAATGGGGCTTGTTTCGATCATTCCATCGGCCAGTGCCGGGGAGCCTGCATCGGCGCCGAAAGCCCGGAAAAATACAATGTCAGGGCTGAACAAGCCCTTGCATCCCTCAGGCTGCCATTCGACAACATGCTCATCATCGACAAGGGCCGCAACGACGATGAACGTTCTGCAATACTGGTCGAAAACGGCCGTTATGTCGGATACGGGTGGTTTAACCCTGAGTATACCGGCAACGATATCTCCTCCATAAGGGAGTGTATCCGGACTTTCAACGACAACCGCGATACCCGGCAAATCATCCGCCGCTATCTGAAAACCAATAAGATCAGGAAGCTCATCCGGTTTTGATACTACCGGAGCGAATCCTGTTTTTACATTAAAACATAACCAACGATGAAACGCTATTTGCTTTTTGCCTTTTACCTTTTCCCATTAGCCTTTCTGGTTTCCTGCCGTACTACGACGGTAATGCCTGAAAAGCCGGCCGAATCATATACGTCTTTTACTGCACAGGCCCAGCCTTCGCTCATCAACCTGCCGGTGGAAATGAAACTGACAAATCTGGAGGCCTTACTGAACAAAGAACTTACCGGGCTTATCTATGAAGATGCAGATCTGTCGGACGACAACCTTGCCATCAAGGCATGGAAAAAAGAGAATATCAGGCTGACTTTCGACAAGGGCCAGTTTGTTTACAATGTCCCGTTGAAACTCTGGATCAAGGCCGGCTGGAAGATTGAAAAATTCGGCATCAGCCTTTCTGATTACCGGGAAGTAAATGCCGAGATCGCGTTGAAATTCCGCACTTCAGTGGGGATAAACAAAGACTGGTCTCTTTCTACGCAGACGGTTTCCGACGGTTATTCGTGGCTGAGCAGCCCGGTGCTGAAAATCGGGCCGGTTAATGTGCCGATTACTTTTATCGCCAATCTCATCGTCAAAAGCAACATGGAAACCATCAATTCGGCCATTGACGAGGGAATGAAAACGAGCCTTGACCTTAAAACCAAGGCTCAGGAGGCCTGGGTCGACGTTCAGAAGCCTATGCTGCTTTCGGAAGATTACAAGCTCTGGCTTAAAATAACCCCGACAGCCGCCTTTGCATCGCCGATTACCGTGATCAACGGCACCTTGCGACAAACGTCGGCCATACAGGGCGTGGCGGAATGTTTCATTGGGAATCAGCCGGCGTATACCGTCAATTCAAAAATTCCCGATATCTCGCCGCTCTCCCGGCCAAACGACAACTTCGTGGTGAACATCATGTCGTATACGCCTTTTTATTACATCGATTCCATTTCGAAAGCCATGCTTTTAAACACCAGTTACAAATTCGGCAGAAAAGCGATCACCATTACCGGCATTTCAGTTTATGGCAGCGATGAAAAAATGATCGTAGAAACCGATGTGACTGGAAGCATTAAGGGAAAGTTGTTTTTTGAAGGTCTGCCTGCTTACCGTGCGGAAGATTCGTCTATCGTGGTCAACAACCTGGCCTTTCACGTTCAAACGGGCAGCTTTCTGTTGAAAACCGCTAACTGGCTCTACAACGGCGGCCTGGAGAAGATCATGCAGAAAAAGATGGTCTATGCCATCGGCCCGGAAATCCAAAGCGCCTTCAGCATGATACAGGACAATATTAAACACTATGAATTGGGCGAAGGTTTCTACCTCAACGGCAAACTGGACCGTTTCGAGGTTTTGCAGCCGGGCCTCTCCAAAGGATTTGTACTGGCCCCGCTGAAGTTTGAAGGGAAACTTTCGGTGGCGCTGGAGGAGCAGGATGGAAAGAAATGATCTTCCGCCAACCGCCCTGAAACACATTCAGGAGAATAGGCTTTCCCGCTCCTGCCGATGATGGATTCGCCTCCGGACTTTACTTCAGCCGGCTTTTCAGTGTTTCGAGGAGTTGTTTTTCCTTCTCCAGCCGGGTTTTCTGAGCCTCCTGTTCCTGCTTGTTTTTTTCAATGCCGGCTTCAAGGTCTTTGAGGCGGGTAACCAGCGTTTCGCCTTCACCCACCAGGTTCTTATACTTTTTTTCAGCCCTGGCTACCGCTTCGGACTGCTCTTCGATATCAAGCTGCAGTTTCATCTTTCCGAATGCGGGGATCAGGCTCATGAGGTATGCTTTGGCAGAATCCACGATGGCCGGATCGCCTGACCGGGAAACAAATGCTCCGCCTCCTTTGCTGACCAGGACCGTGACGATGCTCTTGTCTTTTTCTTTGCCCTTTTCATTTACCTTAAAGTAAAAGTCGATTTTTTCAGGACTGATATCCGGAAAAATGATGCCCTCGTACCGGTGGAATCCCTTAACTGTATAGCCTTTTCCATAGCCCCGGTATTTAAGGTCATCGAGCAACACCTGCTCGGTAACCGCCGCAGGAAAATTAAACTCGCCCGTAACCGCCGGTTGTTCAGCCTTGTTGAAGACGGCTGTTCCCTCGCTGACCTGGGCTTCCGATTTCCCTGCCAGAATGAGCAGGATGGTTATTGTAATCAGGGTTTTCATGGCGAAAAGTTTAAAAAGAATCGTGCAGGCTTAATTCTTATTCCAAAGATAATCAATAAGATGGGTGTTTCAAATTGTTTCGGGTAGTTATTCCGGCGTGGTCTTATTATTTATTTCCGCAGAAGCCCGGGAAAATGGTTTTTGCAGACGCCGGCAGTAGCTATCAGGATTGGTTACATTTTTATGCTTGTTGTGGAGGAATTAAAATCAATCGATGATTTGAACGCTTCCATTCGGTAAAAAATCTCAGAAAGCCATCATACGGCCATCTTCGCAAAGGTAGTGACAGTCCACAGTGTTGACACTGGCTTAAAGAACCTCCTTTGGCCCAGATTCAGCACCGGACAATTCCTGATGTCTGCAATCCCTTAATAATTGAACCGCAAGGAAAATGAAAATGGCAGATATCACTCTTAACCATTGATCAAATAATGTAATTTTACTCTTATGATTCACCTTTTAAATGTCAAAATATGAAAAACGACGTTCAGTGCGGGGCGCCTTCGGGCGCTGTGTATGGTTTAGGCTTCATTGGCGCTGCCATTTATTTTATTTCCCATGCGGCTGGTTTCTGGATGGGTGCGCTTGGCTTTCTTAAAGCATTGATCTGGCCTGCGTTCCTCGTATATGAAGCCTTCAGATATTTTGGCAGTTGATAAAAACAAGCCTGTCAACCTGTTTATCGCATATCCCGGAACCTCAGACAGCTTAATATGTATGATACGTTTGCCGGATTGGTTCCGCCAGTTAATGATCCGGGCAAAAGGTACCTGTTTCCGGAAGCTGGCTTATTGTCATCTGATAAAAGGATTAAAAGGGTAAGAAACCTCTGAAACGGACTTATACCAATTTATATGTCAGAACAGCGCAAAGAATCCAGCCGGTGAAATGAAACGAATTATCCGGCATATCATCCTGATCCTGCTCATTCTGCATCCGTCCGATTCATTTTCAAATGACGGGAAAAAGGCGGATAAGCTGTTTTCGTTGCCGGAAATCAGGTTTTAAGACGACAGATTCTTCCGGGAGATCATGTGGCGCAGAAAAATGAATTCCGGAGCTGATGGCCGGTAAAAATCCGTCACGCGGAAGAGCGCCGCCGGAAAGAATCTTATAAGGAAGGCTATGGCATTAAAGATCTGATAATTATTACGGTCTAAGGTCAAAATGCATCAAAACAAGACAGCCGATAAAATTGAATTCCGTTTTTTATATCTTTGCACCTTCAAGCCCAGGTGGCGGAATTGGTAGACGCGTCGGTCTCAAAAACCGATGGACGTGAGTCCGTGCCGGTTCGATCCCGGCCCCGGGTACTTACTGAAAGCGCAAATGCCTGTAAAGCTTTTTTTACAGGCATTTTTCTTATAAAAATACATACAAGATATTCCGGTTCAATTACTAAACCGGTATTCTGTTGAGCAACACACTGTCCAAAATGTTGACTAGTTTCACCTCAGCCGGCTGTCGCTGGCAGGGACTGCCGGCCTGTTTTCATCCGGGATACTCAATCAGTAAATTGCATATGGATACTGTCTCGCCGGTGCTACCCAAATAATCGTAAAACCCTGAAGGTTTCCAAAACCTTCAGGGTTTGCCCCGCAGGCGCTCCTACTCCTTGAGCGCTGGTCCCTATTCATTGGGAAGAGGCGCCGGAGGCGCATGAGGTGATAATAAAAGCCCCCGCACCTAAGGTCCCATCAGGGAAAATACAAGTATTCACGCCCGCCGTTCACTGACTACCGGCCTGGTTTCGTCCGGGAAAACCAATCAGTACATTGTTTCAGGATACCACCCCTCCGGTACTACCAAAATAACAGTGAAACCCTGAAGGTTTCGAAAACCTTCAGGGTTTGCCCCGCCGGCGTTCCTGCTCCTTGAACGCCAGGCCCTATTCATTGGGAAGAGGCGCCGGAGGCGGATGATGTAATAATAAAAGCCCCCGCACCTAAGGTCCCATCAGGGAAAATACAGGTATTCACGCCCCCCGTTCCTTGACTGCCGGCCTGTTTTCATCCGGGATACTCAATCAGTAAATTGCATATGGATACTGTCTCGCCGGTGCTACCAAAATAACGGTGAAACCCTGAAGGTTTCCGAAACCTTCAGGGTTTGCCCCGCCGGCGCTCCTACTTCTTGAGCGCTGGTCCCGATTCATCGGGGAGAGGTGCCGGAGGCGGAAGCAATGCCGGGGGCGCCAATAATAAGAAGTAACCCGACGCACTAGGACTCCGGATTCATTCTCAGGGTTTCCCGGAGATGGTCCACCAGGTACAGGTGAAAAATGGGGCTGTCACGGACAAACCTGAACCGTAAACGGCGTCTGAAAGTTCGGCGCTTTAAACGTTTTGACTCAGTTTTTCAGTATCTGAGATACAATTGAAAAAATATGGATACAACGAATGATGACCAGTTTTCCTTAAGCAGTTGTTATGGTTGTTCTTCATTCTCCGGAATTATCCTGCTACAACTTGAAAATTGTGGTTTGTACCGGACCGGGGAACAAAAAAGCCTGCAGAGAAATCTTCCGCAGACTTTTCTATTCCTGTAGCGTTTTATTCTACCGGATCATCTTCAGATAATTCACCTCTTTATCCGTCAGCATGCGCCAATGGCCGCGCGGAAGGTCTTTTTTCGTCAGGCCGGCAAATATAACCCTGTCGAGTTTTACGACATCATAGCCCAGCGATTCAAAAATACGCCTGACAATGCGGTTGCGCCCCGAATGCAGTTCAATGCCGATTTCCTTTTTGCTGGCCGAGCCTTCGGCATAGGCAATTTCATCTACTTCTGCTACGCCGTCTTCCAGTTCCACCCCTTCGGCAATCTTCATCATATCGGCTTTTACCAGGGCCTTGTCGAGTTCAACATGATACACCTTGCGAATATTGTGTTTGGGATGGGTCAGCTTTTTTGCAAGGTCGCCGTCGTTGGTAAACAACAACAACCCGGACGTGTTGCGGTCGAGGCGTCCGACAGGATAAATGCGCTCCTTGCAGGCATCTTCGACCAGCGTCATCACCGTTTTCCGTTCGAAAGGATCATCAGCCGTGGTAATATAACCTTTGGGCTTGTTGAGCAACACATAAACCAGCTTCTCGCTCCGGATGGGCTGGTCTTCATACTGCACCCTGTCACCCGGGCCTATTTTATAGCCTAGTTCAGTAATTATTTTTCCGTTCACCTTGATAACGCCGGCCTGTATCAGTTCATCCGCTTCGCGGCGCGAGCAGATACCGGCATTGGCGATGTATTTGTTAAGGCGGGTAAGGCCGTCCCGGGATGTCTTTGACGTCCCGCCGGATCTTTCCCGCCCGGGAAATGATTTGGGACGATCTTCACGATTATACGAACGTCTTTCCCTCTCCTCGCGGAAGGGCTTTTCCTCCGGACGGTCCTGCTCTCTCCTTCGGTAAGGCTTGGGACCGGATTCCCGGTTGTAAGGCCGGTCCTCCCTCTCCTTGCGGAAGGGTTTTTCCTCCGGACGGTCCTGCTCTTTCCTGCGGTAGGGCTTGGGACCGGATTCCCGGTTGTAAGGCCGCTCTTCCCTCTCCTTGCGGAAGGGCTTTTCCTCCGGACGGTCCTGCTCTTTCCTGCGGTATGGCTTGGGACCGGATTCCCGGTTGTAAGGCCGCTCTTCCCTCTCCTTGCGGAAGGGTTTTTCCTCCGGACGGTCCTGCTCTTTCCTGCGGTATGGCTTGGGGCCGGATTCCC
>DAONEP010000006.1:0-67805 GCA_035403165.1 Bacteroidales bacterium | reverse complement strand
TTTTCTTCCGAACGGTCGAAATCTTTCCTGTGAAAAGGTTTCTCCCTTGCAGGCTTATCGGATCCGCTTCTGTACGGCCTTTTTCCTTTTCCGGGCCCGCTTTCTCCCGGGGCGTTATATCCTGAAGACCTGCCGGAACGTCCTGTTTTCTCCGGATATTTCCGGAAAGGCTTCGATTCACGTTCTTCGCCCGGATTATCTGATGAAGACTTTTTCCTGGAAGGACGCTCCCCGGTATACTCTTTCCTTCTGCCGGCCCCCCTGTCCGGTTTATCGCTGCCTTTTCTGAAGTTGTTCCGCATAAATATAAATTTCCGCAAAGGTACGAACTATCTGAGGATGCATCAATCTGTTATCGACAGGGTTCCTGATAAATAATTTCCCGGAATTACCGGGATTTCATACATGGTGAATGAAAATACATGATATAAAATATGCAAAAGTGCAAAAAATTCGTTATATTTGTATATATATCCAAATTCATTCGGGTCATGGCAAAGTATAGTAATGACAAGGATCTTTTCAGGGAAGGGATCATCACGGCCGGCCGGTATTCCTATTCCAGGGCTTTGATATTGCAAAGTCTGCTGAAAGGTGAAGGAATCGAGTGTTTCCTGGTAACGCACGAACCGGAATTACAGGCGTTTCAGAGCAGCGTTGAATTAAAGGTCCGAAAAGGAGATATTGCCAAAACCATGCGATTGGTTGCAGCATCGGCGGAAGGGTCGGGGAAACGGAAAGAAAAAGCCCTGGAGAGCATCCGCACAGTTCGGCGGATTCTGGTCCCGGTTGATTTTTCCAACCAGTCGGTGAATGCCGGACGTTTTGCGGCAACCCTGGCAAATAAATTCAAAGCGGAGGTGACCTTGCTGCATGTTTACTATAATCCGGCCATCGACGTTACTCCTTATGACGATCATTACGCCTATCAGGTAAAACTGGCCAGTTTCCTGCACGAAATTGAAGTGACTGCCCGGGAAAATATGGCGCAACTGCAAGACAACCTGAAGAAATGGGCGGTGAAAAAAGGATTTAAAACGTTGCGCCTGGTTCCTGCCTTCTTAAACGGACCGGCTACGGCGGAAATTCTTGCCTTTGCCGAAAATTATAATCCTGCAGTGATCATCATGGGTACCCGCGGGCTATCGAAGGAGGAAGAAAAAGGTTATGGCCGAACCGCCAGCAGTATCATCAACATGGCAAAGTTCCCGGTATTAGCCTTGCCCGAAGGCCCTGTTAAAGAAATAACCGATGTGAAACGCATCATGTATGCAACCGATCTCGACGATTCCGATTTTTCATTTATCAACCGGCTTATTGCCATGGTTGCGCCTTTCGGATGCAGGTTGCATTGCGTCCACGTGAGCCTTGGCATGAAAAAACCCTGGGAAAAGGTAAGGCTGGAACAACTGCACGATTACCTCACCGGTCAGTATGCCGGCCAGCACATCACCTTCAGCCACCTGGTCGGCGACAGTCTGATGAACAGCCTCGAAACGTATGTCCGTGACCATAAAATTGACCTGATCACCGTTGTATCGCACAAACGGAGATTCCCCACCAAATTGTTTACCGAAAGTGTAACCCGCAGGATTTTCAGCGAGATTAAAAAGCCGCTGCTGGTGTTTCACACGAAATGATGCCGGGATTACCCGCCATCTTTCCATTAAAGACGCGGAAGAAAAGCGTCGCGGATGTGGTTCAGCCTGACCTTGCCATGGTCAAATAAAATGCCGATCACATCGAAACGGGTTTCACCTTTATGATCAACAGCAAAAATGTAGGCTTCGGCAGCGCGGGCCAGCGATTTTTGCTTAGCGTTGGTTACGGCTGTTTCAGGTTCCCCGAAATATTCCGATGTCCGTGTTTTTACCTCCACAATCACCAGCCATTCGCCGTCGCGGGCAATGATATCAATTTCGTCGCGCCCGTTTCGCCAGTTTCGGGCCAGAATCGGGTAACCTTTACCGATCAGGTATTTGGTCGCCAGTTCCTCACCCAGTTTTCCCAGATCATTGTGTTCTGCCATATTAACCGGACTTACTTTAAAACCAGGAGATAAAAAACAAACCAGGAACAGAAACGGCGGAGAAATTTCTCCGCCTTGAGTTTAAGCGCAGCAAAGATTTTCCTTCGTTTCACGGTCAAATGCGAGGGTAACCTTATGCGGTTGCACATCCATGCTGATATTCCGGCCCATAATCAGCGACATATTTTGCTCCAGATGACCTGCCGGAAACCCGAAGCACAACGGGAAACCGTATCCGGAAACGGTTTCTGCAATAATTTCTTCCGCCGTTTTGCCGAACGGAACCGTGTTATCGTTCATTTTCGACATTCCTCCGACAATCATTCCGGCGAGATTATTGAGCTTCCCTGAGCGTTTCAGCGTCATCATCATGCGGTCGATGTGGTACAGATATTCGTCAAGGTCTTCGATAAACAAGATTTTCCCGTCGGTATTCATGTCCGAAGGAGTGCCATTCAAGGCATAGAGTATTGAAAGATTGCCGCCGGTCAGTATGCCTTTCGCTTTTCCTGTCCTGTTTAACGGATATGGGCCTGTTTCATATTCAGGGACCTTGCCGCACAGGGCTTCGTGAAGCGATTGCGTGGACTCGTTTTCCGATCCGTCGGCAGGGAAATTGATGGGCATGGTGGCATGGAGTGTTTCAACGCCTGTTTGCCTGTTGACGTGAGAATGGAGGACCGTAATATCGCTGTAACCAACAATCCATTTGGGATTTTTCGAAAAGAGACCGAAATCAAGCCTGTCGACGATCCTGACGGTTCCATAGCCGCCCCTTGCACAAATGATGGCACGGACTGTTTCATCGTCAAGCATCAACTGCAGATCGGCAGCTCTCTCCTCATCCTTACCCGAGTATTGGTCCTGTTGGCCGAACAGATGCGGTCCGGTTATCACCTTCAGTCCCCAACTCCTGAGCTGCCGGATAGCGGGTTCCATTTCGGCGGGCGACACTTTCCGCCCCGGAGCAACGATGGCAACCGTATCGCCGGATTTAAGGAAGGGAGGAGTGATCATGAGTCGGCTGTTAAAAACTAATGCAGATAAAAACGAGGCTAATTTACAACTATCTTTCTTGTAAGCCGGGTATGATTATTCCGGAGAACCAAAATATAAACGCCTTTCTTCATTCCCGACACATCAACCGGGTACACAGAAATACCGGCTGGGAAGAATGCTTCCCCGGAGAGCATATTCCTGCCGACCAGATCGGTGAGGGAAAGTTCGTAAAATCCCGGACAATTGGTATTAGCCCTCAGATATAACTGTTGAGAAACGGGATTAGGATATGCGTTAAGTTCAAAAGCGACGGTTTCTTCCGGGATGCTGCTGCAGTCCAGCACCGTGATGAGGCCTTCCCTGACAAGCGTATCGCTGGTAACCGAATCGGTAACGATGAGGCTTACATCATAAATGCCCGGTTCATCCCATCTTACATAGGCGTTCTGATCTTCTGATCCCGACGGAATTCCTCCCTCGAAAGTCCAATGATATGTGAGAGGGGAACCGGCGCAATTCGGCCTGAATTCCATAGAGGTTCCTGCACAGGTAGTGTAGTGGTCCGTCACGAAGTTTGCCGCCAGGGATTGAGAATTATAGCCGAAGAAGTCAAGATAATGTTTCATGATTTCTTCCCTTGTCGATCCCCCGTAGGGGTAAAACCCTCCAAACTCAATGGATGAAGCTATCGTGCGATAGGAACAGGCATCATTAATTACTGTAAAGTGATAGTGCGTGTTTTCATCGGTAAATATGGAAATGGCGGAATCCAGCGGGTTCAGGTTATCCGTCATCAGGTTATCGCCTTTATAAATAAAATGAATGCCTTCGGCGAAAGTTGAGGAATCTCCGGCAATACTGTCGGCAGGATAGGGCCAGGCTAGTTTCTTTCCTTTCACACTGAATTTTTCATGAACAGGAAGCTGTTTGTCGTACCCGAATGTGGCCCCGCCTTCCATATACAGATTGTTCCCCTGGCTAAGAAAATAATCGAGAAACGCGCCTTCTTCGTCCGTAAGCACATGATAATTAGCAATCGGTTTTGTTCCCAGGCATAGAAACAGATTATCATAATCACAGATAGCGCTGTCGATGAAGTAAAGCTGGTCGGGGTTTACATTGAGTTTCTCCATGCTGGCAATGATATGCCTCCCGGAATTTTTATTTCCATCCAGGTCAATAACTGCGACAGGCGTTTTACCTATACCCAGGTTGAAAGTTTCATGCATGGTGTCTCCCTTTCCCGGGATACCTTCAAATGAAAATTTGACGAGCCGGCCCGGGGGGGTATGCGGGTTGGCTTTGACATTCCATTCCGCAAGTTTATAACTGCTGTGGCCTCCGGGGTTCAGGAACGGCACCAACGACGTTTCTGAAACCGAAACATAGGGATCGTCGGTATAAATATTACCCATGATGGTATCTTCCGGGGGAGCCCCTCCGTAAGTAACCCGGAATATAAGCTTGCAGGACTCCCCTGCATCCAGCCGTTTGTTATTCCCGTCAATGATCAAAGGCCCGGAAAAGGCGTATTCCTGTAAGGCCTGCGAATAGGTCAGCAACTGCTCGGCCGAGTGATTGTCCCAGGCGAGTCTGAGTTTGAAATTCAGATCACGGCCCTGGCTGCCTGCTTCGGGGACCCGGAACCTGAAAGCATCAGCCAGGTTCAGATCAAGGCCGTTCGGGATATCTGAACATTCTTCGGTTGAATCCGATATGGCCACCAGCGGTGATAAGGATTGCAGCCTGAGTTCCAGGTTATGGACGTTTCCGGAGGTAAGATTATGGATCAGAAGCGACATGACGGCCTCTTCACCGGGTTCCATGACTGTATCTTCGCCGCTTCGGATGGAAGTTTCCACAATCGGGCCGGTTGACAGGGTATAGGGTTTTACACAGTGGATATTCCTGCTGTCGGTCACCGCCACGGTCATTTTCGCCGAGAAATCGCCCTGCACTGTATCGCTCGAAATCACACCGTCAGGGCTGATGGCAAGTCCGCCGGGGAGTTTTTCGGGAATCAGGCTGTACAAGGCAGATGGGGCCACAAAATCAGGGTCGCCAAACTGGAAGTTCAGGCCGTCCCCGTTCGAGATGCCGGCAATCGCGCCCTGAGTCAACGGAATATCCAGCGCCCCATAGGAGAATTCAATTTTCCCGTCAGGATAAAGGGTCGCTTTAAAATTATCGGATTTGGTGGTATCGCAACTTTCCCCGTCCACTTTCCAGGTAAAAACAGCGTGCGAGGCATCGGCTTCAAACCAGACGCCCGTTCCTGCAGCCGTGATCTGCTGAAACCGGTTCATGTAAGGCGAAATGGCCTTGATCTGTGAAAGGTAGAGTGATTCATCCTGGACATAGGGATAGGGCGCTTCGATGTTTTCAAGAAAAAGGTATCCATCGGTTTGAACCCGGATGGTATCATATTTTTCCCCATAGAATGGAAATTCAAAGGGCAGTTTACAAACGGCAATTCCGCTTGCAGTATTCGGAAAGCTGAGAAGTTGTCCCTGACCGGGTACATAATCCGCCTGGCTGATCGCAGTGGTGTATGTTTCCTGGATTTGCCACTTATAGGGAGGATATCCGGAAGAAGCAGTAAGATGCTGGCTGTATGGAAATCCGGCAACGGCGGCAGGCAGGTATTCCGGCGTGATTACGGGAACCGGAAAATTGCCCGGCAAAACAACAGAAAACATGGTCTCACTGTTATTTACGATGGGGGAAGGGGCATCACCGCAGTTATATTCTATCGTATCATTAAGGTAACTGATGACGGAGAATTGGCTGACATCGCCCTCTGCCGTATTATCCGGGTCTTTTTCGTCAATAAGCAGGAAAACTCTTGAAGGGGCGCCGGTTTTCATTGCTCCGATCAGGGGCGTAATGTCCAGGCCGAATTCCAATTCTTTATCGGCGGCTCTGTTTCCCCCGCACATATAATAATCGCCTCCCTGAAAATTGAAGATGGAAAAGCCGGTGATTGTTTCGGGATATGCAGAACTGGTATCGGCGCTGATGCCTGCCCTCACGCGTATACGCCCCCGTTTGTTGTGGCTGATCTTTATTTTCATGGTTAAAAGCGGGGCATAGTCCGGCTCCACGGTAACCACATGCGCCGCATTGTTCCATATTCCGCCATCTCCGTAATCCAGTGCCAGAGACCGGTAAAGTGCATAAGAATAGCCAAAGTTGGCCCAGTCCTCTCCATAACTGTTAACAATTTTATAACCGCCAATCTCCCAGTCCTTTAAATCCACAATGCCGTCGGAATTGATATCGATATCGTTGGTGAACAACCCGTCTTTGTTGATATCATACCGTATGGAATCATTGTAGCCAACGATAGTAAGCGCATGCACGGCCGGTGACGTCCAGTTGGTAATAACGCCTTTCCCGGCTTCGGGCGTGTTGGCAGGCAAAGGGATAACCGATCCGTAACCAGTATAAAAATTGGCTAATCCGCCTGTTGCCGACCCTTCGAGGTGATCATTCAGCCAGTGCTTGAGCGTCAGCAGTCCCTCCGGGGTCCCTACGTTAATTGAATTGACCATCCTGATGCGGTTGTGCATGGCAGCCAGGTATTTATCGTAGCCGCTCATCCAGTAATAGTCGTCATCCATGGTGATAGGGCCGAAATCGGCTTCGTTCGGGCACCCGTAAGACCTCAGGATTTCAAAGGTGCGGAAATAGCTGACGCCTCCGCCAACCATTCCATCGTCGGTACTGGTGAAATTCCAGGTAAAATGTGTGGGATATTGGTTAATGGAGGTATCGGCAGGAAGGTCCCGTACCCTGTCAATCTCATAGCAGAAATCATAGCCGACGCTGGCAGCCTGTCCGCAGGAGGCTCCCTGCTGCATGAATACAGGCCGCATATAAGGCAAGGCAGAATTATCAACGGATGAAGGAAGCTGCCGGCCCCGGTATGATTCAGGTAAAATCAGCAACGGGTAATCCGGATAATCCAATCCCGGCTGGTAACTGATTTCCGGGGCAGAACCGGCAAAGGGCGTCTGAGGCTGACGGGAACTAACCTGTTTCTGAGCGGAAAGATTGCTGGTCAGGAAAATCAGCGCAGGGAGGAGTAACAGAGTATTTCTTAAAAGTTTCATAATAACCGCATGATTGGTATTTACAAAGTTAGAAATTTTGAAATGTGTTTGCATAGTATTTTGAATGGCTGAAATACCGGAAAATCTTCCTGTAAAAACCGTTGACTGAACAGATTTACCGGATAATACATTAAATCTGAAGGGCGGGTGCGCCCTGCCAGCCTTTGGGTATCCGGCTGCCGGTTTGCCGGCGAAATTATCCGGATTGAATGGATTAAGAAATTCAGGCCCCCAGAATTTGAACGCTCGTTTGTACCGACTTCGTTTATCCCGGTTGTTTAGCCGTGAACCGCAGTATCCGGCGCCTGAATGAAATCAGGGCTGCCGGACTCAGGGAGATGCCGGTTTCCTTTCCAGGCCTTCATTTCAGTTACAACTCAATGTCCGACAGTTGATAGTTATAATCACCCAACCTCCATTTCACGCTCTTTGAAATTACGTTTATGATCCTCTTTTACAGAATCCTTATCTTTGCCGTTCTTTTCACGATCTATTACGAACTCATGAGCGATCAGTCCAAATATAAGCGATATACGGTTACATCCGCGTTGCCGTATGCCAACGGTCCCATTCACATCGGGCACCTTGCCGGCGTTTACATCCCGGCCGACATATACGTGCGCTATTTACGGTCGAAAGGCGAAGATGTTTTATTCATTGGCGGAAGCGATGAGCATGGCGTACCCATCACCATCCGCGCCCGTAAGGAAGGCCTAACACCGCAGCAGGTAGTTGATAAGTACCACGAAATGATCCGGAAATCCTTCGAGGAACTGGGGATTTCCTTCGATATTTACAGCAGGACCTCTTCGCCGGTGCATCATGAAACGGCTTCGCAGTTTTTCAGGAAACTTTACGACCAGGGTAATTTCATCGAGAAATACAGTGAGCAGTATTACGACGAGGAAGCAAAACACTTCCTTGCCGACCGTTACATCACCGGAACCTGTCCCAAATGCGGATTCGAAAAAGCTTACGGCGACCAGTGCGAAAGTTGCGGTTCATCGCTCAGCCCTACCGAACTCATCAACCCAAAATCGGCCCTCAGCGGGAATACTCCCGTGATGAAAGAAACCAAACATTGGTTTCTGCCGTTGGATCAATATGAAGGGTGGCTTCGGGAGTGGATCCTGGACTCGCACCAGGAAGACTGGAAAACCAACGTTTACGGGCAATGCAAGTCGTGGCTCGACGGCGGGCTGCAACCGCGCGCCGTAACCCGCGACCTCGACTGGGGCGTAAAAGTGCCTGTTGAAGGCGCCGGGGATAAAGTTCTGTATGTGTGGTTTGATGCTCCCATCGGATATATCTCGGCATCGCGCGAATGGTCGCAGAAAACAGGAAAAGACTGGGAACCTTACTGGAAATCGTCCGACAGCAAGCTGGTCCATTTCATCGGCAAGGACAACATCGTATTCCATTGCATCATCTTCCCGGTAATGCTAAAGGCTGAAGGCAGTTACATTCTGCCCGACAATGTTCCGGCCAACGAATTCCTGAATCTCGAAAGCGATAAAATTTCCACGTCGCGTAACTGGGCTGTATGGCTGCACGAATACCTGGAAGAGTTGCCCGGCAAGCAGGATGTGCTCCGTTATGTGCTGGCCGCCAATGCACCCGAAACCAAGGACAACGATTTCACCTGGAAGGACTTCCAACTGAAGAACAACAGCGAGTTGCTGGCTATTTTCGGCAATTTCGTGAACCGCACCCTTGTGTTGACGCATAAATATTTCGGCGGCAGGACGCCTGCCTGCAATACGTTGGATGACTACGACAAACAGGTCGTTGAGGAGATCGGCAAATTTCCCGGCAAAATTTCGGAAAGCATTGATAATTACCGTTTCCGCGAAGCGCTGGGCGAATTGATGAACCTGGCCCGCCTCGGCAACAAATACCTGACCGATACCGAACCGTGGAAAAATTTTCCCGCCAATCCCGACCGGGTAGCCACTAACCTGAATCTCGCCCTGCAGATTTGCGCCAACCTCTCCTGCCTGTGTGAGCCGTTCCTGCCATTCACAGCCGCCAAGCTTACCGGAATGCTGAATATCGGCGCATTGAAATGGAAAGAAGCAGGAAGCGTCCGTATCCTGGCTCCGGGACATACTTTGAACGCTCCGGCTTTCCTGTTCGAAAAGATAGAGGATTCGGTGGTGGAAGCGCAGGTGCAGAAACTTCTCGACACCAAAAAAGCCAATGAAGCGGCTCAGTGGCAGCCATCGCCGCAAAAGCCAACCATCACCTTCGATGATTTCACCAAACTCGACCTGCGGGTGGGAACCATTATGGCGGCCGAAAAAGTCGCCAAGGCCGATAAACTGCTAAAACTCACCGTTGATACGGGACTTGATAAGCGCACGGTTGTTTCAGGCATTGCTGCGCATTATAAACCGGAGGAGATCATCGGGCGAAAAGTCACGATCCTTCTCAACCTGGCTCCCCGCAAACTGAAAGGCATCGAATCGGAGGGAATGATCCTGATGGCCGAAAACCGCGAAGGAAAGCTTAGCTTTGTCCAGCCTGACGAACCTTTCGACAGCGGCAGCGAGATACGGTAACTTCGGCGAAAGCGATGATTTTTCAATTCGTGAAAATTCGTGGAGAAAAAGCAACCACGAATTACACTTATCAGGCTGCGCCGGAACACGAATTACCACGAAATGCCTCCCCGGCAATCTGAAAAAATAATTTGTGTCCATTCGTGTTTCATTCGTGAAAATTCGTGGAGAAAACTTAACCACGAATTACACGAAACGGGCATCGCCGGAACACGGATTATCACGAAAACCGGTATTTTACAATTCTAATTCGTGATCCCTTCGTGCGGGTGGCTCGTTAGACCCTGAAGGTTTCAAAAACCTTCAGGGTCTGTTCAAAGGGCAGTTCCTCGCCTTCAGGGCTTGCCCCGCCCTGTCGGGGAGAGGGGCAGGGGTGAGGCCTGTTTTGAATTACTCAACTCATTCTGCCGGTTAGTAATAGTTTAAATTCAAATTTTATTCCCGATAAATTGCATCTTTGTCACAAAAACGGACTACTTTGCACAGGCCGAAACCAATTCGTCATTAATCTGCCATAAGTAGCCGTCCGCATCATGAATTCAGTTTACGCATATTTGGCTGTATTTGCAGGCGTCTCAATGGAAGGGGAAATAGCCTTGTTGTCGGCCTGCATTGCAGCGCAGAATGCACACCTGGAATTTTGGATCCTGTTTCTGGTTGCCTTCACAGGTACGCTGATGGTAGACTGGGGCGTGTTCTTCAGCACCAGGTTTTTAGGCGGGCATTTCCTGAAAAGGTTCCCTTCCCTTCAGCGCAGAATGCAGAAGTCACCCGTCAGGCTGGAGCGCAATCCGCGGTTGATGTCGTTCTTATACAGGTTTATGTATGGGTTCAGGGTCGTGACGCTTATGATGCTGGGGGTAAGCAGCATCACGACCAGGAAATTCATGCTGTACAGTGTAATGGCAATTCTGGTTTGGGTTTCGGCATTCAGCCTGCTGGGCTTTTCCCTGGGGAAGGTCATTCACCGGTATTTTGTATTTCTTGATCACATAATCTGGTATGTGATTATTGTCGTTTCGATTTTAGGATTGATCGTTTTTTTGGTCAGGCGGCTGAGTAAAAAATTGTTGGACTAATCCACACAGGCATTCTTTTACGAATGCCGGCAGTTATCCGGCATTTCATTAAGCAGGTCGGCTTATCCGTTAACTTTATCAGAGAGATAAGGGAACCGGAAACAGTTTTTTGTCCGGGGCGCTGGTCTTTCCTGCTTATTTCTGACTGCTTTTCCATGATGGCTGAACAGAAAACGTTGCCGGGTTTCGAAAAATTTCTAATTTTGCAACGGTTTGGTGAAAACAATTCCATCATGGCACAAATTAAAATATTTTCAGGCAGGGCTACCCGTTACCTGGCAGAAAAAATAGCTTTTTCATACAGCCAGCCGTTAGGTGAAGTGCAGGTTACTGTATTCAGCGATGGCGAATTCAACACTTCATTCGAGGAAAATCTGCGCGGCCGTGATGTGTTCATTGTCCAGTCCACTTTTCCGCCTGCCGAAAACCTTTTTGAGTTGCTGATG
Organism: Bacteroidales bacterium; assembly: GCA_035403165.1. Lineage (GTDB taxonomy): Bacteria > Bacteroidota > Bacteroidia > Bacteroidales > UBA4417 > UBA4417. The sequence continues at coordinate 56,576 of DAONEP010000006.1, read as the reverse complement.
CTGGTGGATGCGGCCAAACGCGCCTCAGCGAGGCAAATCATTGCCGTTATGCCTTACTTCGGGTTTGCCCGTCAGGACCGCAAAGATAAGCCCCGTGTGCCGATTACAGCCAAACTGATTGCCAACCTGATCACCGCGGCAGGGGTTAACAGGATTATCACCATTGATCTCCATGCCGACCAGATACAGGGCTTCTTCGATTTACCGGTTGACCACCTGTATGCCTCTTCAATATTCCTGCCTTATATCAAGAGCATGAACCTCCCCAACCTGGTTTTTGCTTCACCCGATACCGGCGGAACACGCAGGGCTGCCGCTTATGCCAAGGCCATGGATGCTTCGTTTGTGATCTGCTATAAACAGCGGTTAAAAGCCAACCTGGTCGAAACCATGCAACTTATCGGCGACGTGAAAGGGAAAGATGTTATCCTGCTCGATGATATTATCGATACCGGCGGCACCATTACCAAAGCAGCGCAGATTATGGTCGACAACGGTGCAGCCAGTGTGCGTTGCATGGCCACGCACCCGATACTTTCGGGAAATGCTTACGACCGTCTCGAAAATTCAGCTTTCGATGAAATTATTGTAACGGATACCATTCCGCTGAAACGTCCCAGTTCAAAGATTAAAGTGCTTACCACGGCCGATTTATTGGCCGACGTAATAAAAAGAGTGGAGAATTTTGAATCCATCTCCTCATTGTTTCAATTCAAATAATTAAAAACCAACAATTACACAACATGAAAACTGTATCCATGAGCGGTTCTCTTCGCGAGAACGTAGGGAAAAAGGATGCACGCAAAAACAGGGCCGACGGCAAGATCCCCTGCGTGTTGTACGGTGGAAAGGAAGAAGTTCATTTCGTTGTTGACGAAAAAGACTTCGGACCGGTCATTTTTACCCCGTACATTCATCTGATCAACCTCACTGTTGACAAACAGCAGTACAAAACGATCCTTAAAGAGGTTCAGTATCATCCGGTTACGGATGAAATCCTCCATGTCGATTTTCTGGAACTCATTGCCGGCAAACCGATCGTTGTATCACTGCCTATCCGTATCCAGGGCAGCTCGAAAGGTGTCCTTCGCGGCGGCAGGATGGTAAAGAAATTCCGCAAACTGAAAGTAAAAGCGCTTCCTGAGCATCTGCCCGACGAAATACTGATCGACATCACCGAACTGGACATCAATGATATGATCAAGGTTGGAGATATCAAAATAGATCATGTTCAGATGCTTGATATTGCTACCAGTACTGTTGTTTCTATTGCTTCGACACGTGCTGTTGAAGGTACTCCCGAGCCGGAAAAACAGTAAACAAAGCAGAAGTTTTTTAAATGGCAGGCGCAGGGTGAACCACTTTGCGCCTGTTATCATTTATAGGCAATGCACGAAATAATGCCGCGAATAAAAACCGGCATTCTCCCTATTCATGTAAATTCGTGGTTCGAAATACAGAAAATATCATCGATGCCTGAAAAATACCTGATTACCGGACTTGGCAATATCGGCGACGAATATGCAAATACGCGTCATAACATCGGGTTTATCGTTGCCGATGCACTGGCTGCCGACCTGGGCGTGAAATTTACCATCGGGCGCCACGCTTCGGTGACCGAAGCCAGGCTGAAGAACAAACAACTGTTCATCATCAAGCCGACAACCTACATGAACCTGAGCGGCAAAGCCGTGAAATACTGGATGGAAAAGGAAGGAATCGAACCGGGGAACATCCTGGTGATCGCCGATGATGTGGACCTGGACCTCGGAACATTGCGTATGCGCGCCAGGGGCAGCGGCGGCAGCCATAACGGGCTGAACCATATCATCGAAACCTTGGGGACGACCGATTTTCCCAGGCTTCGGGTGGGGATCGGAAAGGATTATGCCAGGGGATTCCAGGTGGAGTATGTGCTGGGCCGCTGGAGTTCTTCGGAGGAAAAAATCCTCATTCCCCGCATCAATACGGCGGTAGAAATGGTAAAGAGCTTTATTCTGGCAGGAACGGCAAAGACCATGTCGGAGTTTAATAATAAATGATGAAAGCCAAGGGGGTAAGATATGCCCCCCTGAATCCTATACCGGTTCTGTATTCGTAATAGTCTAATCCATTGTTTTAGTTTCATGATTTATAGAGGATCATCTGTTGTTTTGTCACAACAGCATAACCTGAAAAGTGTTGTTTGGAAACAACGAAAATTAATTCTATTCTTCCGTTTTTGTGAATATTCTGGACAAAAACAAGCCACCATACCCTGCCAGCGGCAAGCGGAACCAAACATACCCGAATTATTTAACAGGGTTCTGCTCAACTGGACCGGCTCATTTTTTATACAAAACGGACAAACAATTCCTGTACGCAGCATGCAGACGACATAAAGGATGCTTATCAACGTTTGCTTACAAAACTCCCCGTAAAATCATGATACTAATAACCGGATAAACCCACCCTCCCCGATGCAATAGTGGAAAGATTGGAAGGTTAGAACCATCGGATTGAACTCAAAAGGGAATCTCTCAGAAAGAAAACTCAATAAAGAAAAGAGCTATTTTTTGCACTCCCACCGTTAATTGCTAAGTGGCCTACTTTACTCCGCCTGCCTGCCTTTGGCAGGGAATCACTGGCCTGGTTTGCCAGGAATATTCAGTTCAAGCGAATGATGGAATGAATTAGAAAATAAATATGCTCGAGATTAAATGGACGCTCCGTCCGTCATAACGAAGCGTCCATACTGAGCCTGCAACCTTAATTAATAGCTTATTGACTCAGTTTTAATTAGTTTGTTTACAAAGCGCACTCTGTCGATTATTGTTTCAAGATAGTAGATGCCAGCGGATAAGTTGCCAGTCTCAAGCCTGAAATTGTCTTTACCGGAAGATAAAATATCTCTGTATCTAACAATCCCAACTGTTCTGCCAACTGCATCTTTGAGATACTGTGTCACCTCAGCACCATTCGTCAAATCTAATACTATTTGGGTACTTGACATGAATGGATTAGGAACAACCGTGACCGGATTATTTTTTAATTTTAAATCGATGCCTGTAGAAATATAGTTGGCTACCAAATTCCTATCAGAATTCACCGTAAAAGTAAATGATAAACTATCTGTGACAATCACACCGTTCTCCGTCCAGCATGTAAGTTGATATAGATAAGTTGGCGTAGCTGTGACGGTACACTTTAATCCACAATCTTTTATTCCGCCTCCTGAAGTCGTACCACCTTCATCGGGGTATGAGGAGGTAGTGATAGAATACTGGATTATAGAAAAGTTTGCAACAAGATTTCTGTTACAATTTAATGTAAAACAATAAGAAGCAGAGGTGGAAACCACATTACCATTCTCAGTCCAATTGACAAACTGGTAACAAGTATTGGGTGTGGCTGTTACACAACACGTAGAGCCACAAGGCGTTGAACCACATCCACTTGTTAAGCCACCGGCTGATGGGTTGGATGAAGTATTAATTGTGGGATAGAGTATTGAAAAGTTAGCGACAAGATTTCTATTACTAATTACCGTGAAGGAATATGTGGAAGATGTGGAAACCACATTGCCGTTTTCTGTCCAATTGACAAACTCATAACAAGTAGAAGGTGTAGCTATTACGGTGCAGGTTGAACCACAGGCAAAAGAGCCGCCGCCACTTGTTAAGCCACCGGTTGCTGGATTAGATGAAGTGGTTATGGTGTAACTGATAATGGAAAAGTTAGCGACAAGATTTCTATTACTAATTACTGTGAAGGAATATGTGGAAGATGTGGAAACCACATTGCCGTTTTCTGTCCAATTGACAAACTCATAACAAGTAGAAGGTGTAGCTATTACGGTGCAGGTTGAACCACAGGCAAAAGAGCCGCCGCCACTTGTTAAGCCACCGGCTGCTGGATTAGATGAAGTGGTTATGGTGTAACTGGTAATGGAAAAGTTAGCCACAAGGTTGCGATTGCTGTTAACTGTAAATGAATATGTTGCCGAGTTGGAAACCACATTACCGTTTTCAGTCCAGCTAACGAACTGGTAACAGGTATTAGGACTAGCTATTAATGTGCAGGTTGAACCACAGGCAAAAGAGCCGCCGCCATTTGTTAAGCCACCGGCTGTCGGATTTGCAGAAGTGGTTATTGTGTAATTGATGATGGAAAAGTTAGCAACAAGGTTACGGTCTCCATTGACTGTAAACTGGTAGGATGCAGATGTTGAAACTACAGTGCCATTTTCGGTCCAATTATTAAACTGGTAACAGTTGTTTGGTGTAGCAGTAACCGTGCAGGTTGAGCCACATTGCTTTGTGCCCCCACCGCTCGTGGAACCTCCGGCAGGAGGATTCGATGAAGTATTAATGGTATAGTTAATAGTTGAAAAATTGGCAACCAGGTTTCGGTTACCATTAACGGTAAACGAGTATAATGCAGAGTTTGAAACCACATTGCCATTCTCAGTCCAATTAACAAACTGGTAGCAGTTATTTGGTTCTGCTGTAACCGTGCAGGTTGAGCCACATTGCTTTGTGCCCCCACCGCTCGTGGAACCTCCGGCAGGAGGATTCGATGAAGTATTAATGGTATAGTTAATAGTTGAAAAATTGGCAACCAGGTTTCGGTTACCATTAACGGTAAACGAGTATAATGCAGAGTTTGAAACCACATTGCCATTCTCAGTCCAATTAACAAACTGGTAGCAGTTATTTGGTTCTGCTGTAACCGTGCAGGTTGAGCCATTAGGATAAGTTCCATCTCCTGATGTAGAGCCGCCTTCAGGTGGATTAGGAGAGGTTGTAATCGTATAATTTGTAATTGGTTGATTGATGTTCAGAACAATCCAGTAACTCACAAATTTAATTGGGTCTATACCAATGGTGGATTCATTACATGATGGACAATAACCTCCATTAGGGTCATGCAAGAAATTTGCCCAGGAATTATCAGTGGGCAGACCCATCCTGAACTCAATAGGAAATTGGCCCCAGTCTTTGGGTTTTACATTCAGATAAATATTGTTGCTTTCATTCGGGTCCCAACCATTGTTGTCAGTGCCTTCGACCATAACATAATCTGCATAACCATCTCCTCCGGTTGCCTCGGAGCCAAAATACTTAGTCATAGTCAGATCAGAATTGGTAGAAGAGTTAATTGTGATAAGATTCTTGTCGGCTGAAGAAGTGAATTGCTGAAAGGAGATAGTGAGGTTACTTAAATTGGCAGGGGCCATATCGGTACCATCGTTTTCGCCACGTAACCTAATGAGGAAAGAATCATTCAGACTATTTAATGTTAAATCCACCGTACTACTGAAAGGAACATCAGTTCCATTTATTTGAATATACTCAACATCAGGAATACAATCATATATTTCCGGATCCTGAACTGCTGTTTCGAAATCCTGATCATTCAGGTCAATGTCAGTGGTCGCATCTTTTGAAGCTACAACAGTCGTACCTCCAGCTTCATATGCCGCTACTTTAAAATCATATGTATTCTGGTCCAGTTCGATATTGGGTAAACCTATCGTAACGAAATTAAAATCCCCGGATGAGGTTCCGGTAATATTATAATTCGACGTCGTATAATACAGCGTATAAGACGTGGCACTAGCAATCTTACAGTATATTTTCAAATAGATACTGTGTATTGCCCCGTCATTTACATTAACATCCGTGCATAAAGTCCTTGACCGGGTGTACCCATCTCCATCCATGTCAATATTATCTGCCCATAAACAATCAGCAATCGTATATGTTGCAATGGGAGATGATACATTCAATGCTTTTGATTCTTTATTGATGATGCTAATTACTAGCACAATCAAGTAGATAAAAATTCTTGTTTTCATAGCTATCATCTTTAAAGGTTTGCGAATCAAAAATAGTTTTGATCGATTCCTTGCTTTAAAAATGAGGCATTTGTTGTATGAAGGAACTTAAATACCACATGAAGCTGTGATCCATTTTATTAAGAATAGTGTAAATCATGATGTCAGCGTTCTCCAAACCGTCTTTTCAAGTCCGGCATCTGCTTATCGGGAACACTTAAAGTTATTTCATCTTCGTCTTTTTTAAGCGTACAGTTTTTATTGACACCCGATACTTTAGTTAAATAGTGGGAATTAATTATCACGGAACGATTTATTCGAATAAATTGTTTTGGCAATATTTCTTCAACAGTACCAATATTCATTGATACCACCTCGCAATTCTCTTTCGATAAAAATATTTCAGAATAGTTTGCATCTGCTTCGATATAGAAAATTTCATCCGGATGGATGAGGATGAAACCACTTCGGGTATTAAAGCGCAGCTTTCGGTGGTTCTGTACAGCTTTTTCTAGGTCAGAAAGCCTTTGTTCAATGTTGAATGCTTTGCATTTTTCCACTGCCTTTGTCACGGTCTTTCTAAGCTCATCCATATCAACCGGTTTGAGCAGGTAATCGAAAGCCCCTGCCTTGATAGCCTGCAGAGCGTACTTATCATACGCGGTGGTAAAAATCACGCAGGGACCATAATGCAGCAAATACAGTCTTTCAAGAATTTCAAATCCGCTGAGAGCTGGCATTTGAATATCGAGAAACAACAAATCGGGCTTCCAATGCCTGAATAAAGTGAGCGCTTTTTCAGGCTCCGTGGCGCAACATACAACCTCAATATCTTCAATTCCTTCCAGGAGAATTTCCATCGAAGCAATGGCTTCAGGCTCGTCATCGACGATCATGGCGGTATATCTCTGTTTCATGGTACAAATATTATTTAGGTTCAACCTGTTGTAAATTCTGAATACTCATTTTTTACCGAAATCAAATCCGCCGGGGATAGTTATGACGACCCGCGTTCCTGCAGGTTTGCCTTCCGGGCCGTATAGATCAATGATTTCTTCAGTTATCTTATCACTGTTATTCCTGTTAAGAATTTCGTAATACTGATGCATCAGGTTGATACCATTGCCTGTAGAGCCTTCTTTCCTGATAGGAGTTGCAGCCCGGCCAATTCCGTTATCTTCGACGGTTATTATCAATTTGTCTGATGCCGCTTTTGTTATTATAGTAATCTTTCCGCCGCTCTTCCTGTTACTCAGCCCATGTTTGATGGAGTTTTCCACGTAAGTCTGTATACAACCTTTTGGGACCAACTGATCGGTGGCAGACGGATTGTCTTCTATAATCTCGTAATCGAACACATTCTTGAAACGAGTTTTTTGAATTTCAAGAAAGTTTCTCACGAATAGTAATTCTCCGGATAATTTACGGGTAACACTGTCAGAATCGGCAAGCGTTGACCGCAGAAGATTTGAAAAACGGGTGAGCAAAATATATGCAGGTCCCTTATTTTCTTTTAATATGGCCGACCCGATCGTATTTATTACGTTGAATGTAAAATGGGAATCCATCTGGCTGTGGATGGCATTCAACTGCATTTCGGTTAAGCGCTTCTCTGCTTCATATTTTTTCTTTATCTGAATTTTAAGAATATAACGGATAAGCATGATAAAGAGGAAAACACTCAGATAGATGCCTGTGTACAGGGGATATTTCCAATAATAAAGAGGGTTGAAGCTATACTTGTATACATACTCGTGTTCATCAAGCTGCAGGCTGAATTTTGGTTTTTCACTCTTATTGAGGATCAGGAAAATAGCAGGTAAACGCTGACATTCCTGCATTTTAAGCATTACCGGATTTTTAAGCGAATTTCTGAGAATAATCCATTCGCCGGGTTTCACAGATTTGAGTAATAGTTCCTGCCGGCCATCCTGATCAAAATCAAATTTTATGTGACCGGGCTCTCCATTCCCGACTTCAGGGATTCTGACCGAATGTAACCGGACGTTGAAAGCCGATAGATTTCCATAATGAGGAATCAACAACAACTTATCACAGCCTTTCCTGGTTTCAATAACCTCTATATTCTTCTCCTGTGATCTTGACCGGACAGGAAATTTCCTTTCATATAACATTTTTCCTTTTGCATCGAATATTTTGATTTCAGGATTACCTGGCAACTGGCTGTTAAGCGACCAGTAAGTGGCCAACAGGTATCGATTCCCGTCGCGGATAAATTGACTATAGATTCCATTATATTTCCCCGGGAATGGGATAGGAGGGAACAGGAAATTCAGGCTGTTGTTGAGCACAAGAACATAAGCGCAGGTATCAGGCATTTTATCAGTCAAATCGTGATTGTTGCCCGGACCGTAATTGGACACTGCAATTTCTTTAAACCCGTCGCCATTAATATCTTTAACATCGAATGGACCGATATGGCCTCCCAATTCGGGAGATGAGTAAAGGCTGTCCCTCTTAATATCGTAAGCATATACCCGTCTGGGTTTCACCCCGTAACCGGTTGATGTCGCAAAAACAAGTTCTTTAAAACGATCTCCATCCAAATCAGTCAGGGTAATGAGTTTAAGATTAAAATCTACCTCGTTGTTATATCGCTTTATCCTGATTATTAATTTGTTATGTATAATAAACCGGCCCTGATTCCGGTAATCAATCCCATTAAGTAAAAGTGAATCCGTCGTATAGGTAAACGCATATATTTCATCTTTGCCGTTATTGTCGCAATCACCAACCAGGCATCTGTCCTTATCCGTTAAAAACTTCCCTTTAAAATCCCAATGATGAACAATACCCAACTGATTGTGGACTACTATGGCTGACCCGCTGATAGCATTACAGCCTACATAATTACATTCCGAAATGCCGTCGTGATCCAGATCGTAGTATTCGAACCTTGAATCGTCGTGATGGATTTTTTCATGGTCGAGCCGGATGGTATATTTGTCGTAAACATCCGGAAGAATATGGATAAAAATCAGGGCTACCGGCAAAGCTAATGTTGCAGGGTGTAGAAGCACCGACAAACCAGTTTGTTTGAAATTGTTATGCATAACGGTCGCAAATTAGAAAAAAATTCAGCTTAAAACACTGGTATAGTATCTGTTAAATCAGAAATAAAAATACAGAAAATCATCATGATTCCCGGTATTTTATGAATGATCATGAGTAAAAGCTATTTTTCCAGCGTTCTGACAAGCTGGTTGCCCTGTGAAACCGGAATCAGATCATCCGCAACTGCATCTACCGGACCCGCAACATCATCATGATCGCATCTATCGCGCTGATCTCTGTCGGTTTCCTCAATATTATCCTTGCCGGTTTCTATGATGACAGCCAACAGACCTTCTGGCCGGAAGTCGTGGGCCGTTGGAGTTCTTCGGAGGGAAAAATCCTCATTCCCCGCATCAATACGGCAGTAGAAATGGTAAAGAGCTTTATTCTGGCGGGAATGGCAAAGACCATGTCGGAGTTCAATAATAAATGATGAAAGCCAGGGGGTAAGATATGCCACCCCCCTGAATCCTATACCGGTTCGGTATTCGGAATAGTTCGATATCTTCAGACTAAACGACTGTTATACATTTATTGTGACAATTTTGTTTTATGATTTGAGTAGATATTACATTCTATCATACATAATGCAAAAACCTGACTGAAAAAAAGAGGCTGCCGGTTATCAGCAGCCTCTTTCCTTTGATAAGAATGCCGCTAATATCAGGACAGAACAACCGAACCGGCATAGGCCGTGTTGGAGATCAACTCGCGTGAAACCGCATCCGACGGATTTTTCAGCGAATTGAAAAATGCCAGTACATGCAGGGTTTTACCCGACCACTCTGCCGCCAGGTTCAGCGTTACGTTGCCATCAGAACGCACAGCGCAGTTCAGGAAATAGACAACTTCCCCTGTGGAGGCGTCGTAACAGCTTACCGATATGTGATCGGTTTCGTTGGCATTGCTCATGCCTGAGTTGTTACTCCATGCCAACCCGATGGTTGCCGGAGCAGTGGAGGTAATTTCGGCTGCCGTCAGGGGTGCGAGGATGCCACGGCTGATCTGAACTTTCGTCATATCAACAGCCTGATCCGGGAATTCACCACTGATGGCATTAGCCAGATTGTACGACATTGCGGCGTTGGAAGCTGTCATGCCGGGAGAATAGGCTTTGAAACCTATGTTCACTAAATTACGGTGCGCCTGTATAAAGCGCCCGACCAATCCAAAGCGTTGGCGCTGGGCCTGCTGAAGCTCGGTATTGGGGTTTTTAACTGAAGCAGGGCGGATCCTCATTACGCCCGTACCCTTCCAGGTGGAGCCGACAATGTTGCCGACCTTACCCTTGAAGTTTCCATGGATTCCTTGTTTAAAGGTTGCCATAATGTTATAATTTTTACACTGCAGCGACATTGCCGCAGATACTTGCCATTCATCAATTTTCAGGGAATAGTTATTCCCGGGATTTTTTTGCATACTATTGCCCTGCCCTGCCCGGACATGTCATTAATACCCTGACAGTGTCAGTGACACGATGTGCAAAACACTGCAACCGATTTCGGAGGGTATGTCACCGTGACACTCATTTAGGCAGGTTTAACAATATATCAGCCTGTGTATCAGACGGGATTGACGAATTTTGCTAAAAAAAAAGGATTATTCTTCAATGGATGCCGGAGATCTACTTCTTACAAAGAAAGAATCTGCCGGCCCCTGGATAAAACAAACTCAAAAAATAAAGCCGGCGTTCCCGGGGAAGACATTACAGTATGAATAAGGGGGGGCGGAACGTTACCTGATTTTATGAAAATTCTTAACTAAGAACAGCCTTGCCTAAGTATATGCTGTCGGCAATATATTGCCTGTTTTTTCCGTCGGTGCCTTTAACCGAATTGATGACGGTCAGATAGCAGTGAACTGTATCGCCTGGCTGGGCTGCAGACAAATGGATCCTGGCGCTGCCGGAAGACCTGAAGGCTATATCGGCAAAATAATTTGATTCCCCCAGGGTCTCATTGACGACAACGGCATAAACCCGGTCATCATCTCTTCCTGCACCGGGTTCATGTTCAGGGTTCCATGACAAATCCAGGGTGAGATTGCCTGCCGGAATGAATGCCGCCTTGTCAACTGAGACGTAAGTTCCTTTGGAGAACAGAAATCCGCCATAGTCAATTCCGGACTGGCTGCCGGCGCCGGCTATTGCTTTCTTCATGTTCCATGAAATAGCAGCATTATAGGATGTCATCTTTTGTGCGTATGAGCCAAAACCTAACCGCAGAAAAGGCGACAACGGAGATAGTATCCGGCTTATCGTGGCAAATTTCGTCCGCTGTATGAGCTGATCCGGCGTTCTGGCATCCTTAATTTTTTCCGGTTTCATTTTCACATAGGTTCTGCCTTTCCAGCTTGAAATGATCAGGTTTCCGATTTTACCCCGAAAAATATCAGGTAAGTTGAGTTTATTTTTGCTCATAACATTTTGTCCTTAAGGTTTATTTGCTGTCTGCAACTTATGCAGACCATGAATGAACTGACAATTAGCATGCAAAAGCCCGCCGGCGGAATGCTTTGCATCATTTTACATCCTCCTGTCATATTCTTCCTGACAAATAGAGCCTGTCAATCAAACGGGGGAAGCAGGGGAATTGACAAAAACCCTTATGAATTATGATTCTGAATGTATCCGAGCGCTTGCCAGGATCATGCCGGCGCTATATCAGGGATATACCAGGTTCGCTTCATAAACGGTTTGAGGATGCCTTTTGTCTGCACATAGATCGGCTTCAAAGCGAACCTGACCCCTTAATGAACTGGTTCTGTCAGAGCGTTGATACGGAGGAAATGCGGAGATGAAGCGCATTTCACCGGGCTATAAATCAGCAGGTTTTGCTGAAAGAGAATTCGAAAAGGTTATTTCTGTTATGCTTCTATTTGATGATTTCAATGATTATTATCAACTTTGAAAGATAAAAACCCGGATGATGGATCCGAACATTCCGGAATAACTTAAAACCTGAGGCAGAATTGCCGGAAAGATATTCCGGAATACAGGTATACAGGTTAGTTTGACCTCTTTATTTTTATACCACCGATAAATCAAGAGAATTTAGACTATACAATAGAAAATGCCAGGTATTATGAATACAACCATCGGAGAATATAACCGGATTTTGTTTCTTGACCTGAGGCCCTGGCTGTTGACCGATGTGCCGGAAGCGAAGTTTAAACAGGATTTAAACGGGCTTCAAAAGGTATTTTGCAATATTCAGCCTTTGTATGAAGTGAATTACCCCAAAGCTTTGACTGCTAAAAGGAAATATTTCAGGATGTTGATTGACAATGCAGCAAACCGATTCCTGAATGAATTTCACAATGAAATCAGCCTGAGCATTGACCAGCATGCCAAAAAATACCTGATACACATGGCACTCACCAGGACACTGAACGACAAGTTACAGGATGTTGCCCGGGTGATGGAAGAACATGGTTATGCCCTTGAACAACACGGTTTTCAGGAAAGTAACAGCCCCGAAGGCGCTGTGAATGAAGATGGGAATTATATTACCAGTTACCTGAAACAGGTTCTTGTCCGCCTGTACCTGGAAGTGCAGGATTCCTACCCGGAACTCGTCAGTGCGGATATTCTGGATGAAAAGGATATTTACCGACTATATTTCAGGCAGGGAGCGCCTGACCCTTCAGGGATTATTAAGATTGATAAAATCAAAATAGCAACACCCGGTTCACCCCTTGCTACACGGGTACAGCAGGCGGAATTCAGAGCCATCGCCGCTGACTTCCGCAAAGAAGCAAAAGGTGTTTTGCCTTACGGAACAATCATCCATACGCCCTCCCGTTTTGCGACTTTCGAAGAACAATTGTACCTGCACGGATATATTGATACAGATTACAATTTTACCAACAGGCACGGCATGAAGAATGAAATGGCGGCTATTTATCACCTGCTGATCAAAAAAGGCTATTTCTCACCACGTAATTTTGAAGGGAAAAAAGCAATACGGCCTGTTGATATCCGCAGATTTCTTGATTACCGCTACAATATTAACATTGACAGACAGTTCAGGAACTATAAGAATAACCCTGAGGAGGTGGCGGCTTTTGCCGAAACACATATTTGGTTTGGCAATTTACCCACAGGATAAAAGAAGCAAAATTCCTTCAAAATACCGTTTGTTAATGCTATCCGTATTTATAACTATCAATATATCTGCATGTTGAGCGGGATGAAAATACCGCTTTTATAATTACTGATAACTCTTTCTGATTTTTGCCTCGTTCCTGATAATCAGGGATGACATTTGGCCAAATGTCCATTTCCAACTTAATGCAAGTGCAGTAATGGACAAATTACAAACAAGTCCGGGTAGGACCGAAAGGTTTAATCAGTATTCCGACTGTGAAGACGATCGGGGAAGTTGTTATTCAAACGATGCAAAGGGGAAAGGAACTATGATGGGGATTGTTGAATTGATCTTTTCGATGCAGGATGAAATAAAGGCTATTGCCGAAGCCATGCAGAAAAACAAAATACCGTGGAAAGAAAGATTTTCCGCAACCTGGGCCGACAGGCAGGATGTGATGCAGATGCTGCATGTGAGCCAGAGGACGCTCCAAACATTGCGCGACAGCGGAGCTTTGCCGTTCAGCCGTATCAACGGCAAATTCTATTACAGGATATCGGACATAGAAGCGCTGCTCGAAGCCAATTACAGCGGGGAAAACAACAAGGATAGAATACAGGCTGATTGAAAGCGCTTTACATTATCATATAGTACTTCTTTAAAATTTATATTGATGAAATTAACGATTGCAGCTATTTCAGTTCAACAGTAACGCCTCTCATCGTTAAGCGCTTTTAATCAGGTAATAAACAAAATTATGTAAATAACTTTTATTGAGATTTTTATCGTTTTCTTTTATATTTGCAAGTGTTATATATATTCATCAATTTACCTGATCTGATCAGTGAATGTATAAACAGAAATCAGACAGCCATTGAAATATTTAACCGAGAAAACTCTCCCGATGGATAAGAATACTACCCCACTCGAAAAACTTCAATCCTTCTTGAACAAACTCTTCCAGTTCGAAAGCCAGGAATTGGACTTCGGTGTGTATAAAATTCTTCACTACAAGCGTACTGAAATAAAACAGTTCATCAACGAACTCCTGGTCGACAGAGTGAAGGAGCAACTACAGGTGCTTACCCTTGCCCAATCGCAGGAAGCGCTTCAAAAGCTGCAGGAACTGGAACACGACGACATCATCAAAGGCTGGCTTTCTGCCGATGAAAACGAAAAGAATACCCTGCTGAAGTACGGAAAGGATAAAATAGAGCATTACCAGGAATTGCAGCAGCAGGTCCAGCATGCCAGGGTTTCTGTAGAAACCGAGAACCTGATTTACAATCATCTTACCCTTTTCTTTTCCCGTTATTACGACAAAGGCGACTTTATCAGCAAACGCCGGTTTGGAAAGAACGAAAAGTACGTAGTGCCTTACAACGGCGAAGAAACCCATTTTTACTGGGCTAACCAGGATCAGTACTACATCAAATCCTCCGAATCTTTCCAGAAATACGCCTTCAAAGTACCGCACGGTTCCGGCAATCTCATCGTAAACTTTAAGCTTACCGAAGCCGAAACCGAACAAGGCAACGTGAAAGCCAACGAAGCCCGCTACTTCATCCTTTCCGCCAAGCCCGCCGGACTTTCACCCTCTCCTTCAGGAGAGGGCCGGGGTGAGGTCCTGGACATCTTCTTCGAATACCGTGCATTTACTGAAGATGAAAAGAAAACCTATACCGGCAACAAACAAGATGTACTCGATGCCGAGGCAGCCGATAAAATAAAGGCAGCTTTCAAAAACGAACCACTCTGCATCAACCTCTGGGCAGCCGACGACAAGGGCGAAAGCCTCCTCCTGCAACACCTTCATCGTTATACCCGTAAAAATTCCTACGATTTCTTTATCCATAAAAACCTGAAAGGCTTCCTGCAGCGCGAACTCGATTTCTATATTAAAAGCGAACTGGTAAATGTGGACGACCTCTACGTGTCCGAAAACGACGAGCATTTCAACCATATAAAACACAACCTCAAAACCATTAAGGTATTCAAGCTGATTGCGGATACCATTATCGAGTTTCTGGCCCAGCTTGAGGAGTTCCAGAAAAAACTCTGGGAAAAGAAAAAGTTCGTCCTGTCAACCGAATGGGTCATCACCATCGACCGGCTGGTGGAGTATATCGGCATCGAAACGGCCACTCCCTTGTTGCTCGAAGTTATTGCCAACAAAAAGCAACTGGACGAGTGGATTGAACTGTTTGGTAAAGAAAATATACCTGCCTGCCCGCTCACCATCGACCTCCTCAAAGCCGATGCCTTTGCATGGAGGAAATTACCCATCGACACGGTACATTTCCCCGCAGCTTTCAAAGAAAACCTCCTCAATGCCTTGTCAGCCAAAATTAACCTCGAAGAAAAAGCCGACGGGCTAATACTACACTCAGATAACTACCATGGTCTGGTTTTAATCGGTCCCAAATTCCATGATATTATTAAAATTATATATATTGATCCTCCATTCAATTTGGGAACTGAGCCAGAATATAATTATAAAGTAGATTATAAAGATTCTACTTGGCTTTCTCTTTTAGAACCCCGCTTAGCAATTTCAAAATATCTTCTTAACCCATTAAATGGTTCTATTTTCATTAGATGTAATCATGACGGAAATTTCTTAGTTAGAAGTCTAATGAATATTTCTTTTGGTGAAGAGAATTTTAGGAATGAGATTATTGTAAGGAGGGCTGAATTAAATAAAGGTGATTTGAATAAACAATTTGATTCAGTTAAATCAATCACAGTTAATTATGATAATGTTTATTGGTACTCAAGATCATTTGATTCCAGATTTGAAAGATTTCTAAAGAAAACTTCAGTTGAACAAGCAAACTCTCAATGGCATTCATTCTGGAAAGCAGAAAATCGTCCTAATCTAAGATATGAAATCAAAGGAGTAAATCTTGAGAAAGGTCAATGGATGTGGAGTAAAGAAAGAGCTTTCAAAGCACTTGAAAACTATGAAAAGTATCTTGTAGAATTTGCTAATTCCAAGATTTCTCTAGATGAATACTGGGAGAAAACGGGTAAGAACCAAGAATTTCTTTGGAAGTTCGGTGATAATAATATTATAGGTTCAATCAAATACTGGATACCACCCAGAGAATTTGTCATGTCTGACAATAACTGGTTGGACATAAAAGGTTATTCAAATAACTGGAGATTTAAAACTGAAAATTCTGAGCTATTACTAAAAAGAATAATCGATAGCCAATCAAAACATAGTGATTACATTCTAGATTATTTCTTAGGATCTGGAACTACTGTAGCTGCGTCTCAAAAATTGAAAAGAAAATGGATTGGGATTGAGGCTGGTGATCAATTTTTCACTTTCATTTTGCCACGAATGAAAAAAGTCTTGTATGGTGAAGAGTCGGGCATAACAAAAGAAGCAAAATTCAAAGGAGGTGGATTCTTCAAATACCAGCGCCTCGAACAGTACGAAGAAGCCCTCGAAAATATTGCATTCACGGCGCCTGAGGAATCAATGCAGAAAGCGCTTGAATTTGATCAATACATTCCCAAATACTTCCTTAATTTCGAAACGCAGGGCAGCCCCACGCTGGTCAATACCGATGCCATGGCCAATCCCTGGGCGTATAACCTGAAAGTGTGGGATGGCTATACGTACGACAATGAGCAGCCTGTCGATCTGGTCGAAACCTTCAATTACCTCATCGGCTTACACATGCAGAAATGCGTTACCAAACAAATTAATGGCCAAAACTATCAGTTCGTTTCAGGTCATAACAATGCCGGAAAACAACTGCTCGTTGTTTGGCGCAACACTGCCGGCTGGCAACTGCCCGATTACGAAGCCGACCGGCAAACCCTCCTCGCCGAATTGGAAGCCTTTACTTACGATCAGTTATACATCAGCGGACAGGCTCACATCGAAGGCTACCAGCCCATAGAGGAGATTTTTAAAAATAAAATGATGTCCTGAGTTCGTTAAACTACAGGGTAAGCTATTAAACAGATGATACAATGACAGAGTCGCAGCTTGTTCAGATTTTAAATGAACTTCGTTCATTACCGGCCGAAACCGAGGTTGTCGAGTTTAAAGAAGCCAATCGCAACTACGACTTCAACAAATTGGGCAGGTACTTTTCTGCTTTATCCAACGAGGCTAATCTTAAAGGCAAGCACGTATCCTGGCTGATCTTTGGCGTTGAGGATAAGAAGAAAAATATTGTTGGTTCATTATTTAGGAATAACAATCGCCCATATCTGGATAGTCTTAAAGCAGAAATTGCCGGTAAAACAACCAATGGAATCACATTTATTGAAATCTATGAACTTAATCTACCGGAAGGACGGGTAGTAATGTTCCAGATACCTGCTGCGCCGAGCGGTATTCCCGTAGCATGGGAAGGGCATTATTATGGCAGGAACGGACAGGAACTTTCCCCCCTTAATATCGAAGAACTTGACCGGATAAGAGCCCAGGCTTCAATGCCCGATTGGAGTTCTGCAATTTGCCATGAGGCTGACATTTCTGACCTCGACCCTGAAGCAATCCTGAAAGCCAGAGAAAATTATAAAAATAAATTTCCTGACCTGGCGACTGAGGTGGATTCATGGAACGATATTACGTTTCTTAATAAGGCTAAAATTACGATACGGGGTAAGGTTACCCGTACTGCTATTCTTCTCCTGGGTAAACCTGAGTCGGAACACTTTATAAGTCCGGCAGACGTTAAAATTCGCTGGATATTAAAAGACAAAGAAGGAAATGAGAAAGACTATTCTGTTTACAGTTGCCCTTTCCTTTTAAGCGCAGATGAAGTTTTTAAAAGAATCCGAAACCTTAAATATCGCTACCTGCGCGATGATACTATTTTTCCCGAAGAAGTTGACCAATACGAACCGTATGTTATACGTGAAGCGCTGAATAATTGTATAGCTCATCAGGATTATACGCTTGCCGGAAAGATCAATGTTGTTGAGAAAGAGGATGAACTGATCTTTACTAATGTTGGAAGTTTTATTCCAGGCACTGTTGAGAATGTAATCAACAGGGATGCTCCTGAAGAAATCTACCGGAATCCTTTCCTGGCCACTGCCATGTTCAATCTTAAAATGGTGGATACCATTGGAAGTGGTATTAAAAGAATGTTCAACTATCAGAGGACGCGTTTTTTTCCGATGCCCGAATATGATTTTGCTGGTAACAGGGTGAAATTGACAATTATAGGTAAAGTTATCGATATTAATTACGCCCGCGTATTGGCACGCAATAGTTCTCTGAGTTTGTTAGAAATCATGCTGCTGGATAAAGTGCAGAAACGCTTCGAACTAACAACTGAACAGGTTAAGCTTTTGCGCTCTAAAGGTCTGATCGAAGGAAAGAAACCAAATCTCATTATCTCGGCCAAGGTTGCTCAAATTACAGGTCAGAAAGCAGCCTATACCCGTAATAAGGCTTTCTCCAAACAACAATACTTTGATTGGATTATCAAAGGTATTAAAGACCACGGGTATCTTTCACGACCAGATATTGAACAATTACTTTGGGATAGATTGTCTGATTTGTATACTGACAAACAAAAGAAACTTAAAATCACCAACCTTCTTTCCGAGCTAAGAGAAAAAAAAATAATCAGGAATATTGGATCGGATAGTAAGTCAAAATGGGTACTCTTATAAAGTTTCTTAACAATGAAGTTGTTGTCACAAATTGTAATAAATAAAATTGGCATGAAACAAGTGGTCTTACAAGGGAAAAAGATTAGGCATTTTTATAAGCCATATTTACATGCTATTTTTATAAGCCATTTTTATAAGACAATTATAAGACCTAAGGTAGGCAATATAGTTGTATCTAATTGTTTATCAGCAAATAAACCTCTTTTAGATGGAGATAAAACGTGTGCACTACTATAAGAACATCTATAAGACCAAAACATACTTGTACATATGAATCCCTTAAAGAAATAATAAAAAATGCTTACCTTCTACAATTTGGTTTACATTTAACTATATTAGTTTAATTTTGTAAACCAAAACACACCTGCCACCATGAAGGATATTTTTAGTAAACGGCTCAAGAGCGCACGTATTCGTGCAGGCTTATCCATGGATCAACTTGTGGAACGCATGGGCAATACCGTCTCCAAGAATGCCATTTCAAAGTATGAACAGGGCGAAATGATGGCCGACAGCAAAGTAATGGCATCCCTGGCCAAAGCCCTCGATGTTAAGTTCGATTATTTCTTTCGCCCTTTCTCCATCGAAATAGGCCAGATAGATTTTCGCAAAAAGAGCAGGCTTTCCAAAAAAGATCTGGCAAGTATCAGGCAACAAGCCACCGATACGATCGAACGCTACATCGAATTGGAGCAGTTCCTCAACATCCAGACTGATTTCGTTAATCCCTTGCAGGATGTTGTCATCAAATCTTCCGAAGAGGTGGAACTGGCAGCCGAACAACTGTTGTACGAATGGCATCTGAGTTTCAACGGGCTACCCAACGTCATCGATATGCTCGAAGATCACGAAATCAAAGTGATCGAAATCGCAGCACACGAAGCCTTTGACGGCCTTTCTGGCTGGGCTGACGGCAGGTACCCTGTAGTTGTAGTCAACAACAACTATCCGGCAGACAGGAAAAGGCTTACTGCCTTACACGAATTAGGTCACCTGTTATTGAGTTTCGATCCAAAATTCACGCCCCGCGACATTGAGCACCTGTGCTTTCAGTTTGCAGGGGCTATGTTGCTGCCTCGTACTACTTTCAAAAAAGAGTTAGGTGAAATCCGGTCTCAGTTCTCAATCCCTGAATATCGGTTATACAAAGCTACTTACGGCATTTCCGTTCAGGCGCTCATGGCCAGGGCTAAGTTACTGGAAGTAATCTCCGAATCTTCCTATTTGCGTTTTCGCAAATGGATTAGTCATAATCGGAAAGAAGAAGGACTGGGAACCTATTCCGGAACCGAAGAAGCCTTGAGATTTAAGCAACTCACTTATCGTGCAGCAGCGGAGGAAATTATCTCGCTCAGCAAAGCTGCCAATATTATGAATCAGAAACTGGCGGAGTTTCGTAAAGAATTTTTAGCGCTGTGAGGGTAATCGTCAATGATGCAAATATTCTGATTGATCTTGTTGAGCTTGGGCTGCTGCAACAATTCTTTAGTCTGCCCTTCGAGTTCCAGACAACAGCCCCCATCATGGATGAACTTTACGACTACCAGCAAGCCGAACTCGAGCCTTATATTCAGGCAACAAAACTGGTTGTAGTTGACTTTTCAGATAACGATCTGAATGAAATAAACGAAATCAACCTGAAAAAGCCCACTTTATCCCCTCAGGATTGTTCTGCCTTCTTCCATGCCCGCAAAATGGCTGGAGTATTGGTAACAGGCGACAACTCCCTAAAAAAACATGCCCGCAATAATCACCTGGAAGCCTATGGCTATCTCTGGGTTTTTGACCGGCTTGTGGAATGTAGCGTGTTATCTGGTATGGAAGCCACAACTGCTCTTAAAACGCTCACTGAAATTATAAATCCGCGCCTCGGTCTTCCGAAATCAGAATGCCAAAAACGCTATGAGGCCTGGGCCCTTGTCTGAAACCCTGTCCTCTCACCCGCAACCCCGCCCAGGCAGGCAAGCCTGAAACCAAGAAACCCTGTAACTCTGAAACTCTGAAACGATCCAATGCAACTGAACAAACAACTCATATTATTCCGCTACATCCTACGCCAGTTTGGGTACGATACCTTTGATTCCCTTCGCGAAGAATTTAATACCAGGGAAACAGGAACCAACTCATCAGGGCATACTTTCTTTGCAAGTATCTTGTTGAACCGTTCCGAAAAGCTGATCGAAAACCAAACCATCTTCACTTACGACGAAGCAATACAGGGATATGAGAAAAAGCTGCGTGAAAACAGGGCTGAACCATTCCTTTCATTTAAATACTACCAATGGTTTTCGTTGCTTTTCACCGAGTATTACCTTGATCAGTACAGTCAGGATCCCGAAACATTTGTAAGCAACCTGAATGCGTATAAACACGCATCAAAAGATTTTAAGATTATTGAGGATTACACTGCTGCCGACCTTCGAAAGTTAGCTTTCTGGATGGCAACCGGAAGCGGCAAAACGCTGATTATGCATTGCAATTATTGGCAGATTGTTAAATATTTCCCCGATTGGGAGAACATCATACTGATCACGCCCAACGAAGGGCTCAGTCGCCAACATTACGACGATCTTACCGCCAGTGGCATTCCGGCCAAATTGTATTCGGGCAGCGAAGAAAGCCTTAAAACCGGGGATGATGAAATATTAATTCTCGAAATAACCAAGCTGGTAAAGGAAAAGTCCGGCGAAGGAGTAAGTGTGGATGTTGATCACTTTGCTGAGTATAAAAACCTGGTATTTATCGACGAAGGCCACAAAGGGCAGAAGTCCGAAGAACGGGCATGGAAAGGTCTGCGCGAACACATTACACGTGGCGAGGGTTCATTCACGTTTGAGTATTCTGCTACCTTCGGTCAGATAATTAGCGCCGGAACCCAGGACCTCTTACAGGAATATGGACGCGCTATCATTTTCGACTATTCATATCGCCATTTCTATGCTGATGGTTACGGCAAAGATTTTTCAGTGTTCAACTTAGATGTAAAGAACGAATACACAGAAGATCAAAACCGCTTGCTCTTGTCGGCAAGTCTGCTTGGATTCTACGAGCAACTGGAATTATTTGATAAGCACAAAGAGGGACTGAGGCCGTTTAACATCGAGAAACCCCTATGGATTTTCGTAGGCAGTAAAGTTCAGGGCGAAGGCAACCAATCCGACATAACAAAAGTAGTTCGGTTCTTCACCTTTGTCCTGAAAAACCCCTCAGTTTTCCAGCGGATAATTGATAACATCATTTCTGAAAATTCAGGCCTCATTAACCAACTCGGCGACGACATTTTCAAGAACCGGTTCACATATCTGAAAGAAATCAAGCCTACAGCCGATCAGGTTCTTCAAAAGGTTTTTCATGGCATCGGTAATATTGAAGCCTGGGAGATAAAACAGGCTGATGGTGAAATTGCCCTTAAAACAAAATCGGGAGAGCAGTATTTTGCAGTAATCAACATTGGCGATGTTCCCTCCTATGTAAAAAATCTCGAAAAAGAGAAAGACGAAGATCTGACCGTACAGGATGACAATTATTCCCGGTCATTGTTCGGGTCCATTGCCGATTCCGATTCTTCCATTAATATCCTGATTGGGTCTAAAAAATTTATTGAAGGCTGGAACTCATGGCGTGTTTCAAGCATGGGATTAATGAACATGGGTAAAAGCGAAGGTGCCCAAATCATTCAGTTGTTCGGCCGGGGGGTGCGCCTCAAAGGGAAAGAACTATCCTTAAAACGCGATGAAGCAGGAACTCCCTACCACCTCAAAGCCCTGCAAACAATCTCTATAGTTGGCCTCAATGCTTCCTATATCAACCGTTTTCTGGAAGAAATCGGTAAAGAAGTGCCGGTATATGAGGAGTTCCCGGTAAAAATAGCCTATAACAGACCCGATGAATGGAATCGGCATATTCTTACATTTAAAACAGAGCAAGGCCTGTCGTTCCGCAACGAACTCATCCAGCTTAGCTATAAGCCCGCTATTGCCAATCGTGTTACTATCGACCTCCGGAATAAAATTTCAGTAGCTGTAAGCAGTTTCAGCAGAGGTGTGGCTGATGATTCAGGAGGGTATGAGGTTAATTTCACAAAACCGTACCTGGATTTTATCAACTACAGCAGCCTGTTTCTCGAAGCAAATCGCTATAAGTTGCTGAAAGGTTACACAAACCTTATGATCAGTCTTCCGGTTATTGAAGAAATTATCCGTGGGAATGCTTATAATATTTTAAGCCACCCCGAACAATTCGGTATGCAGGAAGTCTTGAACGGAAAACTGCAAAACATTGCCGGGTTCATCATCAAGGACTATATCAATAAATTCTATGCCGATCAGGAAAAAGCATTTCTTACCAGGCACCTTACTTACGACCTTCTTGATCCTGTTTCTCAGGGCGAAATGTTCCCGGCATCGCAGCAAATGATTGTGAGAGTGCCCAAACAATACGAAGAAGTCATAAAGGAACTATCGGCAAATATCAGTCAACTCTATCTTCGCGACGATGGCACGATTCCGACTCTCCATTTTAGCCATCATCTATACTCTCCGATCGCTTCATGGGCAAAAGGCGAAAAATTCAACGAGATTAAGACTGTTCCGGTACGCTTAAATCAGGGAGAAAGAGATTTCATGCTGCACCTCCGCAGATTTATCGACAGTGAACAGGAACGCTTTAAAAATAAGGAAGTATTTGTGCTGCGCAACCTTTCGCAAAAAGGAATGGGTTTCTTTATCGAGAGTTCTTCCTTCTATCCCGATTTCATGATATGGATTATTGAACCCGGGCATCAGCATATCTATTTCATTGATCCCAAAGGAATCCGCGAAACACGCAACTTCAATAATCCAAAAGTTATCTTCTGCCGCGATCAGGTTAAAGACCTCGAAAAGAAAATCAATCAGGATTTGAAGCAAAATAAGATTGATCTCACTGTTTCAATTGACGCCTGGATACTCTCCGTCACGCCATTCAAAGACATTTGCTCGGTTTGGGGCGCAAACGGTGCAACCCGCGACGAATTTACTTACAACCACATTGTATTCATTGAAGACAATACACAGTACCTCTCAGCCATATTTTGAACCATTTAAGTAAAACGAAATGCCTCCTCCCGATCTCCATTTCAACATACTTACCTTCGACTGGCCTGAAGAAAAGCTAACTTTCTATTTCAGCAAAGCGGACAACGGCCGTTGCCAGCGTATCCACAAATCAATCTTCCCGGCTGCAGTTGAAACTATATTTCCCGGAATAAGTGCCAACGGCTCCGATTTTGTTTATACCACATTCACTGGCGAAACAGCAGGCTTTATTCCTTGCACCTTGGATGCAAGAAAAGAAACACCCGCATTCATAAAGCGCTATTTCGATCGGAAAATAAACTACTACTTCCGGGTAATCGTTAATCAGATTGTCCAGGTTGGATTTATTAAGGAGAATACCATTTGGTTGCCAGTACCTGCGGCAGATACCGACCAGTTTGAAGTATATGAAAAATATGCACTCAAGGTCCAGATCGCTACAGTGAGCCAATACCCAGAAATCTTTATATCATACGAAGGTACATCCAAGGTTTTGAAGAAGAGTGTAGCTGAACTGATGGCTGATAATTCGCCTTCGTTGTTAAATTGGGTAATGGTAAAAAACCAATTGCATAAATTCGATGATCTGCCGGATGACTTGTCTGATGATTACGAAAACGTTTATCCGGTATTGAATAACGAACTTGCAAGGGCGCTTGGTTTCCCTGCGCCAATACCTTCAAAAGAAAACAAGTACAAGCATTACCGGAACAAGATTAACGATTTTCACAAGACTTTCTTAAACATAAAGGAGTTCCGTGAAATCATTCCTTTGCATCATACAGGCTTTCTGAAAGTGAATCCTGCACTCATCAGCACTACCAACTTCGATAGCAATCAGATGGTATTCGGAAATAGCGCAACCGATATTGTTCCTCACAATGGCATCAAATTAAACGGTCCATACGACAAAACCCCTTACAAAAAGATACATCTGTTCTTTATCCTTCATAATTCCGATGCCGAGATTGCCAAAGCAGTGAAAACATACCTCGAAACCGGTTTAGACTGGTTTAAAGGCTTGAATAAGTATGTAAAAATACTTTTTCACACCGAACCGCATTTCAGCATCCTGTTTAAGGACAAAGAAAATCCGGTACAGGAAATAAATGAAGTATTGGCAAAACGCAGCTTCAATCAGGATGTGAAGTACTTTGCCATCTATTTGACCCCTTACACCAAGTTTGATCAGGATTTACAAAAACGTGAAATCTACTATAAGGTCAAAGAGCTGCTGCTTAAAAGGGATATACCCTCACAGGTCATCGATTCAAAAAAGGTCATTGAACAGGGTGCTGATTATGTTTACAGCCTTACAAATATTTCCATTGCAATCCTGGCTAAGTTAAAAGGAACGCCCTGGCGTTTGAAAGCCCAGCTAAAAAACGAACTCATTGTCGGTGTTGGAGCATTCAAACACATCGAAACCGATGTTCAGTATATTGGCAGTGCTTTTAGCTTCAACAACAATGGCACTTTCAACCGCTTCGAGTATTTCATGAAACATGAACTCGAATTGCTTGCCGGATCTATCTCTCACCAGATTCGTGAATATGCAACGGTCAATTCCTCACCTGACAGGTTGATTATCCATTTCTACAAGACCATGTCCGACGATGAGCTGCAACCCATCCAGAAAGCCCTCGAAGCCTTGGACCTTCACATTCCTGTCTTTATTATATCCATCAACAAAACGGAATCTGAGGATATTGTGGCTTTCGATGAATCATGGAGCGATAAAATGCCTTACAGCGGAACCTATATCAACATTGGAAACCGCAAATACCTGCTGTTTAACAATACCCGTTACAGCAATCAGCCGTTTCGCGAAGCCGACGGATGGCCGTTCCCAATCAAATTGAAAATTGATTGTACCGATAAAAGCAAGCTGGACGATACAACCATCATCCGCGACCTGATAGACCAGGTGTACCAGTTCAGCCGCATGTACTGGAAATCAGTACGCCAGCAGAACCTACCTGTCACCATCAAATACCCCGAAATCATCGCCCAGATAGCCCCCCACTTCGACGGCCTCGATGTCCCTGAATTTGGAAAAGATAATTTGTGGTTTTTGTAGTCTTGTTCAAAGTCCTAATGTCAACACATGATTAGTTTTTGAGATTCTAAGTATTTAATTCTTTACAACAAAATCAACGAATTAACAATATCCTAATGAAAAACGTAAATCCAAGAATTGAGCTTCAGGAAATCTGGCAGAAGTTTACCGAAGTTCAGGAACAAATTCTTCTTTCACGCTCAATTCCTGTATCAATTATTTCGAATTCCTCTAAAATTGTTGGTGATAAACTTTACCTGATTGCAGACGAAAATGCAAAAATTGATGAGATCCTTGCTGAAATTTCAAAAGAATTTAGAATTTCAATTGATGATATAAATACTGAAAATGGTTACTTTTTTGCAGAAAGTAGGATTGCTCGAAATATTGATTATGTGGTCAAAAAAAGATTATCTGAGAGGGCTGCGGCAAATTTTATCAATTTTACTCCTTATCCTGTCATAGATGGTTACGTAATTGAGAAAGAGTCTACAATTGACAAGCTTAAAAAAATAATGGAACTTTCTAATATTGATTATTCATTTGATAGAAGGGAAAGGTTGCAGGTTTCAATTCCAGATATAGTTAGGTTAGCAAATTCCCTTTCACTGTCTAATATAAATATTCAAATTCCCGATACCGCAAGCGTTGTTTTACAAGTTCGTCCCAATCCAATATTCTTCCTTTCCAAAGAATTTCCCGATTTAAACTTTAATCACAGAACCCTTTGTCACAGAAAAAAGAACAAAGAAGCAATCAATTTAGGAAATAACGAAGAGTACATATCAATCGTGCAAAGATCTATTGAAATAATTGGTGGATATTTGAACAATGCTGTACTGAACAAGTTAAAAGATGAGATCGGACTAACGGTTTTTGGATACGACTTTACTTTTTTTGTTGATCCTCGTGTACTCTCAAAATATGATCCCAAGACATCATCCATTATTCTACCAGAACTAAATCGCGATGAGTGGTCATTTACTTTTCATACAAGTCTCAAAGATAATAACATAGAAAAAGATGACCTATTTCGTTCTTATTACGAAGAAAAATGGGATTTCGATCTAAAATATACACGATTAAAGCGATTCTTTGACTCTTATTTTGGTTCTGAAAACATAAAATTCAGAGCGAAATTCATATATACATATGATCTTTATAAGTTTGACACTGATTATCTGCCGAAACATTATTACTCCGAATCTGATGTTTGGGCGCAAATATATGCTTCGAGTGATAACGAGACAGTAAGTATCAGTGAAAGCACAAATAGTATTGGAATGGATTTTAATTGGCAAAATGAATCAATAGACAATCTCATTGAGAATCTTTCACTTAAATACCCTTTTTTAAATTTTAATCTTTATAAGAATCACAAGTGTAACGTTGATTTACAAATACAAAATTTGTCTTTAGATCAGGTAGAAGCTATTTTGCGCGAGAAATTCCCATCAATCCAATGCCTTAGAAATGACAAAAAAGGTGAATTTTATTTTTATCAACCATATCAATCCTCAGAACAATGCATTAGGCTCAGACAGATTATTGAATCAGAAATAAATTCATTGAACGCAGATTCTTTTAATCTTGGTCTTTTTAAGATTCCAGAGTCCAAAGAAAAGTACTTATTTATACTCGATCCTCATTCTCAGAAAGAATCACTCTCTGCTGTCTTGAAAGAACTTCGAGGCCATGATTTTAATGTTGGCAAAAACTATTTTGGAAAGCTGATAAAAGTTAATTATCCCGAATTGATTTTTGATATATCTGGCGATAAATGCGAGCAAACTTCACTTTTATTTGAAAAAAGTATCGTATCCTCGATTAATCCTGATGTGACTGGTGACTTAGAAAAAATTCACAGACTTAGAAATTCTCTCGATAGAATAAAAAGCGGAGAAAATTTGCAAAACCCAAATTTGAAAGATTTTATCTTCGACTCGGGAAAAGCAAAAAAAATAGATGATATTGATTACCATACAAATTCTCAAAGCGAAACATATGTAGAGATAGAAAATCACTTGTTGAATAAGCAAGTGAATGATTCGCAAAAGCATGCTATTATTAAAACGTTATTGGCTGAAGATCTAGTCATAATTCAAGGTCCACCTGGTACTGGGAAATCAACTGCTATTGCAGAAATAATGTGGCAACATATCCGTAAAAATGCCAATGAAAGGATATTACTTACTTCCGAGACCAATCTGGCAGTTGATAATGCTATTGATCGCATTGTTAATAAAAATCACAATTTAGTGAAACCTATTCGATTTGGTGACGAAGATAAACTGGAAATAGAAGGTCGTCAATTTTCACTTGATTTAATGAAAAAATGGGTTGAAAATGGATCGATTCAATATGATTCTGATGAAAAGTCTGAAGAAGATGAACTGTTACCACAAAAATTAATCCTGCAAAATTGGATTGATAACATTCGATCAAGAATCAGTCAGTCAGAACTTGATAAAGGTATATTTGAACTTTGGCTAAGACTATTAACTCATCCATCTAAGGAATTACGAAAGATTTTTTATTCAAACTATTTAAAATATTGTAATGTAGTTGGTGCAACATGCAGTTCAATCGGTGAAAAAAACACAAGAGGTAAACCCACAAGTTTCTACAAAAACTATTGTGAGATTTTTGGCCCAAATCATTTTTCGACTAATGAACATAGATTTCCGACAAATAGCTCACGGAATAAGATCTACTTTACTACTGTAATTCAGGATGAATCAAGTAAAGCGACCCCTGCCGAATTATCTCTACCATTAATTTACGGTAAAAAAAACATTGTAATAGGAGACCACCGGCAATTACCACCACTACTTGATAAAGAAGAATTTATATTATCTTTTGATTATCTACTTGATAGAATAGATAATGTTGAAGAGAGAAAAAAATTACTATATCTAAAGTTATATATTACCAAACATTTTAAAGAAATGGAAATTTCACATTTCGAACGTCTTTTTAAAGATATAGATAGAAGTTTGAAAGGAGTTTTTAACCTGCAATATCGTATGCATCCTGACATAAATGATGTTATTAAGCAGTTCTATATTCAGGATGGTGGTCTGGAATGTGGCTTAATATCACCTATCGACTTAGGTGTTAATGACCAGAACATGAATAATCCTGCTTCTCGTTATCATGGAATTGAAGTTGAAGGACTAATCTCACCAAGCAACCATGTAATTTGGTTGGACACCAATTCACCTGAAATGTTAGATGGGACCTCAAGAATAAATATGGGAGAAGTTGATGCTATTCGTCATGTCCTAACTATGATTCGCAATTCAGATAGCTTTAAAAAATATCAGGCGTTTTGGGAAAATCCAGAAGACCAACAAATTGGTCTTATTAGTTTTTACAATAAACAAATAAAGCTGTTGCGCAATATTAGGCGAGAATTTAACGAAATCCCGATTAGAGTTAGTACAGTTGACCGGTTCCAGGGTATGGAGCGTAACATAATCATTGTTTCCATGGTCAGAAGTAATTGTATTGCTTCAGATAAGAAACAAAGAGCAGATTATTACCTCTATGGTGAATTGGGATTTCCTGCACAAAATGACTTAGGTTTTGCTCAATCGCCTAATCGTTTAAATGTTGCGTTATCTCGTGCGAAACGATTACTTATTATTGTTGGTAATAGTGAACTGTTTAGGCAAAAAGAAATATATGACAATGTATATAGAACGATTGCAAGTAATCCCAATGGTCGAATTATAAAGTATAAAGCAAAATGAATTGGCAAGAAATAGTTAATAATTCTGAACTTGTTTACGCTTCAGTTGCTGAAGATAAAGGATTTCGCACCTGGAGTTTAAAAGAAACCACTTGTAAGGTTTCGTTTTATGAAACTTTCCCACTTGAAGATATTGACAGAATTATTTGTAGTATGCTTGAATCAAACAATGGTTTCATTGAAGAAAATAAAATTGCTACAATATTGGGATTCAATGTGTTTGACGACTTTGAAGCAACTCCCAAACAATATGCCGATAAAGCTGAATTTGATATTTTTAAAGCTATTATTAAACCTGTTTTAGGTTGGGGTATAGTTGAGCAAATTTCAGAGAAAGGACTTCCTGTTATTTTCAAATTGACTGATTTAGGGTACAGGGCACTTTCGTTAGGAGAAAAATATAAATTCTATACTGGGGATAAGGAGTTATTAGAAAATACCAATATCAAACCTGCAGGATTAAAGGAGAATATTTTTTTTCCATTTTATTCTTCACTGGGCGAGTTTTCCGAAATTACAGGAAAAACACAAATTAAATATGATCAAGTTGACATCAATGATGCATTTAAAATTGTTGAATCAGAGTTAATTAAACGCCATAATTTACAGTCCAAAGAAAATTATCAAATTTTTAAATCGGAACCAACAAATCACTTTAAATTATCAAGTATTCAGGTAGAAATTCGTCTTTACAAACAGGGCACTGAATACTTTCCAATAATATTCTACAACAGTAAAATCTGCAATGAGGCAACCGATTTATTGAATAGCCAAGATAATACAGACTCAAAAGAGAAAAAAATAGAATGGGGCTTGTACTTGAAACTTTTAAAAGACCCATCGGCTGTTTTAGATTATAAGTCCATAAGACCATTTGAAGATTTATTGGATTTGGATTCACTTGTAGAAGACACCCGTTTGTGTTGGGAAGATAATCAATTGTTTACCTTCATGGGTGAGAATGCAAACGCAAATCAATGGTTCAATATTTCAAACCATTGTCCGATTGATGTATTAAAGCTGTACTTTAAAACATATAGAGACAATCTTGATTGGACTTCCATATCCTTAAGGATTGACGATGTTTTTTTAATCCAAAATGCTACTCTATTTCCTTGGAATTTTGAAATTATATCAGCCAAAGAAGATATTAGCATTGAAATCCTAAAAACATTATTACTGATTCCAGAACTAAAAGAGTATGAATGGGATTGGGATAGAATAATGCCGTTGTTGGATTTCGAGTTTATCAAATCTAATATAAATACAATAAACTTTGAATTATCCGAATTGACAGAAATCAATAACAATGAGGTAAAAAGGCTAATTGAGATATACCCTGATAAAAAATGGAATTGGTTGTTCATTTCGACTGATTATGATTTGTTCTTTATTTTAGAAAATATACAACAATTTAGTGGATTTCTTAATCTCAAAATTTTAATCAATCGGGCTTTTGCTTCCGAAAATCATACAAAATTGTTTTGTGATTCCGCTCACTTTGTTCAAGTGCTTCTATCGGCACAAGAATTTACATTATCTGATTATCAGCCCAATCTGGCTAATTATTTTTGGACAGATCAACTTATTTCCTTGTTAGAAAGCTCAGGGTACTTAACCTGGGAAAGCGGTAGCTTTGTTCTAGGTTTCGAATGTAATCCATTTATTGAATGGAATCCGGACTTTTTTACAAAGTACAATTCAAAAATTAAAACCCAAAAGGGTTCTAATTTTATTTCTGCTCGCATCTCAGAGACTGGGATTATTAATAAGTTTCCTGATTTTAACTGGAATTGGGATATAATTTCCGAAAATGAGAATCTGATAAATGATTCAGAGTTCTTAATATCAGTAAAAGACAAACTTAATTTTGACATCCTGCTTAAAAGAATATCGGGCCAAACATTAGAGGCAGTTTTTTTTAAGGCAAATGTTTTATCTTATTTGGAGATTAACTCAGGATGCTGGAAAGATGTTACTGAAAAATCCTCCAAGGAGTTTATTCTTAACCATATTGATTATAATTGGGATTGGTCTATTCTTACAAAGCGCTTTTGTTCTACAATAAAAATTGATTCTCTTGGTAATCCTAAATGGGTTAACAAGTGGGATTGGAACTACCTTACTACGAATATTGATTTATCTATTATTGAAGATAAATTAGATTTATATCTTGAATATTGGGATTGGGATTACCTATCAATTAATTTAAATAAGGAATTTGTCATAAATCACCTACCTGAGTATAATGATTACTGGAATTGGGATATGCTTTTAAAAAAGCGCTTTGAAAAAGGAGATTTACAACCTTCTAAATATTTGACAGAGGTTGCAAAATGTATCTATGTTTTTAACGAAGAGCTAAAGCAGCAACTTTGGAAGACAATTACCAGCAAATTTGATTATGAAGAGTTAGAAAATTTGGTTTCCCAAACATTTAATCAAGATGTATTTCAATGGGATTATAGCTATTTCTACGATTTGACAAGTTTTAATCCAAGGCAATATTTGAACGAAAACATCGAGTTTGTTGATTGGAAAACATTATCAGGTTCTATTGCACTAAATAAATCTTTTCAATATGATAAGTCTCTGTTTAGCTATGAGGTATGGCTAAAAGACATTTTTAGATTATTGAAAAACAAATCCTATAAGTGGGATTTCAAGTCGTTATCGAGGTTAGATAACATTAATTGGAACGATTCAATTCTAAGTATTGAGTCGGAAAAATGGGATTGGGAGTATCTATCAGAATTTAGCAGTTGCTTCAAAAAAGAAAGAGATTTTTTAAGACGATTCCGCAAGTTCGCTAAGTTTATCAACTTTACTTCTTTCTCTAAAAGAACTGATTCAGATATCACAGAGAAACTACTCGCTGAAACAATTAGTAATGATTGGGATTGGACATCTCTATCAGAAAATCTTTCGGTTAAACTTTCTCTAGCATTTATAAAAGAAAATAAAGAAAAGCCTTGGGAATGGGAAACTCTTTCAGGTAGAAATGACATTAAGTTTGAAAATGAAATCTTTATAGAACTTTTAAACCAGAATTGGGATTGGGAGGCTATATCAACTAGAGCAGATATTGCTTTTTCTGAAGAACTTGTAATTAAATTGATAGGCAAGCCAATTAATTGGTATCTAATTTCCCAGAACAAATCTTTTGTACCTAATTCTAAAACGCTTTCTTTACTTAAATCTCAAAACATTGATTGGAAGGCAATTTCTAAAAATATAAATCTTTCAACCGAAATTCTTTGGGATTATAAGGAAAGTCTAGATTGGAAATTTATAACCCAAAATGAAGTTGTTGATATTTCCGATATTTCATTTTTAAGTAAGTATCAAAATTATGTCGATTGGGATTTTATTTCTCAATCAGATAAGTTTAAAATGTATACTGAAAATCTGAAACTATTTAAAGACAAATTGAATTGGATTGAGATTAATTCTAGAAAGGATTTTAGAATAACAAACGAACTTCTTGAACCATTTTCAGATGTTCTGAATTGGTCAAATGTTTCAGAATCGCTGGAAATTCAATTTACGGAAGAACTTATTGAAAAGTATCGCAAAAACTGGGATTGGCAATTGCTACGAAAAAACCCTCAAATAATTGAAAAAATTGGCAATGCTAAAAGCAAATACAAAGAAGAATTCAATTGTGTTGAATTTTTAGAGCAATTTGACAGAGAACCATACATTTATCATTTTACGCATCTATTCAATGCAATTGATATTATCAAAAGCCGGAAAATTCTTAGTCGAAACAAAGCTGATGGTAAATTTTCCAATGCCGCAGGTAATCTTGTAGCAAGACGAAGCACTGCACACGACTACGCTCGATTTTATTTTCGTACTCAGACCCCGACGCAGTTTTATAATGAATGCTTAGGTATGGATTCCAAGTCAGGCAAGGAAGGATGGGCTTTCGATGGGTATGATTGGAAGGGCAATAAAATATGGTCAAAAATTTGGAAATCGTATTATCCCCAATTTCGTAATCTCGGATTACCCAGGTGTCCTATCCCGGTATTCTTCAAATTTAATTTGAAAGAAGTTATAATGAAAATTTCCAACAAGTGCTTTTATAGTACTGGAAATATGCAAACAAATTGGGCAAGAGTAGAAAAAGTTAGCGAAAATCCTAAATCGCTCAATACATTGCATCTATATTCTGAAGTTTCAGATTATGAAAATTACAAACAATATTCTCAACAGGAATTTCTTGTTCTTGAGGAATTTGATTTTTCAACATTAGATTCATTTGAAATCATTTGTTATAACGAAGAATATGCTAACTTGCTAAAATCTCAATTAGGCAACGACCCTATTTGTAAGAAAATTAATGCAGATGGGTGGGATATTTTTCACAGGATGAATAGAGAACTTATTGTTAATTTTGATAATAATGAAGTTTCAATCCGATCTGAATACCTCGATAATGCATATCTTTCAATCAAAGGCTCAGGTTTAAAGAACACTCAAATACTCAATATCGAAAAAATTATCAAGGAAACCGATGACGAAATAATGGCCTATCCTGAATTACGATTCACAATCACAGAGAAACCAATTGAGGTTCGTTTCGTTGATCTGGCCCTTGGGAAACGTGAATGGATTGTATATTCCAATTATAGCACTAATAAAAATTCCAGTATCATCTCAACTGATTACTCAGAATCACTAATTTCTGAAGACCTAATTGAGGAATTTTTACAGCTTGAGGTTCGTTTAAAACTCAAGATATCCAGGAGTTTATTCGAACCCAAAATGGTTGACTCAAATCATGGCATCGCTCACACTACAAGAGTTTTATTTGGAACCTGTCTGATACTAAAGTACTCAGATATGATCTCGTCTCAAATTAAGGATGCTATCTATTATTCAGCAATTATTCATGATCTAGGTAAATCATCTGATATGGAAGGTCCTTCACATGGCTTAAAATCCGCTAAGAAATATGATTCAAAGATCAGTGAGTTTGTTCTCGAAAAAGACACCCAAAATCAAGCGCTAAATGCCATAATATATCATTCTGTCGCTGATTCTGAATGCCCATCTATGGTCAAAGATAGCATTATTTGGAAAGTTCTGAAAGATGCTGATGCATTAGACCGAGGCCGCTTTCGATCAAAGTGTGATAAATCGTATCTTCGTCTTGAATTATTCAAAACAGAGATTGGTAATAGGATAATCAACTTTATGGATTTATTGCCTGGTTTGACAAACGACATTAAATGGAACGACCCCTACAGGGATCTAATAGCATGTATTAAAAATAAATAGTATGGCCTACATAGAAATTCTAGGAAATATCTTTAACTCCCAAGCAATGGCTCTTGTAAATACTGTGAATTGTGTAGGTGTAATGGGTAAAGGGATTGCTCTGGAGTTTAGACTTCGTTTCCCGGAAATGTTCAAAGAATACCAAAAAATCTGTACTCAGCATCTTTTAAAACCTGGCCAGATTCTCCTCTACAAAAAAAGTTATCCGTGGATTTTGAATTTCGCAATTAAAGATGATTGGAAAAATCCTTCTAAAAAAGAATGGATAGAAGAAACCCTCAAGAAATTTTGTGAAAATTATAAAAATCTCGGAATCAACTCAGTCGCTTTTCCTTGGATGGGTGCTATGAATGGCGGGTTACCTCTTGATACTATAAAAAGTATTACTCGAAAATATCTCCAAAATTTGCCGGATATTGAAATCGAAATATATGAATTTGATACTTCTTCATCAGACCCACTATTTGAAAAACTGAAGAAATTGCTTAGCATGAAATCTGAAGACCTTGTAAATGGTTCTGGAATCCAAGCAAGATATTGGGTGAAAATTCAAGATCTTTTAGAATCTCAAAAGGTAAATAGTTTATTCCAACTATGCAATTATAGAATTAACGATAAACGTGTTATAGGCAAGACCAATATAGAGAGGTTGTATGCTTTTCTTTCTTCATTTCCTCAACTCAAACAAGATCAACTTATGTTATTCGAGAAATAATAGGTCATATAAAAAAAGTTCCTGTTATATTTGAAAACATTCTGTCAATCAGAGAAATGTGTTTCATAATGTGTGTTCCAATAACCCAAAATCGAATATTTCTATTCTCTTTTCCCATCTCTCAAAGCAGGCCACTCAGTAATGAACGGCGAGAGGCAAAAACAATCTTGACCGTTATCCGACATTCGAACATCCCAATTGTCAATTATTGAATGAATGTACTAAAATTAGTACATGAATAAGTACATAAATAAATCAACCATGCTTACGGCCTCCATTTCCGATTTTCGCCGAGATATCAAAAAATATCTCGATAAGGTTACAGAAAACTTTGAAACGCTGATCATTAACCGGGGCAGAGACAGGGGAATCGTTATTATGTCGCTGGAAGAATACAATTCTCTTACGGCCACTTACCATGAACTCTCTTCGAAAATTAATGAACAAAGGCTTGATTCGGCGATTGAAAAATTAAGATCATCCGGCTCTTTTGAAAAAGACCTTATTGAATCATGAAATATATTTTCGTGGAAGAGTACTGGGAAGATTATCTTTATTGGCAGGAGAATGATAAAAAAGATGCTCCGGCGATTGAATGACCTGCTAAAGGATATTTCGCGTAATCCCTTTACCGGACCGGGGGAACCGGAAACTTTAAAATTTAAATACAAGGGATTCTGTTCACGCAGAATCAGTGATGAACATCGATTAATTTATCAGGTTAAAGAGGATACTATTTTGATAGCAAAATGCAGATTCCACTACGATTAGGACAAACGCACTGTAGCTCAGACTGAAAAGAATAAGGTTGAACGAGACTTCGGGAATAACCGGATGATCGGATATTTTCTGTAAACAGGAGAAGATTTGTAAAACGCGTTACATTTCATCAAAAACAGCTCCGCCGGCTTTCGTCAGTGAAGCCGGTTCATACCGCTCTTCAGCTGCAATATGTGGAATCATACCACATGATATGAAAAAATCCGGAGCTTAATTCCGGATTTTTCCAAATTTGTCAATTCGACGATTTTTAACAGGAACGGACGGGCATTTATATTCGTAAAGTACTTACTACTTTCCCAGCGCACCGCACACTTCCCGGTTCACCTTCCCGATCCTGTCGGCATCGAGCTTCACTACCTTGCGGTCGTAAGTCATCAGACCGTTTACTTCCACCTCCACATCGGTGGTCTGGGTGTAGATGGCGGCCGAAAAGCCCTTTTCAATCAGCAATT
Organism: Bacteroidales bacterium; assembly: GCA_035403165.1. Classification (GTDB taxonomy): domain Bacteria; phylum Bacteroidota; class Bacteroidia; order Bacteroidales; family UBA4417; genus UBA4417. The sequence goes on along the minus strand of DAONEP010000006.1, from coordinate 19,816 downwards.
TCAGTTTTTCGACCAGCGCGATATAGGCATCGGTGGCTTCGGCCGAGGTCTTGTACTGCACATATCCCCAGTTTCGGTCCTTTACCCACAGGTGGTCATCGATGACAAGCCCGATGCCACCGAATTCTCCAAGAACACAGGCGCGGTTGCCGTCGTAAAGCGTCATTTTCGGATCCGGGTAATGATGGATATCGAGGATATCGCCCACAGGGTAAAAATTGCCGCCACTGGCCGGGTTTACCAATCGCGACGGATCATACTGCTTCGTCCACTGGGCTATATCAACGGTTTTAAACTGGCCCCAGGATTCATTAAAGGGCACCCAGCTCACAACGCAGGGATGGGAGACCAGCAGATCGATGATGGCTTTCCATTCGTTCCTGTAATTGGTTTCCGATTCAGCCGAACGAACCGCATCCTGCCCGTTGAAATACTGTTCGGTTTGCCATTCAGGGCCTTCGTCGCCGCTGGGCATGTCCTGCCATACCAGGATTCCTTCATGGTCGCAATGGTAATACCAGCGGGCCGGTTCCACCTTCACATGCTTACGGATCAGGTTGAAGCCCAGTTCCCTTGTCTTAACGATATCGTATTTCAGCGCTTCATCCGTGGGGGCGGTATAAAGCCCGTCGGGCCACCAACCCTGGTCAAGGGGGCCAAACTGGAAGTAATCCTTGTTGTTGAGTTGCAGGCGCACAACTCCGCCTTCATCCCGTTTGGAAGAAATCTTCCGCATTCCCAGGTAGCTTTTCACCTTGTCGGTCACTTTGCCGTTGCGGATCACTTCTGCCTGCATATCATACAGGAAAGGCGATTCAGGGCTCCACAGTTTTGCATCAGGCACCGGAAGGAGAATTTGCTGCCCTGAAATACCCCTGCCTTTCGAAATGACTTTTTCGCCTTCCAGTATGGTGACCTCAACCAGGGCAGAAGGATCGGGCGCTGAAGTCACCGGGGTTACCGTGACGGTATTCCGATCGATGTCGGGAACTGTTTTCAGCGACTGAATATGATTTTCACCGACCGGTTCAATCCATACAGTCTGCCAGATACCGGTTACAGCGGTGTACCAGATGCTGCCGGGCCTTGAAACCTGTTTGCCGTGAGGCTGAAAACTCCTGTCGGTGGGGTCCCATACCCGTACGACCAGTTCCTGCGGTTTGCCGGCCAGTAGGTAGGGAGTGATGTCGAAACAGAAAGGAGTGTATCCCCCCTGGTGTGTTCCGATCTGAATGCCGTTGATCCAGATATCGGCTTTCCAGTCGACGGCGCCGAAATTCAGGAGGATATGGTTGCTTTTCCAGTCTGCTGGTATCAAAAATGAACGACTATACCATAATTCATTGTTCTCACCCACGCTTTTCTGAACACCCGACAGGCTTGATTCAACAGCGAAAGGAACCAGTATTTTCCCGTCGAAAGCGGAAGGGATGGCGCTTCCTTTGGGCAGGATGGCATAATCCCACAGGCCGTTCAGGTTTTGCCACCGGGCCCGTTCCATGCCGGGTCTGGGGTATTCGGGCAAAGGATTGGCCGGATCGACCTTTTCGGCCCAAATCGTTTTTATCCTTTCGCCGGCAGGCTTCCACTGCTGGGCATAAACGGTGGTAAAAGCAAAGGTTGCAAGCAAAAAAACAGTAATCCGCTTCATTATATTATTTTGATTTTTGATTGGGTTATTTCTGATTTTGTATCCGTTGACGGCTCTGCCAGGGCTGGCCGCTCGGCGGTTGAGCGTCTGAAAGGCGGTAAATTTACTGAGAATCATGTTCGGAACTACCGGCCGGGAATCATTGAAGGAATAAAATGATTTCTTTTAAACCTATTTCCTCAATGTCCGGCAACCGAATATCCGGCCTGCCGTCTGGCCATAATTGGCTTCGATCCTTATATTCACTGAGGATTTTCCGGTAATAAGTTCTGCCGGGATGGGGTATTCCATATCGTAAAACCTGCCTGTTTCACCGCCTTTCCAGTCGACGGTGGCAATCACTACACCATCAATTTTAACATCGAATTTCCTGTTCTTGTCGTCTCCGATATAAGTAAGCATCAGGCTGTTGGCGATTCCCGGCTGCACCTTCATGTCGAAGGTAAAATAATTGTCGGCCCTTGCTTCGCGTCCGGTGCGTCCCAGGGCGATATCCACATACGATTTTTCGGATGCCGTCAGGTTGTGGTCGCGTTCGGGCTGCATTTCGCCGATACGGAAGTAATCGATCGTCTGGTCATCGATCAGCTTTTGTTGTTGCTTCGCCGCTTCATAACCTGCCTGCCTGGCGGTCCATGCTTCCCGGGTAAAAAAGTCGAAATAAACGCTGTAATACTTATTGTACAGCGTATAAAAAGGCTTCAGGGTGATATCGGAAGGCTGTCCGGTTGCTTTGGTTACGAACGTAAGCGATTTCAAATCAACGGGTTTAACCCAGTCTTTCACGTTCCGGTTATCGGTGAGCAGTACTGGGGCGCCGAAAACGGGGTCGGGGAGGGAATCTCCCAGATCGGCAGCCAGCACGACCGGGCCATACAGGAATGCAATGCGGTCGGCATTGTCGGGCATGGTTTCAATATGAAGGTCCATCGGAAGAAGGATCACCACTTTATCATCATTCTTCCAGAGCCGCTTTATTTCAAGGTATCCGGATGGGCTCATTTTAGTGTTGAATGGTTTCCCGTTGACGGTTACTTTTACTTCTCCTGCCGCCCAATGCGGCCTGCGAATGAGCAAGGTAAACGATTGACTCTTCTTCAGACCGGCAGTGACCGTCACTTTATCGTTGTATGGGAATCCTGTTTCGAGGCGGATGGTGGCCTCACGGCTTTTCCAGTTTAGTTGCGACGGAATGAAAAGGTTGACATACAGATCGCCGCCGGAGGTTTCGTTATAGATGGCCCCGGCATACTTGCTGTGATTTTCCATGCCGCTGCCCACGCAACAGGTGAACGTATTGAACGGGTCGCTGAATTCTTTATGTGTTCCCATGCGAAGCGGTGTAAAATAACACATCATACCATCTTCGGGATTCTGCGATGAAAGGATATGATTATAGAGAGCCCGTTCGTAGAAATCGAAAATCCGGCTGTCGGGTTCCCAGGCAAACAAATGCCCGGTAAGCTTCAGCATGTTGTAGGTATTGCAGGTTTCACAGGTGTTATCGCTGAGGCGATCGTTCAGTTTATCTTCCTCGCCGCAGTATTCGTAGTTGCTGTTGCCGCCAATCACATAGCTGTGGTGGCGGACCATGGTTTCCCAGAAAAACCGGGCAATAGTGCTGTCCTTTGCCGAACTGGTGAGCTCATAGCGCCGGGCCGCACCCACGGCTTTGGGGACATTGGTATTGGAATGTTTGCCCGGCATCGGATCGATCCCTTTGGCAAGCTGTCCCATGACAAATTCATCGTCAAATTTTCGGGAGAGATCGAGGTATTTTTTATTGCCGGTGATGGAACAGAGGTTCGACAACACATCCTGCATCCCGCCATATTCGCAGTTCAGCATCTTCAGCCGCTGATCTTCGGTAAGGTTTTTCAGCAGGCTGTCGGCCCAGTCGGCCATGCCGGTCACTACTTTTAATGCTTGCTGGTTGTCGCAATAAAGATAAGCATCCACCAGTCCGGCCATCAGCTTGTGCACCGTGTACCAGGGCGACCATGCCCCGTTGAGGTCGAAGCCGCCGGACCTTATTTCTCCGCGGGCAACCTTTGCCCACAAGGTATCTTCATTAGGAATAGCCCCGACATACCCGGTCTTGCGGGCCTGCTGACATAGGTTGAGCTCTGAAACGACATAATCAACCCTGTTCCTGAATTCAACATTGCCCGTATTGGCATAAAAGAGCGCGCAGGCCGAAAGATAATGACCGAGCGTATGTCCTGAAAGCCCTTCGCTCTCCCAGCCCCCGTAAACGTCGCCTTTTGCGGGCAAGCCGGCATTACGGTGAAAACGGTGCAGCAACCGGTCAGGATCAAGCGTCAGCAGGTAAGCGGAATCCTTTTTCATGGCGTTCTCAAAAGGGCTTCCGCCGAGCAGTTTAACATCTCCGAGATTGAAGGAATAGGCCTTGATTCGGGCTGCCGGGCTGATGATGATTTTATTGTTATGAAGCTCCGGCACATAGGTCTGGGCCCGGAGTATGCAGTTGAAGGTTAAAAGGATGGCCGCTGAAATAATAATATTTTTCATTCCAATTAATTCATTGAAGGCTATTTTACGATCCATTCATAGATGCCCGAGGAAAACTCTTTTTGCAGGGTAACTTCGAGTTTCAGGGCTTTTGTCATCACGGTTTTAAACTTCACCGTATCCGGTTTGTCCTTGGTAACGGAATATCCGTCAACCGTTTTCACCGGTAACCATTGATTGCCTGATTTGTAGAGAATTCTCCAGGATTCCGGGATGCGGCAACCGCCCCAGGGACCGTCGTCAAACCAGTAAACGGTACACTCCGAAACCTTTGACTTCTCCTGGAAGTCGTATTGAATATATTCCGTTGTGTCCTTCTTCGGCCACCAGTGAAAGTAAAGTACATCGTGATCGTTTGAATTGGAAGGGAGTTCGAGATCGTTGACCGAATGCAGCGACTTTCCCTGCGTTGAACCGCTTATTTTGCTCCGGCTGGCAAGGGTAGGCGGCAGAACAGGGCGGGCTGCTGTTGCTTTAAGCGGTATCCAGACCTCCATTTCCCCGCTGCCCCGGTTTGCCCAGGCATAATAGGGAATTGCCGTAAAATCTTGTTTGTCGGCCGTTTGGTAACCATTCTCTTCGCTAACAGCCACATTCGCCTTGCCGGAAATAGTTTCAACGCCATTGAGCAGTTCCGGATTAAAGGAAGCCCGGAGATCAGCGGTTGAGTCAAGTACAAGGTTCAAAACGCGTTCCTCTTTGTTATCGGGTCCTTCGAGGCAATAAACGAGGGGGCCGCGCTGAAGGGCTACTTTATCATGATCGGCTGTCACCCGTGAACTGGCGGCAATTTTCCTGACCGGCATCGGGAAATTTATCCCTACTTTATCGCCGGGTTTCCATGTTTGTGTGATGACGGCGTATCCGTTTCGGAGCATATATTTTGCCGGCATGCCGTTGACGGTGAGGGTAAAGGGAGGATTTTCATCGGGTAGGAAATGATACAGGTTTCCGGTGATGGCTTCGCCTTTTGCCCATCCCGGGATGCGCAAGGCAAGTGAGAAATACCCGGCAGTTGAAGGATTAACGGTCACGGTAACCTGACCGTCCCAGGGATACCCTGTTGTTTGGGTTATCTGAGTCATGTTCCCGTTGAAGTCGATCTCGGCGGTATTCCGGATGTAAAGGTTAACATAGATTGTCGATTTGTCGCGGGCATAAACATAACCGGGGATAGAAGGTATAAAGCGGCAGATGTTGCTGGGGCAGCAGGCGCATCCGAACCAGGGGCTGCGTTCGTGCTGGCCGCGCGATTCAAGTACGTTGGGATAGAAGAAATGATCGCCCGACAGCGAAACGCCTGATAAGAGCGCATTGTAAAGGGTGCGTTCGATGATGTCGTAATAGTTTGATTCGCCTGTCAGCAGAAACATGCGGTAATTCCAGAAGACCAGCCCGATGGAAGCGCAGGTTTCGCAATAGGCGCTCATGTTGGGAAGTTCGTAAGGTTCGCCGAATCCTTCATTCGATCCGCTGGAGCCGATGCCGCCTGTAATGTAATATTTGGTTCCGATCAGGTCGTCCCAGATTTTGCCGAGCGCTGACGTATAGGCCGGCACACCTTCAATGGCAGCCACATCGGCCATTCCTGAATACATATATGTGGCGCGAACGGCATGTCCTACAATTTTATCCTGTTCGGTAACCGGTTTATGTGCCTGATTGTATTCCTCACCGCCTTTGCGGATATCAAGAAAATACCTTGCCAGTTCAAGGTAGCGGGAGTCGCTGGTAACGCGGTACATTTTTATGAGTCCCATTTCGATAACCTGGTGACCGGGGTAGTAAGTAAGTTTCTTTCCGATGAAATCGTTGTAAACCAGGTTGGCGCTCTTAATGGCGACGTCGAGCAGGGTGCGTTTGCCGGTGGCCATAAAATGGGCAACGGCGGCCTCGTAGAGATGCCCTAGATTATACAGTTCATGGCTGAGCTCGGGATCTTTTTCCCAGCGTTTTTTACCGACCCAGGGATGCAGGTGGGTTGAGTCAATGGTCCGGTTGGTATACAGGTAACCATCGGGTTCCTGTGCTTTTGCGATGTAAAAGATCAGGGAATCCAGCGTCTTTTCAAGCGCTTCATCGGGAAACATCTGAAGTGAATAGGATGCGCCTTCAAGAATTTTGAAAACATCCGAATCATCGAAAGGATAACTGGAACAGAAAGCTCCTTTTTTAAGGCCCCCGGCGATCATGAAGTTGTCGATGCGGCCGGTTTCGCGGCATTTCTGAATGGCTATCGGGATGGTCACTTCGTGGTTCCGGCGGATGCGCGGGGCCCAGAAATCATCTGTAATATGCACCGATGTAAAAGGCACAGGTTGTACCGGGTAATCCTGTTGCTGTGCGCAGGCGGTTTGGTAAAAACCTGTGAACAACAGTGGGATGAGCAAAGCAGGAATTATTTTCATGATAATCGGATTCGTTTGCAGGGTCATCAGGAAAGGTAATTATGGTTACGGTTCATCTTTATCTCAGGAGATAAACCGGAAGATTTAGTAAACCGGTATGGCGGACAGTTCCGGAATAACCGATATCATCACACCGACACATTAAAGAAGAAGCCCTGGTTACGGAAAGTGTCATATTTTTCTACGTTAAACCGATATAACCAGGCTCCTTTGCGTGATCCGGCCTTGTCTTTTTCATCAAGTTTTTCGAGTAACCCCATCGAAAGCACATTTTTCCGGAAGTTTCGCCGGTCAAGGACTTTCTGGTAAATAGCTTCATAAAGGGCCTGGAGTTGAGGCAGGGTGAACTTTTCGGGAAGCAACTCAAAACCGACCGGTTTGGTTTTTGCCTGCCGGCGCAACAGTTGCAAAGCCATTTCAACCATCTCGTTGTGGTCGAAAATCAATTGGGGAATCTCAGAAAGCGAAAACCATTCAGCGCCATGTTCTTTAGCCAGTTCCCCGTTATGGTCGCTTATTTTGATCAGGGCATAGTATGACACCGAGATTACCCTTGCACCGGGATCGCGATCCGGTTTGCTGTGGGCATATAATTGGTCCATGTAAATACCGGTAAGCCCGGTAAGCTGGTGAAGAATTCGGGCAGCGGCTTCATCGAGGCTTTCATTCCCGCCCAGAAAACCGCCCATGAGCGACCATTCGCCACGGGCAGGATCCATCTGTCTTTTAACGGCCAGCAGTTTAAGCTCACACTGGTCGAAACCGAAAACGATACAATCGACCGCCACCAGCATTGGCTTGTGATTAGTGTAAATTTCGGGCAAGGTAGTCATCGGACCATTACGTTAAGATCCCTTGGGAATATGCTGCATATTGTTCAGGATAACCTTTTCTACCAGAAATAAATGTAGAAGAGGATTACAACGCCTAAGATGACTGCTGTGTGGAAAATATCCCAGCCATTCCAACTGGCCCTGGTAGTAATTTTATGTTCAGCCGTTTTCGCGTTAAAGGTAAACTCCAGTTGTTGGGCGTTTGGTTTCGGGGTGACCATGCTGATGCAGACGATGGTTAACATACTGATGACGAACAGGATAATACAGAAATGGTACTGGTTGATGGCTGCAATTTTATAAAGCCAGCCGTATTGACCGATAAATGCGTTTTCCATTCCTGTTTTGGCGGTTGCCAGGAGATTGGCGGCATCGGAATATTTTCCTGCCTGGTAAGCCGATGACGCCTGGTCGGCGATGGAGGAAAACGATTTTCCTGAGCTTCCGAGGGTGCCGGATATTTTGCCGCTGATGCCTGCAATTCCGCTTCCTATCTGATCCCTGAAGGCTTCGGTCATGGTGCCGATCTTCTGATAGTATTTTTCGGCTTCAACTACCAGGGCCACTTTTGCACCGATAAATGAATTCAGGACGAGCCTGAACATCCCGATGGAAAAACCGGTTATCATCCCCCAGAAAGCGCCTTTTGCCGTGGTACGTTTCCAGAAAACCCCCAACAGGAATACCGAAGCAATGGCCGGGGCCAGCAATCCCTGAACGCCCTGCAGGTAATCATACAAAACCTTGCCCAGCCCCATCATGACGGGAATCCATAAAATACCCAGGATTACAATGGTTGTGGTAGCAATCCGGCCGACCCTGACGTAATGTTTTTCACCCTTTCCGGGCCAGTATTTTTTATAGAAATCTTCGGTAAAGAGCATTGCAGACGAGTTGAACAAGGAAGCCAGCGAGCTCATCAGGGCCGCCAGCAGTCCGCATACAACCACGCCGGTCATACCGGCAGGCAGCAACTGGGCTACCATGGAAGCAAAGGCCGAATCGCTGGAGCCTACATGCAGCAATCCTTTTTGGTTCAGGGCAAATGCTATCATGCCCGGGATCAGGAATATAAATACCGGCAGGAGTTTAAAATATCCGGCCAGGATTGTTCCCCGTCGGGCTTCCTTCATGTTCCTTCCCGAAAGCACCCTTTGAACGATGTACTGATCGGTGCACCAATACCAGAATCCTATGATGGCAGAAGCCAGCAGCACTCCTGTCCAGGGGAATTCAGGGTCGATACTCGACCGTATCAGGTGCATGTTCGGACCGGCTATTCTTTCAACTTCGGCCCATCCGCCTACTTTAACGAGCCCTACAATGAGAATAACAACCGAACTGATGAGTAAAACCGGAGTTTGCAGCACCGATGTGTACATGATAGCTTTCATGCCGCCCAGAATGGTGTACAGCCCTGTTATAACCACAAGCCCGATGGCGCTGATCCAGAAAAAGTCAATGCCCCAGATGGATTCAATCCCGAATACAGTTTTAAATACGACGCCCCCGGCATAAACGGTAACGGCTACTTTGGTGAGTACATACGACACGAGGGAGATAGCCGACAGCACCGATCTGGATCCTGATGAAAACCTGTGTTCCAGGAATTCAGGCATGGTAAAGATTTTAATCCGGTCATAAAAGGGTACAAATACCCACCCCAGGATGATGATCCACCAGGCATGCATCTCCCAGTGCGCCATAGCCATCCCGCTGATGAATCCCGCGCCGGCCAGCCCCACAAGGTGTTCGGAACCAATGTTTGATGCAAAGATCGATGAACCGATCGAAAGCCACCCTGCGTCTTTACCGGCAAGGAAATAGTCTGTCGTGGTCTGGTCTTTCTTTCTCAGCACCCAGATGATGATGCCGATAAGTCCAAGAAAGAAAAAACCCAGGACAATCCAGTCGAATGTTGCCATAATCGTATGAGCTTTAAGTGTTTATATTAACTTATTGTTCGGATTCGAAGGATGAATGAACAGGTGTCGGGCCAGGCGCAGGGGGAGAACGTTTTTAAACGTAAAAATTACACTTATATAACGGTGGTCGAAAATATGAAATATTTTGACTTTTTTAACGGGCTCATTTCGGACAAGCCGGATGTCGGACCGTTGCTTCTGCTAAACCGGCAGGCCGTAAACTCAACCAGGATTGAGTTTAGCATACAAATTTGGATTGTTTATAAATTAAGGGCGAAGGTTACATCCGGGAAATTGGGGCCGGTGGCAGGCACAAAAAAAGCCGGATAATAAATCCGGCGTCACAGAAATTATGGTTCAGCTATTTCATGAGCTTTTCCCGGATCAACACGGCAATTTTTTCGATGGGGATCCTGTCCTGGAGCATTGTGTCGCGGTCGCGAATGGTCACGGTGTTGTCTTCAAGGGTTTGATGGTCCACCGTGATACAGTAAGGCGTTCCGATAGCATCGTGACGGCGGTAACGGCGCCCGATCGAATCTTTTTCCTCGTACTGGCACATGTAATCAAACTTGAGGGTGTCCATGATCTCGCGCGCTTTTTCGGGAAGGCCATCCTTGGCGACCAGCGGCAGCACGCCGCATTTGATCGGGGCCAGTTTGGCCGGCAGCCGCAGGACAACCCTTTCGGACCCGTCATCCAGTTTTTCTTCGGTATAGGCGTGGCTCAAAATGGCAAGGAAGGTACGGTCGAGGCCGATGGAGGTCTCAATCACGTATGGAACATAGGTTTCGTTCAATTCCGGATCGAAATAGGTAATTTTCTTGCCCGAAAATTTCTGGTGCGAAGTAAGGTCAAAATCGGTACGTGAATGGATCCCTTCCAGTTCCTTGAAGCCGATGGGGAAATCAAATTCGATATCGACGGCGGCATTGGCGTAATGCGCCAGCTTTTCGTGTTTGTGGAAGCGATACTTTTCGGCCGGTATTCCGAGTGAAAGGTGCCAGTTCAGACGTTTTTCCTTCCATTTTTCAAACCATTCGAGTTCTGTGCCGGGACGGACAAAAAACTGCATCTCCATCTGTTCAAACTCACGCATGCGGAAAATGAACTGCCTGGCTACGATTTCGTTACGGAAAGCCTTACCAATTTGGGCTATCCCGAACGGTATTTTCATGCGTCCGGTTTTCTGCACGTTAAGGTAGTTCACGAAGATACCCTGGGCCGTTTCGGGGCGGAGGTACAGGGTATTGGCTTCGTCGCTCACAGAGCCGATTTGCGTGCTGAACATCAGGTTAAACTGGCGTACTTCGGTCCAATTGCGGGAACCGCTGATGGGGCAAACAATTTCGAGCTCCTCGATGAGTTTTTTTACATCGGCCAGGTCGTTGCGTTCCATGGCTGCATAAAAGCGCTTGCTCGCAGTTTCAATTTTAGCCTGGTATTCGAGGACGCGCGGATTGGTCGTCAGGAACTGCTCCTTGTTGAAGGCTTCGCCGAAACGTTTATGCGCTTTTTCAACCTCTTTATCAATTTTATCCTGCCATTTGGCAAGGTGATCTTCGATGAGGACATCGGCACGATAGCGCTTTTTCGAATCCTTGTTATCAATAAGGGGATCGTTAAAAGCATCCACATGTCCTGAAGCTTTCCAGATGGTGGGATGCATGAAGATAGCCGAATCGATGCCTACGATATTCTCGTGGTGCTGAACCATGGCTTTCCACCAATATTCCTTGATGTTGTTCTTCAGTTCAACTCCATTCTGCCCGTAGTCATATACGGCGCTTAGCCCGTCGTAAATCTCGCTCGAGGGGAAAACAAACCCATACTCCTTGGCATGGGAAATGATTTTTTTGAATACTTCTTCGTTCTGTGCCATGCGGCAAAGATACAGAAAAGCAAGGAAAGTCTGTTGGTTAGAGGCTTATCTCAGGGCTGCAATCTCGCGAATGGCAAGGATAGCTTTATCGATGTGTTCCTCTGTGTTAAAAGGCCCTACGCTAAGCCGCACTGTCCCGTGGATTTTATCGGTTCCGATCATTTGATGCACCTTGGGGGCGCACTGTAAACCGGTACGGCAGGCTATGTTATAGTCAACATCCAGCATGGTCCCTACGTCGCCGGCTTCAAAACCTTTGATATTAAGGCTCAATACAGGATTTTTATGCTCTTTGCCGGTGGCGCAATAAGTGGTAACCCCATCAACATCCTGAACCCCTTTGCGGAGTTTATCCCATAACTCCATTTCCTTGTTATGGAGATTATCAATTCCTTTTTCGGTAATCCAGCGAACGCCGGCATTCAGGCCTGCCACGCCAAGAAGGTTCAACGTGCCGCATTCCATACGATACGGAAATTCTTCCAGGTGAGTGAGCTGGGCTGAACGAACGCCTGTGCCTCCGAAGCGTGTTCCGCGAACGGGGAGATCCTTGGCAACATAGGATCCGCCAATTCCGGTAGGTCCCATCAGGCATTTGTGGCCGGTAAAAATATATGCGTCGATGTGCATTTTCTGCATATCCACAGGCACTGCCCCTGCACTCTGGCTGCCGTCAACAATGAAATATACGCCTGCTTCCTGGCATATCTTGCCTATTTCTTCAATCGGCTGAATGGTCCCGATAACGTTTGAACAGTGGTTGACAACCACGAACTTCGTGTTTTTCCGGATTGCTTTTTTTATATCCTGGGGATCGACATAACCGGTGACCGGATCGAAAGCAACATGGGTGGTTTCGATAATGCCGGCTTGGGTCAGATGATAGAGCGGCCTGAGCACCGAATTGTGTTCCAGCATGGTGGTAACCACATGATCTCCTTCCCCGGCAAGGCCCTGTAAAATCATATTCAGGGAGTCGCTTGCGTTATAGCTGAACGTCAACCGGTTAAAGTCGCCATTGCCGTTGAAAAGGCTCGTGAGCATTTTTCGCGTATTGGTGACCATTTCTTCCGTTTCAATCGCAGCGTCGAAACCGCTCCTTCCGGGGCTTACTCCTTTGTTCCTGTAAAAACTGTTCATGAACTCGTAAACCGGGTCAGGCTTAGGAAACGATGTAGCCGAGTTGTCCAGATAGATGATGTTTTCCATGATGAAGACGTTAATTTCTGATTTATATTTTTAGGTAATGAGAATGTTGTACTCTTTTTGATATTGGATAAGCGCCGGGATGCCGTGCCGAAGATTTGATTAACCTGGTTTTCAGACTATCAGGGCATCGGCCACAACTTCTGCCAGGGTTTTAATCTGGACATCCAGTTTGTAATAGGAGTTGATCTGAAGGAGCTGGTCAACACAATTGTGGCAAGGCGTGACAACGATCTGAGCCCCTGTATTCCTGATCTGTTCCGCTTTTTTGCCGCCGATCTTCATCCGCCTCTCGTTGTACTCGCTCATGGCAAGTTGTCCTCCTCCGCCCCCGCAACAATAATTGTCGATACCATGAGGCGTCATTTCTACAAAGTCGTCGGCAATCTGGTCCAGGATGAAGCGTTGTTCCTGAATAACACCTCCGTTACGGACGAGGTTACAGGGATCGTGCAGGGTCACGCGCTGTTTGAGGCTCTTTTTATTTACTTTAATCCTGCCTTCCCTCAAATAATCGGCCATCAACTCAACAGAAGTCTTTACGGTGAAGTCGAAATTCTTATGCAGATAGTTGGGGCCTTCCCAACGGAAAGCCCTGGAGCCGTGGCCGCATTCGGCGAGGATAAGTTCCTGCGATCCGAGATTTTTCATCTCATCGTAGAGATGTTGCACGATGGTCGAAGCTTCCCCTCTGCTTCCCGTGAAAAATCCGTAGTTGGTCACATCGTACATCTCGGTTGAAAGCGTCCAGCTTTCGCCGGCCACATGAAATATTTTTGCCATGGCCGAGATGGAGAGGGGAAAGAATTTGGGTTCCCTGGGATTCAGGGTATACAAAATCTTTTTCCCTTTCTCATTTAACGGGATGGAGGCATTCGGATCGTTAAGATCGTCCTTCAGGTCGTCTTCGAGCCACTGGATAGTATCCGTAAATTCTTCCGTCGTGATGCCCATGTTGTTGCCGGTGTTGATGGCTGCATCAACCGTGGACTGAATGGAAGACGGTATCAGTCCCATTTCGGCCAGCATTACCCGCCCAGTCCTGACAAGGTAGGCAATATCGACCCCGATCGAACAATGAAGGGTACACCTGCCGCACATGGTACAGGCCCCGAAGAAGAGGTCGACCATTTCTTTAAGGTTTTCTTCGTTCAGGTCCCTGGCATTAACCAGGAACGGCACATTGCGCCCGATGAAGGTACAATAGCGTTTATAAATGGACGAGATAAAATCTACCTTCTGTGCAGGAATAAATCTGGGGTCCTTAAAGGTAAGGTAATACAGGCAGGTTTCGGCGCAAAGTCCGCAATGCACACAACTGTTCAGATGTGTGAGCAGTTTGCTGTCCTGGAAGTTTTCTAAAATGGAAAGGCCTTTTTGGATCCTTTTATCAGTAAGTATCGGCATGAGTCAGATTAGTTCTTAGGAGGCCACACTCCGCGATAGCCAAAAAATAAACCCAGGTGGTAACGGGCGGCAAAGAAGTAAATAACGTGTTTCAGTTTGCCGGCCGGAAGGTAGAGCAGCAGGGCGCTGACCAGGATATAATAGACAGGCGTCGGGAAGTTCAGATAAACAGCCGTAATTAGTTGAAATGAAGTGACCAGGAGGTTCGAGATATAATCATCAGGATTGGATAATTTCCGCAACGTATTCTTAACGATCCTTTTGATCAGAATTCCTGCCCCGCAGATCGACGAAACGGCCAGAAAGGCTGTAAGAAGCATCGTGACTACGGAAGGCAGCCGTAAAGAAAACAGGATGCAGACGAAAAGCACAATGCTGAAGAAAGTACCCAGATGATAAAGTATGCCTGCTGTATAGGTAGGAAGGTGAAGAAATGCAGATTCCTTTTTTCTGGGATCCATGCCGCCGGTATACGAATATTTTATGCCGGCGCCGACGTTCCCCGAAGGCTTGGAAAAATCGCTCGGGTTGCCAAGAGCAATCAGGCGGTATGCATGATATGCACACATTGCCAGGCAAAAGGCCAGCGAAACAAAGGTGAGGACCAGATACCAACTCATAATATTACACGCATCCGTCAGGTTTTGGTAAACCGGCGATCCGGCAGGCACCGCGGGCAGGGCCTAAAGGAAATAGTTCATAGATCTCGCGGAGTTTGATCCCCGTTTCCTGGCAAATGCTGCGAATCATGGGAGCATTCCCCTTTTCTTCAAAATTTTTACGGATAAACCGGATGATAACCCAATGCTTTTCGCTGAGCTCTTTCAATCCGTCGCTCTCGGCAAAAAGCCTGGCGATCTCTTCATCCCATATTTCGGGAGTGGATAAGAACCCGTCTCCATCAACCTCGAAGGTCCTTCCTTTTAGTTCAAGTGTTGCCATTTCAGTATGATTTATCGATTATTCATTTTCAAGCTTGTCCAGAATTTCATCAACAGTAAGTTCCGAATCCGGCATCACGAAAACAGGACACAAGTTCAGCGATCGTTTTGCAATATATCTGCAACAGTTACTCCAATTATCTTCTCCAGCATCGCAGTATGTATGAATGTAATATTCCTTTTTCACCGGATCTTTCACAAACCCTTCAACAGAATGGACCGGGCAGGTGGTTTTATTAGGACATTTCTGAGTTTCCAAGAATGTTGTTTTTATGGCTTTTACATAAAAATGTATCACTTTTTGTGATATCAGACAATATTTTACTCTCCAATGCAAATGTAGAATTATGCATTATGTGAAAATCAGAATATATGTGATATTTAATATAGACAATATGTGATATTCGTCACATCCTATTTTGTAGATTTGCAACCAGATACCGTTGAGATGTTAAAAACGTTTGATGAACTGAATAAAAGCAGTTGCTGCGATTGCGTGGATATGTCCTGTGCCGTGTCGTTGCTGAACAAGGAACAGTATGAATTGTTGAGCAGCCACAGCATCGAATCCTTTGTGAAGAAAGGGGAGGTCATACTCCGCTCCGATACCCTGATTTCGAATATCATTTATTTAAAAGTAGGTTATATCAAGGAGTTTATGGTGAACGGGAATAATAAAACCAGCATTATTCAGATACTCAAACCGCACACCTACCTGGGAATTCATTCGCTGTTCGGGGACAAGATCAACCATTATGTCTATGCCGCCTTGCAGGATGTTAAAATATGCTACATCGACATCAACGCTTTCAAACAACTGATCAAGGAAAACGGCAACTTTGCCTTCCAGATACTGACCGAGGTAAACAAGGAGAATCTTTATAATTATTATCGTTTTGTGTCAAACAGTTATAAAAAAACTGACGGGCGATTTGCCGATGTTCTGCTGTATCTCTCCGAAAATGTTTATGAAGGCCAACACTTCCCCCTGCAGTTGACGCGCCAGGAACTGGCCGATCTGACGGGTGTGTCCAGGGAAAATCTGACCCGGGTATTGTCAAAATTTAAGGAAGAGGGGATTCTTGACGAATGCGGAGATGAGTTGGAAATACTGAATATTGAAATTCTCCGGACCATCAGTAAAAACGGGTGATCAGAAACCGCTTTCCGGATACCGGTGCTTTGAGGCCTGGAACATGCCGGAGCGATTTTCACAAAAGCCTATCTTTGCGGCATGATAGCAATTGATAATACGTTGGTTTCCGACGATCTTCACAACGTTTGTTTTGTTTGCGACCTCAGGGAATGTAAAGGGGTTTGTTGTGTGGAAGGCGATGCCGGGGCGCCGCTGGAGGAGGAAGAAATTTCGCTGCTTGAGGATTCCCTGGATGATATCAAACCTTTTATGGAACCTGCAGGCAGAGCGGTTGTTGAGCAAAACGGCGTTTTTGATTATGATTCATTCGGGCAATTTGTAACGCCGCTGGTCAGGGACTGTGAGTGTGCATTTGCTTATTTTGAAGAAGGGATAGCCCGCTGTGCCATCGAAAAGGCTTTCCGGGAAGGCAAAACCGATTTTGAAAAGCCGGTTTCGTGCCACCTTTATCCGGTGCGGATTTCAAAGTATGAAGGTTTCGAAGCGGTGAACTATCATCGCTGGTATATTTGCAGCGAAGCCCTGAAAAAGGGCAAAAAGGAGAACGTGCCGCTCTATGTATTTTTGAAGGATGCTCTGATCAGAAAGTATGGCGTTAAATGGTACGAAGAACTGGCGGGAACAATCAGGAAGATGAAGCCCTGAAAAGCATTCTTCCCTTTTAAATATGTTGAAGCGCCGTCTCTTCCGGATATGCTTCATATCACTGATACCTTTTCTTTTCGGTTATTTCAGCGTGAACCGACTAATCGCTACTTTTGTAGTTGGTTAGCCGCAGTATAATTAACAAAAAATACCTTGTTTATCAATGGCAAGTCGCATCTATGCCGATCGCAAAATTGTCATCATCACTACTTTTCTTATTGTAGGCGGAATCTATTTATTGCGGCTCCTTTACATCCAGGTTATTGACCGCAGTTACATCCTGTCGGCTAATAATAATGTATTAAGGTATGTGACGCAATATCCGTCCCGGGGGCTGGTTTACGACCGGAACGGGAAATTGCTGGTTTATAATGAAGCCGTTTACGACCTGATGGTAATTCCCCGGCAGGTAAATGATCTTGACACCGCAGAATTGTGTAAAATACTTGATATAACCGTCGAAGGCTTCAACGAGCGGATGAAAAGGGCAAAGGATTATTCGCCGGTGCTGGCTTCCGCTTTCGAAAAGCAAATTACAAAAGAAACATACGGTTACCTCGAAGAGAAGCTTTACCGTTTCAATGGTTTTTATGTTGTGCCGCGTACGCTTCGCAGTTATCCTATGGCGATAGCCGCGCATATTCTGGGATACATTGGCGAGGTTACGCCGGGCCAGATTGAAAAGAATCCTTATTACAGGCAAGGCGATTATATCGGGATAAGTGGCATCGAACGGTCGTATGAAGAAGAACTCAGGGGGATAAAAGGGTTGAAAATCAGGATGGTGGATGTGCTCAACCGGGATGTGGGAAGCTTTCAGAATGGGAAATATGATACCGCAGCCGTCATGGGGGAGGATTTATATACGGGACTGGATGCCGAATTGCAGCAATATGGCGAACTGCTGATGAAAAACAAAAGAGGCAGCGTGGTAGCTATTGAACCTTCCACCGGAGAAATTCTATGTTTTTTATCCAGTCCGGGCTATGATCCGAACCTGTTGGTTGGACGGGTCAGGGGAAAGAATTTCCAGATGCTGAACGAGGATCCCGTGAAACCCTTGCTCAACCGTGCTATCATGGGGCAGTACCCTCCCGGCTCGACTTTTAAAATGGCCAACGACCTTATCGGCTTGCAGGAAGGCGTAATTACACCTTCAACGCGTTTTTCATGTCAGGGACCATCATCCTATCCTATCCGATGTACCCATAATCATCAAACGCCGCTGGATGTTTACACAGCCATTCAGCAATCGTGCAATCCTTACCATTGGCAGGTTTTCAGGGCCATTATGAATGATCCGGATTACGGATCGGTGAAAGAGCGTTATGACGTATGGCGCAAACACCTTATGAGCATGGGATTTGGCCGGAAATTGAATTCCGACCTGGCTTTTGAGCTAAAAGGGAACCTTCCTTCGTCCGATGATTTTGACAAAATTTACGGGAAAGGGCATTGGAATGCAATGACAATCCGGTCGTTATCGATCGGGCAGGGAGAAATCCTGGCAACACCGCTTCAGTTGGTTAATTATGCGGCGATGGTTGCCAACGGCGGCTGGTTCTATCCGCCGCATGTTGTAAAAGCCATTGGCAATGAGAAAAATCATACGACCTTCACAAGCAAGCGAAATGTGGTCTCTATCAACCCTGAATGGGTAAAAGTGATAAGAGATGGCATGGCCGAAGTGGTGGAAAGCGGCACGGCGCGGCTCATAAAAATCGACAGCATTCCGATGGCCGGCAAAACCGGCACAGCCGATAATCCGCATGGCAAACCGCATTCGGTTTTTATTGGATTTGCACCAATTGATAATCCGAAAATAGCCATTTGCGTCATTGTCGAAAATGCGGGTTTTGGCTCTACTTATGCAGCGCCCATCGCATCCCTGATGGTTGAAAAGTACATTGCCCGCAAGGTAAAACGTAAAGACCTTGAGGAACGCATTTTAAATTATAATCTGCTCTATAATTGAAACAGGAAAAAGGCATATTCCGAAATGTGGACAGGGGGATCCTATTTACCTACCTGATCCTGATAGTCCTCGGCTGGATCAATATTTATGCCGCTGTGTATAATGAATCGCATTCGAATATTTTCGATATGTCGCAGAGTTATGGCAAGCAGGCTGTGTGGATTGCCACGGCATTTGTGCTTGCCCTGATGGTAATGCTTACCGACGCCAAGTTCTTTTCGGCATTTGCCTATGCCATTTACGTCCTGACGTTGGTTTTATTGCTCGCAGTACTCTTGTTCGGTCAGGAGATTGCAGGCTCCAAATCCTGGTTTAAAATTGGCTCATTTGCTTTGCAGCCCGCCGAATTTTCCAAATTTGCCACTAACCTGGCTATTGCGCGTTATCTGAGCGCTCTGGACTTTGACAATAAAAAATTGAGATCGCGCTTAGTGCCGCTGATTCTGATCGGGGTGCCTATGATCCTGATCCTGTTGCAGAACGATACCGGTTCGGCCTTGGTTTACCTGGCCTTTGCGCTGGTTTTGTACCGGCAGGGAATGTCGGGGAATATCCTCCTGGTCGGCATTATTGCCGTTGCCCTGGCCGTAGCTACCCTGATATTCGACAAACTTTGGGTGATTGGCGTGGTAGCTGCCACTGCGGCAGGCTTATTGCTTTTTATACGTCGTAACCGGAGTAATATCCTGAAACTTATCGGAATTGTAATAATCGCCTCGACCTTTGTATTGACCATCGATTACGCAGTCGACCATGTCCTTCAGCCACACCAGAAGACCCGTATCAATGTGTTGCTGGGCAAAGAAGTCGACCTGAAAGGCGCCGGCTATAATGTGAACCAATCGAAAATTGCCATTGGTTCCGGTGGCTTCTGGGGGAAAGGTTTCCTGAAAGGCACCCAGACAAAATTCAATTTTGTCCCCGAACAAAGTACAGATTTTATTTTCTGCACCGTGGGCGAAGAATGGGGTTTTGCAGGGACAACCGTGGTGCTGGGATTATTTATTTATCTGTGCATAAAGATTGTGATAGCAGCCGAGCGACAACGCTCGGAATTCAGCCGCATTTACGGATATGGCGTGGCTTCAATCCTGTTTTTTCATGTATTGATAAATATCGGAATGACGATCGGATTAATGCCTGTTATCGGTATCCCGTTGCCGTTTTTAAGTTATGGCGGCTCTTCGCTATGGGCGTTCACGATACTCCTGTTCATTTTTGTGAAACAGGATGCAAACAGGCTGCAACTGGTATA
>DAONEP010000005.1:0-83203 GCA_035403165.1 Bacteroidales bacterium | reverse complement strand
GCAGGGATACAATCTGAACTTAGCGAAGCGGTTTCGCGAAGCGAAGCAAGTAAAGCAAATCACAACTATTTTGCGTATTTCATTGTCCGTAAAGAGAAGAAGGTTTTTTTATTAGGATCACGGCATTATAAAAGAGAAACTCTGATAAGCCACGGCAACCTCTTGTTATTGCAAGTTGGGTAATCCCGTATTTAAGCCAATCAGAGTTTGATACGAAATTACCGAAAACATCGACGCCGGTAATTTTACTTGCCTACATTGTATGGCAAAACGATTCACAAAATTATATCTTAATTACTCTAAATCAATATATAATCAAAAAAAATAAACCAGAGACAGGATTAAAACTCAGGCAGAACTCTGGATTGGCTACAATATTTTAGTTTAATTCGTCACCGGACCACTGATGCAACTGACAGCAAAAAGCAAAAATGTCGGCTCAATCACGATTGTAGAACTGCCCGGCGTTTTGCTCTCATTTGAAACTTACGTTGTATTATCTATGTCAACCCTGCCTCGCGCCAGCCAACAGGTGGCAGGCAGGGATACAATCTGAACTTAACGGTCTCACGAATCAAAACGGGTGGGCAAACCGATATTGGGTTACAGCTTCAGGCTCCTGAGATCATTTTATGATTTTCATTACCTGTCAGTACTTGCTCTCCCTTACAGCCGCCTGTTTTATCCACTCCGGAATAACAACTTTCTTAAATTCCGCCTTTTCGGCATTGAGCCTGGCCATATCGAGCCCGATATATTGCTGGGCTTTGGCTTTGGTGGAGATATCCGGATAAGGAATTTCACTCCTGACGCCTTTTTGTTCCAGCAGTCCTGCCAGCCGGGTACGGGCATTGCCTGCACAGACAATGCCATCGGCAATGATCCGGCTGATTTCAATGGGAGCATGAAACGAAGCGCCATGGCTTGCCGCCGAAAAATCCCACCGCCACTGCGCCCTGCGGATATCGCTGAGAATATCCTTCATCTCTTCGTCGGTAGCGCCGAGTTCCCATGCTTTTTTTGCTTCCACATGGGCACGGACAAGCAATACTTCCAGTTTATTGCGGCTCTCAATAATCTTGTCCTGCCTTTCGTATACATCGGCGATCAGTTCCGATTCTTCTTCCCGGTGGCATACCTGGCAGGAATTGGCGATATTGTTGAGCGGGCTTTGGATATGATGATCGGTGAACTTCTGCCCGCCTTCGCTTTTGTAAGGCATATGGCAATCGGCACAGGCCACTCCGCGCCGGGCATGGATGCCCATCTGCGAGGTTTCGTATTCAGGATGCTGCGCCTTGATCATGGGAGCTTTGCTTAACGCGTGGGTCCAGTCGCTGAAGTTAAGGCTGTCGTAATACTTTTCGATATCATCGGCGCTAAAGCCTTTGTCCCATGGAAAAGTAAGACAGGAGACTCCTTCGGTTTTATGCTTGTCGAAATAATACTCCACGTGACACTGCGCGCAAACCAGCGACCTCATTTCCTGATGCGTCGCCCCGGCGATATCCTTCCCCTGCCGTTTAAAAGCCTCGATCAGAGCGGGACGGGTAATAACCAGGTTCATGGTTTGGGGATCATGGCAATCGGCGCAACCGATAGGGTTCACGATTTCGGGGCCCCGGGTCTCCCAGGCGCCTTTGTAGAATTCTTCTGGGCTCATCTGCCCCAACAGCCTCACCACATCCGGGCTTTTACAGGTCCAGCAGGTATTGGGTTGAGGGCCCGGTGTTCCGTTCATCGGGGCGCCGGTGCGAAGGGTGTTCCTGATATCATCAACGGCATGATAATGCCCCCTGCCCTGGCTGTAATCTTTCGAGAAGGCATACCCCGCCCACAGGATCACCAGCCGCGGATCTTCTTCAAGCATATCGATCGCGGCGCTGCCGTTATATTTGCTGCGAAACGACGTATCGGCAGTTTGCAGGTAGGACTGGTATTCACGGGGAAAATTCTTACCCCATTCGGCATTCCGCGGCTCGCCCTGTTTCAGTTCAATCATAGGTTTATAGACATACTCCTTTTCGGCACGGCGGTTGGTAATGGATGCTGCCAGCATGCCCAGCAGGAAAACAATGACAGCCGTTGCAATAAAAAGCATCCAGTAAAACCAGGGTTTCCTTTTTTTTATGGTATCCATGATTGATGGTTTTATGGTTTCGTTTTTTGTTCATTCATCATTTTTATCAGCCACGAAGGCACCGGACTAAGCGTCGGGACCTGTGCGTTGGGATTTGCCGAAAGGCTGGTTACGGTGCCGTGCGGCGTTTCGCGGTGGCATTCCCAGCACTGACGGCCAACCCTGTTCCTGTAATAATCGGACTTTATCACCGCCTGCATTTCAGGATCGATGAGTAATGGCTGGTGGCAACGGATGCAATTGTCTTTGACGACCTTCTGTCCGGCGGATTTAATCCGGATCACCTGCGGTTCGAGGCGAAAGGTAAACCAGAGGGAATGACGCAGCCCGTCCTTTGCCTTGAAAAAGTATTTATTGACCACATTGTTGTGAGGCACATGGCAATCGTTACAATTTGCCACCCGGCGGTGCGAACTGTGAAGCCATGAAGCATATTGCGGCGTCATGACATGGCAGTTCATACAGGTTTCCGGTTTATCACTCAGGTAAGAAGCAGCATTGGAAATGACAAAAACATAGCAACCCATGCCGGTGAAGATTCCCAGCAGGATAGTTACCGGCAGGCGCCACTGCGGAGGAGGCAAAATATTCCGCAACAATCCTTTCATGGTGGCGAATCAGTTTAAAAATTCACGGAATTGCTGATTTTCTCAGGTAAATATAATAAGAATACACTTGATTTTATAAAGAGACATAAATTAATTTTCCGATGTTCCGGAATTATTTAAAAGGCGCTGCTCTTCTTTTACGATTGCCGCTATTGGTTTTAACTTCATTTCATACATTTGAAGCGCAATAATATCAAGCTCCATGAACCTCACTCATTTTCATCTGCTGCTTAACCACCTTCCGATCCTTGGATCCTTTTTCGGCATCCTGATCTTTCTTTCCGGTTATGTGTTCAAAGAACTACCGGTCAGGAAAGCGGGATTAGGAATCTTTATCTTCGCCGCAATCATGGCCATTCCAGCCTATTTTACAGGAAAACCGGCGGAAAATGCAATCAAAAACCTTCCGGATATAGCAAAGGGCATGATCGAACGTCATGAAACGGTTGCTGTCGTGGCGCTGGGGTGCATCCTCGCGCTGGGGCTGTTGTCAGCCGTCGTATTTTACCTGATAACCTGTAAAAAGGGTAAAACAAAAATCCTGATGACGAGCATCCTAATCCTCTCCTTAGTAACCTTTGGCCTGATGGCCTGGACCGCCAGGACAGGAGGCCAGATCAGGCATTCCGAAATCAGGCCGGCGGATTTCCCTGCATCGCTCATGATCAGTACGGAAGAAAATGAATAAAAATGAAAACCAGGCAACCTCTCCTCCGAAAGTAACGTTTAAAAAAATTAACAAAACACTGATTGCCTGAACAAAAAAAAAGCGCGCAGTTGACTAAACCGCGCACTTTAAGTAATCTCAACCGGCCATTAGTTGAACAGTTGCGACATAGCGCTGCCCGATACCGTCGTTGATTTCAGCCCGTTATATTTCGTAAACTGTTCAGCGCTCAGAGTACCTTTCAGTTTGGCGTTAAGCTTGCGAGTGAGGGACATAAGCTTTTGCGAGTATTCAGTTTGATTAGCCGTCGCCAGTTCCGCAATTTTTGCTTTTCCCTTCAGGAAGCTGGTCACGGCAGCGCTGACTTTCGATTTTTGCTTCTCCGTCAGATTCAGCGATGATTTTAGCGAAGCGACAATCCCGGATGATACCGTTTTGACCTCTTTCTTTTGGATGGTGACAACAGAAGCTGATTCAGTCGTTGTCGACTTTATGCTGACTTTGGCTCCCGATTTGGCATTCTGCGCATAGGAAGCCAGAGAAATTCCGGCAATTAATGCCAGTGAAATTAATATTCTTTTCATTTGTTTGATTTTAACTTATCAAAGTTACTCACTCCCGGAAGCCGTTTTGCAGCCAATACCGTTAAAAGTTGTTAATAACGGTCATCCCTGAAAAAAGCCGGATATCGTTGTAATATTTTTCAGAAATGCATATTTTTACAGAGAATCAGCAGAAGCAAACTCACCGGCAAGAAGGGGCTTCAGAATTCCCGGGACCCAAATGCATGGCTACGATTCACTGATTTTTTCAGGTAAATTTGTAATCCACAGGACGATAAAAACTTAGCCGGAAAACATGGAAACCATAGCATGGCTTGGATTTTCGCAAGGGTTGTTTGCAGCCATCCTTATGTTCACCAAAAATGAGCGAGGCGTTTCGGACAAAATCCTGACCGGCTGGCTGTCGTTGCTGGCCATTGAATTCCTTACCTGCGGTCTCGATTATCGGGTGTTTGGTCATCCCATCCTCACCAGTTCTTTCCTGCTTTTCAATCCGGCATTTTACCTTTATGTCCAGTCGCTGGTAAACCCGGCTTTCAGTCTGAAAGGGATACAACTGCTCCATCTTTTCCCGTATCTGTTTTGCAGAATTTTCGCCTACCTGGCCCAGGAACCTTTCGAATTACATGCCTACCTGGTCCCGGACACTACGCTTTGGTTCCGTATTGTTTTTGCCATTGCCACGGTCTTATCCTGGATCGGGTACAATTCGGCGACCGCCCTTACAGTGGTAAAATATCGTAAAAACCTTGAAAACGAATTTTCGACCATCGAAAGCAACCTGAAAATCGGCTGGCTTTTTTTCATCATCGTATTCTACAATCTTTATTGCCTTGCCCTGATGATCATCGGAATCCTTATCCTTTTTAAAAAGCTTGAAGTCGTTCCGGTTCATGTTTTCAATTATTCTATCCTGCTGGCGCTCATATACATTCTCAGCTATTACGGATTAAGGCAGCGACGGTTATTCCAGCCTGCTCCGCCCCTGAAACCCGCCGATGAGCGTTACAGATACAGCAGCCTGTCAGCAGATAAAAAAGAAGCTATTAGGACATTGCTGATCAACTACATTGAAAAGGAAAAACCGTACCTGAACCCGGAATTAAATATGAACATGCTTGCGGCAGCGCTGGAAGTGCCCAAACATCAGTTAACTGAGGTTCTTAACGGCGACCTGGGGAAAAATTTCTTCCGTTTCGTGAACGAATACCGCGTGGAAGCCGTGAAAAACAAACTGAAACACAACAGACGTAACTACAGCGTGGAAGCCATCGGCTACGATTGCGGTTTCAACAGCAAATCGACATTTTACACCGTCTTTAAGCAGATTGCCGGAATAACGCCGGCCGAATTTGAAAATTCGATTAAGGCTAAATGAGCTGCCCAATATTTACGCTGATCATGGCATACCAGGAAGCGACATTGTCGACAGGCTTATATCATCAACACGTCGGGACAACAAAACCTGCTGAAAGGCAGAATTATGATGCTCAAGCAGAATGAGATTTTTTCATCCGGTTTGAAATTTTGCAATCGACAGTACAAATTTCTGGTAATAATCAGAACAGAATAAATCTTTTATCTGATTTATCTTAGCGTTCAGTGATTGCCGGCGATTTAAAGGGCAGGCCAGGCTTTGATGATTTTACACCTGAAAATCCTTCCATGATCATTAACCGACAGAATATAAAATCCCGGTTTTAGAACATCCAGATTTTCTATCTCATTCCCGGTGCATTCTTCTGAAATTATCACCTTGCCTGACATATCACGGATTGAATACAAGAAAGGAGGCGTAATTCCATTGACAGATATTCCCTGGCTGAAAGGATTCGGCAATACAGAAACCTCATTGCTGAAATGATCCTCCATTCCAATCGGAACCGGAACGCCATAGCTGCCTGCAAACCCAACGCTGCAATCGAAGTAAACATTGAATTTCCAGTAACGATGCAGGCAACCAGCCGAACAATCGCCCCATCCATGAGAATAGGTCAGTTCAACATGATCGGAATATATTGAATCCTTTAAACTCATTGAAGGGCACATGAAACCATGTGGAAGACAGGAATAAAATCCGGGAACGGAATTCCACAAACCAACTAAAGCCAGGATATTATAATTCTTATCACTAGTGAAATGAACGGTATGGTTACCCTGATAACTCACTGAACTATAACTTTCTACGCTAAGATTAAATAATTGCATCAGGCTATCTACCGCCGGTTCGCCTGTCGGGATAACTCCATTTCTCAACTGCTGCATCCATGATTGATTTGAATCGGCAATCACGGCAAATCTCCTTAAAGCATACATACAGGTATGAATGTCATATAACTCAACCACCGTATCTCTTTCAGGTAATTCAGTTGCATTATAAACGGCGAGCAAAGCTTTCAGCGCCGTATCGGAATAGGCCTGAGGGATTGAAACACTGTCGGCGTAAGGCAAAGCGTTCCTGTAAAACCTTCCTAAGGCAAGCCTGTCGGCATCATCGGTATATTTTGCCACAATACTGTCAGGGGCAGTGCAGGACGATAAAACAATCTGTCCTTTGGAAACCGTTGTTCCCAATACAAGCAGGAACAGCATAAAAAGAGTAATCTTCTTCATATTAAATTGATTTTAAAATAATTGAACAATATAAATTTCTCTTACCAGGGCCTATAAACAATTCCGATTATGGCTTTATGAAGATACAAATATAATGTGTAAAATCAATATAATTAAAAAATGGCCGCATTTATTAAAACGGTTTTCACCAGTTCTTTATCATATTTATAGTCCGGATTTTAAATTTTCAAAATCCGAACCACAATTAGCACTCCGTCTTTTAAAACCGGGACAGGATGCCTTCCGGCCATGGGTAAGTTTGTATGATTTTTCATCCCAAACAGGTCTCCTATGCCGTGTAAAGCGCTCACTTTCTATCTTGTTTTCGGATTCGCCCTGGCCAGCCATGCACAGGGTTTGTTCGAAAGTTCGCTGGCCGACTCTTCAGCGACCGGTCCTCATGAGAAATCATTCGATATGAATGGTTTCGTAAGGGGCGTAGCATACGGCGGCTCCGAATATACAGATTTCTCAAACCTTTCCGGGGAATTTGCCCTGAAAGCCGGATTATCGGCTGGAAAGACTTACTTCTTCGGCGACGCACGCCTTCGTGAAGGTATTTTTTTCGGCAGGCGCAAGTCGGAATTTGAGCTGAAAGAAGCGTATGCCGGATATACCGGTGAAAGGTTCGATCTCTTCCTTGGGAACCAGATCATCTGTTGGGGACGCACCGACGGCTTCAACCCGACCAACAACCTGACGCCCAACGACTATTTCCTCCTCACGCCCGATCCTGACGACCAGAAGCTGGGCAATTTTATGCTGAGGCCAAAGATCAGGATTACCGGCAAAACAGAACTGGAAATTGTCGTGATACCGGTCTTTAAACCATCTGTTTACCGTTATGACCTGTTTGACATGGGCAATGCCTCCTTTGCCCGGGTCCTTTTGCCGGTTGCCGGCTTAAAAAATGCAAGCCTGGCCGGGCGTTTCAACGTTGAATTACCATCGGCAGGATTTTCGGTTTCATACTTCCACGGTTACGACCCTTTTTATGGCTTTAAGGTTGATACCGTCTCATTCCGGCCTGAACCCTTTGTTGATTACAGCCCTCAGGTTTACCGGAAAAACACCGTCGGCGCCGATTTTGCCGTTCCTGTTTCTCAGTGGATATTCAGGGGTGAAGCCGCCCTGAACCTTACCAAAAATTACAGGGAGGAAATGGAGATTCCCAATCCCGATCTTTCCTTCGTTCTTGGAGCGGAACGCACTATCGGAGGCTTTACCGCCATTCTTCAGTACATCGGGAAATACACCCTTGATTTTACCCCGCTTACCAAACCGGTCCTGGCCGATCCTTACAACCCGCAGGCTCAGATGCAGTATGCACTGGATCTGATACGATACGAATCGAAACTCTTCAACCGGAAAATTTTCAACCAGCAGGAAGAAACCAATCACGCGCTGTTTTTGTCGGTCAGCAGGTCCATTGCCCATGAAGTGCTGAATGCAGAACTGTCGGGTTATTACAACATCACCTCCGAGGAATATTTTATCCGGCCAACGCTCAAATGGAAAATTACCGACGCCCTCGCCGCTAATCTGGGCGCAGGTATTATGAAGGGGCCCGACGATTCCTTATTCTCGAAAGCAGGAAAAGTCCTGAACGGCGCCTTTGCCGGATTAACGGCATCATTTTAAAAGAGCAGGTGAAATGATGAATATGAAACTGTCAGTATTACGAAATGACAAACCGGCAGCTCTGACACCTGACGGTCCCGGACAAGCTTTCGCCAGACAGGCCCGGAACTTTCGGACCTGCCTTCTGACGCTGCCGGGCAAGCCTTCAAACAACAGCCATGAATAACGATATCCTGTCTATCCGCTATCGCTGGTTATTCATCGCGCTCGCCGCGCTGATAACCGTTCTTGTGGCGATACCGGTTCCAAATTCAAGGATAAACACCGACCTGAACGCCTACCTGCCCGAAAAAATGCCTTCGAAGGTTAACCTTGAAAAGCTTGAAAGCGTCTTCGGTAAGACCGATCCCGTCATACTGATTTTTGAAACGGATGATGTACTGAATGGGTCCACACTGAAGAGAATCAAAGCCATGAACGATTCCCTGGAAAAAATGCCGCAGTTCAGGGATGTAGTTTCACTTTTTACAACGAAATACATCCGGTCGGAAGAGGGCAGCATGGTAGTTGATCCGGTAGTAAAAAACTTTCCCGCTAACCGGGCCGAACGTGAAAAGCTGCGTGCCGAAATCAGGGATAATCCGTTGGCTTATAAGCTTGTAGTATCCGGCGATTTCAGATACACGCTGATCATGCTTAATCCGGCGCAGGGCGTTTCGGATGATGAACTCTTTAAAACCATCAACCGGTTACTGAAAGAAAATCCGGGGCCCGAAAAAACCTATGTCAACGGGATGCCATATCTGCGCGACGAGATCCAGAAAAAAGCCATTCGCGACCTGGCCATCCTTATGCCGCTGGGATTGCTCATTATGATCGGGTTTCTGTACTTTTCATTCCGTGAAATCAAAGGCGTCCTTGTACCGCTCTCAGTAGTTGTAATGTCCATTGTGCTGGCCATGGGGCTGATGCCCCTGCTGGGATATGACCTGAGCCTCATTGCCGTCCTGGTCCCCATTCTGATGATTGCCATCGCCAACAACTACGGCGTGCATATCATAACCCGCTATCAGGAATTAAATGCACGTTATCGCTCCCGTTCCATGAACACCATACTCGACGAAGCATTGTACTACCTCAGCAATCCGATTCTGCTTACCGCGCTGACAACCATCGTGGGAATCCTGGGCATGGTGACACATATCATGCTGCCGGCCAAACAAATGGGCATTGTAAGCGCCGCCGGTATCACCTTCGCCCTGTTGCTCAGTTTGTACTACGTTCCTGCGGTAATGTCGTTTCTAAAAACAGGCAAACCAAACAAGAGTTTTATCGTGGAAAAGCACACCGCTGTCGACAAATTCCTGACGTGGTCGGGCAAGGTCGCCACTGCTTCGCCTAAAAGAGTCATCGCGGTCTTTGCCATCGTGTTGCTTCTGACCGGCGCCGGTATATACCGGCTGAAGGTCAGCTTCAATAACGAGAATATGATGCCGGCTTCGCATCCTTTACAGATCTCCACCAAAATTGCCAACGATCATTTGGGCGGGACAAAGATTATTTCGCTGATGTTTGAAGGTGATATCAAGGACCCGGTTTTACTGAAAACCATGGACCGTTTTGAAACAGAATTGAAAAAACTGCCCGAAACAGGAAGCGTAACATCTCTGGCAACGGTGATCCGGACGATCAGCCGGGCAATGAATGATCCCGGAGACCCGATGTACGATAAGATTCCCGACAGCCGCGATGCCATTGCCCAATACATCGAATTCTACAACCTGAGCGGCGATCCGGATGATTTCGAACAACTGGTTGATTTTGACTACACCAAAGCGGTGATGAATATACAATTCAGGGCAACCGGCATCAGGGAATTCAGAAAAGTGGAAAGCGCCATCGACAAACTGATGGCCTCTGCTCCCTATTGCAGGTTGAAAGCCGGACACTGCATCGTGGAAAAGGAGATGGCCGAAGCCATCGTGAAAGGGCAGAACTACTCGCTGGTATTCGCGTTCGGGGCCATTATCCTTCTCCTCTGGTGGATCTTCAGGTCGCTGAAGGCCGGCCTGATGGGTTCCATACCGCTGGTGTTCTGCATCATGTGCAATTTCGGGTTAATGGGATGGCTGGGTTTTGAACTCGATATTGCTACTTCGCTTCTTTCTTCTGTTGCTATCGGCATCGGGGTAGACTACACCATTCACCTGTTCTGGCGTCTGAAAACGGAATTGTCGGATGGCGTTGAATACCATGAAGCCATTCGTAAAACCCTGAAAACCACCGGGCGAGGCATATCCATCAATGCATTTTCGGTGATGACCGGATTTGCCGTCCTTTTGCTTTCAGGGCTTACAATCCTGAAAGCTTTCGGGTTTCTCATCATCTTTTCCCTGCTGCTTTGCCTGTTATGCGCTATACTGCTGATTCCTGCCATCTGTCTGCAATTGCGGCCGGCATTTCTCGAAAAATCACCCATACAGAATTTTAATCGCATCAACGGACTATGAAAACAAACAATTTGTTCATGGCGGCTTTCATCATGCTGGTTCCCTGCCGGATGGAAGCCCAGGATGCCCGCCAGATAGCCGAAAAAGCATCGGATATCATCAACCCGGGATCAATGGAAATGACCTCCACGCTGAAAATTTTTGACAACAAAGGAAACGTGCGGGTACGTGAAGTTACCAATGCAACGGCGAAATTCGGCGAAACGACAAAAACACTGATCAGATTCCTCTCCCCTGCCGATGTCAAAGGAACGACCATCCTTATCTACGATTACGAAAATAAGGACGACGATATGTGGATTTATTTGCCGTCGCTCAGGAAGACAAGGCGGATCGTGAGCAGCGAGAAAGGAAAAAGTTTTATGGGCTCGGAATTCAGCAATGCCGATATGAGCAAACCCACTATGGACGATTTTACGTATGTTTTGAAAGGCGCTGAAACGTTTAACGGTAAAGATTGCTGGAAAGTGGAGTCCAAATGTAAAGACGCCGGTGTGGAACAAGACAATGGCTACAGCCGGAAGATCGCCTGGATTGATAAGGGTACCTGCCTCACGTATAAAGTGGAGTTTTACGACGCAAACGGCATTCTCCTCAAAGCGGAAACACTCTCCGACTACCGGAAACAAAGTAACGGCAAGTATTTCGCCTTCCGGATGAACATGCAGAATTTGCAGAACAACCGCAAGTCTGAAATTGTGATCAATAAATACCAGCCAGGATCAGCACTGAAGGAACCGGCATTTTCGGCGAATAACCTTGGCGAATAAAGCGCAACCATGAAACCTTTCATTCCGGCTTCCATTCTGGCTTTATTTATCGCAGCGTCTTCGTTTACCCAAAACCTGACGATCAGCATTTCAGGCATCCGTAGCCGGAAAGGAGATATCTGTATCGGCATTTACAACAACAGCCGCCAGTTCAATACCGATCATCCGTATCGAAGTCTGGTGGTGCCCAAGGACAAGATAAAAGACGGGAAAATTGCCGTTCTCATCAGGGACCTGCCGGCGGGACAGTATGCCATTGCTTTTCTTGATGATGAAAACAGCAACGGGAAGATGGATTACCGATTTATGCTGCCTGCCGAAGGATGCGGGTTCTCAAACTACAGGCATAAAGGAATAAAAAAGCCAAGGTTCGATGACTTTGATTTTGAACTAACCCAAAACAATAGCTATATCAGGGTTGAAATGCAGTATTACTAAGTCCTCACGGAAACCCAAAACCGGCAGGGCCTGAAAAGTTTCAGGCCGGCATTTTATTTACGTCTCCGGATTCCACGGCAAATCGGGAACATTTATTAAAAAAGCAACATATCTTGCCAGGACAAAAAGAAAGTCTGAAAGACGGTTGAGGTAACGGATCACGATTTCATCAACGGGAGATTCGGTATTCAATTTAATGCACAACCGTTCCGCTCTCCGGCAAACGGTACGGCAGACGTGGCTCAGCGATACCAGCGGATGTCCGCCCGGCAGCAGAAAAGTTGACAATGGCGGCAACGATTCGTTCATCCTGTCGATTTCCCGTTCCAGCATCGCCACATCGTCGTCATGCAAAGCGGGCAGCGGCTTTGTGATGGCGGCATCCGGATCAGCAGCAAGCAGCGATTCGGCGACGAAAAGCCTGTCCTGCACTTCGAGCAAAAGGGATTTCATCGGTTCATGATCGAGCTGGTCGCGGAGGTACCCGATGAAAGAATTTAATTCATCGAGCGTACCGTATGCTTCGATGCGGCTGTGATACTTTGGGACCCGTTTCCCGCCGATCAGCGAAGTTTCGCCTTTATCGCCTGTTTTGGTATATATCCTGAAATTTTTCTCCATGAACGGCAGGTATGAAAATGATGTCATGAATGTGCCCGGGCGGCGCTAAACTGTCACCGTGGCTTTTTTCAGCGAACTGTAAATTTCGGCATTCAGATAATCATCGGCAATCTGTCCGTCCATCAGGCGGATAATCCGGTGGGCATGGCGGGCAATGTCTTCTTCATGGGTAACCAGGACAATGGTATTTCCGTCCTTATGAATTTTCTCCAGCAGGGCCATAATCTCATGGCTTGTCACCGAATCGAGGTTTCCGGTAGGTTCATCAGCCAGAATGATACTCGGGTTATTAACCATAGCCCTGGCAATAGCTACGCGCTGGCGTTGCCCGCCCGACATTTCATTGGGTTTGTGATGCAGGCGGTCGGTAAGCCCCACCTCTTCAATGACTTCGCGGGCGCGTTCCATCCTTTTCGCCTTAGTAATGCCGGCATAAACCTGGGGCAGCGCCACGTTTTCGATGGCCGTAATCCTGGGCAACAGGTTGAATGTCTGAAACACGAATCCGATCTCCTTGTTCCTGATTTCCGCCAATTCAAGGTCGTTGAGCTTGCTGACATCCTTCCCGTTAAGGAAATACTGGCCGCTGGTGGGTGTATCCAGACAACCCAGCAGGTTCATCAATGTTGATTTTCCTGAACCCGACGGACCCATGAGCGCAACGAATTCATTTTTCCTTATCGTCAGCGAGACCGAGCGAAGCGCCCTTACTATCTCGGTGCCAACCTTATAATTGCGGGTAATGTCAACAAGACGAATTACTTCACCATCCATAAGAATAAGTTTTGCATTTACTGTTCACAAAAATAATCCGAATAAGCATGCGAAACATATACACTGTTGATTTCTGGCGTTCATCATTTTTCAGGGTTTCCGGTACCGGATGATGAAATGCTGTTTTGATAAGCCTTTCCGGAGAAACAGGATTCCAAAACGGTAAATATCGATGGAAACCGTTACAGCCGGAAAATTGCAGAGTTCCTCCCAGGCCTTTTCCATGCCTTTCGACCAGTGAATATCATCTATCACAATCACGGTTTCATCCCGGGCTTTCCCAAGGATCATTTCAACATACATCCTGGTAGGCCCGTATTCATGATGGCCGTCGATAAAGACAAAATCCACCTTCCCGCAATCATTCAGCGTCCCCGGCAGAATATCTTCAAAACGTCCGGTATGCATTTCAACATTCGAAATGCCGGCTTCGGAAAAGTTTTCACGCGCTATTTCCGAAGTAGTGCTGCATCCTTCAATGGTTATCACCCTGGCTCCGGGTGCGCCTTTTGATAGATACAAAGTGCTTATACCCAGCGATGTTCCAAGTTCAAGAATGACGGCAGGCTGAAACCGGGCTGCCAGCTTGTACAGTAGTCCTCCGGGCTCGGGCGTCACCGATGATTTCCTGATTATCTGCCCGACGCTTCTGAAACGCAGGATGTAGGATTTTTTGCCTTTACCGGCGCCGAAATCGGTAACTTCGAGAACGCGGCGGCTCCGCCTTAACCGGGCGTATATATCACGAATTGCTAATATTTCAGGAGTTTCAGCTTTTTTTTCAAAAACTTCGGTTATAAGTGAATAAACGAACGGGGAATGTATCTTATACTTTGTTTTAGACTTGACAAAATACTTTAAATACCCGGTCACTAACCTCAAACACCTGATCATGGTCTGAAAATTTTATTGATTTCCTTGCTGCAAGATAAACAGGCAGCCATTCCGTTCGCTATTTTTGCCGACAATGTAAAACAAACGGCATGTACTTTCGTAAACAAATGACAAAAATAGGGAACTATCTGTCGATGGTTAAATTTGCCCATACCATTTTTGCCATGCCTTTTGCGCTCTTTGGTTTTTTCATGGCCATGGAACATCCCGGTCACACATCCGACTGGCTGCTTTTATTCTTTGTTATTTTATGTATGTTTTTTGCCCGTAACGCGGCCATGAGTTTTAACCGGTGGGCTGACCGTGAGTTTGATAAAAAAAACCCCCGGACTGCCATCCGTGAAATTCCTGCCGAAATCATCAGGCCTGAATCGGCCCTGGCCTTTTGCCTGCTCAACGCACTGTTTTTCATCGCCACCACATGGTTTATCAACCGGCTCTGTTTTTACCTTTCACCGGTTGCGCTGCTGGTAATTCTCGGTTACAGTTTCACCAAACGGTTTACTTATTTCTCACACTTCGTTTTGGGCCTTGGCCTTTCCCTGGCCCCGACGGGAGCATTCCTGGCCGTTACCGGGCAATTTGCCTGGCCGCCTGTAATACTCTCGGCTGCAGTCCTTTGCTGGGTTTCAGGATTTGATATTATTTATGCGCTCCAGGACGATGATTTCGACCGCGAGAACCGGTTGAAATCGATTCCCGTTCAGTTGGGGAGACAAAGGGCGCTGATACTTTCGATCCTGTTACACGCCATCACGGCCATCCTGCTTTTTATTCTCGGCATTCGCAACAACTATGGATTTCTTTACTGGACCGGTTATTCAGTTTTCATTATCATGCTTGCATACCAGCACTTCATCGTCAAAGCAGACGATCTGAGGAGAGTGAATGTGGCTTTCTTTACGCTCAACGGGTTTGCCAGCATCCTCTATGCTTCATTCGGTATTGCCGGGATTCTCATCTGATCCGGTTTCGGGCGCCCCTGGTTCTTTTTGATAACCCGACAGGTAATCAAGGATAAAGGCGTCAAATTTTCTTTTATCCTCCTCATGAAACTCATGCTGCATGCTAAGATAATAGACCGGAAGGTTTTTTAATATGGTTTCCGATTGGCCGTCCCGCAACCGCATGGCATCTTTTTCGGTAGTAACAATGATCTTCAGCCTCGAATGCAGTTCATCGAACCGCTGCCGGATCATGGCAAGATCGTGGGGCTCAAAGCGATGATGATCCGGAAACGGGATCATTACCAGTTCGTTGCAGGCCGACCGGAGGTATTCCTCCATAGGCGAAGGGTTCGCAATACCTGTTACCATCATGATGGTCGAAGGCCGTTGTTCTTTCAGCGAAAACGGTGGCAACTCAGCATATACCGGTTCAAGTCCGAGATACTTCACGTAGGAAAAGAACAATTGCTGATGGGGGGCCGGCTTAAGCTCTTCGGTAATCTGTCTGCGCAAGATGGGTGAGAATATGCGGGGCGATTTGGTGACAATTATAATCTGCGCCCTTGAAGCGCCGGCGATCGGTTCACGTAATCTCCCCACCGGCAACATCTGGTCATGGACGTAGGTTTTAAAGTAGTCCGTCACTAAAATTGATAAGCCGGGCTTTACCCGGCGATGCTGAAAAGCATCATCCAGCAGTATAACCCCGGGAGGATTTCCCATATTCAACAGGCTGCGTATTCCTCTTCTCCTGTTTTCATCTACGGCAACCATGATATTTTTAAATTTCCGGAAATACTGCAGCGGTTCATCCCCGATCTGCGAACTTGTACTTGTCTCATCAGCCATCAGAAAGCCATTGGTTTTCCGTTTGTAGCCCCGGCTCAGCGTAGCGATACGATAATGCTGATTCAGCAACCTTATAAGGTATTCCACCATGGGAGTCTTGCCGCTTCCGCCGGCACAGAGATTTCCGACGGAAATCACGGGAAGGCTGAAAGAAACCTGTCTGAAGATGCCCCAGTTGAAGAATGCATTGCGGATACGGGCAACCAGCCCATACAGGACCGCCAGAGGAAATAGTAATATCCTGATCAATTCCATGATTTAAAATTACAAAATTATACAACTGATGCCCTGTTGTATGGTATATTTGCTGAAAATGTGAGCGCTCACGCCCTAATCTGTAAATTAGAACCCAAACTTTAGATGATACGTCTGAAAGAAATCAAGAAGGCTTTTGAAGACTTTGCCCCATTATCGTTGCAGGAGAGTTATGATAATTCGGGTCTGTTGATAGGCGATGAGGAAGCTGAGATTCAATCGGCGCTCATTGCACTCGATGTTACCGAAGCCGTGCTCGACGAAGCCATCAGCAAAGGCTGCAACCTTGTAATTTCCCATCACCCGTTGATTTTCGGGAACCTAAAAACAGTAACATCGGGCACATCCACGGGCAAAATGATACGAAAAGCCGTCCAGTACGACATAGCGGTTTATGCCCTGCATACAAACCTTGACAATATTGCCGGAGGAGTAAACAATATCCTTTGCGACAAACTGGGAATCATCAACAGGCAGGTATTGAAACCGCTGAAAGGTTTGCTGCAAAAGTTGGTGACCTTTTGTCCGGTTGAGAAAGCGGCGGAAGTACGGAATGCTGTTTTCGCAGCCGGTGCCGGTTTTATCGGACATTACGATTGTTGCAGCTTCAATGCCGCCGGAGAAGGAACTTTCAGGGCCGGTGAAGGAACAAACCCTTATGTGGGAGAAACCGGAGCGTTGCATTTTGAGAATGAAGTGCGTATCGAAACGGTTTTCCCTTCCTATCTCCGGTCAAAGGTAGTTTCAGCCATGATAAGGTCTCATCCTTACGAAGAAGTTGCCTATGATATTTATAACCTTGACAACACTTATGCCGGCGCGGGAGCAGGCATGACGGGCGATCTGACTGCTGATACCGACCCGCGTGAGTTTCTGGAAAAAGTAAAAATGACGCTGGGCCTGGGTTGTATCCGGCACACCCCATTCACCGGAAAAAAGGTCAGGAAAGTTGCCGTTTGTGGCGGAGCAGGAAGTTTTCTGATACCTGATGCGCTGGCTTCCGGCGCCGACATTTTCCTTACCGGCGACATCCGTTACCATGACTTTTTCGTGCCGGAAAACTCTATGTTGCTGGCCGATATCGGGCACTATGAAAGTGAACAATTCACAAAAGAACTGATAAGCACCCTGTTAAAGAAAAAATTTCCTACCTTTGCACACTTTATTTCGGAAACCCCGACAAATCCTGTTAACTACCTGTAATTAAACATATAACACTCGCAATATAGCTATGGCAAAATCAGTTGCTAAATCAGGCGGATCATCAGCCGATGCTACCCGGAAGACACCTGAAACCCCGGTAACCGAATCAATGGAAACAGCTAACAACACGCCCGTTGAGAACGAACTGGATGAGTTGGAAATTTCAGTGGAGAAAAAATTGGTTGCGCTTCACAGCTTGCAGCAAATTGATTCCCAGATAGACCGCATCCGCATCATCAGGGGGGAATTGCCACTCGAGGTTGAAGACCTGGAAGATGAAATTGCCGGCCTCGAAACCCGTATCGACAATCACATCCAGGAAATTCAGTCGCTCGAAAAACAGATTGGCGACAAACAGATTGCCATCCGTGAAAGTCAGAACCTCATCAAAAGATATGAGGAACAGCAGAATAATGTCCGCAACAACCGCGAGTACGACGCTCTGACCAAAGAAATTGAATTTCAATCCCTCGAAATCCAACTCGCCGAAAAGCGCATCCGTGAATTTAACCTGCAGCATGATCAATATGCTGATGAGATTGAACATGCACAGTCAGTTTTGGAAGACCGCCGCAACGACCTTGAAGTAAAACGCAGCGAGCTCTCCGACATCGTTACCGAGACCGAAAACGAAGAGAAAGAACTCCTTCGCAAATCGGAAGCACAGCAAAAATTTATTGAAGACCGTCTCCTGCTTGCATACAAACGTATCCGGAAAAATGCACGTAACGGCCTGGCTGTCGTAACCGTAGAACGCGACGCCTGCGGCGGTTGTTTCAGCGCTATCCCCCCTCAGCGCCAGCTCGATATCCGCATGCACCGCAAAATCATTGTTTGCGAATATTGCGGACGCATCCTGGTTGACAAAGAACTAGCCAACTCAGTAAAAGAGTAAGGTTATCATCCATCCTGTAAAAAAACAAATGAGGGTTTTAGAGCCCTCTTTTTTTTATTTTCGCTTCATGCAAACTTTCCGATACCTCTCAGCCGCCATTATAATACTGTTATCTTTTACCAGCCAGGCAACGACAGGGTATTCCTCCCGGTGCCAGAAAGCGCATGCAAATATACTATGCCTCCGTTTTGAGGAAGCTCAAACTCTGATCCGGGAGGAAATAAAGCAGAATCCTGAAAACACACAGCCATACCTTCTTGAAAATTATATCGATTTCCTTACCGTGATGATCGGAGAACAGGAAGAAGATTATGCCCGGCTGAAACAACAGCGCAACAGGCGGTTGGCAAAACTGGCTTCAGGCGATGCCTCGTCACCCTGGTACCGTTACAGCCAGGCAATGGTATATATGCAATGCGGTTTTGCCCGGGTAAAATTCCGCGACTTCGTAACTGCCGGCGTAGAGCTGAACCAGGCTTATAAATTGCTGGAAGAAAACAACCGCCGTTTCCCGGAATTCCTGCCTGATAAAGTATGCCTCGGATTGCTGCATTCCCTTATTGGCACTGTCCCCGACAACTATCGCTGGGCAGTGCGGACTTTAAAATTCAGGGGAACTATCAGGCAGGGTCTCAGCGAGTTGCAGACAGCCTTCCACCAATCGGCCAGGAATCCGGAATTCAGTTTTCTTTACCCCGAAAGCGCTTTCCTGCTTGCGTTTACTTCGATCAACCTGGCCGGAAATCATGACGCAACCGCCGGCTTTATTGCCGAAGCCGGTAAGCAGCCTTTGCAGCAATGGATTCACGACAGCCCCCTCATGTGTTATGCGCTCGCTAATGTTTACCTGAAAACAGGCGAGAACGATAAAGCAATCTCCCTGTTGAAAGGACGCGTACAGGGAAAAGGAATTTATCCTTTTTACTACCAGGATTATATCCTCGGAGTGGCAAAGCTCAACCGCCTGGATAAGGATGCCAATATTCCGCTGCTTACCTTCGTGGCAAACTTCAAGGGGCTGAACTATATAAAATCGGCATACCAGCATATAGCCTGGTATTACTTCATCAACGGTGATATGACAAAATACCGGCTTTATGTAAACCGCATTCCCCTCAGGGGAAATGTACAGGTTGACAATGACCGCGAAGCCATGCGTTTTGCTGAAAAAAAAGCAGAACAAAATATCCACCTCCTGAAAGCCAGGCTTCTGTTTGACGGCGGATACTACGAAAGGGCAATGTCTGAAATTCAGAATTTTGAGGCAAGAGCCGGAAATACCCCACAGCGTGAAATCGTCGAGTGCACATACCGTAAAGGCCGTATTTATGACGAATGGGGCAAAGACGACCTGGCCATTCCGGCCTATCAATCCGTCATTAACCTGGGAAACAACCAGCCCTGGTATTACGCCGCCAACGCTTCATTGCAACTCGGCATGATCTATGAAAACCGGCATGATGAAAAAATGGCGCGGTATTATTTCAATAAATGCCTTAGCCTCAATTTCGAGGAGTATCATTTCAGTATAACCCACAAGGCAAAAGCCGGGTTGAACCGTTTAGACAATAAATAAAAAACCTCAGACGGCAATCCGGCCATCTGAGGCGACAAACAAGCTTTCCCGGAATCTAATACCGGAATCCCAAAGTCACGGAAAAGTAATTCTGTTGCACGGCAGTGCTTGCGGCAGGAACCAGTGAAATATCATACAGGTAATAATCGTCGCTCATCCAGGCATGGGTATAGGCGAAA
This sequence comes from Bacteroidales bacterium, assembly GCA_035403165.1. Lineage (GTDB taxonomy): Bacteria > Bacteroidota > Bacteroidia > Bacteroidales > UBA4417 > UBA4417. The sequence goes on along the minus strand of DAONEP010000005.1, from coordinate 63,120 downwards.
TCGACAAAATATCCCTGATCATGAATGCCGATGCCGCATGACAAGGTTTTTTTCGAGCCGTCATTTTTATTGAGGTCTTTCACATAAGGTGAACCGTAATAACCGAATCCGCCCCTCAGGGTCACAATTTCATATCTCCATTCACCGCCTATCCTGAAATTATGAGCAGGCGCCAGTTTGGTCCGGATAGCTTCATTCACATAGTAAAAATCGTCATTATCAGCACCGGAGGTATTACGCAGGCGCGCCGTTGAATAATCCAGGTATTCATAATCAGCGCTGATCAGTCCGCTTTGTCCGATGATAAAGGCAACATTACCCATCAGCCGCATCGGCGTGTTTATTTTATAGTTATAACTTCCGTTTGGCGAGGTTGCTGAAAGCCCAGTAGCCTGATCGAATTCCGATGTCATCTCGGAATAATATTCATCGGTCATGTCATTATAATAGGTAGGGGTATGTACAGCAAAGCCAATGCGTAAGAAATCAAGGGGCCGGTAGATGATGCCAGCTTTAAAATTCACGCCCGTTCCGCGGGTTTCAAAATGGTCGTGTTTTGTAAATGACTTGAAATAATCAATATTGCCTTTTGTATCGGTCTCGGTCAGCCTGCTATCCTCTTCATAACGGATATAAGGAAATCCGATGGTAGCCCCGAGGTAAAGCTTATCGCTGAAATTCGCCCCGGTACTGAGGACCATTTCATTAACCGTTCCCCAGCTCTCCACCGTTTTCCGCTGGTCGATTCCGCCCTCCGGGGCATCAATCCAGTAATCCTGGCTGGCAGAATCATATACCAGAACATCTGTATTATAGGCCAGTTGGCTTCCGAATGGGTTGAGGTGATCGTAATCAAGCGGGTTGCCGTCATTATTTGCTTCGTACATATATTGCGTCAGCAGGGAACTTTGATTATTGAAACCACTGATGATCATCCTGTTGTTGAAATTTGCCAGACGGTTCATACCAAAGCCGAAGTTGAGATACTTCAGAATGCTTGATTCCCGGTTGCCTCCGATGTTCCAGTTCATCACCAGGCCCACGTTACCGAGGTTAAAGCTGTACTTGTTGTCGCTGTTTTTCTCCCCGAAGAAATCAGCTTCCGTTGAGGTTGTATTTAATTGCGGGGTGATGGTGAATTCCGATTTACGGTAAAGGCCAAGTCCTGCCGGGTTTTGGCTGAGTGTGGAGAAATCCGCGCCCACTGCCCCAAAGGCTCCTCCCAATCCCAGAAAACGTGCCGTCCCGCCATAGGATAACCTGGAATATCTCAGGGCGTCATTCTCATTTTGCGCAATTCCGCTTAAAGCAGCAGCGGCAAAAATTACCAGTATTAATATCTTTTTCATGCTCATTGAAATTATTATCTTGTTCAATCGGTAAACTGCATACTCCTGTATGATGGCTGAATCTTACCGACATGCATCACATTGATTTCTTTAAGAATCAGCACTTACGTCCGGATTATCTCCTGTGTCCGGAGCTTGAAGAACCCGACGATGAGGAACTGCTGCTCCGGGAAGATCCTGAAGAACTGCTGCTGCCGGAATGCGACGGGGATGAATAGCTTCCGCTGCTGCGCGAAGGTGCAGAATAGGTACTGCTGCTGCGCGAAGGTGCGGAGTATGTGCCGCTGCTGCGCGAAGGGGTCGAAGATGAATTATTGCGTGAAGGCGCTGAATAATTATCATTTCTGGGAGCCGGAGCCTGGTAAACTTTATTCTGGCGAGGCGCCGCCTGCTGGTTGTATGCCGGCCTTGAAGGCTGAGAATAAGAGCGGTTTTGAGGAGCACCAGAGCCCTGGTTATTACGCTGTGAAGGAGTTACGTCAGTTTCGCGGGGGTTACGGTACTTGGGCGTTGTGTATTCCTGTGATGATCTGGGTTTTGCATAGGCAGGAGGGCTGTATGGCTGCACATTGGTGCCGCGTTGTACGCCTTGCGTACCGGGAGAAGCAGCATTGCGTGACGACGGGTTTGCATAGCGCTGCTGACGTTGCTGAATGATTTCAGGTTGTTGTGAACTATTCCGGTCGCCCTCAGCAGCATTAGCCTTCGGTACTTCGCGGCTGGCATTGGCAGCGCCCGGGTTTACATACCGGTACTGCGGGGTGCGGGCTGCCGGTTCATTCGAACCGGTTGCGGTGCGTTGCATCTCTGCATTACGGGGCTGACGATCGCCGGTTGCCGGGGTTCCGCTTCCAATGCCCGAATTCCGGGAGTTATTATCGATAACGGTTGCGTTGCGCGAACCGGCTGCGGGCTGAGCAGTAATATCACGGCTTGCTCCGCTGTTGTTGCGCGATGGGCTGATAGTGCCGGAACCTCCACCGTCACGCCGGGTTTCAACGGCACTCCGTGTACGGCTCGAAGCAAGGCCTGCTTCATAACGCTCGCCGAAGGTACGGTAATGGTTATTCCGGCCAAGAGATCCCGAAGATCCTCCGCCATTGCGAGGGCCATAATATGAGGAGTTATGGTCGAAGCTGTTGTAATAATTATCATGATAGCCAAACCAGTAGCCATCATAAAAACCGTTCCAGTATCCGAGGTTATATCCTGAATAAAATCCGCTTCCGCCATACCACGGGTACGGATCATACCAGCCATAATTTGGATAGTACCAGTCGTACCAGCCGTGACGATAGTATGAAGGATAGTAATAGTAGGAAGGATACCAGAAGTTATACCCAAGATAAATACTGGTTCCCCAGTTAAAGGGATCATAGTCGTACCAGTACATATTGGTATAATAGTCGGAGTAGTAACTGTTAAAGCAATAGGGATTATGAAAACGCCTCAGCCTGGCGGCATAGGCATAATCATAATAATCGTCGGAATAGAAATTATTGTTAATATAGGTATCCCCTTCGCCGGCAGAATAATTGGCGGTATCGCTGTTTGCCGGCTCAGCATACCCCTGAGCTGTTTCAGCATTCGCGGCCTGAGGTTCGGCTGGCTGAACCTGTTGCGGCTCAACTACCGTACGGATTTCCAACGGCTTATTTTTCGATGAATAATACACATCATCGTAGTTTCTTGCCTGGTATTGCGTAGTACATCCCGTAATAAATATCAGGCTTACAGCGACCAAAGCAATGTAGTTTTTCATGATTGACATCTCCTTGAATTATTTAGGCTTCTTTAAGGCGGCTAGAGTTGATATGAGGCATTCGCCATATTTTTTGTACTTTTGCCGGTATTCCGACATCAAAAATATTGCAAAAATTGTACCATATCCAATCATTATGGCAAAAGATTTAACAACGCGTGAAGAGAATTACTCACAATGGTATAACGATCTCGTAATCAAGGCCGATCTTGCCGATAACTCGGCGGTAAGGGGTTGCATGGTGATAAAACCCAATGGTTATGCTATCTGGGAAAAAATGCAGGCCCAACTCGATAAAATGTTCAAGGAATCCGGTCATGTCAATGCATACTTTCCGCTCTTTATACCCAAATCCTTTTTCAGCCGCGAAGCCAGCCATGTTGAAGGATTCGCCAAAGAGTGTGCCGTTGTTACCCATTACCGGTTAAAAAATTCGCCCGACGGCAAAGGCGTCGTCGTCGACCCGGAAGCAAAACTAGAGGAAGAGCTGATCGTTCGCCCCACCTCCGAAACCATCATTTGGGACACCTACCGGAGCTGGATTCAATCATATCGCGATTTACCCATACTCGTAAACCAGTGGGCCAATGTAGTAAGATGGGAAATGCGCACCCGCCTGTTCCTGCGTACGGCTGAATTTCTGTGGCAGGAAGGCCACACAGCCCATGCAACCCGGGAAGAAGCCATTGCGGAAACTGAAAAAATGCTGAATATCTACGCCGAATTTGCCGAAAAATGGATGGCTATTCCTGTCCTCAAAGGTTTTAAATCGCCAAATGAACGGTTTGCCGGCGCAGTGGAAACATATTGCATCGAAGCGCTGATGCAGGATGGGAAAGCCCTTCAGGCTGGAACATCCCACTTCCTGGGACAGAATTTTGCCAAAGCATTTGATGTTCAGTATCTGAACAAGGATAACCAGCTCGATTATGTATGGGCTACTTCCTGGGGCGTTTCAACACGCCTGATGGGAGCGCTGATCATGACCCATTCCGATGATCATGGCCTAGTAATTCCACCAAGGCTTGCCCCCACGCAGGTGGTGATAGTCCCTATCTATAAAACCGACGATCAACTGGCGGTTATATCGGAGAAAGCGCAGGAAATCATGAAAGCCCTCCGGTCGAAAGGGATCAGCGTAAAATACGATGACCGAGACACATTCAAACCGGGATGGAAATTCAACGAACATGAATTCAAAGGCGTGCCGGTGCGCATTGCCATCGGCCCCCGCGATCTTGAAAACGGCACGGTTGAGGTTGCCCGCCGCGACACCCTCGAAAAATCAGTATACCAGATCACCGATCTTGAGACTAAAATCGAACACCTCCTCGAAAACATCCAGGATAATCTCTACAGAAAAGCGCTGGTTTTCAGGGAAGATAACACTTACCAGGCCGACACCTGGGAAGAGTTCATCGACATACTCGACAACAAGGGCGGATTCATTTCGGCCCATTGGGACGGTACGCCCGAAACCGAGCAGAAAATCAAGGACGAAACAAAAGCCACCATCCGCCTTATTCCTTTAAATAATAAACAGGAAGCAGGAAAATGCATCTATACCGGCAAACCATCAACACAACGGGTGATTTTTGCAAGGGCCTACTAATCTGATCATTCATACTCCGGCGGTTTAATAGCTGCCGGCAGGCGAATATTATCTCAAACTCCTAATTTTCAGTCACGTGAAGGTTCTTGGCGTAATTCCGGCACGATATGCATCCACCCGTTTTCCGGGGAAACCGTTGACCATGATTGCCGGAAAAAGCATGATCAACAGGGTATATGAACAATGTACCCAATGCCGGTTGCTGAATGAAGTCGCTGTGGCCACCGACGACCAGCGCATAGCAGATCATGTGAAAGAGTTTGGGGGCAACGTTTTCCTCACATCCGACAAACACCGCTCGGGAACTGAACGTATCGGAGAAGTATTGCAGATACTGAAAGACGAAAATCCCTCCGATCATTTCGACCTGGTTGTGAATATTCAGGGTGATGAGCCCCTGATTTCGCCGGACCAGATCGTAAAAACAATCGGTTGTTTTAAGGATTCCAATGCCGAAATTGCCACGCTTATCAAACCGATCAGTGACAGCAAGGAGCTTTTCAATCCCAATGTCGTTAAAGTGGTCATCAATAAAAACGGTAACGCACTCTACTTCAGCAGGCAACCTATTCCATTTCTCCGGGGAGTTGAACCCGCAGAATGGCTTCAGCATCATGGATATTTTAAGCATATCGGCATTTATGCATTTAAAACACAGATACTTGAACTGATTGTCCGCCTTACAGGTTCCCCGCTTGAGAAAGCCGAATCGCTGGAACAGCTTCGGTGGATAGAAAATGGTTTTTCAATAAATACCGCAATTACTGATTTTGAATCGGTTGCCATTGATACGCCCGAAGATTTATCAAAACTTACTAACATCTTATAGCATTTCCCGGATTCACTCCGTAAATTAGCCGGTTCAGAATAATTCAAATGACCATGATAGGGCCAGCCATCAGCGAATTATTAAGGGGACATGAATGCGTAATTGTCCCCGGGCTGGGAGGATTTCTTACCTCCCATGCATCGGCATGCATTGATGAAACTACCGGTCAGTTCATGCCTCCCCGAAAATCGGTTGCTTTTAATGCCAGCCTCTCCAACAACGACGGGATACTGGCGTACCACCTTGCCTGTAAGAACAATATTTCCTACACTGAAGCCCTGACGAGGGTTAAAGACTGGTCATACAGCATTTTACAGTCTCTCAGAAGAGGCAATGCCGTTGAGATCGGCCATGTCGGCAAGCTCAGTCTTAACACTGCCGGCAACATACACTTTGAACCGGATGCAGAGGCCAATTATCTTGATGAATCATACGGACTGCCCTTTTTCACAAAACCGGCATTGAATATGCCTGTTCAGGTAATTCAAGAGTCAGCGTCAGCCCGCAAAGTAAAAGAAAGCATCCGCAACATTGTTCCCTCTACCCTGAAATGGGCTGCTGTGCTGGCGCCGCTCATCGGTTTCTTCATCTGGGGATCGGTAAACACCCCTTCTATCGGGAATTTTGTGAACAACCAGTCCGGTATTTTCGCCTGGTCGAATACAACCCCGGGCAAGACGTCGGTCATCACCGGGAACCAGGCTGCCAGGCCGCCTGTTACCGCCGATATCACTTCACCGGCTGAGATACTCGGCCCTGAAGCGTGCCTGATATCCCCGGCATCAATTCCTTACGAAGCAATGCATTCCCGCGGCCTTACGATCACGGAACCTTGCACTGATGCGGACACGAAGAGCAATGCCGAAAAGCCTTCTTATTTTATTGTTGGCGGAGCATTCCGAGAAGTTAAAAATGCAGGCCGGCTCGTAAAAGCGTTGCAACAACAGGGGTATCCCGCCACTATCGCCGATACGACGCATAAGGGATTATACGTGGTAAGCATCCGGTCGTTTTCGGATAGAGAAGAAGCTTTCAGGCAGCTAAAAACTATAAGGGAGAGCGGTCATCCTTCGGCATGGGTATTGAAAGCAAAAAATTAGAGATTGCCTGCCTGTCGCAGGCCGCTGACATGCAGGCCCAAATCAGTGTTTCCATTGCCAGGGGCAGAGTTATCATAAGCCCTGTATGTCATTCCCGATAATCAACTTAGTATTCAATCCTGATTTCATTGTATTTTGGCTAAGCGAAAACTGGAACGTTTTGCAGAAAATGCGACCTTCCCGCATATGTTTCAATTAATGTGGGACGACCTGCAGGCCGGGTTCGGGCTGAGAGGGAGATGGCGCAACGATTATTTCCGGAACGAAAATCCCCTGATCCTGGAGTTGGGGTGCGGCAAAGGCGAATATACCGTAGGCCTGGCAACGCACTACCCTGATAAGAATTATATCGGCATTGATAAAAAGGGAGCCCGGATGTGGCGCGGCGCTAAGACCACCGCCGAAAAACAACTTCCCAATGTCGCTTTTGTCAGAATGCAGATAGAGGGAATTGCCGATGTATTTGCCCCCGGAGAAGTCGATGAAATATGGATTACTTTCCCCGAACCTCATCCCAACAGTCCCCGGACGAAAAAACGGTTTACCTCCCCCCAGTTTATTGAAAGGTACCGTCAGATCTTAAAACCGGAAGGAATCATACACCTGAAAACCGACAGCGACCTGGTTTTTGAATATACCCATGACATCATCAAAGCCGGCAAACACAGGCTGCTATACTCCACCAGCGATCTGTACAGCAACTCATCGGATGAAATGGTAAGGGATGTAGTTGCCGTTCAAACGTTCTATGAACAAATGTGGCTTTCACAGGGAATTCCGATAAAATACCTTTGTTTCACAATCAATTAAATGCCTGCCGTTTGAATGATGCAGGATGAATCGTTTTTCGAAAAGGTTTATACCGTCGTCATGCAAATACCTGCCGGCAGGGTTACTTCTTACGGCGCTATTGCAAGATATCTGGGCACCGGACGATCGGCCCGGATGGTTGGCTGGGCCATGAATGCCTCGCCTACCTGCCCGATGCCGGTTCCGGCTCACAGGGTGGTTAACCGGAACGGCCTGCTTACCGGCAAACATTTTTTTGGCGGGAACAAGATCATGCAGCAGCTTCTTGAAAATGAAGGAGCTATCATTCAGGACGATTTGATTTTAAATTTTAAAGAATTGTTTTGGGACCCTGCAAAGGAACTGGAATAGCAACCTGATTATCCGGATCATCACTTTTCACTGAAAAAGGGATCCAGATTATAGCCCTGCCCGAGTATCCGGCCCCGGTTATCCATATAGAACTGACGTACTTTATTGACCGGTATCACAAAGGTTATCCCGTAGTTTATTTCCTTTTCTTCATGAACAAATATGTTGCCGTTGTAAGGAATGGCAGGATTGTAAGCATATTCATGTATCTGTTTCTCCGGCTTGAGCGAATAACCGGTCCTGGCCGAAACCGCCCTCCCGATCCCGACCAGTTCAAAGTTAGGAACGCCATCGCGCACAGCCATGACGATGCCTCCACTAAAGCCTTCGTTGAATGAAGCATCGGTCATGAAATTCCCGTTTTTTTCGGCAGGCTTGCTGACGATGCCTTTGGTTACCATGAGTTGGCCCAACGGATAGCCTACCAGGTAAATAAAGCTGCCCCATTCCAGTTGGTCAGAATAGCCGACCGGATAGCTGAATACTTTTACCGGCAAAGCAGGCTGATTTACAGTTCTTCCCAGGATTGCAATGTCGTTTTTCGAATCACTCGCCAGCACCTGTATCCGGCCGCCTTCCGGAATATCCCTGATATACAGTTGCTGATTGGTCTTTAGCGATATACTGTGGATAAATCTGTTCGACTGCAGGTCGCTGTGTTCCGACCAGTGAATGATTGTATCGGGAAAAACGGCGACATGGGCACAGGTGAGCAAAGCCAGTTTATCACCGCTGTAAGAGATTACCAACGCCGTCCCGCTGACCGATTCATTGTTTTCTATCCTGGCTTTGGCTTTTTCGAATAAATCAGATCCTGAAAGATCCCGTAAGGTTATCTCTGAATTTTCGCCGAAAACATAAGTCCGGTAGGTTGCATAACTGTTAACTTTTTTCACCGAACGGGTAATTTCTTCCAGTTCGTTGGCACAATTGCGATAGGGAAACTCACTGTCGTAACGGCCATCCTTTAATGCCGGATTTGCCGTTTGCATTACCTGCCGGGCGCACCCCGGGGATAAAAGCGCCAGGATTAAAAGGATTCCGGCCGGTTTAAACTGTTTCATAATCTCTGATATCAGGATGTCAGGCTTCATTCAAAAAGAAGATACAATTTACAACTTAAGCCTCAATTATCTGTCACGACAAAATTGAATTTCATATCAGGAATTTTATCTATCTTTACGCTGTCTAAATAAAAATAATCTGATAAAGCATGGAAGTATCGAAAGATTTGATTTTAAATGCCTTACGGAATGTTCAGGATCCTGACTTACGAAAGGACATCGTCACATTGGGCATGGTTGAAGACATTGTCATAGAGGGAAAGCGGATAAATTTCAAACTCGTGCTCACCACTCCTGCCTGCCCGATGAAGGGGAAAATGAAGAATGACTGTATCGAGGCCATCCACTCGGTCGTTGATCCTGATGCGGAGGTGAATGTTGAGTTGATATCGCGCACAACCTCGCGCCGCAAAGCCGGTGAAAATATGCTCAAAGACGTTAAGAATATCATTGCGGTTGTATCAGGCAAAGGAGGAGTGGGAAAATCAACCGTGGCAGCCAACCTTGCCGTCTCGCTGGCCCGCCTGGGGGCTAAGGTCGGGTTACTTGATGCCGACATATACGGGCCGTCGGTCCCCCTGATGTTTGACCTCATGGATGCCCGCCCTGAAGTAATTGAAGAAAACGGGCAGGCTATCATCAGGCCCATCGAAAAATACGGGATAAAACTTCTTTCCATCGGTTTTTTTGTCGATCCTGACAAAGCCCTGGTCTGGCGCGGTCCCTTGGCTTCTAATTACCTCAGCCAATTGCTCACCGGCAGCAGTTGGGGCGAACTCGACTACCTGGTTATTGATACGCCTCCGGGAACCGGCGATATACATCTTACCCTGGTTCAGAACGTTCCTGTGACCGGCATTGCCATCGTCACCACGCCTCAGGAAGTTGCCCTGGCTGACGCCCGGAAAGCATACGGGATGTTCGCTGCCGAAGGCATCAAGGTCCCGGTGCTCGGAATCATCGAAAACATGGCCTGGTTTACCCCCGAAGAGTTGCCCGGTAACCGTTATTACATTTTCGGACGGGAAGGCGGAAAGCGTTATGCCGATGAAATGGGCATCCCGTTGCTCGGACAAATACCGCTGGTGCAAGGCATCTGTGAATCGGGCGATAATGGAAGCCCCATCGCAATAAACGATTCATCCCCCGTTGCCGTTGCATTCCGCGACCTGGCCGAAACCATAGCCCGGCAGGTCGCCATCCGCAATGCAACCCTGGAAGCCACCAAAGTGGTTGAAATGAAATCGTAACACAATCCTTAACAAAGAATCCAAACCTTTTTGATCAACAATAACTCCCTAACAATGAACGCAGAATTAGAAAGCAAAGTAAAAAATGTCATAGACCAGATCAGGCCTTACCTGCAGGCTGACGGCGGCGATATCAGGTTCCTGGAACTTACTGATGAAAACGTGGTAAATGTCGAACTTCAGGGTTCCTGCGGATCGTGCCCATTCAGTCGAATGACCCTCAAAAACGGCGTTGAAGAAGCCGTAAAACGCGCACTTCCCGAAGTAAAATCGGTTGAGGCCGTGAACATTTAGTCACTGTTTCTATGCCGGAATAAAAGCAGTTTCTCTTTCGGAAGCTGCTTTTTTTTATCATTACTTACCGGCTGGACGAGTTTATTCATTGAAGCACAAAAATCACCTCACCCCAAACCCCTCTCCTCAAGGAGAGGGGCTTCTTTCAACAAAATCTATTGTTTTATCAGGCAGTAAATCACGAAAGGTATTTCCCCACGATAGGCATACGCCTGCCGCTGCCGAACGCTTTGGGAGAAACACGGAGGATAGGCGCGGTTTGATACCTTTTCCATTCATTGGTGTTCACCATTTTAAGCACCCGTCTTACTATAGCTTCATCGAATCCCATGGCGATGATCTCCAACGGCCCGATCCGCTTTTCGATATACTGATAAAGGATTTTATCGAGGATGGAATAATCCGGCAGCGAGTCGCTGTCCTTCTGCCCGGGACGAAGCTCGGCCGAAGGCGGCTTGGTGATACTGTTCAGCGGGATGATTTCTTTTTCGGCATTGATATAACCTGCCAGATCATAAACTTCGGTTTTATAAACATCGCCGAGCACCGATAATCCTCCGCACATATCGCCGTACAGGGTTCCGTATCCCACGGCCGCTTCACTTTTATTGGAAGTATTCAGCAATATATACCCGAATTTATTAGCCATTGCCATGAGAATGACAGCCCTTAAGCGGGCCTGAATATTTTCTTCGGTTACATTAAACGGCAACCCTTTAAAATAAGGCTGCAGGGTTTCCAGCACGCTGTCATACCCTTTGCGGATGCCGATCAGTTCGTAACGGACGCCCAGGTTTTCAGCCAATTGCCGCGCATCGTCAACCGAATGCTGCGATGAGAATTCCGAAGGAAGCAATACCGCCATGACATTTTCAGGTCCCAGCGCCCGGGCTGCAAGCGCCAGCGTTACAGCCGAATCGATACCGCCCGAAAGCCCTAATATGGCCTTTTTGAAACCCATCTTCCGGAAATAATCGCCGATCCCCATCACCAGCGCGTCGTGGATGAGTCCTGTTTTCGATGAAGTTTGATGAGAGGGATGAACGACTGGTTCCGGCGTCAGTTTACCTTCAACAAATTTAAAATCCACGAATTCAAGGCCCTCTTCGAAAGCCGGAAGCATCGCCGCCACATCCCCGCTGGCATCAAGCACCCGGGACAAACCGTCGAACAGCAACTCCGTCTGCGCTCCCACATGGTTTACATACACCAGCGGCAGCCCGTAACGACCGGCATTTTTGGCCAGCACCTCCCCCCTTTCGTTTTCCTGGTCGTAGTTGAAGGGAGAAGCGGCAATATTAATGATCAGATCCGGTTTTAATCCGATCATCTCATCCATCGGGGTAGCCACATATAACGGGTCGGGGCCGATGTTCCAGATATCTTCACAAATGGTCAGGGCGATCTTTATCCCGTTATATTCCAGCACATTAAATTGCCTGTTGGGTTCAAAATAACGGTACTCATCAAAGATATCGTAATTGGGAAGCAACGTTTTAAAAGCCGTTCCTTTCACTTCCCCGTCGGCGAGCAGCCAGGCGGCATTAAAGAGGTCCTTACCTTTTAAATCAGGATTTCGGGCGGGCGCCCCGATGATGGCAGCAATCCCGATGCATTCAGCGGCAATTTTTTCGATGGCCAGTCCGCACCGGTTTATAAAATCATCAAATTCGAGAAAATCACGCGGCGGGTACCCGCAAAGTGACAATTCGGCGAAAACTACAAGGTCGGCCTTTTGTCTGCGGCTTTCCCGGATGGCATTTGTGATTTTTGCCAGGTTACCTTCAAAATCGCCGATTACATAATTGAGTTGAGCCAGGGCTATACGCATGATCTCAGGTATAAATTCGCTGTAAAAGTAAAAAGCCCGGCGCTATTTCCGGGCTTTTCCAAACGATTTCTTTCAACAATTAAAAGAGGACAAAGGCATTCAGCTCAAGAAAATTGATGTATCCTTTTTCTTTCAGGCTGCCGTCAACCTTATTCTTACCGGTCAGCATATCGGTAAAACCGTTGTTGAAGGTTAATCCTGCCCCGAAAGTAGTCCCGGCATCCAGGGTATACTCAGCGCCTAATCCGATAATCAGCGATTCACGAAGAAAGGCGATGTTGCTGATATTCCCTTCCTTGGTCACAACCGTGCTGTTGTAAGTAAATTCATCCTCGCTTTTGGCATCCAGTTGAAAACTGGTCCCTAAACCAATCTGCCCGAAATACTGAAAATCGCCGATGGGGTTGGTCCGCATTTTTAAGGTAAGCGGCAGTTCAATCGCCTTAAGCTTATAGGTACGTTTCATGGTTCCGGCATTTGTTCCCGATATATCGGGATACTGGAGTTTCCCTCCGTTAAACAGGACGTTGAATCCGGTGGCGAAGGAGTGGTTCTCGGTGAAATTCATTTCGGTGACAAACCCCCAGCCGAAGCCGAGTTTCGCCCCGTCGTTTGAATAGCCCTCTACATTGGTACGCATCCAGCTTATTTGCGGAGCAGCTTTCAACCCGAATTTGAATTTTTTGTATTGCGCGTTGGCCGTGAATCCTATCACAAGGATTAATGACAGCAGGAGGAGCTTTTTATTCATAACTTTGATCTTAATGATAAAACTTCCCGCAAATATCGCTCAAAAACATGAAAAAGATAACATCACTGAAAACATATACCACAAAAATTCAGCCTGGTTTTTGAAGATCGACCGGACGCTTTTGTAAAAAGTATACCATAACTTACTATTTTTACGTTATCAACCGATCAAACTCACCGTTTTATGAAACGTGTTCTCTTCGTCGCCTTTCTCCTGAGTGTTGCCGTTTCCTTCGCAACAGCCCAAATTCCGGGATTTTCGATAGGGCCGAAAGTTGGTTATAATTCAAACCGCCTTGTTACCAATCTCGATTCGGTGACTTCTACGCCCGAAGGGGCTTTCCAGATCGGCGCTTTCATGCGTTTCGGACAAAAAGTATACTTCCAGCCGGAAGTGAATTATATTGTGAAAGGCGGAATTATCAACGACGTTCTCGATGGTGAAGACCGCAGCCAGGAAATTGAGCTTAAGAGTATCACTATCCCGCTCCTGCTCGGAGTCAGGCCGGTTTCCGAAGGATCCTTCAACATCCGTCTGATGGCAGGGCCTACCCTTTCCTATATTTCCGAAAAGCATGTTAAACCGCTCGAACTGCTAAGCTCATGGCCGATACACTCAACCGATGACATCGATAAAATGCTCTGGTCATTTCAGGTTGGCGGCGGCATCGATTTCTGGATTCTCACCTTTGATGCCCGTTACGAGGTAGGCATCAGCAATATTTACACCGGCGACGAAAACCTCAAAGTCCGCAACAACCTGTTTAATGTGAGTGTAGGCGTGAAATTCCTCTGACAGATCGCGGCAACATTAACCCTTAAAAATTTTCTTTAAAACCGGAATCCATGATCATGGGTTCCCAAACAGACATCTCTTTTAAATCCATGCGCAGATTTTTCTTTTTATTGTTGTTTGCTTCCGTTATTCTCTTCGGATCGTGCCATCGCAACAAGCAAGTCTTCATCCCCGGCCCGGTCGCTAAAGTCCCATCGCAGCCGGTTCAGATAATGCGATACGACAGCGCCCTTTTTTCGATCAACAGCCAGAATCTGAAGGAAAGCCTGGTTCCCCTTGCCGGGCGTTATTATTTCTTTCTGGGCTCCGACTGGAGTGACACGATCAATCTGATGAACCTGTCGCAATTCGTCAACGACCCCAACATCAGGAAGTTGTATGAGATCGCGATGCAAAAATACGGGAACCTTTCCGCCCTTAAAAAAGACCTTTCCGGAGCAATTGCCCGCTACCGCTCCTATTACCCCGAAAAACCATGTCCTCTCGTTTACACGTATATTTCGGGACTTAACGTGGAAATGCCGGTGCTGTTTACCGACTCGGCAATGGCCATTGGCCTCGATCTGTTTCTCGGCAACGATCAGGTCATTTACCGGGAAGCAGGAATCCCCGAGTACAAAATTGCCCGGATGATGCCGGAATACATCCTTCCCGAATGCATGAAAGCAATAGCCGGCAATGTGCTTCGAACCGACCCGGGCGACCAGACGTTACTCAATCAAATGATCACGGCAGGCAAAATCTGTTATTTTCTCGATGCGATGTTCCCCGAAATGGCCGATAACCTTAAAATCGGTTATACTCCCGGACAACTGGAGTGGTGTAAAACCAATGAAGAAAACATCTGGAAATTCCTGATAGGAAATCAGTTGTTATTTAATTCCGACCCGGCGGCGGCATCCAAGCTTCTGGCCGACGGCCCGTTTACTTCAGGTTTCGCCCAGGAATCACCCGGACGGCTGGGGGTATGGATGGGCTGGCAGATTGTCCGCGCATACGCCGCCAACAACAAGAAACTGTCGCTGAAGCAGATTATGGAAGCCACCGGCTCACAAGCCATCCTGGAAGCTTCAGAGTACAAGCCGGGAAGATGATCTTCCCTCCCGGGCAAGCCCTGCAAACTAAAGGGTTTCTTTTTTTAAACCACGGGCTACGGAGAACGCAAAATACCACCTAGACACTCAGCACACGCAGAGGCACTTAGGTTATTTTACCACGGAGCCATGGAGGACACGAAAAAACACCGAGTGTTGCATATTTTCTCAGTGAACCTCAGCGCCCTAAGTGTCTTAGTGGTTCTTTTTTACCACGGGCTACGGAGAACGCAAAATACCACTTAGACACTCAGAACACTCAGGGCACTAAGGTTATTTTACCACGGAGCCATGGAGGACACGAAAAAACACCGAGTGTTGCATATTTTCTCAGTGAACCTCAGTGCCCTAAGTGTCTTAGTGGTTCTTTTTTACCACGGAGCCACGGAACACGAAGAAACACTGAGAGTCATATATTTTCTCCTTGAACATCCATGCCCTTGATGCCCCATTTTCAGGCGAAACGCAACCTAATAATTCTCACTTCCTGACAAGCCCGGATAGCCGGCAATTCATCAGCCGAAAATTTCAGGCAACTGCATCCGCAGCGGAAGTATTGACAGGATGTACCGCTTTTGCTCATCCGGGTAAACGCTCCAGTTGGCAATTTCTTCAATATTCCTGTAGCAGCCGGTACACCGCCCGTGGTGGTCAAGCGTGCAGACATTCCTGCACGGGGATTTTACCTGCTGTAGTTTATTTTGCTGATTCCGGTCCATTTTACTGCCTCGTTTACCAAATAAAACCATAATCCCTTATATTTGTTCAGGTTATCGCCGGGAAAGGAGTGATTTGTCTTTAATATTATCAGGAATAATTTTCAATTCGGTTTTTTATGCTTGTTAAAACTTTCGGATGCGCTACCCAGGGGATCAATGCCACAACGATTACAGTTGAGGTTAATGTCGATCAGGGGATTCAGTTTGCAATGGTCGGTTTGCCCGATAATGCCGTAAAAGAAAGCCATCAGCGTATTGAAGCGGCGCTGGTCAATATCGGCTATAAGTTCCCGCACAAAAAGGTGACCATCAACATGGCGCCGGCCGATATCCGCAAGGAAGGGTCGTCGTACGACCTGACCATTGCCATCGGCATTCTTGCCGCCAGCGAGCAACTTCTGGTTGATGACCTGGACAGGTACGTGATCATGGGGGAACTGTCGCTCGACGGCAGCCTGCAACCCATAACAGGAGCGTTGCCTATCGCCATTGAAGCGCGGGATAAGGGGTTCAAAGGTTTTATACTGCCCCTGGAGAACGCCCGCGAAGCCGCCATTGTCAACGACCTGGAGGTTTACGGGCTTGAGAGCCTTAACGATGTAATCGGCTTCCTGGAAGGAAGCCTGAAACAGACGCCGGTAGAAGTAAACACCCGCGAAGAATTTTACAACCACTTAAACGAATATGAATTCGACTTCGCCGATGTAAAAGGCCAGGAGAACATCAAGCGTTCCCTCGAAATTGCCGCAGCAGGCGGGCACAATGTGATCCTGATAGGCCCTCCCGGCGCCGGAAAAACCATGCTGGCCAAGCGCATGCCTTCCATCATGCCTCCCCTTAACCTTCACGAAGCGCTGGAAACCACCAAAATCCATTCAGTGGCCGGCAAAATGGGCCGCAATGCCTCACTGATCTCCGTCAGGCCTTTCCGCAGCCCCCATCACACCATATCTGATATTGCCCTCATTGGCGGTGGCAGCAATCCCCAACCCGGTGAAATATCGCTGGCCCACAACGGGGTCCTCTTTCTCGATGAACTGCCCGAGTTTAAACGAACGGTCCTGGAAGTACTGCGTCAGCCCCTCGAAGACCGTATGGTAACCATTTCGAGGGCAAAATCCACGGTGACGTACCCGGCCAGTTTTATGCTGGTGGCATCCATGAACCCGTGCCCCTGCGGATATTACAACCACCCGGAGAAGGACTGCGTGTGCGGCCCGGGCGTTGTACAGAAATATCTCAATAAGATTTCAGGGCCGCTGCTCGACCGCATTGATATTCATGTGGAAGTTGTGCCGGTCCCTTTCCGTGAATTGAACAGTGAAAGAGTCTCGGAAAAGAGCGAGGCCGTCCGCGAACGCGTGGTGAAAGCCCGCAGGGTGCAGGAAGAGCGGTTCCGGGAATCGAAAGGCATTTACTGCAACGCACAGATGTCGAGCAAACAGCTCCGGCAGATTTGCCAGATCACCGAGGAAGGACAGGTATTGCTGAAGAATGCGATGGACAAACTGAGCCTTTCGGCCAGGGCTTACGACCGCATCCTGAAAGTGGCCCGCACCATTGCCGACCTTGCCGAAAGCCCCGACATCCGGACCGAGCACCTGGCCGAAGCCATCCACTACCGCAGCCTCGACCGGGAGACATGGGGCGGATGAAAGAATAACAGAGGAAGAATGACGGTTAACGGATTCTGAAATGGGAAAAAGAAGTTAATCCCACGCGTCCGTAAGTGCAAACATGCATAACAACTTCTGTAAGAATGTATTATGGCAAAGATTATTGTAAAAAATACTGAAATTACCATCATCTCCGTTGATGAAAAAGATTACATTTCGATTACCGACATGGCAAATGCTAAAGAAAGCGAAAGCCGTGCAGCCGATATTATTAAAAACTGGTTAAGAAGCCGTTATACTCTTGAATTTCTGGGAACCTGGGAACAGATCAATAACCCTTATTTTAAAGTGGTCGAATTTGACCACTTTAAATCACAGGCCGGTTTACCCAACTTTGTATTAAGTGTTTCGGAGTGGATTGAAAAAACCAATTCTATCGGAATCATTGTAAAAAAAGGCAGGTATGGCGGCACCTTTGCCCATAAAGACATCGCATTTGAATTTGGTTCGGCCATTAGTGTCCCTTTTAAATTGTATCTGATCAATGAATTTCAGCGGCTTAAAGAAGAAGAACAAAAGCAGTTTGGCTGGTCGGCAAAACGGGAACTTACCAGGTTAAATTATCATATCCACACCGATGCCATCCGGCATAATCTGATACCACAGGAACTTTCGCCGGCCCAAATTTCCACTGTTTATGCAAATGAAGCCGATGTGCTGAATGTTGCCCTGTTTGGTATTACAGCCAGGCAATGGCGGGATGCGAATCCCGGATTAAAGGGGAATATCCGCGACTATGCCACCATCAACGAATTGATTTGTTTATCCAACATGGAGAACCTGAACGCGGTGTTTATCAACGAGCAGATGCCGCAAAAAGAGCGCTTGATAAAACTAAACCGGAGCGCCATCCAGCAAATGAGTGTTTTGCAGGATGCCGGAAACCGTAAACTGTTGAAATAATTCTACACTGATTTATAAAACAGCAAAAACGAAGTTAGTAAAACGTCTTTCCCCCTCAGCGTGTCCTCCGCCCCTGCATTACGGGCAGCCGGGAATCTGCCGTAAAGAAATATTCCGTTTATTCAGGTTAGACAAAATCCGGAAATCCCTATTGTTTCACTAATTGTTCATAACTTTTTTAAGAAATATCTATAACAGAAAGATATATCGCCTATTTTAGTTGGCTGATATACAGGACTCCCGCAGAACATTGAGAACGCATACTGGGACAAGGAACGTAACCAATCGGCTTGATTAAAAGTGGGAAGAGTGAGGTGATATGTGATATTAAACGGCAAGCCTAAAATGATACTGCAATGAATTTATCCCATTATCAAGACCAAGTCAATAGACTTGAAAAAGATGTTGCAGACTTTCAAAAGAAGATAGCAGACGAAAGCAGAAAAGAGAATGACAAAAACCGTCAGATTGACTCAGTAAACAAGTCAATTAATAAATACACGTCAGAGTCTTCGTTGCAAAGCAAACTAAGACAGATTCGAGGTTATCAAAACGATATTTATAATTGTAAAAAGAAAATTGCGGAATATCAGAAACAGATAGCTAATAAATCAGTTGAAATTGGTAGGAAAAAGCAAGATTTAAGAAATGCCGAAGAAGCCGAACAAAAAAAGCAGCAAAAAGATCAATTAGACTTTCAGCGTAAATTACAGCAAGATGTAGAACAGCAGAAATCTCAATTGAATTTTCTAATAAATCAAAATTACTCATCAAAGACAGAGAACTTTAATGATTTAGACGATAAGGAGTACGATTTTTTTATATCGCACGCTTCTGATGATAAAGATGAGATAGTAAGGGATTTAGTTGATGCTTTGAAGAATAATGGCTTTAAAGTATGGTATGACGAATTTGAGTTAAAGATAGGAGATAGCTTAAGGAAAAAGATTGATAATGGTTTGGCAAAATCCAAATACGGAATTGTAATTATCTCACCTTCGTTTTTGAAAAAGAAGTGGCCAGAGTATGAATTAAATGGTATGGTAGCCAAAGAAATGAATGGACACAAAGTGATATTGCCTATTTGGCACAAAATTACGAAAGATGAAGTATTGAAGTTTAGTCCAACATTAGCAGACAAGATGGCTTTGAACACATCCATTCATAGTATTGGCGATATTGTGAATTCATTGAAAGAGTTATAAAAAATGCATGTCATTAACAAATTTTACAAATCAATTGGCGTTTCGGTGCAGAAAACAAAGTAAGTAGCCTATAACGATGGCCTTGCGGCTCGACAGAAAAACCGCCCGCATTCGTCAATTTCATATAGCTCTGGCCGTTGTATACAATAGCAAAATGACATATAAAGACGACATAAAGCAAAAATTTGAGAACATTGATGGACATCTTTGGTGGCCGGATACAAACAAATTGAGTCAATTAAATGGAAATGCCGACGATTTCTTTGATCGTACTTTCCCAGAAGGTAAAATCGCAGCTCTTTTTATCTATCATCAGTTGATGATTGAACAAATGAAGATGCTAATAAAATATATTAATTATTATATCCAAGTCTCACTATATCCAACAGTGATTCAAGTTAATAACTTCGAGAATGAGAGCCAATTCGGATCTATTAATGAATATTTTAAATATACAATTGAATTCAAAGGTAAAGCACAAATACTAAAGCAAGCGCAAATTTTAAATAGACTTCGTAATAACTATGGACATAGTATGACAGACAAATGGTTAGAAGATGCTTGCGATAAGGAACTTAGTAATCTCAAAACTGATTATTATATCTTTTTTAAAAGTTGGAGTAATGGAATTAATGAGATTCGGAAACTGGTTGAAAAGGTAAAACAAAGTAAAGATATAAAGAGACTAATAGAACTAACTTGAAAAGCTTCTGTTCACATATGGTATAAAAATTTACCGTAACAGATTGTAATTCAAGTGCGTTAACCCGCATTATGTTCAATTTATCTTGCTAGAAAATCGCTACGCAAATTGTAACTTTCAATACAACCAACGTTATGCAGCCGCTTAAAAAGGCTTGAATGCCAAAATAAACCAAAATGAAATGGATTTTATAACATTAGATTTTGAAACAGCTACTTCGCAGAGACACAGTCCTTGTGAGATTGGATTGACTTTCATTAAAAATAGTCAGATTGTTGAGACGAAAACTTGGTTGATTAAACCGATTAATAATGAATATGATGGATTCAATATTTTTATTCACGGCATTACTCCAAAAGATACAGCAGACAAGCCTGAGTTCAATATCATATGGACTGAACTAAGACCACTAATTGAAAATCAGTTCCTCATTGCGCACAATGCCGGTTTTGATATAAGCGTTTTACGCAGAACTCTTGAACTTTACAAACTTCCTTTCCCATCATTACACTATTGTTGTAGCTATATTTTCTCAAAAAAAGTTTGGGAAGGACTTCCTGCATATGACTTAAAGACTTTATGTAGAGTAAACGACATCCCTCTGGTACACCACAGAGCTGGCGCTGACAGCAGAGCAACTGCAGAATTAGCATTAAAGGCTTTTGAAATTGCGGGTGTTATTTCACTAGATGATTTCCCTGAGAAATTAAAAACCACAATTGGACAGCTCTATCACGGTGGATACAGTCCATCTGAGACAAAGAGAATAAATAAGGCAAAAGATTTATCGAAAATAGTTGGCGACCCAGCAAAACACAATGCAGGCAGTATCTTTTATGGCAGAACAGTCGTTTTTACAGGAACTTTATCTTCAATGATAAGAACCGAAGCTCAGCAAATAATAGCAGACATTGGTGGCATAAATGGAAATAGTGTTACAAAAGATACGGATTTTTTAGTAGTTGGGCAGCAAGATTACAGAGTCGTTGGCGAAGATGGTATGAGTAATAAACAGGAAAAGGCAGTTAAACTTATTGAAAAAGGTTCGACTCTTGAAATAATATCAGAAGATGACTTTTTAAAGAATTTATAAACAAATGAGGCGATCGCATAAAAAACAGTTTTTTGAACCATCAGCAATCCCTACCCCGTTCATAGGGATCCGATCACTCCCGGCTGAGCCTGCCGCCGGCCAGTCGGTTACTTTCATCCCGGCGAGATATAACCAGCTTATGAAAAGAACCTTTTTACTTTTATTTATAATTTGTTCGTTTTCTGTTGTTTACGGACAAAAGAACATTCGATCGGATAAGAAAAAGATAAAATTTAGTGTTAACGGCGCCGTGCAGGAGTGGCGTATTTCACCGGAAGATAATCCGGACAGGCTGAAAGTTTATTGTTCCCATGAGAAGAATACGGTGATATTTCAAACCAATATTGACACCGCTTTATTTTATGTTTCCAAAAACGACACCATAAAATTCAATATCATTCTTAACCATCAGGACACTGCGCATACTGAGATTGTCGGAATCAAGGATTTGCCGGACAAAATTCCCGCCGATGAAAAGTTGTACTGGCTGAGCCAGATCTGGTCAGAAACGAAGTACAATTTTGTAAACATTGACCGGCTTAAACCTGATCCGGATAGCCTTTACAGGACTTTTATCCCTCTGGCGCTGGCAACCAAAAACGACTATGAATACTATCAGGTATTGAAAAAGTTCATGGCAAATTTACACGATGGTCACAGCGAGGTATCCGATAATGGACAATTTCGTCCTTATACCGATTATATCCCGGTCTCTTTGCAAAACTTTAATAACAAAGTCTATATAACCTCTGTGCGTAAAATACCCGAACTTGATTCAACCTGGGTTGGCGCCGAGGTCATTGAAATTGAGAATATTCCTACATTAGAGTATCTCGAAACAAATATATTTCCATACATATCCGCTTCTACCGAACAACATTTATGGATGCAGGGAATGGTTAAGCTGCCGAATGGCTTCAAAGATCAGCCGTTCAAAGGGAAAATCAGAAAAACCGATGGCGGTATTGTTAATATTGAGCTTCAGCACAACGGCGAGGCTACCCGCACCGATCATGATCAATCTTGGGGGCCGGCAATAAATTACCCGCAAGATATTGTTGATCTGAAATGGCTGGATAAGGATATTGCATTGGTAAGTTTCAATCGATTTTGGCCGGAAGAGGAAGCGATCAAAGAATTTGACAATGTAGTTGACAAGTTATCAAAAGCAAAAGGGGTAATAATTGACCTTCGTAAAAACGGCGGCGGAACCACCAATGTAGCCTGGCATTTGCAAAAATACCTGACAAAGGGGAATTATTTTCTCAACTTTGCCTCGGAGACAAGAATAAATGACGGAGTAAGAAAAGCAAACGGGAACTGGCAGGAACAATATAAAGATTACTTTTTAAATCGTGCATATCGTTTCGAGAGGCCTGATTCTGTATTTGTATCAGATACACTAAAAAGGATCACTTGTCCGACGGTTATATTAATCGGACGGTTTACTTTTTCTGCGGCCGAAGATTTCCTGGTTAACATATATGAAACACCGGAGAGGCCAATACTGATTGGTGAAGAAACCGGCGGCTCAACCGGTTCCCCTTTGGTGGTACAGGGATTACCGGGGGGAGGATATGCCAGAATTTGTACAAGACGCATCTGCTACCCGATCAGTGAAAAAAGATTTGTAAATAGCGGCGTTAAGCCGGATATTGAAGTGAAAGAAACGATCGACGATTACATGAAGAATAGAGATGCAGCGCTGGAACGTGCGATCAAAGAAATTGAAAACGCCCTGTAATATCAGCTACCCGTCAATGGCGGCGGCAGTGGTTTTCGGTGGGCATCTTTCGGCTCAGGCCGTTTTTCGGCTTGACATCCGGCAGTTGGCATGACCGATCTGCAAGCCCTTCCCCGTTCATCAAAAAATCGTCGATCACTCCCGGCTGAGCCAGTCCGACAAAACAAATCTTATCCTTGTTAAAAGATGTAAAAAGGAGCATCCGGATATACGATGGACACAGCGTTTCATTAATTATATAAAAGCTTTTAGCCAACTCGAACGCTTTGTTGATGTTGATAAGTTTAACGAGTTGGAAAAACTGGGCCTCATTAAAGCCTTTGAGTATACATTTGAGTTAGGCTGGGAAACGCTTCAGGATTTACTGAAAGAAAAAGGTTATTATGGTATCATCGGGCCGAAACCTGTTATTGAACAAAGTTTTCAGGACGGTTATATTACTGATGGAAATGGCTGGATGAGAATGCACAAAAGCCGTAATCTGACAAGCCACACTTATGATGAAGAAACCGCTGAAGAAATAATCAGGAATATCAGATATGAGTATTTTCTTTTATTAAAGGATCTGAAAGGAGCGCTTGAAGACGAATTAAAAAAAATACAATGATGACGGTCACAGATAAATACGGTCTAAATGAGATTGAATTAGAAAATATAATATCCGTCTTTAAAGAAAATGCTAAAATTGATAAAGTAGTTTTATTTGGGTCGAGAGCAATAGGAAATTACTCTACCGGCTCTGATATTGACATTTCAATAAGCGGAAGAGATTTATTGCTGAACGACGTTCTGGATTTATCAATAAAACTGGACGAATTTGATTTTCCCTACAAGTTTGATATTCTGATTTACAATGATATTAAAGAAAAAGCGCTTGTTGAGCATATTGACAGGGTCGGTGTTGTGATTTACAGCAGATATTCATTCCCAGATAAATAGAATTTTGAACCATTATCAAATTCTGTCCCGGAAAGGGATCCCGTCGATCACTCCCGGCTGGGCCTGCCTCCGGCGGGCAGGTTGCATTTCTCCAGGCGGGGCGCATTTTATCAGCTATACCGGTTGTTTTTTAAGTCAGGCTGGTATAATTTTATGCTTTGGTTAACTTTGTTCTTACCCTCAAATCCTGCCGCCTATGCATTTCCGTCTTGTTATGCTGCCGGTTATACTGCTCTTCTGGGCATCCTGCACCGAAGAACCCGAAGAAAAAGTCCGGATTCCTGAAAGTATCGTTGCCGGTCAGACGAGCGGCAACGGAATCGTTTATACAAACCCTCAGCCCGACGATTCCTTTTACTTTGCCGGGCTGGCATCGCAAGAGGTATTCTATGACCTGAACCGTGACGGCAACGATGACCTTGTTTTCAGCATGACCGATTATCCCGATTCCGTATCCGGCTACTATTCCGCCAGCCTGCGGCCGGTTTACCCTAATCAGATTGTACGCACCCCCCAGCTCGACTACTACCTGCGGCCCCTGAATGCCGGTGATACCATCGGCAGGAACAGTTACTGGCATGAGGGTAGTGCGTTCATGTTCTATGAAGGCTGGGATCCCGGGCATCATTGGTCTACAGGCCAGTGGGATACTATCCGGCACGCTTTTGCCGGCGTAAAACTGATCACGGGAACCGATACTTCCTATTGCTGGATCAGCCTGTTTCATTCCAAGGAGCCTCCGCATGCCCTGGTGATCCGGGATTATGCTTATACCATCCGCTATACGGAACCCTGATGTAACCGGCTATTTCCGCCATCCGCTGAAAGGCCGGCATCCGGAGGCGGGCAGGCTGTCCCCTGCAATTGAAGCAATACCCATTATTAATGGGAGAAAGGATGCAATGAGGATCCCTTTCCGGCAGTAACTTTATGCAATGTCGCATGCCTGGGCGGTTATTGTTGCCCGTCAGGTTTCAGGATGCTCAGGTCAACGGTCCGCAGCCGCCAGTTTTCGCCCAGGATGAACCTCCGGTTTTTAAATGCTGACGCCACCAAGCCGGCAAAAATCACAGACCCGGCGGCAGAAACGACGTCCGGCCCCAGGGCCGGCCCTCCCGAACCGATTACCCCGTTAACCAGTGTAAGTCCCAGGAAACCGGCGCCGCAAATTATGGCCACATTGGAGAAAATCCGCACAAGGGGCCGTCCGCGAAAAACCGCCGTAATATCACTAAACCTGTAACGGTTATTCCCGTTGATCTGTACTGTGGAATCCGTAATTTCCGTAATCACACCCGCATCAAAAAAGCCCTCGGGTTTTGTCTTATACCGGATGGAAATGAAATCGTGCTTCTGATACATGTAATAGGTAACCGTGCCCGGCTTTTCGAGAAGCAGGGTTATCTGGGCTGAAGATGGCAATCCGATGAAAACCAGGGCTAACGAAAAGCAGATGACAAGTTTTTTCATTTCGGGATGATTTATAAATACCAACCTGGGTCTATAAAACAAGTTATAAATACCGGAAAATACTCCGGTGCAAAAACCGCCGGAGCCGGCGCCGCGCGACTACCGGCCTGCCAGGTTTAAGACCGCAGGTTATGGCGTTTCAACCGGCATTACCCATAACAAAGATAATGAATCATTAGCGACCGGCGGAACAGGTTTATGAATTGTAGCATAAATTACTCCTGCCCCACAGGGCCTCTCCCGCATTTTTATAGCATTTGTAAGTTGGGAGGAAAAGTTCGTTCCTGCATTTGTCAGGTTTACGGGTTCATTCCCATCAGCCCCGGAGGGATTCTTTTAAAGCCCTGATGTCATCAATGAGGCCCTTAAACAGATGGTTACGTTCCTTTGCCGAAGTACCGCTGATGAGCACGCCGGATTGCATGGTGTTCCGCAACGATTGCTCTATCTGCAGGCAGATTTCCGCATCCTGTGTTGCCAGTAAATTAAGCCCGTTGTAAGTAAGATAGGCCGTCATCCTGTGATCGGTATTGATGAGGATGGTACTGTCGACCAGGAAAACATCGTTGTAGTAAACGCTGAAGGAATTATCAATTCCGGAGTGCTCGCTTCCATAAGGGAAATTATACCCGGCCTCTGCCTGGATTTTGAGATGGCTATAGAGCTGCTCCAGCAGTTCGCAGAGATATATAGCATCCCTCACATCGGCAAAAAAGCCCGATTCCCAGCAATAGGAAATTTGCCTCAGGGTGCACTGAAGCGTTTCGTTGCACCAGATTTCATATTTCGGAATATGGAGGTAATAAGCGTATATTTCCTGATTTAAACCGAGCAGACCGCTATAATCATCGGCTGTTGAGAAACGCCTGTCCTGGCGCTCCGATAAACGGTATTGAATGCGGCTCCAGAAGAACAGCTTGAATGCCAGCAATTCCGGGAACGGAATAAAATGGAACAGTGATATTTCCTTGGTACAAAAAATCACATCCTTATACTGGCAGTCAAGTACCTTTTTAGAAACGTCTTTAACTATGGCAGACAACTTGGTATAATAATTAAAACTGTCGCCCTGTAAATCAATAGAGTTAAATACCTTATGCCGGTGATCAATGTTGATAAGGGAATCGAATGAAATGTCGTAGTGGATGCATAGTCTTCGCAATTCTTCGATAGATAAGTCCTTTTCACCCCTCAGACGACGATATGCGCTGTCGTAGCTGATCCCCAACAATTCAGACAATTCATGGACCAGCGACAGATTTGCGGGAAGCCGCTTCTTCAATACATCGAAAAACATTAACTGGGTCGAAATCACCTGGTTCATCTCTGCCTTTCCTTGAATTGTGATGATGCAAATCAGAGCCTGAGGGG
Organism: Bacteroidales bacterium; assembly: GCA_035403165.1. Taxonomy (GTDB): domain Bacteria; phylum Bacteroidota; class Bacteroidia; order Bacteroidales; family UBA4417; genus UBA4417. The sequence continues at coordinate 36,405 of DAONEP010000005.1, read as the reverse complement.
GAGCGGGGGAAGTAATCATAATACCAGCATACAATAAAATTACTACAATTTTGCCCCGGATGCAAAAAGCGGAATTCCGGCATTCGAAAAGTAGTTTTTATTAAGGGTGATAGCCGCTGCAGCCCTGAATAACCGGCAATTTTCGCCATTTATCAGGATAGTTTTTACGCCCGGCAGTAATATCTTCGGAACACTGACCGGTTTGTTCAGCCATGAAATGATTTTAGCAACAGGATGCAGGCTATCCCCTGATTTTTGCAGATATTATTACAGCCGCCATATATCCTTTTATTTATCTTTTTTGCTTTGCGTTATACAGGTTGTAAATTCATACAAATTTTCCAGAAAATCAACTAACATTCCCGGTATTCTCTATTGCTCATTCCCCGGTACAGGCAGCGGCAGAAGTGCCTTAGTTAATACAGACAGACAACCATTTAAATTCAGGACCATGAAAAAGCCAATTAGAATTTTATTAATGCTGGCAACAGGGATAATTGCTTTTTCCGGTTGTCAGAAAGAGACGGATGACCTGATTCCTGTGAATCAAAACAAGGCTGAATCAGCATTCAACGAATCTTCACAGCCTTTACCAGGCATAAGTTGGAGCAACAATTTCAATACGGAAGCAAGTCTGCTTCAATCCTTTTATCTTGTCGGCAGCCCGGCGCCCGTTTGGGTTGACGAGGCATGCGGCCGTCAGGGATTGTTCGACAACAATGCCACTTCGCCAACGGCAGGATATGGGATCTCAAAAGTCCCCATCGGCAACGGAGGCCCGGTCGTCATCGAAGCTGAAGTTTACCTTAAAATTACCGATGCTAACGGATACTGCGTTTGCCCGGGCCTGGGAATCACCCTCAAAGATTATCAGCCGTTGGTACTTTGGTAGGATATCCCCCTCGGAACGTATTTCCGCATTATGTATGCCGGGACTCAGGCCACCTGGGTACCCGAGAGATGCAGGGGCCACGCCTGGATACAGGCCGGCTATAACAACAGTTCCGGAAAAGCTACCACAACCGGTGAATATGCTATGGTTGCCGACAGCTATACCAATTCCTGGCATAAGATCAAAATCATGATCACCCAGGATCACTTCGTTCGTTTTTACATCGACGACGTCCTGATCTGGTCTCCCGGAGATAAGATCAGCAGCCAACAGCTTCAGGGCAAGCACCTTGTCCTGGGCTTCACATCATCCGGTAATGTCGGCAAAGCTTATCACAACTATGTAAAGGTGACTTACCCGGATTATTATTGAGATGATTCCCATGATGAAACGCCAGGATGGAGATACCTGATGCTGCCTGTACTTTCGTGAATTCCTGGCTAAAAGCGCCTGCCCTCTTTTCAGGGGGCAGGTTTTTTCTGCCTGCATATTAAAATATACTATGGCGTTCCTATAAACGTTAAGATAATTGAATAGCCTCTTTCAATGATTTTACGATCTTTGTGATCGTTAATTTTCCTCATATCTGATCTATGGCTGCCTTACGAAAATTTCTGCCTGTTGTGCTTGTTGCAATAATGGCGTTGGGCTTTTCGTGCAACAATATGAGCCGCAAGTCGATGGTCATTCAGGGACAGTTTACCGGTGTTCCGGGCAAACGGATTGTTCTTTATGAGTTGTTCCCCGACAGCCTTTGTATCCTTGACTCTGCTGCTACCGGGGAAGACGGCGAATTCAGATTCAGGATAAAATCGGGCGATGCAGGTTTTTACCTGCTGAAACTCGATGACAGGAACTTTATAACCCTGTCATCCGGGCCGGGAGAAACGATCAAACTGTCGGGCGACGGCAATAACCTGCAGCATGAATATTCGGTTTCCGGATCGGCAGGAAGCATCCTGTATCATGATTTCCTGATGTTCACCAACCGGAACCAATCGAAGACCGATTCGCTGGGGGAAATTTTCATAACGAGCCGGCCGAAGGCTGATTTCGGAGAAATAAAGGAGCAGCTTGATTCGGCTTATTATGGCATCTTTGGTGAACAGCAACAGCGGGTAAGGAATTTCCTTGAGGCAAATGCCGGGAACCTGGTTTCCCTGCTGGTTATCAACCGCCGGTTTGGTCCTAATGAAGTGGTTACCCCTGCCACCGACCTCCCCCTTTTTATCCGGATTGACAGCCTGTTATCGGCGAATTATCCGGGGAACAAGCATGCCGCTTCTTTTCATAGGACGCTGGAAGCATACAGGGCGCAGGTTTCCGGGACGAGTCTCCGGAATAAGGCCATGCTTCCCGGGAGCCCGGAGCCAGACCTTGGCCTGCCGGATGCTTCGGGAAACATCATCCGTTTGACGTCTTTATCAGGCAAACCGCACCTTATATATTTCTGGGGTTCGTGGAATGCGCCAAGCCGTAAGATGAACGCCGGGCTCATACCCATTTATAATGAGTTCCGGAAAAAAGGATTCGAGATTTATGCCATAGCGTTGGATACGCAGAAGGAACCCTGGCTCAAAGCCTGTCGCCTGGATAAGGCCACATGGATTCATGTGAACGACATGAAAGGGTTGGATTCGCCTGCTGCCAGGGCATGCGGCATCACCGGCATCCCGGCAGCGATTCTGATCGGGGCCGACGGCCTCGTCAAAGCGCGGAATATTCAGCCCGATGAACTGAAAACCTGGTTAATGACTTTTTACAAATAAAAATCCCTTTAACTCCTGTTGAAACTGGCACGACCGATGACCGACAGCAACAAAGCAATTTATTTCGCCAGCGATTTTCATTTCGGCATTCCCGACCGCCGCGGAAGTTTAATACGTGAGCGGAAGTTTATTCAATGGCTCGACGAGGTAAAAAAAGACGCTTCAGCCATTTACCTGATGGGAGACTTGTTTGACTTTTGGTATGAATTCAGGACTGTGGTTCCTAAAGGGTACATCCGTATGCTTGGCAAGTTGGGTGAAATGACCGATGCCGGCATCGAAGTTCACCTGTTCCGAGGCAACCATGACCTCTGGGCGTTCCGGTACCTGGAGGATGAATTGGGAATTCTCCTGCATCGCGCCCCGATGATCGTGCAACTCGGAAATAAAAAGTTTTTCCTGGCCCATGGCGACGGGTTAGGCCCCGGCGATCACAGTTACAAATTTTTAAAGATGGTGTTCGAATGCCGATTCAACCAATGGCTGTACCGCTGGATACATCCGGATATCGGCACCCGGCTCGGCGCTTATTTTTCGCGTCGCAGCCGCCTTACGAAAATGCTGAAAGGCGAAGGCGACATCAAAAGAAAGGTACCTGTGGAAAAGGAACCTATGATCATTTTCAGCAGGGAAATGGCACAAAAAGATCCTTCAATCGATTATTTCATCTTCGGGCATGTTCATTTCCCGGATGTGGTCAGTATATCCCCGAAAGCCCAGGCCGTTATCCTCGGCGATTGGGTGTCGAAATTCACCTACGCCCGTTTTGACGGTGAAACGGTTGAAATGAAACAGTACTGTCCCCGTTCAGACAACAGCATACCGGATACCGCACGCCCCGGGCTTCCTGATTACAGGTAAGCCGCCGCCTTATAGATCATGCCATACCCTGTGATCCTCAATTCCGGCTTCCAACAGCACGGATTGCCTGTCAAAAAAAAAGTAATGGTCCAATCTTATTTATCAAAGCATTGTTTTATGGCACAGTAATTGGTATCATTGCAATGCATCAGAGACAGCCCCTGACAACCATTCACCCTAAACATTCAAATATGAAAACCAACCTTTATTTGTTTATCTTCCTGGCAGTTGCAGCATCCATAACCTGGTCCGGATGCGGAAAAGAAGGCCCGGCAGGCAAAGACGGCATCGACGGCAACGCCAATGTCATAGCTTCCCAATGGTATAAGCCGGCAACCTGGGCCGGTAAAACCGGCGACTGGTACTTTGATATTTCGTGCAACGAAATAACGGAAGACATTGTAGAATCAGGCGTTATTCTTGCATACTGCAGCCTTCCCGGCGATATTTACGATGCGCCGGTTAGGCCCATGCCCTGCTATGCCATTGGCGCAAACTGGGATTTCCTGATACCGGACTACGGACAGATCGAGTTTACCTCCGACGCCCTTTATGTACCCGGAACTTCCGATTATTACTTCAGGTTCATCCTTATCCCGGCAAGTAATTTCCTGAAAACATCATCCGGAACAAACGTTACGGCAGACGAACTCCGGAAAATGACGTACCACGAAGTATGCACAAAATACGGTATCAAAGAATAGAAAGCCCTTTCGTTTTGTAACTTTATGAGAGCTCCCGTGAACACCGGGAGCTTCTCTTTTTATGGCCTGCATCAATTCCCATCCCCCTGTTCAACATCTTTGATTACCTTTGAAAAGACTAAAAACTACACCTGATGGATACTATTAAATCTTACCTTGAAGCCAACAAAGCCAGGTTCCTGCAGGAACTTTTCGACCTTATCCGAATTCCGTCTATCAGTTCCGAAAGCGAACATAAAAATGACATGAAACTGGCAGCAGAGTATATTACGGAATCGCTGCTGAAAGCCGGAGCCGATAAAGCCGGGGTTTATCCCACCACCGGGCATCCTGTGGTTTACGGGGAAAAAATCACCGATCCCGCCAAACCGACCATCCTCGTTTACGGCCACTATGATGTGATGCCGGTTGATCCGGTTGAACTTTGGAAAACTCCTCCCTTTGAACCGGTTATCGCCGATGGAAAAATCTTTGCGCGTGGCGCTGTTGATGATAAAGGTCAGCTTTTCATGCAGGTGAAAGCGTTTGAATACCTTGTAAAAACAGGACAATTGCCCTGCAATGTAAAATTCATGCTCGAAGGCGAAGAAGAGATGGGCTCTCCGGCCCTGGCAAAATGGCTGCCCGAAAACAAGGAAATGCTGGCTGCCGATCTGATCCTGGTGAGCGATACCAGCATGATCGCCCTTGATATCCCCAGCATCACCGTGGGGCTGCGCGGGCTGGCCTACATGGAAGTGGAAGTCACAGGCCCTGATAAAGACCTGCATTCCGGTTTGTACGGCGGGGCTGTGGCCAATCCGGCCAACGTCCTTGCCAGCCTCATTGCTTCGCTGCACGACGAAAACCACCATATTACCATTCCCGGTTTTTACGACGACGTAACAGAACTTTCAGCCGAAGATCGCAACGACCTGGCCCGGGCCCCTTTCAACCTTGAAGAGTATAAACGGAAAATTGATATCAGCGAGCCCCTGTGTGAAAAGGGATATACAATACAGGAATGCACCGGCATCAGGCCTACGCTTGATGTAAACGGAATCTGGGGCGGATACACCGGAGAAGGCTCAAAAACCGTGCTGCCGGCCAAAGCTTCGGCTAAAATCAGCATGCGCCTGGTCCCCAATCAGGATCCCCACAAAATTGCCCAATTGTTTGCCCGTCACTTCGAGAGGATCGCCCCGCCCAGTGTTAAAATAAGAGTAAAGGAAGATCACGGCGGTTTCCCCTATGTATCGCCAACGTCAACGCGGGCTTACCGCGCAGCAAGCAAAGCCTATGAAACCACCTTCGGCGTGAAACCCGTGCCTGTACGCAGCGGCGGAAGCATTCCCATCATTACCACCTTCGAGAAAACACTCGGGATCAAGAGCATACTGATGGGATTCGGGCTCGATACCGATGCCGCACACTCGCCCAATGAAAACTTTCAGCTCGAGTGTTTCTATAAAGGCATTGAAACCATCACCTGGTTTTACCGCTATTTTGCCGGCGACCTGAAACAAGAGATTGAATAACAGTCCGGACGCTCCAGAATTATAACCGAAGCGAATAGGAAAGCCATCTATTTCCGGATGGCTTTCATCATATAATTGCCTTTCTCACCGCTGATGTTCAATAGGTATACCCCTGAAGGCCAACATGCGGTTTCAATTTCATGATGAAATTCCGGTTCATCCCCGGTATAAACTATCCGCCCGAAGGAATCCCTGATTTGTATCCTGAATTTACCCTCACTCCGGATGGAGAGTTGATCGGAAAAAGGATTTTGAAAGTGACAGACAGCCGGATTTTCATTTTTCAGGATTCCGGCATTCAGTACCGTAAACTGCTGTTCTCCTGCAAATTGCGAACCAAGAAAAGCCTGGTCAAGCGCCTGGATGCTCCAGTAATAATTCCCGTCGGGCAGGTTCACGACCCAGGAAGTATCATTTGAAACGTTGCCGGGTTGGGAAATCAGCCGGTGTCCGTCGGCGCTGTTAGCCATGCAGGCAATTATTTCGTTGCCACCGGGAGTGGTTCCGATCCGCAGATTGTAGGTCAGCGCCTGCGTGGGGGTATGATCATCCGTTGCCTGGTTCCAGGCCAGAAGCACCTGGTGTCCTGAAACTGTTGATGTTAGTCCGGCAGGAGCCAGCGGCGGGGTATTTTCCTGGAAAACATTACTGCCTGCATTATTCCGGTAGAGCGCAGTGATCGGCGAGCCGGATTCAGAACTTCCGGAAAGGACAATATCGAGGTCGCCGTCGTTGTCGTAATCGCCCCAGGTGGAACAGCCACGCTCAACGCCCGCCAGTCCCGCTGAAATATTGGTGAACATATACCCCCCGTCATTGCGGTATATTACCGATGAAAGGCTTCCGCAGGCAGGGTTCTGGCCGGTAATCAGCGCATCAGCATCCCCGTCGTTATCATAGTCGCCCCAGGCAACAGTCCCCAATGATGAATTTACCATTCCCGGTATCATACAAAAAAACTGCATCCCTCCCAAATTTTGATAGATGAGGGTCTTCGGTTCAAGGTATTCATCAAATCCGTTTACCAGTAAGTCAAGGTCGTGATCGTTATCAACGTCGCACCACGAGGCGGTTCCTCCGGAAAGCGGCATAATTCCTGTTCCCATTGCAGTAAAGAAGTCTTCATCGTTACGGTAAATATCCGAAACAAGAACACCTCCCAGATCGCCCATTACAAAGATGTCGAGGTCGCCGTCATTGTCGAAATCGCCCCAATCAACCCAGCCGTTATTGATGGGCGGCAATTCTGCGTTAACATCGGTAAATACTCCGCCATTGTTATTGAATAAGCGGCAACTGAAATTGCCTGCTATCAGGGCGTCAAGATCTCCATCGCCGTCATAGTCGCCCCAGGCAACAGCCCCATCACTCCCTACAGCCGGGAAACCGGCATTAACGGGGACAAATTCACCGGATTTGTTGCGAAACAGCCATGTATTCGAATTGGAAGCGCTGCGTCCCGTTGCCAGGATATCGAGGTCGCCGTCGCCATCAAAGTCGCCCCAGGATACGGCGCTGTTGTATACCCCCGTGAGGTTGGCATTGATATCGGTAAAAGTCCCGGCATCGTTGCGGTAAATTTTCATGGTGTACGATCCGTTTACCGGGTCACCGGAAAGAAGGAGGTCAAGGTCGCCGTCGTTATCATAATCGCCCCAGGCCAACGAACTGCGGCCAACATTGATAAATCCGTCGGACACGGCTGTGAACGATTGGCCATAGGATACGCCGGTGAACGCCAGTAGCAAAAGAGCTGACAGGAATGATGTTTTTATCGTCATGAGGAATTGTAGTTGCTGTGATCGGAAGGTTCCAAAAGTAATAAAATGTTGTAAACAATTCATCAGGAATACCTCTGGGTGCGGCAGTTGTACCCGATAAAAAAAGCGGGTGCGGGGAAAACCCCGCACCCGCATGCCTTTTTTAAAAGGGATGATTACCGGTTTCTGCTGCTGCGCGATGAACGGCTCGATGTTTTGTCAGAGGAACGGCTCCTTTCGGATTTGTTACCTGTGTCGCTTTTTGCCTGCTTGCGTTCAACTTTTGACGATTCCGTGGAACGGCCGGCTTTCTCTTTACTTCTTTCTTCTGAAGCCGAACGTTTCACTTCTGCGTTCCGGCGGTCAGATGATTCGCGTTTCACGGCTTCCCTTGAAGGTTCGCTGCTCCGTTTATTGTCCGACTTAATTGCGGGCTCACGGTTTCCGGCTGCCGACGGGCCGTTATCATTGGACGCCTTTTCAGTTCTTTTGCGATCTGTTGATTCTTTCCCTCTTTCACTATTCACCGGCTGTGCATTGCGCTTTTGTTCGTTCTTAACATTGTTGCCGGGTTCCACCCTGCCGGGACGTGTCTGAATGGCGTCATAGTTGCGTTTGCTGTTGGTTGCCCCCTGTGGTTCTGCTCCGGCTTCCCTTCTGTGGTTAACGCCGGGATCGTTGGTACGGGGATTCTGCGGCGTGATACGCGTTCCGCTGCGGAGATTCTCTGCATTGCGGTACTCACCCGGGCGGCTTTCTCCACGGTTGCGGTCGACGCTGGGGCGGTACATATCAACCTGGCCGTCGCGGGTCCGCAGGTTGTCCGGTCTGTCGGTATCAACAACTCTCATCGTCCTCACCCTGGTATTTCCGTACCTTTCCACATCGCTGACCCGCGGGCCATAGAACCAGTTGTCGTTGCGGTGCATTCCCGGGTTATCGGTGTAGTAAACATTGGTGATATGGGTGATATGGTTTATCTGAACCGGGCGGTCATAGATGTAATTGCGCCAGTGATGCGAGCAGAAATGGCGGCGGGGTACAAAGGTCCACCAGGGATCAGGGGCAAACCAGTTGAAGTTTACGCTCACGTAAATGTCGGGACCCATTGGCGCCCAGCCGTAATAATCATTGTATGATCCCCAGGTTACCCATGCAGGGGCCCATTCGAAACCGGGTATCCACATCCAGCCAAGGAAATCATCGAAATACCATCTTCCGTAATGGAAAGTTGCCCATCCCCAGCGGTAGTCGGAAATCCAGGTCCAGCCGTATTCGGTCAAAGCCCAGTTCCCTCCTGAAGAGTAAGGCCTGAAAGCATCAGGACGATCGAAGTATGGGCGCCACACATAACCGTAGTCGGGCGCATAGATCCACTCGCCATAGGGCGAAAGTTCATCATAAAAAGTTTGAAAGGAGATGGTTACATGAGTCGGATAATATCTGTGAGCTTCGACGCTCAGGGTTGCAGCCATCATCAACATCAGGGCAAAGATCAGCTTTTTCATGGCTTTAGGTTTTAGGGTGTTAATTTCTGATTTTTTGTTTGTTATTGCCTTACCGGCTTGTTTATTTAGACAGAAGCAACAGGCGTGCCAGAAATGAATTTTTTAACGAAATAAATTTATTTCTATAGTTTATTTCGCTTTCAGCATCATTTATATTCCTGAATAAGACGAATTTATGAGAAATATCGTTACAAAAAATTCCCGGCAGTTTTACCAACTACCGGGAATCTTTGAACAGGAAATCTCAAACCGGTTATTTTCCGGCTGCTTTCTTGTTGTATGCTTCTACGCCGTTATCCAGGAATTTGATAAACTCATTGATATCCAGATCATAGGCCCGGGGCGACACCAGCATATTGCCATCGCCATCGAGAATTACATAGTAGGGCTGAGAATTGGTGCCGAACCTTTCGCGCTGGATTTCAGTATTTTTCCTCCCCAGAAGCTTTACTTCAGTGCCTTCTTTGTTTTTGTACCAGTCTTCCTTCGGCATTTCGATCACTTTATCGTCGACATACAGCGCCACCAGTACAAAGTTTTCGCGAAGCCTCTTTAAAACCTGCGGATCGCTCCACACGCGGTTTTCCATCTCACGGCAATTGGTACAGCCATGGCCTGTAAAATCGACAAAGACCGGTTTCTTTAATTCTTTCGAAACCTTTAGCGCCTCGTCATAATCGAAATAGCCTTTCAAACCATGCGGCAGTTTCAGCTCAGTATTTGCATACTTGGAGGTTTCGGCAAGATTGCCGGCAGCAACCGATCCACCGCCGCCGGTTCCTGAATTATCACGCACAATGGCTGTTACATCAAAATCCTGCGTATCCATAGGAGGAAGCCAGCCGGAAATGCCTTTGAGAGGGGCTCCCCATAAACCGGGGATCAGATAAACGACGAAGGCAAATGTGGCAATAATGAGGACAAGCCGCGGGAATGATTTTACCACAGGATAGTCGCTGTCGTGCGGAAATCGGATTTTTCCGAGCAAATAGAAGCCCAGCATGGCAAAGATTACAATCCAGAGCCCGAGGTAAACCTCGCGGTCAAGGATGCCCCAATGGTAGGTTTGATCAGGGACATTGAGGAATTTCAGCGCAAAGGCAAGTTCAATAAAGCCGAGGACGACTTTTACCGAATTCAGCCACCCGCCCGATTTAGGCATCTTATTAAGCCATTGCGGGAAAAAGGCAAACAGGGTGAAGGGTATGGCAAATGCCAGCGAAAACCCAAGCATGCCTATGACGGGCTTTAACACCTCCCCGCCAACTGCCTGTACTACAACCGTTCCAACAATTGGTCCTGTACATGAAAAGGAAACCAGCACCAGGGTAAGAGCCATAAATATGGTTCCAACCACGCCGCCTTTTTCTTCGTTCTGCACGCTCTTATTTACCATCCAACTGGGCATGGTAATGTCGAAATAACCGAAGAAGGAAGCCGCAAATACCACAAAGATGATGAAAAACAGCACATTGGGTATCCAGTGTGTACTCAGCCAATTGCCGAAATCAGCGCCAAAAAGTATTGAAATAAGCACCCCGAATATCACATAGATGGCGATGATAGAAAGGCCATAGACAACCGCCTGTACTTTTCCTTTTGAGCCGCTTTTCATAAAGTAGGATACCGTCATAGGGATCATCGGGAAAACACAGGGCGTCAGAATTGCCAGCAGCCCCCAGGCAAAAGCCTGGATAAAAAACCACCACAGCGAACGGTTCTTCCCGGTAAACTCATCACTGTTGGGCCCGGCAGCAGCATCTGCCTTTGCCACCGAATCGGGAGCGGCTGCAACCGTCTGCTTTGCCGATGTATCGGGCAAGGCGGTTGTTGTTTCAACAGCCTGGTCCGAACCTGCTTTTGCATTTTTGGCGCCTTCGAGCGTGAAAGAAAAAGTCTTTTCATCAGAGATGCATTGCTTGTCGTCGCACGTCTGGTAATACAGAATACCGCTGATGGCTGCAGGTTTATTGCCGGTGATTTTCACCCGTTGCGTAAAAACAGCCTTCATATCATAGGAACGGATCTTTTGACCGAACATTTCGTCATATATCTCGTGCCCTTTGGGTTCTTTAACACTCCCCTGCAACACGGCGCCTGTTTTCTTTTCAAATTTAAATTCGGTTGGCAAAGGGCCTTCTCCTACAGGATACTTTTTTTGAGAATACAGGTGCCATCCCGGTTCAATCGTTGCAACGAAATTCAGCTCGGCAATGGTATCATTGACCCTGTTGGTTTTATAAGTCCACTTCACCGGTTCCAGGATCTGCGCTGTTACCGGTTTTATTCCCGCCGTAACGGCCAGGAAGAGCACCGCGACTACTGCTTGTAAGGTTAGTTTAGACATTCGAGACATTTAACAGGTGTATTAATTTGTAACGTACTTATTATGTGTTGTTTGTATAAACATAGGGATTCTTCAGGCCTACCGGCTGCACATGTGAGAGGTTCAGGATTGGTCGTTTATTACAGCGATAAAAATGTTTTGCGTGCGTTTGGTGATTTTGAAACGATCGTCGGTACGCACCCCCAGGACCCAGATAATGTTGCTTCCCGAACATAAAAGCCACCGTTTACTTTTGTCCGATTGTGGCAGTTTCATGTCGATAAACAGGTCGCTGAGTTTTTTGGTTCCTTTCATCCCGAAAGGGACCATACGGTCGCCCTCGCGCCAATGCCGGAGTGTGAGCGGGAATTCGAGCCTGTCATAATCAAAACAGGCGATTTCCTTGTCATGAGGCAGTTTAAACCCTTCAGCTTTTGCACAGGTGAAGTCAACAGGAACAGGAGCCGTTGAAATAAATTCATTGCCATGCTGTTCAACCGGGAATTCGATATCACCCATATCGGCAATTTTCGCTGTTTCTTCAATCACAAGAAAATCGCGTTCAACCGTCAGGCGGTAAACCGGCGAAAAAAAGGCCTTTCTTTCTGTTCCCCCCAGCGAACGGGCGATTTCCTTCGTTACGGTTTCCGAGAATCCGTAAGGACGTAATGCTTCAAACAGCCAGGTTTCAGCAGGTTCAAGTTTTCGGAGGCTGCCGATGGGGATCCGGTCGCGGTCTTTCTCATGTTCCACAAGGGAAGAAATGCCTTCCGCCAGCTTTTGTTTATATACCGATTCCGACCCCCTCAATCTCCGGATGGTATCATCCAGGTTCTGAACAAACCCGGGGTTTAATTTTTCGAATACCGGAAGGAGTTCCCACCTTACCTGATTCCGAAGATACTTGGTGCTTGCATTTGAAGAATCTTCACGCCATACGATGTTCTGCGAATGAGCGAAATCCAGGATCTCGCCGCGGGTAGCAAACAACAGAGGACGCACCGTCCTGCCCTGCAGCGGCAAAATGCCGTGCAGGCCAGCAATGCCTGTTCCCCGGACAAGATTGATAAAGAAAGTTTCGGCCTGATCATTCAGGTGATGGGCTGTGGCGATATAATCGTATCCCTTTTCACGGCATATTTCTTCGAACCAGGCATAACGCAAGTCCCTGGCAGCCATCTGAATGGAAATTCCCTGACTGTGTGCAACCTGTTTTGTATCGAAACGTATTGCAAAAAAAGGGACCTTGTAACCGGCGGCGGCGGTTTCCACAAATTTTTCATCGGCATCAGACTCATCACCCCTGAGGTTGAAATTGCAATGGGCAATTCCGAATTTGAAGCCAGCCTCAAACATGAGCCGGCACAACACCATGGAGTCGATCCCCCCGCTTACGGCAAGCAGGATATTATCTTTAGCATTGAAGAGGGATTCAGCTTCGATGAAATGTAAAAAACGCTTGAACATATTGTCAAAAGTACATATTATTCTATTTGGGCAATACGATAATCCATTAAAATCTTAATTATTTAGTCTGCCAATTACTGTACCATAAAAATTGCAGCGTTAAATTGTCAAATAATTCCGTAGGTTTGTAATCAAATATGCAAACCTGAACAACGGCTGACATGAAAATTGCAGAGAACGGACAACGGCTTACGATTTATATTGGTGAAAGGGATATGCAGGGCGATATCACCCTCTGTGAAACCATCGTGCTGAAAGCCAGGGAGCTAAACATGGCCGGCGCTACTGTTATTCACGGGTTTATGGGCTATGGTTCCAGTTGTCGCCTGCACAGTTCTCTCGTCACCCATTTCAGTAATAATCTGCCGCTGGTAATCGAGATCATCGACAAACCTTCAAAGATAAGCCTGATACTGCCCTTCCTGGAAGAAGTCCTGGATGAAGGGCTTTACACGGTTGAAGATGTGAAAGCGGTGTGGTGTAAAAAGGGGTAAGAACAGGCAGGAGTTGCAGCAGATATTCGTTGGATTTTCCATCAGGCGGGGAACAGGATCATTGAAACAGGTAAAGATCAAACCCGGTTGCGCAATCACCTTTATCTTAAAGAAGTATTTGTTTGATTCATATTGATATTGCCTGAGGATTTTTTTTAATCAACTATCTGCCTGATGCTTACAAAAACAGTAATAATTAAATTTCTTCAATAAAACACTGCCCGCATGAGAAATATCCTATTATTCCTGACATCCCTTTTCGTTTTATCAGGGCCACTCTGCGCCCAGGATAATGAAGAAAATTATAAAAGCCTTGAATTTCATACCATGCCTTTTACCCTGTTGGATCTTTCTCCGCGGTTCAGGCTTGGGGCAGAGTACCGGATAACCCAGAGATTTGCCTGTGTACTTGATTGTGGCTTTGGCAACAATGATCTCAACGGATGGGTGCTCAGGGAAACTGTCTGGAAAAATGATTATTCCTTCATTGAAGTGCGTCCGGAGCTGAAATATTATTTTCCCAAAGCCGACGATATCACTTCATTTTATGTTGCAACAGAGTTGTTTTATATCCGAACCAACAGCATCCTGAAGGATGGATACTATCACCCGGAAAACCAGCCCTTCGTTATTTGTTATGAGCTGGCGACTTTCAACAGGCAGAAAGCAGGCTTGCATATCAAAGGAGGGGTTACGCTCTCTTTCAGCCGCTTTGATTTTGATTTTTACGGGGGACTGGGAATCGCTTCCCGCGAGATAAATTACAGCCATATTACAAATCCTGAAACAGAAGAAGAGGATATATTTTTTGAAGAAGGGTTCAACAACAGCTATAAATATGAGGGAGGATCCATACTGCCTCATTTAACTTTAGGATGTAAAATCGGAATGGTATTGTGGAAGGATTGACGGAAGCCATTCGGGGGCAGTCCCTGGTTTCCCGTGACGGAAGTATATAAAGGTAAAGCCGGAATTCCGGTGAATCCATCACCTAAACTCCGGCTTTACGAAAAGCGAATAATCACTTTTTTACTTTATCTCCCAGGTCTCGCCGCTGTTGAGCAGGTCGTCGACGCATTTTATTTTGGAAGTAGCCTTGGCTGTGCTGATCTGGTCTTCCACAAGGTCGTCGTATGTGGGGTACATGGCTGATCTGATTACGCCAAATGCCATGGGGAAATGAGGAGGCGCCATTTTTGCCAGCATCAGGTGGATGCCCGGATCCTGCTGGTACTGGTCGTGAACGAGAAGGTCGTCTTCGGTGATGCTGTTTTCGCCCAACGTTACCACTTCGAGGCGTGTACCTTTCAGCCTGATTCCTTTATCGCGGTTTTTGCCGAAAATCATCGGTTCTCCGTTCTTGAGGTGGAGCTGGACATCATCGCGGATTTCTTTATCGGTAACAGCGGCATGGGTTTTATCGGCGAAGATCACGCAGTTCTGCAATACTTCAATCACCGATGTACCGTCATGCTTGGCAGCTTCGAACATCACCTCGGTCATCATTTTTACATTATTGTCCACAACGCGGGCGAAGAAAGTCCCCTGCGATCCCAGTACCAGTTCACCCGGGTTAAACGGATGCTCGATGGTTCCCTGGGGCGAGGTTTTGGTAATGCTGCCCATGGGCGTTGTTGGCGAATATTGTCCCTTGGTCAGGCCGTAAATCTGGTTGTTGAACAGGATGATGTTAACGTCGATGTTGCGGCGGATAATGTGGATAAAGTGGTTACCCCCAATGGCCATGGAATCGCCGTCGCCGGTAGTAATCCAAACGCTGAGGCGGGGATTGGCAATTTTAACGCCGGAGGCGATGGCATTGGCCCGTCCGTGAATTCCGTGAATTCCGTATGTATTGACGTAATATGGGAAACGCGATGAGCAACCGATTCCGGATACCATCATAAAATTTTCTTTACGGTATCCGATTTTGGGGAACACGTTGGCCACGGCAGCAAGAATGGCATGGGAACCGCATCCCGGGCACCACTTTACCATCTGGTCGCTAACAAAATCTTCTTTGCTCAGTTCTACGGACGAACGTTCTATAGTTTTTTCCGGAAATTCTATCATGATTATTTCTCCTCCAGTATTTCGTTAAACTTGGCAGTAAGCTCGGCAACCGTAAAAGGCAACGATTGCAATTTATTATACTGAATATAGCTAAAGTCAGGTTCTTTCATACGCAGGTAATTCACAAATTGTCCTGCGTTGAGTTCGCAAACCACAATTTTCCTGAATCCTGAAAGTACCTGGCGGGTATTTTTGGGTAACGGCATGATGTAGTTGAAATGGGCGAGGCTTACTTTTTTACCGGCAGCCTGCATTGCTTCAACAGCATCCTGGGTGGTACCGCGCGTTCCGCCCCAGCTTATCACCAGCAGGTCGCCTTCTTTTTCACCAATAATTTCCTGTTCGGGAAGAACATCGGCAACTTTCTGGACTTTGGCTTCGCGGAGTTTCACCATGAGTTCATGGTTCAGGGGATCGGTACTCACGTTACCTGTGATATTTTCCTTTTCGAGGCCGCCAACCCTGTGACGTAAACCGGCAGTACCCGGAAGGGCCCATTTGCGCACCAGTGTTTCGGGATTGCGGAGGTAAGGTTTGTAAGTGGCGTCGTTTGCTTCGGCAATCGGCGGAGTGATAGGCGGCAGATCCGAAACTTTTGTAATGCGGAAAAGCTGTGAACCATTTCCCAGTGAGCCATCGCTGAGCAGAATTACCGGAGTCATGTGTTCCATGGCAATTTTGGCGGCCATGTAGGCATAAAAATAACAATCGGCCGGAGTTGATGAAGCCAGCACCACAACGGGAGCTTCTCCGTTTCGTCCAAACAGGGCCTGCATCAGGTCGCTCTGTTCACTCTTGGTAGGCAGGCCGGTAGAAGGCCCCCCGCGCTGCACATCAACGATAACCAGCGGCAGTTCAGTCATTACTGCCAGACCAATGGCTTCACTCTTGAGCGATAATCCAGGGCCCGAGGTCGTGGTTATTGCCATGGAACCGGTATAACTTGCACCAATGGCCGAACAAATTCCGGCTATTTCATCTTCAGCCTGGAATACCCTTGCCCCAAGCGATTTATGCTTTGCCAGCTCAATAAGTATGTCGGTGGCGGGAGTGATAGGATACGACCCCAGGAAAATAGGGCGTCCCGAACGTTCGGAGGCTGCCAGCAATCCCCAGGCGGTTGCTATATTCCCGGTGATATTCCGGTATTTCCCGGGTTTCATCTTCGCTTTTGAAATATGGTATTTTGAAGCAAGGGCTTCAATATTGTCAGCATAGATGTATCCGGCCTCAAGCACTATTTTATTGGCTTCGATCATCTCAGGTTTCTTTTTGAATTTTACCTTAAAATAATCGATGGTGGAATCGAGTTTCCAGCCAAACAAGAAATAGCAAATGCCCAGGGCGAACATGTTACGGGTGCGATCAGCCGATTTAACGTCAAGGTTCAGCGGCTTCAATGCTGCGCGGGTAAGCGATGAAACAGGCGCTTTTACAACATTATAACCTGACAGGCTTTCATCATCCAGGGGGTTGGACGCATATCCGGCTTTCTTAACTGAAGCTTCATCAAAGGCGTCAGCGTCAAGGATAAGCGTAGCGCCCGGATGGGCCCATTTGAGGTTTGAGCGAAGCGAAGCCGGATTCATTGCGACAAGGATATCAACCTGGTCACCCGTAGTGTCAATCTTTTTTGTGCCCACATGGACCTGGAATCCCGATACACCGGCAGTTGTATTCTGCGGTGCGCGGATTTCGGCAGGGTAATCGGGGAATGTTGCCAGATCAAGGCCCTGAAGTGCAGCCGTATCGCTGAACAGGGTTCCCGAAAGCTGCATACCATCGCCCGAATCGCCTACAAACTTGATTACAATGTCTTCTTTTTCGATAACATTTGAATGATGACTCATGCTTTCCGATATTTTTTAAATTTGAGCAAAGTTAGATTTATTATGCGGATATCAAGGTGAATTACGGTATTAAATTTATCGGCCACTCACGCTTCATCTGCCTGAAAAATCAGCTCAGGACGGGAATAACAGCCTGCGCCCGGCAGGCTGAAACACTTGCGGTGAAAAAGGTTAGAGCCCATCTGCGTTTCATGACCGGAATCAGGAATCCGGTGATTATTTAGAACAAATAAAAAATATTGGTGTATCTCTCCGTGAAGAAAAAATGTATATACCTTTGTTCCACATAACCCAAAAAAATTACAACAATGGCTTACCAAATTTCTGATGACTGCACCGCTTGCGGCACCTGTATCGATGAGTGCCCCGTGGAAGCTATCTCCGAAGGCGATATTTATAAAATTGATCCCGATATGTGCACCGAATGCGGTTCGTGTGCTGACGTATGCCCCGTAGAAGCCATCCATCCTGCATAAGCATATCCAGGTAAAGCAATTACAAAAGGGCCTGTTCATCGCGAACAGGCTTTTTTCTTACCCGAATAGCCGTTGTCAGCATCATGGCTGTTAAATTTGACAATGAATTCAGATCCTTCTGACAAAAACAACGTCCCGTTGCTAATATCCTTTATCCTGGTAAACCCGGCGGTTCCCGCCAACGTAGGCGCTGCCGCACGGGCCATGAAAACCATGGGCTTCAGCGACCTGAGGCTTGTCAATCCCTGCAACCACCTGTGCCCGGAAGCCAGAATGCTCGCCCATGCATCCAACGAAATTCTTGAAAAAGCCGGCGTATTTCCGTCGCTTCACGAAGCTGCCGCCGACCTTGACTTCATCATCGGCGCCACAGCCCGCCGCCGGACAAAAAGAGGTCTGTATGTCCGCTCAAACCTGCTGGCACAGGTAATTGCAGAAAAAGGAAACACCATTAAACACACAGGAATTGTCTTCGGAAGCGAAGAGAGCGGTTTAAGCAACGACGATGCATCCGTTTGCCACCTCCTGACAAGCGTTTCCATGGCCGGAAAATACCCATCGCTGAACCTTGCCCAGGCTGTTATGGTTTATGCTTATGAACTATCGGCGCTGAAGGGCAGAAAATTGCAGGCAAAAAAAGCCGGATTTGATACTGACGGTTTGCAGGCATTGAAAACCAAAACAGAAACCTTGCTTGACGAAATCGGCATCGCCGTCGACAACAGCAACCGCATCCACCTTATAGAGCGATTAGGCCTTCTCGGCGAAAAAGATGTTCACCTGCTGCATGCCATCGTCAGTCAGATTAATAAAAAGCTGAAATAAATCAGCCGGTAGCACAGGACAGGTAAATCATGCCGGTACGCTGGCATTGACAACTAACTTTCTTTCTCCTTCACCCCAATCCTTGCCCTGAAAATTTCCTTTCCGTCTCTTTCCCGCTTGCCGTTTATATAAAAACGGGATTCGCCGGCCGGCGATGAAAAAAGGCCTATCCTCTCGCCGGTGAATGCTTCGGTGACGAATTCTATCTGATAACTTTCAATTTTATACCTGTTATTCCAGTCCGGTCCCAGGGCATTTAAAATCCATGCAGCGTAGCGGGTGTTGTTAACATGCCCGAGGCGGTCCGTTTCCAGGTACTGAACAGTATGATTGCCCAAAGGCTCCAGGGTTTCAGGCAGGCGCAACCGTTCCGGTTTATACTCATCCAATGGCGGCTCCAGGATAAGGTCGCGGACAACTTCGGGAATCTGAGGCTGCCGGGTTTGGGGATTAATAATGATCCACCAGGAAGCCCCGCTTCCAAGCGTCTGACCGTTGGTGTCCAGGATAAGGAAATCACGTCGGGCGAAAATTTTCTCGACGCCCGTAGGCCAGGTTTTAACGATGACCGATTCCCTCCAGGCCGGGTACCGGTCAATCTTCATGGTAATTCGCGCCAGTACCCATGCGCGGTCTGTGTTTTTCAATTTCTGGAATCCGAAGCCCAGGTGGTCGGCATGATGCCAGGCCGACTCCTGAAAGTAGTTGCACATGGCTTCCAGGCTGGCAAAGCCCGTAGCAAGGCAATCGTTCCACTGCACTGAATACTGGTCAGCCCACGATGTCAGTAATTCCGATGTATCCATCATGCCGCAAAATTACAAAAAGGCAGTAAACCGGTATGCCATGATAAATATAGCGAACCGGCAGCCGATCTTAAAAAAGGGGGATGAATTGTAATACCATCCGGCGTATCTGCAAATTGTAGTACTTTTGTGGAGTTTATTTCACTGCATCTATGAGAAAGTATGTAGATTTCCTGGTTATCGGATCAGGCATTGCAGGATTAAGTTATGCTTTAAAAGCCGCCGGCAAAGGAACAGTTTGCATTATCACAAAAAATAGTGCTGAAGAAACGGCTACAAAATATGCTCAGGGAGGGATTGCCGCCGTTACCTATACTCCCGATACTTACGAAAAGCATATCCAGGATACGCTTATCGCCGGTGATGAGTTAAATGATGAAAAAATCGTCCGGCTGACCATTACGGAAGCCCCTGAACGTATCAGGGAACTCGTGGAATGGGGCGTTGAATTTGATAAAACAGCGTCGGGAAAGTATGACCTGGCCAGGGAAGGCGGGCATTCCGAATTTCGCGTCCTGCATTACAAAGACCAGACCGGGCTTGAGATCGAAAGGACCCTGCTGAGGCAGGCGCGGGAAAATCCCAATATCGAAATACTCGAAAACCATTTCACCGTGGATTTGCTCACCCAGCACCACCTTGGTATGGAAGTGAACCGCAGCACCCCCGACCTTACCTGTTACGGGGCGTATGTATTGAATAAAAACAATAACCGGATTGATACCATCCTGGCAAAAACAACGCTGATGGCTACCGGCGGGGCCGGCAACGTATATGCCAACACTACCAATCCCCGGACTGCTACCGGCGATGGTATTGCAATGGTTCACCGCGCAAAGGGCGTAGTTGAAAAAATGGAGTTCATACAGTTCCATCCTACCGCTCTTTACTATCCGGCCGAAAAACCCGCTTTCCTTATCAGTGAAGCATTACGCGGCTTCGGCGCTGTACTCAAGGACCGTAACGGCAACGAGTTCATGCAGAAGTATGACAAACGGATGTCGCTGGCCCCCCGCGATATTGTGGCCCGCGCCATCGACAACGAGCTTAAGATAAGCGGCGAAGATCACATTTACCTTGATTGCCGGCATATCAATAAAGAAGACCTGCTATCGCATTTCCCCGGCATTTATGCCAAATGTCTCAGTGTGGGCATCGACATTTCGAAAGAGATGATTCCGGTTGTTCCCTCGGCCCATTATATCTGCGGCGGAATTAAAGTAGATGAATTCGGGCGGAGCTCTATCCGGAACCTTTACGCTGCAGGAGAATGTTCCTCAACCGGCTTACACGGCGCAAACCGCCTTGCATCCAATTCACTGCTCGAAGCGTTGGTGTTTTCACACCGCGCTGTGACGGATGCATCATCCAAAATCAAGACAATCGCTTTTAAAGACGAAATTCCCGACTGGGATGCCGAAGGCACGGTCATGACCGAAGAAATGGTGCTGATCACCCAGACGATCAAGGAGTTGCAGGCTATTATGTCGAATTACGTAGGCATCGTCAGGTCGAACCTGCGGTTGCAACGTGCCGCCGACAGGCTTGCCATCCTGAGACGTGAAACGGACGCCCTGTACAAGCAATCGGTGATCATCGAAAAACTTTGCGAGGTCCGCAACCTGATAACCGTAGCCGGGCTGATTATCCGCATGGCGCAGGAGCGTAAAGAAAGCCGCGGGCTCCATTTTTCAATCGACTATCCCAAATCGAACGAGAAAGAGGAGATGTTTTTCAACCACGGAGACGAATTGTAAAATAAGGCAGCGGGGATAAATCCGCAAAACGGAATTGAACATCGGAAAAAATAGCCATCGCTTATGCCGCTGATCTATCCCATAAAAGGAATTTCACCACGCCTGGGCGCCAATGTATTCATAGCCGAAAATGCCACCATCGTCGGCGATGTTGAAATGGGCAACGACTGCAGCGTTTGGTTTAATGCCGTTGTAAGGGGTGATGTTCATTTTATCAGGATCGGGAATAATGTCAACATCCAGGACGGGGTGGTCATACATTGCACCTACCGGAAGTACCCGGTGACAATCGGCAATAATGTTTCCATTGCGCACAGGGCTATCGTTCACGGCTGTACAATCCACGACAATGTGCTTATCGGGATGGGGGCCATTATCATGGATGGTGTTGTGATTGAAAGCAACTCCATCGTTGCTGCAGGAGCCGTGGTATCGCAGGGCACCGTGGTTGAGCAGGGAAGCGTTTACGCCGGCATTCCGGCAAAAAAAATCAAATCCGTCGATACTTCCCTGTTCGAAGGCCAGGTAAAAAGGATATCCGACAATTACACCCTTTATGCGAGCTGGCATGACCCTTCGATCGTTCCGGCCGGGTATAAGGGACAGGATGAAAGTAACGAAGACCGTGTATAGACCGTAATCCGGAAACTCTCTTACGGTTACCCTACCGGTCTGCTCCCCGCCTCTGACTTTTAACCCTGCCGTCCTCCCACAGGCCCGCCCCAGGCAGGTAAACTTTGCCCTTTGGCTTTTAGCTTTTAGCCATTAGCCATTAGCTCTCTGCTCCCTACTCCTTGCTCCGTTCTCCCTGCTCCCCGCTCCTCGCTCCATGCTCTTTGACCTTTGACCTTTGCCCTTTGACTTTTGACTTTTAACCTTTGCCCCTTGCCCCTTTCTCCCTGCTCCCTGCTCCCTGCTCCCTGCTCCCAGCCTCTTCTCCCTGACATTCTGACACAAAATAAATTCCGGCAGGAATCTTGATATAAATAAAAGCACTTAAACAAAAACCAATAGCGACATGTACATCCTCATTTTCATCGTTTTCATGATCCTGAGCCTTATTATCAGCGAGGTATTGAAATCGAAATTCAGAAAGTACTCAAAAATACCTGTAAGCAGGGGTCTGACGGGAGCCGACGTGGCCGAGAAGATGCTCCGCGAACAAGGCGTATTCGATGTTAAAGTTGTTTCCGTTGAAGGACAGCTTACCGACCATTATAACCCACAGACCAAAACCGTGAACCTGAGCCGCGACGTTTATTACGGCAACAGTATTTCTGCTGCAGCCGTTGCAGCCCACGAATGCGGCCATGCCGTGCAGCATGCCACCCGTTACGGTTGGCTGCAGATGCGTTCAACGCTGGTGCCTGTGGTTAGTTTTGCTTCAAACTGGGTGCAATGGGTTCTCCTGGCGGGAATATTGCTCATCAACAGTTTTCCTCAATTGCTGTTGGCCGGGATTGCTTTGTTTGCTTTAACCACCCTCTTCAGTTTCATTACGCTGCCTGTTGAGATCAATGCAAGCCAACGCGCCATTGCCTGGCTCACCAACAGCGGTCTTACCACTTACGAAACCCGCGATAAAGCCGAAGACGCACTCCGCTGGGCAGCTTACACCTATGTTGTAGCAGCGCTTTCATCACTCGCTACGCTTGTATACTACATCATGATCTTTACGGGACGCAGGGATTAAGCAGAACGGAAAACCAAAGGGAGCCGGGGTTATTCCCGGCTTTTTTTATTGAAGTTTATCCATGAATTACTGCCCGCGCTGAAAACTGCACAAAACAGCCTTACCTTTGTTCATGGTCGGGAGAAGCCCGCCGGCACTCCGAACAGCAACCATCATCCAACATTTAAAGCACATGAAAATACACCTTACCGTTATCAGCGTACTGTGCTTTTTAATATCGGCGCAAACGCGCGCCCAGATTTGCGGATGCACCGATTCGCTGGCCATCAATTATAATCCCGCGGCAACCCTTAACGACGGCAGTTGTATCTATAATTCAGCAAGCATCGCTCCCCTTTCATCCGTCACCTTGCCAGGTGTGGTTTCGGAAACATCCGGATTGGCAGCCTGGAACGGATGCCTCTGGACGCACAACGATAATTCGGATACCCGTCTCTATGCACTGGATACCGCAAGCGGCGCCATCATCGACACGGTCCAGCTCAACAACGTTGTAAATACCGACTGGGAGGAAATATCACAGGATGGCGATTACCTTTATATCGGCGATTTCGGAAACAACCTGAACGGCAACAGGACCGATTTAAAGATCTTAAGAATCAGCAAGAGTTCCATTCTTACCAATGATCCGATCATTGATACCATCAATTTTGCCTATTCTGACCAGCTTGATTTTACCCCCGCCGGCGCCAATAATACGGATTTCGATTGCGAAGCGATGGTTGTATCGGCCGATAGCATTTATTTGTTTACCAAGCAATGGATCAGCAAAGGAACGATGGTTTACTCGTTGCCAAAAATCCCCGGCACATATTCAGCATATCCGGTTTCTTCCTTTGACATCGGAGGGCTGATAACCGGAGCCACCTACCTTGAAAATAAAAAGGTGGCCATGCTATGCGGTTACAGCACTTTGCTGCAGCCTTTTACCTGGCTGTTATATGATTTCAGCGGACACAGGTTTTTCAGCGGAAACAAGCGGAAAATTTCTGTTTCACTTCCCTTTCACCAAACAGAAGCCATAACAACCTGTGACGGGCTCAATGTATATATGACCAATGAAGCTTTCAGTCAGCCTCCCGTCATTAACAATCCGCAACAATTACACATTTTTGATTTCAGCGCCTACCTTTCACAATATCTAAACAATCTGATAATGAACCTCGAAATCCCTGCCGGAGAGGAGGAGGTTTTCCTGTACCCCAATCCGGCGGCTGGTTTTGTATGCCTGCGTTTTGACGACAGCCTTTCGGATAAGAAATTCAGCTTATTAAATTCAACCGGTTCGGCAGTTTTATTCGGAACGCTGAAAGGAAATTCTGCCATAATCGATCTTACAAGCATCCGGAGCGGAATCTACCTTTTAAAGATAGAAGAAAGCAACCGGCGTGCAGTGAAACTTATCAGGCGATAAATGTAACACCGGCAGGAGGCTGCCAAAAACGGAAAGGTGATGCAGGAAGCCGTTGCAAAAAAGGAAGGGATGCAGGCACCAGGTGCATAAATGCAAAGAGGCCGCCATTGGGGCAGCCTCTTTTAATATTATCGGGCATAGTTACTGAGTAATGCCGAGTTTCTTTTTTACCTGCGGGGTTACATCTTCGCCACCGTCGAGATAAAGGATAAATCCTTCCACACTGTTGAAGATATAGGTGAAGCTGCCTTCTTTGGCTACATCGTTGATAGCTTTTTTGGCTTTTTCGATGAAAGGAGCCGTCAGTTTATCCTGTTGTTCCTGGATATCCTGTTGGGCTTGTTGCTGGAAAGCCTGGATGCGGTCCTGAAGGTCCGAAATTTCCTTTTCCTTTGTTTGCTTGATGATAGCCGACAACGATGCCTGGTTGCTTACATAGTCGTTATATTTTGTTTCGAGCTCGGTCTGCATGGCCTGTAACTGTTCCCGCAGCGATTTGGTATAATTTTCCATCACTCTTTTCACGGTATCCTGACCAGGCATCTGCTCAATAACCTTAGCGAAATCCACGTGTCCCAGTTTTACGTTTTTCTGAGCCTGGGCGGGCACAAAGGCTGCAAAAAGGAATACTATTGCAATTATTCTAACGAAGTTCTTCATTTTTTATGTTTATTGAATATTAAGGTGTTATGATTTATACTTCGGAGGGCGGCAAAGTTAAACAATTTCCTCTAATTCCAAAATCGGCAACACCTTGCCGCGATTACTTTTTATTTTCGGTTTCCTGGGGTTTGTAAGTGTATCCGAGTTTATCAAGCACCTGTTCGCTGATATCATACTTCGGGTTGGTATAAATCAGGGTTGTAGTTCCGGTTTTATCGAAGACCAGCGCATAATTTTCGGCCGTAGCAATTTCTTCGATGGCGGTATATACTTTCTCCTGGATAGGTTTAATAAGTTCCTGGCGTTTCTTGTATAAATCGCCGTTGTTGCCAAAACGCTTTTTCTGAAGGTCTTTGGCTTCTTTCTCTTTATTGATGATATCGTCTTCCCGCTTTTTCTTCATATCGTCGGGCAACAGCACCGATTCATTCTGAAAAGACTTATATAGTTTATCGATTTCGGTAAACTTGGCCTCAATTTCTTTTTGCCATTGAACCGACAATTCATCAAGCTGAGCCTGGGCATCGGCATATTCGGGAATGTTATCGAGAATGTAGCCGGTGTTGACATATGCATATTTCTGGGCTAAAGCCGCGAAACTGAACGCGCAGAACAGCATAGCGGTTAAAATCGTTTTTTTCATGGTCATGCCTCCGGGGCTGTTGGGTTAGGGTGATAAAAGATATTTTCTTTACTCAAAAAGTCTGCCAAATGATTTACCGTATTGATCAGATTACTATCGGGGAATCCTTGTCCTTGCCGAAAATTCCGTTTTCAGAGATTTTTAATCGATGGATGAGTTGATGGAGAAATGGAACTGCCCTTTGTTTGCAGATGACATACCGGGGATCTGATCGAAGCCATAGCCCCAGTCGAGGCCCAGCAGCCCGAACATCGGCAGGAAAACCCTCACGCCCACGCCCAATGAACGTTTTACATCAAATGGATTGAACTCCTTGTAATTATCCCAGGAATTCCCGGCTTCGGCAAAAACCAGTCCGAAAATAGTGCTGTTGGGGTTGAGCGAAAGCGGATAGCGCAATTCGAGGGTGCTCTTATTGAAAATGATGGCCCCTGGTTCGGTAGAACTATATGCATCGGGAGTAAGGCTTTCGTTGACATATCCCCTGAAACCTATGAGCTGGCGGCCGTCGATAGCCGACGAATATCCTGTCATTCCATCGCCGCCCATAAAGTAACGGTTGAAAGGGGTGTAATTCATATCGGGATTGTACCTGCCCAGAAATCCAGCTTTGACCCTGGCCATCACCACCAGGTCTCCCACGATTTGTTTATAAAATGTGCCTGCGAACTTCCACTGGTGGAATTCAACCAGTTTGTTTTTTTCTTCGAAAGTCATTCCGGCGTATTTATCCCTGAAAAGAAGCGAATAGGGCGGAGTTGCTTCAATGGAAAGGCTTACTTCACTCCCGCTCCGGGCAAAGATGGCCGCATCGGTTGAGTAACGTCCCAGTGCAATGGTGTAACTGTAATTCTGATAAAATCCATCGCCTATGCCTAACTGGGTGAACCTGGAATAATTTTCGAGACGGTAGAGCTGAAAATTAATACTGTTGGCCAGCGTAAAATAGTTGTCGGGCCAGTTCAACCGCCTGCTTAACATGAACGAAAGCCCCGTGATATTATAAAGGTAGTAGGACGAAGAGCCTTTGGTACCGTAAGAATACCGGGAGGCGTAAGCAGAAACGCTGAAGGCGTTCGGTTTTTTCCCGCCCAGCCAGGGTTCGGTAAAGGATGTGCTGAAGCTCAGGTATCCTTTTCCGTACGACTGCATGCGGATAGACAATTTCTGTCCGTCACCCGAAGGAACAGGTCTCCAGGCCCCTTTGGTAAATATATTTTTGGCTGAAAAGTTGTTGAATGACACCCCCAGCGTGCCTATCAGCCTGCTGTAGCCCCAGCCTCCCGACAATTCAAGCTGATCCGACGATGTTTCTTCCACCTTGTAGGCTACATCAACGGTTCCGTCAATGGGGTTAGGATTTGGGGTTGTGATATCGATCTTTTCCGGATCAAAATATTTCATTTGCGCCAGCGAAGTACGGCTGCGGATCACATCGCTCCTGCTGAACAACTGCCCTGGACGGGAATAGATCTCCCGGATAATGACATTGTCGTTGGTGCGCGTATTGCCCGAAATGTTAACCTTGTTGATCCGCATTTGTTTTCCTTCGTGAATCCTGATTTCCAAATCAATAGAGTCGTTTTCGGCCTGCATCTCAACAGGATTTACCTGGGCCATCAGGTAGCCGTCGTCAAGATAGAGGCTCATCAGATCGAAACCATTGGGATTGAACGAAATGGCCGCATCAAGCTGTTCCTGGTTGTAAATATCGCCTTTCCTGATTCCCAGGATAGTATTCAGATCGGAAGCTGTATATTTTGTATTGCCTACAAAACTTATGTTCCTGAAATAGTACTTATGCCCTTCATAAACATCAAGGTCGACAACGAGGTTCCCGCCTGCGTTTTTATAAACAGAATCCCTCAAAATGGTCGCGTCGCGATATCCTGCCTGGTTATATTTGGTGATAAGGTTGATTTTATCCTCTTCATAATCGTTTGCAATAAGTTTTGACGCTTTGAAAATGCGCGGCTTTACATTGGCATCGGTCATATCGCGAAGATCTGCAGGGATTTTTTTCAGGCTTCCGGAGAAGGCGTCATTCACCATAATTCCAAGTCCTTCCTGAATCGCATAAAGGACCCTGTACGATCCCTTTTCCTTGGTTTTTTTCATGGAGGCTTTCAGGCTGCCATCCGACAAAATCTCGTTGCCGTTGATATTGATTTTCTGAATCCTTACTTTGTTGTGCTTATGAACATTAATGACCAGTGCAACATAATTAGGCTGTGAAGTATCGTGTACCTGGTCAATATCCACGTCAACATCCCAGAAGCCTTTGCCGATATAATGTTTCCTGATCAGATTTTTTGTACGGATGATCAGGTTATCGGTGACCACGTCGCCGGAAACGAGCTTAACTTTCTCACGCAGGTCATCGGCTTCACCTTTCCTGACGCCTTTGAAGCTGAAACGCTGCATTCGCGGACGTTCCTTCAGGGAGAGATTCAGGAAAACCTGATCGTCCTGCACCCTGATCACTTTTATTTCAATGTCCTCGAAGAGCCCCTGGTCCCAAAGTTTTGTGATGGCTGTGTGGGTTTTATCACCGGGAAGTTCAATTTTATCGCCTACGCGTAAGCCACTTATCGAAATCAGAACGGAATTATCAAGGTAATCAACCCCGCTCACGGTTATCCCTCCGATGGTATAAGTTTTCGGGGAATAGTAATCAAATTCAGGGATTTGTTCACCGATCGATATCTGGGCAGCAGCGCAAAAAGCCAGCGAAATAAAAGTCAGTACTAAAAACAGTGGTCGCCTAAGTGTCATTCTTTGCAATTTGTTAATTGTTCGCTGGTTTGGCCAAAACGTCTTTCACGTTTCTGAAAATCAATGACTGCTTCGTAAAGGTCAGATTTTCTGAAATCGGGCCATAATTTATTGGTGAAGTAAAATTCCGTATATGCCAGTTGCCATAAATAGTAATTGCTGACCCTGCATTCTCCGCTGGTCCGGATAAGCAATTCAGGATCGGGAACATCGGGGGCATTCATGAAGGCTGAAATGGTCTTTTCATCAATTTCTTCCGGCTGCAGTTCACCTTTTTTTACAGCCCCGGCAATTGTTCTGACTGCATTTTCAATCTCCCACCTTCCTGAATAACTGAGCGCCAGAATAAGATCCATCCGGTTATTTCCCGAAGTGAGATCCATAGCATCGTTTAATTGAGCCAATACTTCCGGATTCATCGCTTTCAGATCGCCAATGGCGCGTAGCCGGATATTATTATCATTGAGGGTCTTAATTTCGTTATGGATGGCCGTTACCAGCAATTGCATGAGGGCATCCACTTCGGCTTTGGGCCTGTTCCAGTTTTCGGTTGAAAAGGCATAGAGCGTAAGGAACCTGATGCCGAGTTCAGCAGCAGCCTCCGCAGTTTGGCGAACGGCTTCCACGCCATGCTGGTGTCCGAAGATACGGTCATGCCCCTGCTGTCGGGCCCAGCGGCCGTTTCCATCCATGATAACAGCAACATGGGCAGGCAGTTTCTGCATGTCAACAAGGGCTCGTAAATCTGTCGAATTTGTCATTTCCGGTCAAAAATAAGTCTTTGTTGTATTTGGCTTGCCTTTCAGCGTGTTAATTTATCTTAAAATGCTTAGTTTCACAAAAATCAGTAACCGTCACGCTGGTGATCCAGGCAACGTTCCCGGTTCAGCATCCGGATTTTTACGGTTGCCGAAATTCCTGCAAAACTATACCAGTCCGAATTCCGTTCATTACCGCGCTGCATGCCCGTATTATGCGAAAGGGTCGGATCGCTCAGATATTCCTCCCTCGAAACCGAAGAAGCATCGGCTCCTTCAAGGTCAAGGTAATAGGTTTTGCTGATATCATCGATGTAGTCGGTGAATGTTCTGCGCATACCCCATTCGGCGGCAAGGCCAAAATATTTATTTACACTGAATTTCACGCCCATCCCGAAAGGGACGGAGAATGAAAACAGGTTATAGGCTTTACGGTCAGGATACCGGGAAGAGCCTTGTCCTTCGGTGCCCAGGGGTTGCAGTTCCACTTTTGAACCGTCGAGCGTGGTATAAGGCTTAAACATAAAGAACGCACCTCCGCCGAACAGATAAGGGGACCACCGGTGCTGACGGCTTCCGATATAATATTCGAAAAAATTCACCTCAAATTGCCCCCCGATTTCAGTAATCGGCGAAGTAAAATTCAGGTTACGGTCAGGGCGGATCCCCGAAGCAGCATCGTCGCCGGTTACCGATCCTGTTAAGAAATGGATCCGGGCAGCCAGCCTGTCGGTGAAATTCTGCCTGTAAAGGCCGCCAAAAGCAAATTTTGACATTCTGAAAGGCATACCCGGATTAAGTTCCCCGACATAGTAGGACACCCCGGCAAAAGGGCCAAATTCCCCTGTTTGCTGCGCCATAAGTTCCTGGACAAACAGCAGAATAAACGCCGGTAATATTAATTTTTTAAGCATATTTCAACAAGGAAGCAAAAGTACTTAAATTTTTGATTTGGTAAAGTGCAGAAATATTCATGCAATCCGTTGTAATAGCGGTGATTTGCCGGTATCCGGAAAGGCCGCCGGCAAAATACCCTGACGGCATGTAGCCTCGATCGGGTAATTAAAAGAAGCCCGGAAATTATTGTTTACGCTG
Source organism: Bacteroidales bacterium (assembly GCA_035403165.1). Taxonomy (GTDB): domain Bacteria; phylum Bacteroidota; class Bacteroidia; order Bacteroidales; family UBA4417; genus UBA4417. The sequence goes on along the minus strand of DAONEP010000005.1, from coordinate 6,279 downwards.
TGACGGTCAATTCCGGATGTCAACGCCCCAGTTGAGTTTAGTGCGAAGGGTCGAAAAAAAGTTGTCATTGATCCGCTGAACCAGTTTAACATCAAAATCGGCTTTGCAAACAATTATTTCGGTATCAGGATCAATATCGGCCGAACGGCTGTCGAGACAAACAAGCGCCTGCCGGTCACGGCTTTCGATCCTCAGGCTTATGGTACTGTTGTCAGGAATAACGATGGGACGTATGGTCAAATTGTGCGGGGCGATGGGAGTGATCACAAAATTCTGCGAATCAGGGGCAATAATCGGTCCGTTGCAGCTCATCGAATAGGCCGTTGATCCGGTAGGCGTTGCTACGATCAGCCCGTCGGCCCAGTAAGAATGGAGCAGACAGCCATTGACCGATACCCTTATTACCACCATGGAGGCGGAATCTTTCTTATTGATTGACAGTTCGTTGAGACCGAAATTAATATCGCCGAACAGGCCTTCCGGATTTTTTAATTTGATAAGCGAACGATTTTCAAGCCTGTATTTACCCTGAAAGATATCGGTAAGGGCCGCGACAATTTCAGTTCTGGGAATGCTGGAGAGAAAGCCCATTTTCCCCAGGTTAATGCCGGCAATCGGAATTCCGGAATCACGGACCAGCGCAATGGAGCCAAGAAGCGTACCATCACCGCCCACCGAAAAAAGGAATTCCGTATTTCCATGAATTTCCGCAGGAGTTGAAAAGGGCTGCATGGTAGGCGTTAAAGCCTTGCAATCGCTTATAAAATCATAGAAAGGCTTCCAGACTTTCAACCTGCATCCGTATTCCTCAAGTTTTCCGACCAGAAGTTTAAAATAATCAAGATGTTCCGGGCTGAAGGTCTTCCCATATATGGCTATGTTCACTGCTTTTCTTTTTCCGCAAAATTATGAAACAGTTTTGTTATTGGTTCATCTTATATTCATGCCCGCCGCCGGAAAGCCAAAGTTTCCGGCGCATGAACCGCTGCCATTTCAACCGCCCCGGCATCAGAGTCCTGCAATGAAATGAAGATATATACCTTTCTCCCCCTTGCGGTTTAAGGTAAACTCTATGCGCATTACCTTATCATAGTAAGTAACCAGGTCCAACCCAAGTCCGGAACCCAGCAGCAAAGTACCGGGCAACTGGTTGTTCTGGCCGGCAGGACCATTCTTGCATACATACCCGGCATCGCCGAACCAGGTCAGATAAGCTGCATAATGAACCAGGCTGAATTTTTCCGTCGGTATAATTCCGATCTGCATGGCGCGTTCCGGAATCAGGGCAAACTTCACTGAACTTTTAAAAACCCCGAAATGGGTGCCGTCAATCACATAATATTCGTAGCCCCTAACAAAATCACGGTTATAGCCAAGCGCCGTATTCATGAAATAGGAATTGTCCGGAAAGGTTGAAATCCTGGTAACCATTCCGGCCCCGGCATACCAACGGTTTGCCAGTTTCCGGTAAATCCTGCCGGTGAATTTTATCCAGCCGGAAGTTACCGACTGGTCATCTCCGGCGTCGAAACCGGCCTGGAAAATCTCGGCATCGAAGTACCATCCCGTTAACGGATAGTATTTTGCATCTCGGAAATCAGCTTTAAACTTATAATATACCGATGGGTACCAGCAATGCTTCTCCCCCGTAGCCAGGTATCCGGGATTAAGATCCAGCAGCGTATCGGAATAGCTATATCGCTGGTAACCGATATCCAGCTCATGGTTAAAATAGATAGAATGGCGATATAAGATATGCAGGGCTGTGTACCAACCCGTCATCATGGACTTTTTGTTGAAGGCATAGAGGAGTTTATCGTCCTCGGTAATGTAGCCGACTTCATGTTCCCGGATCAGGCCGGCCTCCAGTCCCACCCCGATCTGCTTATGTCGGTCGATGTACGGAATATCATACAACAGGCTGCAATGCTGGTTTTTGCCAAACCGTAACATCAGGTCAAGGTTCTCCATCCGCCCGGTTACATTGTTCCACACAAGATGGGCGCCATAGTTAAACCGGGTATAATCCCTCTTTTGGTACCAGGCATTGATATTCCGGTCCGAAATTTCCAGAATGGGAGCAGGCCATACGTACCATCGCTCCACAAACTTATAGGTCAGCGTTGCAACCCTGTACTCCTCCGACCGGACAAACGAAGTATCGGCCGTTACAAAATTAAAAAGCGAGGTGTTCAGCAGGTTTTCGACGCTCTTGCCGACGAATTTATCAAATTCATCGGCACCGATTGTATCGCCCTCCCTGAAAGGCAATTCCCGAAGTATAACCGAAATATCCGTGACAGAATTCTTTTCAGTCCTGATATGGCCGATAATTACCGGCGTCCTCTCCTGCCCTGCAACAGGAACATTGACCGATAACAATACAAATAATACGCCCCACCATCGGCTGAACCGGATTCTGGTATGCTTTCCTTTCATAGTAACTGCCTGTCGGGGTGTTTCATAAATTGAAAATCAGATATTCAGAAAATTCATAAGCTGGTCGTAACGGTCGCGCAGGCTGTCGTAGTAATCGCTTTCGAAAAAGGACGCTTTGATGAGATAATCGTAACGCTGAAATGTCTGCAATATAGGCTGGATATCCTGCCGGTTTACCTTGATGGTAAGTTCGAGTTTGGTTGAATCGCTGTGGGAAGTTACGTAAAGGCTCAAAACGCGGGCATCGTTCGATTCGATGATCTGGGCAATTTCCGATATTGAATAGTCGTTAGCCGTAAGTTCCAGCACGATGATGCCGCCCGGATCATTGATAGCTGCAATTGCCGCCATTTTTTCAACCAGGGGGGCCAGGGTGATCACCCCGAGATATTTCCTCTTATCATCCACTACCGGTAACAGGGTAAGTTTCAGGTCGGAAAACATCCTGATGACGTCATAAATATGCTGGGACTGGTTAACATACGCATTCTGGTGCGACAACGGATGATTGCCAAGAGGTTCCTCAAAGCTGTTGAAGGCGAAAATATCGTCTTCCGAAATGAGCCCCAGAAATTCACTGTCATTCACAATGGGCATATGTTCTACCTTAAATTCATCCATCCAGTGCAAGGCCGTCAGTCCCGTATCGGATGTCTTCAGCGGAATAACGGCATCGGTAAACAAATCTTTGGCTATCATACCTTTAACTTTTTATCGTTCTTGTAATCCGGAATGAATTCTCTCATTAAAATGCGGCGATGCATCGCGCATGGTTTCCAACATTTCGGGTAAATAAACTGTCGCTTTTGTAACTTTGCGGCATAATTGTCTTACTGATGACAAAGTTAAGTGTAAATATCAATAAAATTGCTACCATCCGAAATGCAAGAGGTGGAAACATGCCCGATGTGCTGAAAGCCGCTATTGATTGTGAACTTTTTGGAGCCCAGGGAATTACCGTACATCCGCGGCCCGATGAACGCCATATCCGGTACAGCGATGTTTATGAAATACGTCCGCTGATCCGTACCGAGTTTAACATAGAAGGCAACCCCCAGCCCAGATTCATTAATCTGGTGCTGGATGTAAAACCTCATCAGGTTACGCTGGTGCCCGACGCCCACGACGCCATTACTTCCAACGCCGGCTGGAATACTATAAAACACAAGGATTTCCTCCGCGATGTGATCGCTGCCTTTAAAAAAGAAGGCATCCGTACTTCCATTTTCGTTGATCCGGATGTGGCCATGGTAAAAAATGCCGCCGAAACCGGTACCGACCGCATTGAGCTCTACACCGAGGCCTATGCGCGGAATTATCCTGTTGACCGTGCTGAAGCGCTCGCCCCCTACCTCGAAGCCGCTAAAGCTGCCTGCGAAGCAGGACTGGGAATCAATGCCGGCCACGACCTCGACCTGAACAACCTGTGGTATATCGCCCGTTCACTTCCGGGCCTGCAGGAAGTTTCGATCGGCCATGCCCTGATCAGCGAAGCGCTGTATCTCGGGCTGGAAAAAACCATCGGGCTGTACCTGCAACAACTGAAGGAATAAGCTGGTGAATTGTTTACCCCCTTACCTTATGAAATACCCCGCCACCATTATTCTGATCCTTCTGCTCCAGGCGTTTGTCAGTGCCCAGGGTGTTGTGGACGCTTCCAAACTCTCAGAACGTGAAAACATCATGTATCTCAGCGGGCAGGATACGCCTTTTTCGGGAACGGCTGTCGTTTGGCTTTCGCCGGGACAAAAACAGGTTGAATCGCAGTACCTCGACGGCAGGCTCAATGGCGTGGAAACCACCTGGGACAATCAGGGAAATAAATTTACGGAAGTCACTTTCAGGAACGGGGCTTTCAATGGGCCCTATAAACAATGGTACCCCAACGGACAGCTTGAAATTGATAAAATTTACCGGGATGGCATGATGAACGGCCCTTCGGTGCACTATTACGATAACGGGCAGAAGGAAAATGAAGGCGTTTACCTGGATTGCCGCGAAACAGGAACCTGGACATTCTATTACAGGAACGGGCAAAAGCTGAAAGAAGGCGAATTTGTGAACGGTTTTGAAGAAGGCGTCTGGAAGTATTATCAGGAAAACGGAACCTTATCGAAAGAAGTAATATACAGTGACGGGAATGTAGTTAGTGAAAAATCATTCTGAAAAAGGAGGTCCTCATGAAAACCATGCTCAGAATTGTTCTCGCTGTTTGCTGCTTTTCAGGTTTTAATGTATGGGGCCAGAAGGCAGAAATTTCGAAAGCTGTCGTCAAAAAATGGGAGACACCGGCCCGGCTGAAAACGCCCGAATCGGTTCTATACGACGGCAAAGACGTTATCTATGTGGCCAATATCAACGGCCAGCCCGCAGCCAAAGACGGCAACGGTTTTATTTCCAAAATTTCATTAGACGGCAGGATTCTGAAGTCAGAATGGATCACGGGCCTGGATGCGCCCAAAGGCATGGGCCTTTATTCCGGAAAACTGTATGTAACCAACATCACCGAAGTGGTTGAAATCAGCATTGCCGGGAGCAAAATCACAAAACGTTACCCGGCCGAAGGATCGGTTTTCCTGAACGATATAAGTATCAGCCCTTCCGGGGCCGTATATGTTTCCGATTCGCGGAAAGGGACTATTTATCGTTTGATGAACGGTAAACTTGAAAAATGGATGGAAGGGCTGGACGGCGTCAACGGTTTGTATTGTACGGGAAAAGACATGCTGCTGGCCGGAACCGGGAATTCCATCGTTCAGATCAACACAGCCGGTAAGCAAAAATCCACGCTGGTTTCCGGGACCGGGAGCATCGACGGGCTGATATACTGCGGTAAGAACACATATCTCTTTTCCGATTGGGAGGGATCGGTTTACCGCGTGGTTATGGGCAAGGCAAAGGAATTGCTGTTGAACACCTCGAAAGCAGGCATCAATGCTGCCGATATCGATTATATTCCGTCGAAACGCCTGCTGCTTGTCCCGACATTCCGGGATAACCGGGTGATGGCTTACGAACTGAAATAATGCCCTGAGGGTGATATGTTGAGTTACTGCAAATAACGCTAATTCCAATCTGCCTTCGTTGCCCGATCCGGCTGAATTTCATAGCCAGCCTCTCCGGTTTCGTAATATTTTTAACCACCATTCGAACACCCGTGATAAACTGGGAAATGGCAATTTGCAGGAAGGTTAGTAATATTTATATTTCGGAACAGATGTCCGCCGACTGGCGGATAAATAGTCAACCGGGAATAAAAGCCGGCGTCACGAAAGACGGGACAGGACCCGTACACATCTCATATTCCTGTTTATCATGAGACGAACGAACGCTGCCAATTGTCTCATTATATGTTTTTAAATATAATAATCCACTAGTGGGCATTAAAAATACTTAATCGTTCTTTGAAAGGCTTTGTAAATCGCAGTTTCAGCGTTTTTTAGGTGCGTGACGATTTGAACTGAATGATGGATTTTGCTGGAAATAGCTTATCCATGAATCAAGGCAAAAACATCTTCGCTCAGCTCACAGGGTTTCTACCTCGTCGGGTTTTTGATCGGATCGTTAAAGAGTTCAACGGCAACAGGTACATAAAGACTTTTACTTGTTGGAACCAGATGCTCTGCATGGTATTTGGCCAACTAACTGCAAGGGATAGTATGCGGGATTCAATTCTCAGTTTGGAAGCACACCAGGCTGAGTATTATCATTTGGGATTTGGTTCAAAAGTCTCGCGCCGCAACCTTGGCACCGCCAATGAAAAACGTAGCTGTAAAATATTTGACGAGTTTGCCTGCGTTTTAATGGTTCAAGCCCGACGAAGCTCGTATCGATCAGTTT
>DAONEP010000004.1:0-89257 GCA_035403165.1 Bacteroidales bacterium | reverse complement strand
GGTCGCTTAAGGAAGCAAAACGCTTGGGCAGCCATTGATCGGCCGCCATATTCGCCATGATCCTTGGCCCGTCGAGGAATCCGGTCTGGGCCGCTACAAACAGCAACGCCGCTTCGGAAAACAAGGTGACGGTGACAAAAGAATAACCGGCAAGCCTGTTCCACCCGGCAGTAGTCGATTCAAGCAGCACAGCGTTCAGCGTTTTCATCGGATCGGCCCTCACCTGGTACAGGGAATATCCCATGAGCAGACCGAAAACCAGGAAGGAAAGCGACAGCGCCATGAGGTTCATCGTCTTGCGGGCCGTTACAGGCCTGGGCTCGCGCAGAATGGGCAGGCCGTTACTGACGGCTTCGATGCCGGTAAAGGTACCGGCGCCCATACTGTATGCTTTCAGGATGATGAACATGGTGGCAACGAAACCGAGCTGTGAAACCGAACTGCCGAAGCCTTCAGCGCTTTCAGCCACCACGCCGGCCATCGCCGCCGAATTCGAGAAGAAAATATACAGGATGATAAAAACATGCGTCGCCATGAAAAGGACAAATATCGGCGTCAGCGACAGAACCGATTCCTTGACCCCGCGCATATTGATGAGAATAAGCAGGACAAGGGCAAGCACAGCGACAATAAGTTTCAGGCTATGATAACGCGGCGGCAGGAAACTGAAAACAGCGTCCGCTCCGCTCGAGATCGACAGCGTGATCGTGAGCAGGTAATCGATCAGGAGGGCGCTGCCCGAGATCATCCCGACGGTCGGCGACAATAACTTGCTGGCAACCAGGTAACCGCCTCCCCCGTGAGGGAAAAGCCGGATGATCTGTTTATAACTCGTGCTGATGATGACGATCGTAAAGATGGTCCCCAAAGCCACAAAAAGTGCCAGGTCATGATGCTGCCCCAGGTAACGAAACGCCTCTTCGGGGCCGTAGGCCGACGATGAAATGCCGTCGGTGCCGAGGCCTATCCAGGCCAGGAATGCAATAAGGGAGATTTTGTGAAACGTGCCGGAATCCGATAATCTCCTTGCCTTCCCGATGAGGAACTCCCTGAGCTGTTGATCCGATGGTAACTTAAAATCATTTTTCATTTTCTCGATGCGCTTAGCCGTCAGGAATAAAATTGAACCGCACAAACGGTTTTCATCTTCCTGTTTGCGCCCGCCAACCGGGCGCCGACGGCTTTCAGGGGACAAAATTATGACGGGCTTTATAAGGCAAATATTAATTTCTGCCCGGTTCGGATAAAGATTTTATAAACTTCTAAAGGCATGGCGTTCGTTGACAAAGATGCGATAATCCGGCAACTTGTCTTCGGACCGAATGATGAAGCGCACTTAATAAAATCTTTATAGAACAGGCCGGAATCTTGATTTCTAATTAATAAAAGTCATCGTAATCTTGCATCGTGAATCCCTGTCTGATGGATTCAATAAATCTTCTTCATCAGAGGGATTTGCGGTCATCAATTTCAAAGCAGGTTAAACACCCGATGTGTTATGAAAACTTCAGAGCGTCAAAGCTCAGGCACCGGCACCCCTGGCCGCAGGCTGATGATCCTTCTGGGTTCTGAGCCATCTGCCGGATCGTTCCTGCAGGAAATCAGGCAGCAATATGCCGACAGCGACGGCGAATGGTTTGTGGTTTGCGCAGAACCCGGGCCAGGAGCCGGAAAAGCCGTCCGGAAACAATTCAGCAATAACCTTACCCAGGCATTGCTCAGCGGCGCCAGGGTCATTCACCTGCTCGATTATGATGTAGTGGATGGCGTTACAAATCTTATTGACAGGTATAGCGTAAACCGCCTGCTTATTGGTAACTTTAAACCGGTAAAAATCACTTTGGGGGAAAATACCGGTTTACTGATCAGACGGCTTCAGAAAAAGAATCCAGATGTAGAAATAACCCAGATTAAAATGAAGAAAGAAGCACAAAAAATCAATGCCGCGAATATTAAAATTTTCACCAGGCCGAAGGAATACCTCTATGCGGCAATGGCTGTTGTAATAACCTCCGCAGCCTGTTTCCCGGTAAAAGAGTATATCGGTTACCAGACCGTAGGGCTGATTCTTCTGATCCTTACTGCCATCCTATCGCTTTTTCTTGGCCGCGGGGCCGTTATCTTTACAGCCATCCTCAACTTCGGGGCCTGGAATTTTTTCTTCATACCGCCAATTCTTACCTTTCATATCGCCAGCTTCCACGATATGATCATGCTCTTTGCCAACCTCGCTGTGGCAATAACCGGAGGATCGCTGATCAACCGCCTGCGGAAAAACCAGGCCGATCTTGAACTCAGCCGGAAAAATATCACGTTGCTGTATTCGCTGCTCGAATCGCTCAACAATGCCAACTCCATCAAAGGCGTCATCGGCAAAGTAAGGGCGGAACTTGACAGGCATTTTGATGCCGACGCGATCGTCTACCTCAGGGAAAAGCAGGGTCCTTCACTGGAGAAGCGGGCTTTCGGAAATGATGGTTTCTTCAGTGAAACTGAATTTGAATACGCCTGCCTCGTGTTCCAGATGAAAGAACGCGCCGTGGTAAGACGCCTGAACGATACCCTGAGCATCCGCTATTTCCCGTTATCGGCGCAAAGCGGAACCCTGGGAGTCATCGGCATAGCAACGAAAACCGGAACCGGCATCGACGAAGAAAAGCTTATTTTTCTGAAATCTTTCATCACGCAGATCACTTCAGCGCTCGAAAGGGAGATCAGCATCGATAAAGCAAAGGAAAACCAGGTGTACCAGGAATCCCAGAAACTCTTCCAGACGGTTCTGAACAGCGTTTCGCATGAACTCCGCACCCCTGTTTCAATCATCAGCAGCGCCGTTTCGAACCTGATGGACGATAAAACGGCCGCCGATCCCGTGAACAGGAACAGCATCTGCACCGAGTTGGAAGCGTCGGCACGGCGGCTGAACCAGCTCATTGAAAATATCCTGGATATGTCGAAGATCGATTCGGGATACCTGAGCCTTAATTTGCAGCCATGCGATATTTGCGACCTGGTGGGTGTAGTGGTTAACCATATGAAAGATGAACTGTCCGACCATGCTGTCAGGGTTGATATCCCCGATCTGTTGCCTGCCGTAAAAATTGATATGAACTGGATGAAACAGGCCCTGATGAACATCCTGCGAAATTCGGCCATCTACACGCCCCGGGGCAGTGAAATAAGCATTTCCGCATCGGCTGACGGCGAAACGGCGGTCTTAAAAATCGAGGATGCCGGCCCCGGCGTTCCGACAGCTTCCCTCGATCATCTTTTTGATAAGTTTTACCGCGTTCCCGGTTCCCGAAGCGGGGGAACGGGACTGGGCCTCACCATTGCCAAGGCACTGGTTGAAGCGCACAACGGGACGATAAAAGCCGTAAACAGGCCCCAAGGCGGTTTATCGGTCGCCATCCAATTGCCAATTGCAGAGTAAATGGAAACATTAGCCAGTAAACCGAAAGTACTGATCATCGACGACGAGGTGCAAATCCGCCGCCTGCTTCGCATTACGCTCGAAGCCAACGATTATCATGTCATCGAGTCGGAAAACGGGAAGAACGGGGTTCTCCTGTCGGCCATGGAGCATCCCGATGTCATACTGCTCGATCTCGGCCTGCCCGATATGGACGGTTTGCAATTGCTGGAAAGGCTCAGGGAATGGTCGGCCGTGCCCGTCATTATCCTGACGGTAAGGGACGAAGAAAAGGTGATGATCAAAGCCCTGGATTCGGGCGCCGACGACTATGTCACCAAGCCGTTCAACACCGGTGAACTGCTGGCCCGTATCAGAGTCGCCATCCGCCATTCGCTGCGGATCGACGAATCGCCTGTTTTTACCCGGGGCAGGCTTTCGGTGGACCTCACCAACCGCATCGTTAAAGTCAACAACGAAGAGGTCCGGCTAACGGCGCTGGAATATAACCTCCTCAGCCTGATGGTAAAAAATGCCGGGAAAGTGCTGACCCATGCTTACATCATCCGGGAACTCTGGGGCAACGCCTATGCCGATAACGCCCAGACCCTCCGGGTACACGTGGCGCAACTGAGAAGAAAAATCGAAGCCAATCCTTCCATCCCGGAGATGCTGATCACCGAACCGGGCGTGGGCTACCGGCTGGTGTGATCTCTCCTCTTTACGTTATTACCCATCCAAATACGATGTAAAGGATTCCCGGGACCCCCGTCAGCAACCGGAGAACAGAAATAATCATGCCCGGTACGACTTTTAATTATTTAGTAATTTATAAATTGTTCAATTATTTTCAAAGAGAAGTAAAAACATACAGATTTCTTTTCTACTTTAGAATGCTGATTTGCAGTCCGCCTGAGGGAACGGAGAAACGGAGGCGACAAGGGTGCGTGCAAACTCCCGGGAGGGTTAAAAGGGGTAAGTTTTTGATGATATATTTTACTAGGCACAAACAAAGCAAAACCAACGACAGCGGAAATTATGCTACAAAAAGACAATAAAATGGAAACAGCCAACACACAACGGCGAAGTCCTCGCGAATACCTTTTAAATTAAATAATCTTGTGAGTAAAACAACATCCCGATATTTATCGGAATATTTCGCACGACTTATCCCGTTATTTCGGGAAGCCAACGGATAACCAAATTTTGCAAAAGACCTGATTTTTTAACGCCGCACCCGCACGATACTGATACGATGGATATTTTAACAATTTTATTTTCTGATACGATAAATGTTACAAAACGAGGCACATGCAAGGATTAAGATAAACCAACTACTCGATGAAGCAGGTTGGAGATTCTTCGATAATCATGAAGAAAAAGCTAATATTTTACTTGAAAACCATGTAAAAATCACTCAAAAAGAGATTGACGCCTGGGGTAATGATTACGAAAAAGTAAAATCGGGTTCGCTAGATTTTTTACTTGTAGATACCGACAATAAACCGATTTGCGTACTCGAAGCAAAAAGGGAAAGCCTGCACCCTTTGGTGGCAAAGGAACAAGCACGAAAATATGCGAATATAGTCGGTACACAGTTCATAATCCTTTCAAACGGGATAGTACATTACTTGTGGGATTTGAAAAAAGGAAATCCCAAACCGATTTATAAATTTCCTTCGCCAAAGGAGATTGGAGCCATTAAAGACTGGAACCCCGACAGAAATTCATTAGCAACAGAACCTGTGGGGGGTGATTATATTGTTACCGTTCAAATGCCTGATTATGCTCAACGACCAGGGTGGAACGGCAGCATTTCTACAAGTAAGGATTTCATCCGGACGAATGGACTTCGGTTTTTAAGGCCTTATCAGCTAAGTGCGATTTTGCATTTGCAAAAAGCGGTACGGGAAGGTAAAGACCGCTTTCTTTTTGAAATGGCGACAGGCACTGGAAAAACCCTTACTGCTGCGGCTGTTATCCGGTTGTTTTTACGTACAAAAAACGCTCGGAAAGTTTTATTCCTTGTGGATAGGCTGGAGCTCGAAGACCAGGCGTGGAAAGCCTTTACCAACTATCTGAAACCTGATTATACAACCTTTATTTTTAAAGAACATAAAAGCGATTGGCGGAAAGCCGATATTGTGGTTACTACCATTCAATCGCTGATGTTCGATAATAAATACCGCAGCCAATTTTCGCCAACAGATTTTGATTTAATAATCTCTGACGAATCGCATCGCTCCATTTCGGGAAATGCGCGAGCCGTGTTTGAGTATTTTTATGGCTACAAATTAGGTTTAACGGCCACACCAAAGGATTATCTGAAAGGCGTTGATCCTGACAAAGTAAAAGAAAACGATCCGCGGGAAATTGAAAGAAGAATGTTAAGAGACACCTATGCAACTTTCGGTTGCGAGGGTGGCGACCCAACGTTCCGTTATTCGTTGCTCGATGGTGTGAAAGATGGATTTTTGGTTAATCCCCGTGTTCTCGATGCCCGAACCGAGATAACCACGCAATTGCTTTCCGATGAAGGTTATGCCGTTGCCATAACCACCGAAGAAGGCGAAGAAACTGAAACTTTTATTTCTCGTGATTTTGAACGCAAATTCTTTTCGGATAAAACCAATCGGGTATTTTGCCATACCTTTTTGGAAAATGCCTTGCGTGATCCAATTACCAACGAAATTGGCAAAACCATCATCTTTGCGGTTAGTCAAAACCATGCCCGAAAGCTGACAGAAATTCTAAATGAATTCGCTGAACAGCTTTTTCCCGATAAATACAATTCCGATTTCGCTGTACAGGTTACTTCGCAGGTTGGCGAGGCCCAGCAAATGACTATCAATTTTACCAACAATAATTTGAATGGTAAAACAACCTGGCTGGAAGGCTACAAATCGGGTAAAACACGCATTTGTGTTACGGTTGGAATGATGACAACAGGATACGATTGCCCCGATTTGCTGAATCTTTGTATGATGCGACCCGTTTTCAGCCCTTCGGACTTTGTTCAGATAAAAGGGCGCGGGACTCGAAAAACCACCTTCGAATTCCGGCATAAAAACGAACTGGGCGAAATAGAACATGTAAAACACGAAAAGGAGTTCTTTAAACTATTCGATTTCTTTGCCAATTGCGAATATTTTGAAGAAAAATTCGATTACGATGAAAAATTAAAACTGCCGAAACCACGAAATGGTGAGGGCGAAGGTGGCGGCACAGGTGTTGATATTGATAAATACACCAGTTTTAGGCCCGACCCGCTGGCGGTTCTAAACGAGCAACAAATAGGATACGAAGGAATGAAAATTGACCGGATGCTGTTTAAAAAGTTCGAAGACCGCATTGTAATGGACGACATCATTAAAAAGAATGTGGAACTTGGCAACTGGGAACAGGTAGTTTCTCATATTCAAAACGAAATTTTTGATAAACCTGAAGAATACTTTAGCCTTGAAAAATTGCGGAAAGCTGCAAAGATTGACCGTAAAGTTTCGATAAGGGAAATGGTTGAAAAGGTATTTGGTATAATTCCCAAATTCAAATCGAAGGACGAATTACTGGAAGAAGAATTCGACAAATTCATTTCAATCTATCCGCCCGAAGAAGATGTTAATTTGCGGGCTTTAAAGTATTTTTTCAAAGCCTATATTGTTGACGGCGAAATACGGAAAATTATCGAAGCCAAAGACTTTCACGCATTACAAACCAATCCGACGCTAACCATCTCGCAATTCAAAGAAGTGGCAGTCAAATACAGGGAAGTGATTCCGCTGTACATTAAAGATTACATTAATTTGGATAGATTTGCGGCGTAATATGTCAGACAAATTCCAGAATAAATACCGGATACCATCGGCGCGACTACAAAATTGGGATTATGGCTCCAATGCAGCGTATTTTGTGACCATCTGCACCCAAAATCGGGAAAATTATTTTGGGAAAATTGTTGAAACGCCCATCGTAAAAATGGAATTATCGGAATTGGGAAAAATCGCAAATCAAATCTGGAACGAAATACCAATCCATTTCCCATTTGTTGAATTGGGTGAATTTGTTGTAATGCCAAATCATGTACATGGAATAATCGTCATCGATAAACCGGTTTCCGGTGATGGTCGTGATGATGACGGCCGTGGTGGTAGAGACGCGATTAATCGCGTCTCTACCACCACGGAAACCGCGACGGGAACCACCACGGAAACCGCGACGGATACCACCACGGGAACCGAAACCGGATTCAAAACCGGATTCGAAACGGAAACGAAATCCGAAATGGAAACCGATCCGGATACCGATCCGGATACCGACACCATATCCGAATCCGAAATGGAATCCGAAATGGAATCCGAAACCCATATTGGTGGATTTGCCGGGAATAAAAACCCGATGTTAAACAACAATTTGTCGCGAATTGTGCGATGGTACAAAGGGCGTGTTTCATTTGAATTACGTAAAATCCACGCCGGTTTCGCCTGGCAATCCCGTTTCTACGACCATATTATCCGAGACGATATGTCGTTTCAACGAATTTCAAAATATATTGTAAACAATCCGTCGAAATGGGCGGACGATAAACTTCATGATGGTACGATATTGTAAGGACGCGATTAATCGCGTCCTTACAATACACAAAAATCAAAAAAATCAATAATGTTAGACACCCCAACGAAGAAAAGAATTGACGATTGCCGTGATATTTTGGTGGGCAAATTACCCGACCCAAAAGCCCAGATTGAGCAGATTACCATCGCATTAATTTACAAGTTCATGGACGACATGGACAAGGAAGCCATTGAATTAGGTGGTAAAGCAAAATTCTTTTCGAATTATACGATACCGGACCCCAAAGAACCTGGAAAGACAATACTGGTTGAATTTGAAAAATATAGCTGGAATAACCTTTTCGACACCAAAGTAACAGCCAATGAAATGCTGATGTTGTATTCCGATGCGATTGCGGCAATGGACAAAAACCCCAACATCCCGCAGTTGTTCCGTGATATTTTCAAAAATGCCTTTTTACCCTATCGCGACCCCGTAACGTTGAAATTATTCCTGAATACCATCGGCGAATTCGAATACACCCACAGCGAAAAGCTGGGCGATGCTTTTGAATACCTTCTTTCGGTGATGGGCTCGCAGGGCGATGCCGGACAATTTCGCACGCCACGGCATATTATCGATTTTCTGGTTGCGGTGGTAGATCCGCAAAAAACCGATACCATTCTGGACCCCGCCTGCGGAACCGCCGGGTTTCTGATTTCGGCATTTAAACATATCATGGATGGCAAGGACGCCATCACACCCGACGAACGCCGCCGCATCATCGGTAATTTCACCGGTTACGATATTTCGCCCGACATGGTACGCCTGTCGTTGGTGAATTTGTATCTGCACGGATTCTCCGACCCGCACATACACGAATACGACACCCTTACCAGCGAGGAACGCTGGAACGATACCTTCGATGTAATCCTGGCCAATCCGCCCTTTATGAGTCCGAAGGGTGGAATACGCCCCCACAAAAAATTTTCGATCAGCAGCAGCCGCAGCGAAGTGTTGTTTGTCGATTACATTGCCGAACACCTGAACCCCAAAGGCCGGGCGGGCATTATAGTCCCCGAAGGGGTCATATTCCAAAGCGGCACAGCTTACAAGGATTTACGGAAAATGCTGGTCGAAAATTACCTGTATGCCGTGGTAAGCTTGCCCGCAGGGGTTTTTAATCCTTACAGCGGCGTAAAAACCTCCATTTTATTATTGGATAAGGAATTGGCCAAAACCCGTGATGAAATTTTATTTGTAAAAATCGACAACGATGGATATGGGTTGGGCGCCCAGCGCAACCCGATCAAAGGCGGACAATTGAAGGATGCCATTACAATTATTAACGATTTTCGTTGTTTTTGCAGGGACGCGAATAATCGCGTCCCTACAAAAACAACCACGCCCCCCGCAAAACCCCAAAACCCAATCGCCCACACCGTTCCCAAACCCGAAATCGGTAAAAACGGGGATTATAATTTGAGCGGGGAGAGGTATAAAACACAAATAATTTCTAACACTGCTTATCCATTAAAACCCATAGAAGAATTATTCGAATCAATTAGGAACGGTCGAAATGTCGAACAAATTGATGAAGTTGGAAATTATAGAGTTACAAGAATTCAAACTATTGCTGATAAAACAGTTGATTTAGAAAAAACCAAGTGGACTAATGATGAAGTACCAGAGGACTATTTTATGGAAGAAGGGGATATCCTGTTAAGTCATATTAATAGTTTTGAACATTTAGCCAAATCAGCAATCTTTAAAGGTATATCTGAAAAAGTAGTTCATGGAACTAATTTAATAAGGTTTAAGCCTAACAAAAATAAAATTGTTCCCGAATATGCTGCGGCGATATTTAAATCTGAATTTTTTATTGATAAAGCAAAAACATTTGCTCAAAAAGCAGTTAATCAAGCTAGTCTAAGAGTTGCAGATATAAAATCTATACAAATCCCCCTCCCCCCCCTCTCCGTTCAGGAAGAAATTGTCGCCGAAATAGAAGGCTACCAAAAAATAATTGATGGGGCAAAAATGGTAGTGGAAAACTACAAACCTAAAATTGATATTGATAGCTATCGGGATGACCCGGAATGGGAAATGGTGGAGTTAGGAGAGGTTTGCGAGGTAAATCCTAAAAAATCAGAATTAGCTAATGTCTCCAGAAAAATAGAAGTTTCTTTTGTGCCTATGGCAGATATAAACGAGAATGAAATAAGTTTTCACCCTAAACAAGTCAAGCCATTAGGAGAAGTCATAAAAGGATATACTTACTTTAAAGAAGATGATGTTTTGTTAGCAAAAGTAACTCCTTGTTTCGAAAATGGGAAAGCTGGAATTGCAAAGGGTTTAGTTAACGGTATAGGGTTTGGTTCAAGTGAATATTTTGTTTTGCGACCAAATGATAAAATTCTTCCCACATGGATTTATCTTAATGTTATCACAAATAGCTTCAGAGAAAAAGGGAAACTGAATATGACTGGAACTGGCGGACTTCAGCGTGTACCGCCAGATTTTATCAAATCAACTTTAATTCCACTACCTGCCATCGATATCCAACGCCAAATCGTTTCCCGCATCGAAAAAGAACAGGAATTGGTCAATGCCAATAAGCAACTGATTGAGCTGTTTGAGCAAAAAATAAAAGACAGGATTGCAAAAGTCTGGGGGGAAGGACCGCACCAAGGCGAAGCTCTAAACGCCCCAAACGAACAGGATTTTGGCTTAGCGGCCGAACCTCTTGCAGATTATAAAACCAAATAATTGCCGGCCAAAACCTGCCGGCAGCGTTTACATGCATGATATCCCGGAAAAAGAAAATAAAAACAGGCCCGGGACTTACAGCCGTTGCCCTCCGGCCCGGATTTCGCCCGGGCTAAAGAACCAGCCCTGCAACGAATAACCGGCTTATTCGCCGCAAAAAATGCAACGATTAATACCCCTGAAAAATGAATGACTTTAAAACCCGGAATTACATTGCACTGATCGTCGGTTTCGTGTGCATCCTTGTGATCTTGTTTGGACACCGATTATTGCCGGTCGGATTTTTCTATGCCGAAATGGTAAGTTATCTGGTATGCCTTACTCTTATTATTCTGGTATTGCGGTTTGTTCTTGGGCTCAGTCTGAGAGATCATTTTTTCAGCTACGCGGATACCGGAGAGGGTTCCTTATTAAAGAAGTTCCCGCTCCTGTCCGGACTTCTGTTGAGCCTCCTTTTAAATCTGACTTTTTTACTGATCGGAAAATCAGGTTTCAATAATCTCCTGGGTGGCAGGGATATGAACCTTTTTCAAAACATTTTCCTGGTAGTGGCCGGCGCACCCGTCATCGAAGAAGTTTTATTCAGAGGATATATACAAGACCTTATCAAAGCAGGCTTTTTCTCCCGACAAAACAGAAATGTAACGACCTGGTTCCCGATCGTGATCACAAGTCTCATTTTTGCCGCTTTGCATCTCTTTTATCTCGGAACGGCGGCTCCGTTGCAGCTTGTCTTCATCGTGATGCTGGCGTTATCCATCGGACTATTATCCGGATTTTTGCGCAGTAAATATCATCATATCAAATACTCTGTAAAATTGCATATCGGGGCCAATCTGGGAGGCGTGCTGGTCATCCCGGTCGCACTACTGGCCGGAATCATCGGCAAGCCTGAATTTCAGGAGATGACGAAAACAAAGGAGGCCTGTCAGTTCGATATGAATAACAACGCGGCGTTTAGTGAAGATCTGTCGCAATTCTTTTCATCAGAACTTAAGCTGAACGACGCTGCTGAAAAAACGGCAATCAATTGTTGGATCCCTTGCCTGATACACTGCGACAAAAACGGCAATATTCTCAGCGTAAGTCTGGATACTGCCCAGGCTAAAAGATCGGGTTATGACTGTCAAACCCCCGGCATTGAGGAGGATGCGTTAAAAACGCTGAAGAAATTGCCGAAATTTGTCCCCGCAAAAGGCATGACGAAGGATACTACCATTCAGCACACGTTTTACGTTTATAATCCCGGCAAATAATGGGTCGTACAGGTCCGCGGATGTAAAAATCCCCGCTGCCGGTAAACAGGATCACAGGCATACGGTGTTCCCTGTCCCGCCCCGTGAACCACGCGCTTATTCCCGGCCGGGAATGAAACCATAAAAAGGGTAAGTTTGTGAGGATCTATACCGGTTGTGCCGCATACAAAAGAACTGCTGCAAATGGATGAACATTTAAAGAGTATTGATAAACAGATTGAATTTAATCAGGGGAAAAACGTATTTCTTGATGATAACGAAACGAAACTACGGTTTGTTGATGAAACCATAAAAGCCATTTCGAATATAGGAGAATTAAACCCCGGCGATGAAAACATCCTGACAGATTATGCCACCGATAAGGCCATAGAGGAATTTTGCAGGATCAACCAGTATTACACCTTCAACCCCCAGGCTAAAAATGACCTGCGGGAAATTTACAGTAAATTATTCTCAGTCATAAAGGCCGGGAAGAGTCCGTTAGAAGCGATTGAAAAAGATCATTATGAAAACCTGAAGCGATGGCTGCAGAAAACCAATCCGTTTGCCGAAAAAATTTACGCCGGCGCTGACAGGGATATAAATCCTGTCGCCTGCTCCGAATACGGGGCCGAATTACAACTGGATATCCTTCACCTTGATATCCGTACACTTACAAACCCTGTTCTGGATATCGGATGCGGCAAACACGGAACCCTGGTCGGCTATTTTCGTCAGCTTGGTTTTGATGCGACCGGAATCGACCGATTTACATTTCCGGAAGCTACCCTGATAAATTCTGACTGGCTGGAATTTGCTTACGGAACCGAAAAGTGGGGAACCATAACCAGCAACCTTGGGTTTTCAAATCACTTTAAACACCACAATCTGCGCGACGACGGTAACTATATGGAATATGCCCGGAAATATATGGACATACTCAAATCGCTGAAAACCGGAGGGAAATTTCACTATGCGCCCGATCTTCCTTTTATCGAACGATACCTTGACCATCAACAATTTGAAATAGAGCAGTTTGAGATTGGAGGTTTTGATTTTAAAACAACCGTGATAAAACGACTAAAATAAGGGGGCAACGGTATAAATAGCGGTACGTCCGGCCAAGGTTTAATTCAAATGCAAATGGTTTAAGCCCTCTTTATTTTCGGCTATACCTGAAATTGAAGATACCTGCAATCACGAACTTTTTTTAGCGCCAACGATCAGACATCGACAAAAAAATCAGCCATGATTATATTCTTAACTGCTTGTTATTTACTGACTTCTGAAGTTTAGTACGGTGGAAGCTTCCAATTTTTTATCAAAGTCCCCAGAGGACTATTTATAATTTCAGAAGTTGGAGAAATAAATTTGAATGTTTCTTTCGTGATCTTATCTCGTATATGGGATTCTGTGATGCTCCACACTAAAGTTTTAATACTTCTCAGTGATATTTTACCTTGCCCTGCAAAGGCAGACGAATTATCCTTTGAGAGGTCAAAGGTGAAACCGGGATGGGTTTTGGTGCCTGGGGCTCCATATTTGTCGATGAGAGCCTGGCGGATGGTGGAGTCAATTGTCCTTGTGTACAGAGCTTTTCATGGACGTATTAACTAACTAATGTTGGGTGAGAATATCCATTAGCCGGTGATTGGTAAAATAGAGATTCCTGCCAACCTGTGATGATGCAAGCAGGCCTTCCGCCACGAGCAATTTGAGGTAGTTGGATGCCGTTTCACGGTGTGCTATACCCTTCGATACCAGATGTTCGATTTTTAAGTAGGGCATGGTAAACATGAGGTCCAACAACTGCATACGGTTGCCAAATTTTTCCAAAACTTTTAATACAGCCGGCTCCATTTCTTTTTTCAGATCCTGAATGCTCCTGATCTTTTTCATGGTGAGTTTAGCCGTGGAGTCCACTGCCGTTGTCATGAAGAGAATCCAATCCTTCCAGTTTCCGGTGGTTGTTACATCACGCAGCAGCCGATAATACAATTCTTTATTATCGACTATATATGCACTGAGACAGAGTACCGGCTGAGGCAGCAACTTCTGCTGTACAAGGTAGAGGGCATTGAGGATACGGCCGGTGCGGCCATTGCCATCGGCAAATGGGTGGATGGCTTCGAACTGGTAGTGGATCAATGCCAGCTTAATGATCGGATCGAAATCGCTGAAAAGGGGATCGTTGATAAAGGTTTCGAGAGCAGCCAGTTTTTGGCGGATAACCTCTTCGCAACAGGGAGGGGTGTGAATTGTTTCGCCGGTTATGGCATTAAGCAGCAATGTTCCCGGTTGATTTCTTATACCTGCATTGTTTTGTTTGATAGCCTGCACGGCTCGTACCATGAGGTTCGAGGTAATGAGATTGTTGTGGTCGCGCATATACTGCAGTGCGACATACAATGCTTCGCGGTAATGCAACACCTCTCTTGTCGCCTGGTTTACAGCCTGGTCACCGGCAACGGCCTTGTATAACTCGTCCTGGGTGGTGACGATGTTTTCGATGGCCGAGCTGTCGCGACTCTCCTGGAGTACAATGGTGTTGACGAGTAAATTCATAAGCGCTTCCCCGGTCATGCTATAGCACAACCCTTTCAATTCGGCGAGGCTGCGGGCGGCCTTCAATGCATGTGTCAGCAGTACCGTTTGAGTATCGGTATCTAAAGCAGGGGGAAGGCCTGGAAGGTCGTTATAGGGGATATTTGGATCGTATGCCATTTATGTCGTGTATTAGTTTTATTTCCGTCATCAGCTGAATCTTATGCCGGATGATCCGACGCATTTTCTTTAATATGTCGTGTAAAAGTAATAAATCCGACATTACTTACAACTCATGTCGGATTGTAAGCTTCCCTCTTTTTGGGGCCATTCAAAATTAGAGTTTAAGGCATTAATTGTAGTAACGATAGAAAGTAACATCATTAAGTAAACTCCATAATCTTAAGAATGGGAGTCATTAAATTACTAGCTGATTGAATATTTTACAGGTGTAAATACAGGTATAATATTAAAAAATAATTATTTCGAAACCGGATATGATTTTACTACTAAGATCTTATTATTCGAATAATAAAAATGATTATAAGAGTAAAATAATGGAACTATAACAAGACTGTAACAGTCACCCATACCGTCACCACTACATACAAAAATGTCTGTAAATCAATGATTTACAGACATTTGATGTGGAGCGTAGGGGAGTCGAACCCCTGACCTTTAGACTGCCAGTCTAACGCTCTAGCCAACTGAGCTAACGCCCCATGATCAGAGGATGCAAATGTATAATATTTTCACCATATACAGCACAACTTTATAATTTTTGCTGCCGCTGGCTGGTGCATAATGCCGGTGATAAACATCTGCGTAACTTAGCTGTTCGTTACAACCTTATTTCCGTCACCCGATGAAACGTCTGTTTGCGGCAATTAAAATCAATCCTTCCGCCGGATTCACCGCCACGGTAAATTCGCTGGTTTCCGAACTTCGTTACGAACGCATTAAATGGGTTGAAACGGGGAACATGCACCTCACCCTGAAATTTTTCGGCGAAACGGAAGAAAAGCGAATCCCGGCCATTAATGCGGCATTAAAGGCAGCGGCATCGAAAACGCCGGCTTTTACGCTCCGCATCGGCCGGACAGGCATTTTCGGCAGCCGTTACGATCCGCGTGTCATCTGGTTCGGCATCGATCCGGAGCCTACGCTGCAGCAACTGGCTGCCGATGTCTTCGCGGAATTGGAGAAAGCGGGCTGGGAACCCGACCGCCAGAATTTTGTCCCGCACCTGACCATCGGGCGAATCAAAGAACTGAAAGACAGGCTGCTGTTTCAGGATGTAATTCAGAAATACCGCGAAACGTTCATCCAGGAACAACCCGTATACGAAGTGATCTTATACGAAAGCATCTTGCAGCGCGAAGGACCCCAATATATTGCCTTGCAAAAATTCCCGCTGCTGACACCGCCTGCACGTTCGTGACAGGCCGGTTGCAGCGGGCTAAATAGCTTTATACCGGTGGTTGGCATGGGGCAAGGAGCGGAGAGCAGGGAGAACTGAGAACGCAAAACACAGAACACAAAACACACAGAACGCAGAACGGAGAACGGAGTACGGAAAACGGAGTACGAAGTACGGTGAACGGTGAACGAAGAGCGCAAAATATAGAACACAAAACACACAGAACACAAAACACAGAACGGAGAAGGAAGAACGCAAAACACAGAACATAGAACGCAGAACGAATCACGAGCCACAAATACCACGAATGCTATCACGAATACCCCGAATTACTAATCACGAAACTCAAAACGTAGAACTCTGAAACTCAGAAACACTGAAACTCAGAAACACTGAAACACTGAAACACTGAAACTCAGAAACACTGAAACACTGAAACACTGAAACACTGAAACTTTGCAACATTGAAACTCCATACGCAAAACACAGAACACAAAACGCAGAACATAAAACTAAAGCCAACAGCGAAAAGCTACCTATAAGACCTTTCTACCATCAACTTCCCCCCTTTGCCCTGCCGTCTTACCCACACCCGCCCCGGGCAGGTAAACTTTTAACCTTTGACTTTTGACTTTCTACCCACCCCTGAAACGGGGCATAAAAAAACCGGCTTCTTTTTCAAAAGCCGGCGTCAAAGTCTGAGGAATCCTTCTATGCCTTCGGGGGCTCGTTTTTTTCTTCTTCTTTGTCTTTCCTGATCTTTTCCAGCAGGAAATCTATGATCAGCGCCAGTCCGCCAAAAATAAAGGCCATGGAGAAATAGGCCACTTCGGGACTGAGAACATCATACCGGGCCAGGGCTTCTGCGATGAGCAGGCCAAGGCCGATGCCAAACAGCAGCAACCCCCATTTGAGGGTAGAATAACATTTACGCTCCTGGCCGAAAATGGACGCATCCTTTCCGCTTTGTATGAGCGCCATACGCTCTTTTTTACGATATGATAGGTAGACAATGCCAAGGATCATGGCAAACATGGAGACCGGAACAAATATTTCAGCTTGCATATCGATGAGTTGTTAAGGTTTTACTTTCGGTTTACGCTATTTTTGACGCAAAGGGAACCGTCAGGTTACACTCCGGAAATAATTTTTCAGCCTGCTCTTGTCTGCCCGTGACGGATGCCCTTTTCAGATGATCCGGGCGCAAAACAGGCCGGTGATTTTCCGTGAAGAAACCGGATTATCTGTCCGAAAGGCTAATTTTGCCGGTTCATCCCACCCGACGCCGGGAGGCAACCAATGTACAATCCCATGATATCACAACTATGAGCAGAGGCCTTATCATTTTTCTCATGCTGATGGCAACCGGAGTTGCTGCCGCACAAAAGACAAGTCAGAACCCTTCCCGGATCATCTGGAGCGAAGATTTTTCGGGCGGAAAAATTCCGGCCGGTTGGATCGTTAAGGCTGAAAACGACAGTAACGTGATGTGGGAATGTACCAACCAGCCCTTCCCCGGTTCCTTTGGCCGCGACCAGCAGGCGCCGCCCGTCGCATCAAAAAGCGGCGGCTTTCACATGCAGTTTGCCCCGGGCGTGAGAGTGGACAAATTTTACAAACGCTGGGAAAAAGCAAAGATCTGGCCGGACGCTTATTTTCAGACTTCCCCCGTCGATTGCTCCGGACGCAGTTCGGTAGTGCTGAAGTTCCAGCAGAATTTCATGTGGAACGATTGGGGAAAAGTGCGTGACGACGGCGGATTATTCGTTGGCGTTTCCGCCGACGGGCAACACTGGAAAGAGTATGAGGTGCGCAACGGCATCGGGTCGGAAGGCAACTGCCCCAACCCCATGAACGTTGAGCTCAACATTACCGGTACTGCTGCTTTTCAGAAGACGGTTTATCTGCGCTTTTCCTGGAGGGGTATCTATGCCTGGTACTGGATGGTCGACAACCTGGAACTTTCAGAAGCCCTGGATAATGACCTCTCGGCATCAGCCCTGGTTTCGCATCCCCAATCGGGGAATTCCTTTACCGCGGCCGATGTGTTCCGGTTTCACGTGGTGAATCTGGGGTCGGGACCCGTCACACAGCCGTTCGATTGCTACCTCCGGATCGACAACAGGCCGCCCTTTAGGATAACCGTGCCTTTCAGCGAAAAGCAGCCCCTGAAGATCATCGACACGGTGGAAGCCGTCTTCCCTCCTGCCGATCTGACCGATCTCGGAATCCATAAAATCAGGTTTTACACCTCGTTGCCGGGCGACAGTCGCAGGGAAAACGACACGCTCGACATGGAATTGTATTCACAGGCTTACGAAATAGGCCCGGTAACCGGATTCGAGCGATCCGGAAATTCGTTTGTTTTTAGCTGCAACCGCGCAAAAGTCCGGGTCGACTTTGCCCGCGACGATATCTTCAGGATCAGGATGTCGTACAACGGCGAGTTCAGCGATCCCGTCGGCAGCGATATTGTGATAAACCCTCCTTCCGGCGATGTTAAAACAGAATTCACCGATGCCGGTAACTATTACCTGATGAAAACCTCCGGCGTGGCTTTGCGGGCTTACCTCTCCCCTCTCCGTTTTGCCATGTATAAACCGGATAACCAAACCCTGGTGTGGGAAGAAAGAAAAGACCTGACCTATGGCAAAGAGACCGTTCAATACTTAAGCTGCGGGGATGACGAATATTTTTATGGCGGGGGAATGCAAAACGGCCGGTTCTCACACCGGGACAAAACCATCCTGCTGCGCATCGACTGGAACTGGGAAGACGGCGGGGCGCCCAATCCCGCGCCGTTTTACATGAGCACCCGCGGATACGGAGCCCTGCGTAATACGTATGCTCCCGGAGAATACTCGTTCAGCGACACGGTGACCACGAAACATGCCGAAGCCCGGTTCGACTGCTATTACTTTACCGGCGAATCGCTCAAAGACATCCTGAACGCTTACACCGACATTACCGGCAAGCCCTTCCTCCCTCCCCGCTGGGCTCTGGGAATGGGTGACGCCAACTGCTATAACCGGGGCGAAAACAAGGGCAAAAACACCACCGGTTATGCCGGAACCACGCCCGATGTTATCCCGCTCGTTGCCGATAAATACATCGAAAACGACATGCCGCGAGGCTGGATACTGCCCAACGACGGCTATGGCTGCGGTTATACCAAACTGGATTCCGTAGTGGTGGAACTTCATAAGCGGGGATTTCATACCGGTCTGTGGACCGAAAACGGGGTGGAGAAAATAGCCCGCGAAGTAGGTCTTTACGGCAGCAGGCTTTGTAAACTGGATGTGGCCTGGGTGGGCGAAGGATACAAATTCGCCATCGACGGTTGTAAAGCGGCTTACGAAGGTATCGAGAACAACAGCACTGCCCGCGGTTTTGTCTGGTCGGTTTGCGGATGGGCCGGCACACACCGAAATTCGGTGGTCTGGACCGGCGACCAGTCGGGAACGTGGGATTACATTCGCTGGCACATTCCCACGGTGATCGGGAGCGGGCTTTCGTCCCAGAATTGCGCTACCGGCGATATCGACGGCATTTTCGGGGGCAGCGCCAAAACGTTTACCCGCGACCTGCAATGGAAATGCTTCACCCCTGTTTTGATGTCGATGTCGGGATGGGCGCCTAAGGATAAACAGCCCTATGTTTATGGTGAGCCCTATACCTCGATCAACCGCAAATACCTGAAGCTGAAGATGCGTCTGACGCCGTACATGTACACCCTTTGCCATGAAGCTTCCGTGAAAGGGGTGCCTGCCGTAAGGGCGCTGGTACTTGAATATCCTGACGACCCTGTAGCCCGGGGAACCGAAACCCAATACGAATACCTCCTCGGTAGAAATTTTCTGGTAGCCCCGGTATATTCGGATACCAACATCCGCGACCATATCTACCTTCCCGCCGGTAAATGGTTCGACTATTGGGACGGCACCGTGTATGACGGCAACCGTTACCTTGACGGCTATCCCGCCCCCCTTGCCAAGTTGCCGCTTTTTGTCAGGGCAGGCTCCATCATCCCGATGTACCCGCAGATGAATTATGACAACGAACGCCCGGCCGATACCCTGACGCTGGACATTTATCCCGGTCCCGGCGCCACCTTTGAACTCTATGAAGATGAAGGCTCCGATCGCGGATACAGGAAAGGCAAATTTTCGCTGACCCATCTCGAAGCTTTTACAGATGCTGCCAACCGCGTCACCGGGGTAAAGGTTTCACCGGCCAGGGGCGAATTCCCAGGTAAACTGGCCAACAGGGCTTACATCCTGAAAATTCATACCACGGCCGTTCCGAAACAGGTAAAGGCCCGGGGAGATAAAGTCAAACAGGGAACTACGACCGGTTTAAAACAAGGCTGGTATTACAGCCCGGATGAAAAGCAAGGAACACTGACTATTTTCACGGGACACATTCCTGCCGAGGAAACAACGGCCATCGAACTGAAATATTGATTTCCGGATTCATCAACCGGATAAGCCGTCCTGAATTTTTCAAACAGCTGACCGGTTGCGGGGACTGTATTTCAAAACAGGAAAGACATCAGAGCCTGTTGAGCCATTTTCAAACTGCTGATTTCCAATTCCGGAGCGAAATTTTGTACTTTTACATGTAACCTCCTGTCAACAGGGGCGTCATATCATCACATGAAAGACCAGGACGACATCTACCATGTACAGCGGATACTTGCGGGTAACACGGCATCGTTTGCATACCTGGTAAACCGTCACAAGGATATGGCATTCACCATTGCCTTTAAGATAGTGCGCAATCGTGAAGATGCTGAGGAGATCGCCCAGGATGCTTTTGTGAAAGCTTACCAGTCGTTACGTTCTTTTAAAGGCGAATCGAAATTTTCGACCTGGCTGTACCGAATTGTTTACAACGCTGCCATTTCACATACCCGGCGTCACAGGTTTGAATTTACAGTCCTCGACGAAGCTATGACGGGCAACATTACCGAAGATGAGATTTTCGGGAGCCTCGATGTGATGGATCCTGAAGAACGGTCGCAACTGGTAACTGCGGCCGTTGACAAGCTGCTCCCCGAAGAGAGTGCGTTGGTTTCCCTGTTTTATATGGAAGATAATTCCATTGAGGATATCAGCCAGATTACAGGCCTCAGCGTCTCGAACGTAAAAGTAAGGCTGCACCGGATACGCAGGAAACTGTATGATTCGTTGCAACCGAAAATGGCCGGAACGGAGATGGCGCAAATGATGTAACTTTGTAACCCGAAAAACACAAAACCATGATCCCGAAAGAACTACAATCCGATGAAGCGATACGCAGGCTGCTGAGTTACACAGCTCCCGAATCGCCATCCGATGATTTTACGGCACGCCTCATGGAAAAAATACTGGACGAGCCTGTCCGCGAAATAAGCTGGATTAACCGCAACCAGTGGCTGTTATTTTTCACTGTAGCCGCCATTTTGATCCTTCTGTTTATATTTCCCATCTGGTCCCTTTTTGGATATGAGTTCACACCGGGACAGTTCTTTATGTACTATGCCGGAGATTTCGTCAGCAAGACCGCCCTGTGGCTCGGAGAGCAACTCAGCCGTTTCGGCAGCCTCGGAAAGGTTTGGTATCTTGTTCCTGTTTCGGTGGCCATCGTGCTACTTGCCGCTTTTGACCAGGCAATTCATAAACCGGCTCAGGCAAATGCCTGATCATCGCGACTTTATTTTTCTGTTTAACAAACTGAGCCGGCATTTTATTGCCATTTATCCCTTTTCCTTTGCTGTCGCACGATTACATTGCATGG
The DNA here is from genome assembly GCA_035403165.1 of Bacteroidales bacterium. Taxonomy (GTDB): domain Bacteria; phylum Bacteroidota; class Bacteroidia; order Bacteroidales; family UBA4417; genus UBA4417. The sequence goes on along the minus strand of DAONEP010000004.1, from coordinate 67,548 downwards.
CTTTATTCAACTACATTCCCCAGGTAAGAAATCCTGCCTGGCTTCCTGATTATTTCTCATGTTCCGATGATCAGGAATGAAATGAAAAGATTTGTTTCGTAATCTTTGCAACATCAGAATAAATCTGAGGTTTAAAAATTGTTACTGTTGCAGCCTATGATTCCTCCGGCTATTCAAACGGAAATCGGATCCTTTTTCAGCCGTGAATACGGTACCGGCATCCGCGTACTTTCTTCGTCCGGTATCGGCGGGGGATGCATCAACGACGCGGCCTGGTTTGAGACTTCCGCGGGGAAATTCTTTATTAAATACAACCTCGCTTCCCGGTATCCCGATATGTTCGAAAAAGAAGCGCTGGGTTTGAAGCTGATTTCCGGCATGGGAAACATCCGAGTCCCGGAAGTAGTTTTCAGCGGTACTGCCGGCGAATATACTTACCTGGTACTGGAATATATTGAGCAGGGAACCCGCCGCAGGGATTTCTGGGACGATTTCGGACGTTCGCTTGCGGCGTTGCACCGCAATTCGGCTAAAGCCTTCGGCCTCGACCTCGATAATTACATGGGATCGCTCAGGCAGAGTAACCGTTTTCATGACGAATGGCATGATTTCTTCATTTCCGAAAGGCTCGAACCACTGGTAAAGCTTGCCCGCGACGCCCACGAAATCTCATCTGCAACGGTCAGCTCATTCGAAAACTTATACCTTCGGTTGCCGGACATCATTCCACGGGAGCAGCCCGCCTTGTTGCACGGCGATTTATGGGGAGGCAACTTCATGGTTGCAGAGGAAGGCAAGGTCTGCCTCATTGATCCTGCAATATAGGACACCGTGAATCCGATCTAGCCATGACAAAACTCTTCGGCGGCTTTACCGAAGAGTTTTATACGGCTTACAACGATGCTTTTCCGCTGGAAAAAGGCTGGCAGCAACGCATTGATATCCTGAACCTCTATCCGTTGCTCATTCATGTCAACCTGTTTGGTGGAGGTTATACCTCTCAGGTTAAGTCTGTTCTCAGCCGGTTTTAGTATTACTTCGTATACTGGTCAAAGACATTTTCGAGGCTCCGGCAGCAAACTTTACAGAACAGCTGGTGGCGCGTGAACATGATGCAGTCGAGTTGCGAACGGTACAGACCTTTGGGCGTGTATCCGGCGCCTTCGAAAGCTCCGACTTTGCCTTTATATTTTTCACCGGCAAAGTAAGAATCCTCGGCAGCCATTTGTTTCACGAACAGCTCTTCCATGACACTTTCGGGCAGCAAGGCCGCCCTGATGCTGTCGCGCGTCACCTGTACGCGATAGCCGTATTTATCAAAAGCTTCCTTGTTCCAGGGTGTGGGCAAGGGTGTTCCCGGCTCCACAAGCTCTTTCCATTTTAATTTGCTCTTGTCGAACATGGCGGTGATATTGGTTTCCCAGGGTTCTACCTTGATATCCGGCACTTCATAAGCCACCGACGATGTGTAATACTCGTCGGCCAGCGCGGCAATATGATGGCCTAATTCATGAACCATGATATAGTCGGCGAATTTATTATCTGCCGATACGGTAGTATAAAGGTTGTATATCCCGCCACCGCCATAGGTCTGCTCGTTGATAAGGATTACCATGAAATCATAAGGCACGGCCGAAGCGACATCGCGGACGGTACGATTGTCATAAGTGAGGGCATACCGTTCACTGTCGAAGCTGCTGTAATGCACCGAAAGCGGCGTGCGCTTGTAAACGTTGTGATGCGGTTTGCATACTCCGGAGGCTTCTGCCGGCGTTTCAACCGCCCGAACGTTAAAATCGTTTTTCCTGGCAGCAAAAGGCTCGGTGGTCATCAGCGCATCGGTAAGCCTTTTGGCGTCCCTGCGGAATTTTTCCATTTCGGATTTGGCATAACCGTCGCCCAGGATCACAAGGTCGATTTTTTCCTGAGCCGGACCGTTTTGCATGATTACATCCACCTTTTCGGTATGCGGTTTTACGGCTTTCATCACCTGCCGCGAAGCAGGATCAACAACGGTAGTCCATATTACCCGGAATTTATTTTCGGCATCCCTTTTTTTCAGAATTATCGTAACCGGTTTTAGTGGCCAGGGAAAACGCAATGACTCGTGAAAAGTGCCATATACGCTGTCGGCTTCCGGCGTTGACTGCCATTCGCCGAAAATACTTGCAAAGCCGCGGGAATAAAGCAGGGTGTTGGTTTCTTTATCTGCAACCTCGAAATAGTACAGCCCCAGTTCGAGTTTATCAATCAACTGGTTTCTGCTCCCCGGCCATTCGCCGTCCATCAGGGCCTGATCGACAGCAAAATGCTCTTCTTTGGCGTTGCCGGTGTGGAAATAGTCGAGGCGCATGGTCCCGCCGGTAAAATACTGGTCATAATTCACGTTGCCGGTATTCTTCACTTCAATGGCGGCAACCTTGTCCGTGCCGGTTGTTTCTTTGTTTTTCTTCCCGGAATTGCAGCCTGTCAGCATGGCGGCCGCCAGGATAAATAACATGATATTTTTCATGGTAAAATTTTTTTGTGAAGATAAAACAGTTTGTGATAGGGTGCAGTCAAAGGCTTGACTTTTAGCAACAACAAGCCATTCCTGAAGCACGGCGGTGATGCCGATGATATAAGGTCTGCTTCCCGGCAGACGCTGACAGGTCGCAACGGCAATCATCCCTCCCTGTTCTCCCCTCCCCTCCTGATTTTTTTTTACGTTCCCCTCTATTCTCCGGAGCCTGATAACCAGGGGAACCGTACCTTTGCAAAAAAACCAGTATATTGACTTTTAGCGAATTTGGCTTCGATCCCCGCGTGCTCGAAGGCATCGAATCCCTCGGTTACGAAACCGCCACGCCTATCCAGGAACAAGCTATCCCGCCTATCATGGCCGGGAAGGACATGATTGGTTCGGCCCAGACAGGAACCGGCAAAACGGCCGCTTTCCTGCTGCCGGTGATCCACCGGATCATCACCACCAAACACGACGAAAGCATCAAAGTGCTGATCATTGTCCCGACACGGGAACTGGCCATCCAGATCGATCAGCAGATGCAGGGCATGTCGTATTTCACGCCGGTGAGCTCCATCCCCGTTTATGGCGGCACCGACGGCGCCACTTACAGCAACGAACAGAAAGCCCTCACCGACGGCGCCGACGTGGTAATCTGCACGCCCGGACGTATGCTGTCGCACCTTAACATGGGGTATGTGAATATTTCGGGGCTGAAATTCCTTATCCTGGATGAAGCTGACCGGATGCTGGATATGGGTTTTCATGAAGACATCATGAAGATCATCAACTACCTGCCCGAAAAACGCCAGAACCTGATGTTTTCGGCCACCATGCCGCCAGCTATCCGGCAACTGGCCAGAAAAATCCTCGACAACCCGTCCGAAATCAACATCGCTTCGTCGAAGCCCGCCGAAAAGGTCAGGCAGGAAGCCTATATTGTTTACGACGCCCAGAAAATACCGCTTGTGGAACATCTGCTGGCAGCAAAAAAACTGCGCAGTATCCTGATTTTCTGTTCCACCAAGGAAAAGACCAAACAACTGGCACGCGACCTGAAAAGGCTAAAGTACCAGGCAGACGAGATCCACTCGGACATTGAACAGGAAGCCCGCGAACGGGTGCTGAACCGTTTTAAAAGCCGCAGCCTGAACATCCTGGTGGCCACCGACATCCTGTCGCGCGGCATCGACATCGACGATATCGACCTGGTGATCAACTACGATGTGCCGCATGATGCCGAGGATTACATTCACCGCGTAGGGCGCACAGCCCGGGCCGAGGCCGAAGGCGAAGCTGTCACCCTGGTAAATGAAAAAGACCAGCGACGATTTGCCGCCATTGAGGAACTGATCGAAAAAAGTGTCGAAAAACCGCCTTTGCCCGAAGCACTCGGAGCCGGACCGGTTTATAATCCGGTGAAGAAAAACAAGGGCAACCGGAAATGGAGACCCGGTAAAAGGAAACCACGATCAAATGGAAAAACGGGTTAATGAACGGAAGCAGAAGCGACACCTCACCCCTACCCCTCTCCTCAAGGAGAGGGGTCTGCGCCTTATCCCTGTAAGAAATAGCAATGATTTAAAAAATTAAACTCATCCCTCAAGGAGAGGGGTCTGCACCTTATCCCTGTAAGAAATAGCAATGATTTAAAAAATTAAACTCATCCCTCAAGGAGAGGGGTCTGCACCTTATCCCTGTAAGAAAATAGCAACGATTTAGAAAATTAAACTCATCCCTCAAGGAGAGGGGCCTGCACCTTATCCCTGTAAGGCTTTTGACCAAAAATTTTGGTTTATCAGGCGGTTACTATTGCTTAAAGACTTTTTAAACAGAATCATATCATGAAAACCTCTTTTAAAAGAGCCGTTCTTAAAGCCCTGGAACAAGATAAACGGCCTGCCGGCGAAATACTAACCGAAGCCGATATTCAACACCTGCCGCAAGCAGTGCAGAAATACATCCGGATTTCGGGTTGTATCGGAAAGGAAAAGGTAAGAAACTTCCGCGCTGAATTCACCGGTAAAATCAGGTCAACCTCCGCCGATGAATTTATGTCCCTCAGGTCGGTACAGTACAATTTTACCGGCAGCCCTACCCGGCTTTTCTATATTGCAGCCAAAAAGAAAGGAATTCCGGCTAAAGGGGTTCATCTTTACATTGACCGGAAGGCGATCATGCTGATTAAAATTCTTGGCCTTTTTAAGGTTGTCGATGCAAAAGGCCCCGAGATGGACCAGGGAGAAACGGTCACCCTTTTCAACGATATGTGCTTCATGGCTCCTGCCACGCTGGCGGATAAAAATATTCTCTGGGACGAAACGGATGATAAAACCGTGCACGCGCAATTCACCAACGGTGAACTCAAAATTACCGCGACGCTGTATTTCAACGAAAAAGGCGAACTCATTAATTTTGTGAGCTACGACCGTTTCGAAACCCTTGACGGAAAGACTTACCTTAACCGGCCCTGGCTGACCCCGGTGACCGGCTACACTGATATCAAAGGTTACCATCTTCCCGCCGGGGCAAAACTCATTTTCAAGCACCCGGACGAAGACCTCTGCTACGGGGAATTTTACCTCTCCGATATAGAGTACAATTGCCGGGAATACCGGTTCAGGTAAAGACCGGATTATCTGCCTGTGGCGATTCCCTGAAATCTGATATACATACAGGAGTATAGAAAGGCATTCCCTTAGAAAAGGCCGGCATGTGAAACAGGAAGCCCGTCTTTTGCTATCTTCACACATTTCATCGTAACATGCATTCGATAAAAGTTCAGTAATCTGGAAACCATCAGAAGATATGGCCAACCGCCTTTCCGGACAGCCCTTTTGCACGGGGGACCGGGAGCTGCCGGCGAAATGAAACCGGTTGCCGAAAATTTGTCGGCGGACTTCGGAGTACTGGAACTTCTTCAGACTGCAAACTCCGTCGATGGGCAGATAGCAGAACTCCACAGGCAACTGGCCTCATCGGCGGATGTGCCTGCCGTTTTGGTTGGCTATTCCTGGGGAGCCTGGCTCGGCTTTCTGTTTGCAGCCAGATATCCCGATCTGGTAAGGAAATTAATCCTGGTCAGCGCGGGAGCCTTCGAAAGCAAATACAACAAAGACCTGACGAGCATCCGCCTGAACAGGCTGAGACCGGCTGACCGGGAAGAAGCGGAGCGGCTGATCTCAATCATCACTACCGGGAATCCGGATTGTGAGGCATTCCGGCGCTTCGGCGAATTAATGACCATTGCCGATTCCTTTGACTGTCTTCCGGGCAGTGATTACCCGGTTGATTTGAATGCGGATATCTATGAATCCGTTTGGGCGGAAGCCTCCCGGCTGAGGGAAACCAATGAACTGATTGAGAATGCGGCAAGGATTAATTGTCCGGTGGTTGCTATCCACGGCGATTACGATCCGCATCCCGTCGAAGGCGTTAAGAACCCGTTATTTGGCAGGCTGGAAAATTTCAGGATGGTGGTAATCAATAAATGCGGACATACGCCCTGGAGAGAAAGACTTGCCAAAGACACCTTCTTTGAGATTTTATGGCAGGAAATTAAAGAAGTGCTGTAATCCGAACCCCCGCCTGATGAAATTAAGGCCCTCATGCCACGAAACCGGTGCTTTCGTTTTGCGGCCTACCCTGTCCGCCCGCCAAATCAATGATTTCCAGGTCCGCTTGACTGCTTTTTTAATTCCCGGATGGTTATAACTTTCCGGGATCGTATTCCTGAAAAGTCATAACTTTTCAGTAATAGAACCAACCTGATAATCCTGAAACCCTCACAGGAATTCTCTGAAAAGAAGCCTGGATCAACTGTTTAACAGGGAATTGACAACATTCGGTGCAACAGGAAAAGGAATTCTGACGCCGAAGAACCGGTCAGTTTTTTCCTTCCCTCCTCTCGGCCCATAACTGGGCAAAACTCTTTTCGGCAAATTTCGGCAATTCACGCCGGGGCCCCCACTGGTTAGCGGCAAAATGCTTCATGACCTTATTCTTGGTTTTCCCGTTTACCGAATCGAGCATATTTCGATGCAGCATAGCGGTTTTCCAGGCTTTCATAGCCATATTTTCCTTTCGCCGTGCCGTACCGGCCTGCACCGAATCGTTCCGGTTATAGAGCAGTTGTTCGTGCAGGTTGATTTTTACCGGGCATACCTCGGTGCAGGCGCCGCATAAGGAGGAAGCATAACTCAGGTGCTTGTATTCCCGCATGCCGTTTAGCCAGGGTGTGATTACGGCGCCGATAGGACCGCTGTAGACCGAACCGTAAGCATGCCCGCCGATGTTGCGGTATACGGGACATACATTGAGGCAGGCGCCGCAGCGAATGCAGGCGAGCGCCCGGCGCTGGTTTTTACGGCCCATCAGCGTCGTCCGGTTGTTGTCGAGCAGCACCACATACATCTCATCCGGGCCGTCGGCTTCACCTTCCTGCCGCGGACCGGTAATGACGGAGTTGTAGGCGCTGATTTTCTGCCCGGTGCCATGGCTGGCGAGCAGCGGCCAGAAGAGGTCAAGGTCGGTGAGACGGGGAATCAGCTTTTCGATGCCCGCGATGGCAATGTGGACTTTCGGAAAAGACATGCTCAGCATGGCGTTGCCTTCGTTTTCGGTAACGCACACAGCACCGGTATCGGCGATCAGGAAATTGGCGCCGGTAATCCCCACGTCGGCGGTGAAGAACTTTTCCCGCAACAGTTGTCTGACAAAAGCGGCAATTTCTTCAGGCGTGCTCCCGGCCGGTAAATCAAATTTCTGATTGAAAAGCGAAGCAACATCTTCCTTCGACATGTGCATGGCCGGCGTCAGGATGTGGTATGGCTTTTGTCCGGCAGTTTGAACGATAAATTCGCCAAGGTCGGTTTCGAGCGATTCGATTCCGTTTTTCTCCAACTGGTTGTTCAGATCCAGCTCTTCGCTGACCATGCTTTTCGATTTCACTATATGTTTGGCATGGTGTTTTTTCAGGATTTTCAGGACTTCGCGGACAGCCTCTGACGCGTCGACAGCCCAGATCACTTTGCCTCCGCGCGACTGGAAATTTGTCTCAAAATCGATCAGGAATTTCGGCAGGTCGATGATGACTTTATTCTTGATATGGGCCGCCCTCTGCCTGGCATATTCAAGGTTTGCAAACTGCTCTTTTCCTTTGATCACGGCAGCTTCGTACCGTGACATATTCAAAGCGATCGTCTTCCTGTGTACCGGGTCGAAAGCCTTTGTAAGGGAATCTTCGATAAACTGATGATATGCATCGCTCATCATACAAAGGATTTGCTGATTATTTCAATGGGATCTTGCTGATACGCCTTTCATGGCGCCCTCCTTCAAATGCCGTAGTCAAAAATGCCATGACCGCCTTAAGGGCTTCTCCCTGTTCGATAAACCGCCCGGGCAGACAAATGACATTTGCATCGTTGTGTCGCCGGATCAGCTCGGCGATATCTTTGCTCCAGCACAATCCGGCCCTGATATTCGGATACTTATTGGCTGTCATGCACATCCCGTTGCCGGTTCCGCAGATAAGAACAGCACAGGGGTACTGGCCTTTATCTACCAGTGAGCAGACTGAATGGGCGATATCAGGATAATCGACACTTTCGGCCGAATAGGCGCCGAAATCACGGAGGGAGTATCCTGCTTCGGCAAGTTTTGTCTTCAGGAATTCTTTCAGCTCATAACCGGCATGATCGCTGGCTATAGGCAAGGTGGCCATTTTATCAAACATAACGTATCGTTTTTAGCTATGACCTGTTGATCAATTATTTCAAAAAATACTACGGTATCAATCCCGGTTCAGCAAATGTAACCATAGATAGGGAGTTATTCATTTTCAAACAGCTAAAGTTTTTAAATGATATCTGTTCATAAGTTGACTAATTTTGTGAAATTGCAATGCCATAGTAATTTCAGCCGCATTGCCTTTTGTATCAAGCAACAGTTGAAGCATTAACAACGGATAATTTGCCATGACGACCACCAGAGGACAGCTATCGGATAAGGAACTGATTGTGAAGATCGACGAACTGCGCAAGGAGAAAAACGCGGTGATCCTGGCCCATTATTATCAAACTCCCGATATCCAGGATATTGCCGATTATATCGGCGACAGTTTGCAGTTATCGCAACAGGCGGCCGCCACCGATGCCGATATCATCGTTTTTGCCGGCGTTCATTTTATGGCCGAAACAGCCAAAATACTCAGTCCGTCGAAAAAAGTGCTCCTCCCCGATACCGAAGCCGGTTGCTCGCTGGCCGATTCGGCGCCTGCCGCTGAATTCGAAGCTTTCGTCAGGGAACATCCCGGCCATAAGGTTATTTCATACATCAACTGTTCAGCCGCCGTTAAAACGATGTCGGACGTGATCGTTACTTCGAGCAACGCCATGAAAATTGTGGAATCGTTTCCAAAAGACCAGCCGCTGATCTTTGCCCCCGACCGGAACCTGGGCGCATATATCAACGGCAAAACGGGACGGAATATGGTGCTGTGGGAAGGCGCCTGCGAAGTGCATGAAACCATCACTACCGAACGGATTATCGGTCTGAAGAGGATGCATCCCGATGCAAAACTCATTGCCCATCCCGAATGCAAGGCGCCGGTGCTCCTGCTGGCCGATTTTGTGGGATCGACCGCGGCAATGCTTGAATATACGCGAAATACCGGGGCGAAGAAGTTCATCGTCGCTACCGAAACAGGCATCCTCCACCAGATGCAGAAAGCATCGCCGGAGAAGGAGTTCATCGTAGTGCCCGCCGACGAAACCTGTTCATGCAACGACTGCCCTTACATGAAACTCAATACCCTCGAAAAATTATATTTGTGCCTGAAAAATGAAAAGCCGGAGATCACGCTGCCGGCCGATGTCATTGAAAAAGCGCGCAAACCCATTCTGCGGATGCTGGAACTTTCCAAGTAATAACTCCTATGGTCAGATGTTTAAATATACCGTTTTGCCTGCTATTTACAGTTTTACTGATGATGCTGGCCCCGTCCGTCAAGGCGCAGGAAGGACAGAATGTTATTAATGCCGATGGATACAACGTATTTTACTACCCGAACGGAATAAAATCGAGCGAGGGAATTTTCCGTAACGGCAAACCCGACGGTTACTGGAAAACCTATTATGAAAACGGCCTGCTGAAATCGGAAGGGAACCGGAAAAATTTCGAACTCGACAGCCTCTGGAAATTTTATGATGATTCCTCCCGGCTTATCTTAACGATCAATTATGCCGGGGGCAAGAAAAACGGTCTGAAAACCACTTACCGTCCGGGTGAAACGATGACGGAGAATTATGAGGATGACATCAAACAGGGCCTTACAACCTACTACTATCCCGATGGCAAAGTAAAACTGACCATTCCGTACGTTAATGGCCTCGAACAGGGATTCGCCCGTGAATACGCCCCTGATGGGACTGTCATCACTTACATGGAGTACAAAAAGGGGTTCATGATAAGCCGTGAACGCATCAACCGTAAGGATAAAGACGGTTTACGGCAGGGGCGCTGGAAGGTATTTTATCCGTCGGGAATTGTCCAACTCGACGGCGTTTACCGCAATGATAAGAAGAACGGCTATTTCAAGGAATATGATGAAAACGGGCAGTTGCTTTCGGTGAAGAAATTTGTGAACGATACGGAGGAAAAGGAAGCGCCCGAACTGGCCAGCCTGAGCATCAAAACCGATTATTACCCTGACGGAAAAGTTAAAACCGTGGCCAGCTACAACGGGGAGGTTCCCCAGGGCGTCCGCCGCGAATACGATGAAACAGGAAAAATCACCGCCGGTTATGTGTTTCATAAAGGAAGCATGGTGGGGGAAGGCATCATCGATGAAGAAGGCATCAAGGACGGTCCATGGAAGGAATATTATGACGACGGCACCTTACGTTCTGCAGGAACATACGACAAAGGGAACCGCATTGGCGAATGGAAATTTTATTACGAAAACGGAAAAATTGAAGAACAGGGCCGGTACAACAAGAAAGGCAATCCCGACGGAACCTGGCAGTGGTATTACGATGACGGCACCTTGCGCCGGGAGGAATCCTTCATCGCCGGGCTGGAAGACGGCGACTACTCCGAATACGATGAAACGGGAAAGCTGATGGTGAAAGGAAATTATGTGGAAGGCCTCGAAGAAGGGGAATGGATGTACGATTTCGGCGATTATAAGGAACAGGGACCCTATAAAGGAGGCGCCCGCAACGGCTTTTGGAAATCATGGTACCCCGATGGAACGTTACGGTTCGAAGGCGGTTTTATCGACGACAATTATAACGGGAAAATCATCTGGTACTGGCCCGACGGCAAGCGCAAGGACGAAGGCAATTACGTGAACGGCAGCCGCGAAGGCGACTGGATCACTTACAACGAAGACGGCACGCCTTTCCTGGTGATCACTTATAAAAACGACGTGGAGAAGAAATACGACGGTGTGTTGATAAAGCCGCCGTTTGAGGAATAAAAATCCATCCCATCCGGAATTGCGGCTTTTCATCCTTTCCGATATATCGCTCCTGAACCTGAAAAAATGAACAATGAAAAGTTGATATTCATCTCTCTGAAACAGAAACCCAAAAATATCGACCTATGAAACGTATCTTATTTCTTTCCCTTATTTCATTCTTTGGCCTGACAGTGTTTTGCCAGGAACTCCAGCCTGTTAAGCTCCTTCCTCCGCAGATCGACAAAGGCAAATCGCTGATGCAGTCGCTGCAGGACCGTCATTCCTCACGCGAATTCTCCGATAAGGAATTGTCGCTGCAGGAACTTTCAAACCTTTTATGGGCAGCCAACGGCGTGAACCGTCCCGGAGAAAAGAAACGCACGGCCCCCAGCGCCATGAACTGGCAGGATATTGATATTTATGTTTTCCTGAAAGAAGGCGTTTACCTGTACAACGCGTTTGAAATGACGTTGCAGCCGGTCGTAAAAGGAGACCTCCGTTCGCTGACGGGAATGCAACCGTTTGTCGCCGGCGCTCCCGTCAACCTGGTGCTGGTGTCGGACACGAAAAAAATGAGTCGCGGCGATGAAAACAGTAAGACAGCAAACGCTTCGGCCGAAGCGGCTTTCGTCGGCGAGAACGTGTACCTGTTCTGTTCGGCTTTCGATTTAAACTGTGTGCTCCGCGGATCAGTCGACAGAGAAAAAATTTCGAAGACCTTAAACCTGCGGCCGGAACAACTGGCTATTTACGGTATAACCATCGGCTTCCCTAAATAGCTGTTTATCTTCTGAATGAAACTTGAAAAAACGGGACAAATTTTATCCCGTTTTTTTTGTATGTCAAAAATTTTTCTACCTTTTCCGCAAAAAATATTACAGCCGATCTTTCGGAACGCTCCATAGCATCCTGATTACTATCCCAATAATCTCCATCTCATGGAACCATCATCCCCGTCGACTACTCAAGGCCAGCCACAGCCCCCCCAAAAAAAGAAACGCGGCTGCTGCTTCGGCTGCACTTTAATCCTGATCCTTTTGCTGGCCGGCATTCTGGGCGGCGCAGGCTACCTGATCTACAAAAGCCTGCCGAAAAAATCCGCCGTTGAGAAAGAGTATAATTCCGTTCCTGATTACTTTCACAATTAACCGGCCATGAAAAAGAGCATCCTATTTGTACTCGTGTTTTTTGCGGCCGGACTTACCCTATTTGCCCAGGAACCGGCATTCAGGCTGCATATGCAGGCAGGCAAATCACAGCTTGCGGGCGACGGCGACGATTACACAACGGTCGTCATCACGGCCCGCGACGGCGAAGGCGAAGTGATGACCAACATCAACGGTACCGTGCTGCTCAGGTGCAGCGCCGGCTTCCTCGAAGAATCGGAACTTAAAATGACCAACGGCATCGCTTATGTCAAATACACTGCCCCCATCTTTGGCCAGCCGATCAAGGCTGCACAACGGATGGTCTATTTCATGGTAAAATTCGTCAGGAAATTCCTCGCCCGTTTCAACGGCTCCTCCGATATGGCATCAAATCAGAAACTCGCCGGAAATATTGCCCTCGAAACCATCCGTGAAGGCACCAATCCCCTGACGCTCATCCCACAAAAGAACGGCGACAACAATGTTTATTTCGTCTGCGAGATGAACGGCGTAAAAGGGAAAACGAAAATACAGATCGTTAAAACCACCGAAGGAGGCAACAGTTCACTGATGCCCGGATATTATTCGGGATACGATATTACCGGCCAGGCGCCATTTGAGCTCATGCTCGAAAGCGGCGGCAAAGGCCAGATGACACAGAGCGGATCGGAACCGATGACCATATTGTTTACCAATGAGAAATCAACGGAAATCAATACGGCCATGAAAAAAATGATGGGCGGCGGCGAATGGATGAACGCTTACATGGGAGCTTCGGAAAAAGACATGCAATATATGGAAGGTTATGATGTCAAGAAAAACGGGCTGCCCTCCATTTACCTACCCATGCCCAATAACGGCATTTTCATTTATATGCCCCCCATTTTGCTGGAATACCAGGGCCGCCCTAAAACTCCTGCTGCCGGTGCGTCTGCTGCCAGCGATGAAACGAAAAAACAGGAAAGGGTTTTCGTCACCCTCGAGCAGAATGAACTGATCGGCGACGGGCGCAGCCGGACCAGAGCCGTTTTTCATTATGAAGACATCAACGGGGCGCCCGTCTCAGGTAAGAATATTCAATGGCAAATCCCGAAAGAATTCAGGATAATTTCGGTCCAGAATATAACCGACGGATCAGGGAATGCCTCCGCCGTCATACAGGCGCCGGTGCTGAGGGCAACCGAAGAAAAGCGGGGCGAAAATACGGGCGGGTTGATCGACAATTATGACTTGTTCCGGCTTTCAGTTAATTACACATCGTCAGAAAATAAAAACGAAACCACGCAAACAACGCTCTCGGTATACAAAACCCTTGAAAAAAACCTGTATATCCTGAAACCGGGCTTCGAACCAAGTCCCTATAAAGTGTTATTGCCGCAACTCGAATTTTACAATCTGCAAAGCGCCGTTTCGGCCACGGTATCCGAAGGGCTTGGCGCACAAAAATCAAAATTGCCGTTGAATGATGCCATCGTATTTCTTGAATCGGATAAATTCGACAGGGAATATTTCCGCCGGATTTATGATACTTATTTCCGTAAGGACAGGGACATGTTTATCACGATGCTCGAAAAACCTGAAGGTGGATATGCAGCCTTTACCGGCGCCGATGGCAAGTTTAAGCTGATAGTTCGCGATTTTGAAGGGAAAAAGCGCCTTTATTCGGGCGCCTACGAAAGAACCATGCCCCTTGAACCGTTGGAAGCCAGGCTGGCCGACCTCACCGGACGGCGTACCGGGACTCTTACCGAAGTTTTAGGGCTACTTTCGGGAGGTAAAAATGCTGCCGGCACCACCGACAATTCCGGTACCTACTCGGAAACAATGCTGAATACGCTGGATTATAAAACAAAGGTTTACAGTCAGATAGCCCAGATGGAAAAAGTCCTGTGTGCCGGCGCTTTCAACGAGGCCCTTGGAACCGAAGAAAAACTTCATATCCTCGGCATGCTCATGACCAATGCCAAAGGAAATGCCCGCTTTATGAACGATACCGGCAAGGAACTGATCTCTAACGCCTGGTCGTTGTTTATGATGGCTGGCGAAGCCGCCAATGAGTATTTTAAAGTTTCGGAAAAACTTGGTAAAAAGATCGGGTTTGATAAAGTCAGCGATTCACTGACAAAGATCGGGATGAAGCTGGACCTGGGCTTCTGGAGCAAGCTGACAGGCACCGACCGCAAAACAGGAACCCGGCGGATTGTCCTGGATTTTATCAGGAAAAATGTCCTGAGTTCCGACGCTCCGAATAAAATCAAAGGTTCCGGAGCCTATTACAGGGCAATGGGTGAAGCTTATAAAGCTTTATCGGGATTTGTATTTGAACAGCTCACCGAAGGCATCTCCGATGCCCTTTCAGAAGCCAATCCGGTACCTGATCTGATGGTGGAAATTATGAGGGCGCGCTATTATGCCGGGTTAAGGGATCAGGTTGACAAACTGCTGGCTCAACCGCCTGCAAGGGTACATGCCGTTTATGAACAACTGCAGCCGGTGCTTCGCGACCGATCTACTGAAATCAGGGCTTACTACCAATCGATAGGATCGCAAAGGTTCAACGCCGAGATGTACAAAGCCGACTGGGATTACTTCCGCGAATCGGTTGTAAAAGGCGGCGTGATTGCATACGACCTTCTTACTCCTAACTGGCACAATCTTAAGAAACATCTCGAAGCGCTTGAAACATTCAACAAGGTTACTGATGCGGCTTATACCACAACCATGCTCAGCCTCGAAATATATAGGTATCATTACCTGTGGTGTGATGCCAGGGCTGCTTTCGACTGTGCAAATCAGAGTATCGACCAGGGGGCGCTGGTTACCGCTTTCCTGCCGGAACCTTCACCTGAAATAAACTTTTTAAACAAAGCGTATGCTGCCGGGCCTCCTGAAAAGAAGGGTGTTCCGGGTATTGAAAATCTGGTCGGGCTTGACTTTTCATTCAACAAAGGATCCTTTCCCGTAGAAAACATCAATAAGGCAATTGCTGCCGTGACGGCATACCATCAATGGATTATGGCCGACAGCGCCCGTCGGGCCAGTTTTACGGGTTTTGAACCTCAAAAAGCCGGGGCCGTTTACAAAGCTGCTTATGATTTTGAAAACCAACTTTCAGATTTACTCCTGGCAGCCATGGCATATGCCGAAGACAAGTCTGCGTCACGCCTCAGGGAATATGAAAAGGCGGCCTCTGCACTGGAAATCAGCGCTGCATCCCTGGCAGAAAACAGTGCCATTGCCAATGCCCGTATGGATCAGATTCCTTCAAAAATCACAATTCCCTTGTCAGATTTCGATGAAAAGGATTCTTTGCAATTCTGGAGAAACCCGCTTTATCAAAAATTAGGCGCCGGAGTCCTGGGATTGGCGCTTGTAACCGTAATGGTTTTGTGGATTGTCCGCCGCCGATCACCCCGGGTAGTGCCTGCCGCTTCGGCGCTTCCTCAGTCCAAGGCACCCTCGCCCCAAAGATCCGCTGTTGCTTCCGCGCCCGATAATCCGGCTTCTCCCCCGCCTCCCCCTGCCTCGCCCAGGTTCTGTCCTCAATGCGGATCTGCCTTCAAACCAGGGGCTAAATTCTGCGGAAAATGCGGATATAAACCAATGTAAACCTGATAACCCCCTTTCTATGAGCCTTTGCGTAAGTTGCGGAAACCCGCTAAAACCCGGCGCCCGTTTCTGCGGAAGCTGCGGCGCTTCCATAACCGGTATCGGGGAAAGCACAACACATCCTGAAACCTTCGCTCGGGACAACCGTTTTACTACCATGGATTTCACCATGAAAAACTCACAACGGCGCATTGTAAACCTGTGGCTGTTCCTGACGGCAGTTTTTATTTTTCTGATCTTTTTGCCCTCCATTATCGGCATCGATGGTTTTGACGGAGGTTTCGCCCTGAGTTTTGCTTCGGGTTTCATGGTGATCATGGGCATCATCATAGTCCTGATATACCGTTCGAGGGCCCGGCAGCTCGACAGGATCCTGGCCGGCGAAGGCCGCATTGCCGTTTGGAAATATTCGCCCGATGAATGGGAAAGGTTCACCGCCATCGATTTTGAAGAGGAGATAAAAACCAAGAAAGCGCTTTTTTATCTTATCTCGGCCATTTGTGTGGTGGTGGGTATTATTATGCTGCTGGTCGTTAAAGATATACTGATCCTTTATATTTCTCTGGCCATCATCCCCGTGGTGGCCATCCCGGCGTACCTGGCGCCACGTATGCGTTACAACAAACTGAAAAATTCGGAAGGCAAGGTATTGATCGCCGAAAAAGGCGTTATTGTGGGCCGGATGTTCCACTTGTGGGTGAAACTGGGCGCCAGCCTCGACCAGGTTATCCTGGTTACCGATGACATTCCTCCCATCCTCGAATTCCATTACTCCATGCCGACGCGCAACGGCAGGCAGCAAGAAGTGGCCAGGGTTCCGGTACCTTCCGGCAAAATGGATGAAGCGGAAAGAATCGGGAAGTATTTCGGGGAGACAGCAGGTGCATAAATTATAGCAGCAAAAAGAAAGCGCAGCAGAATCTCACGATTTGCTGCGCTTTTTTTATCGATCATTTCAAACTATGAATTCTTTATCTGCATCACCCGGTGATGGATGCCCGAAAGATAATTGATTATGGTCACATACCGGTTGGCGGCCGGGGCGATCATCACCTTGCCGGTGCCTGTGAAAGTGTTCACGATGCCTTCGCCGGAAATCATAGTGCTGAAAATGCCTTTGTTGGCCTTGGCAACGGTAAGTTGTACACTTGCCTGCCGGGCAACGGCAAAGGAACCGTCAACGACCAGTTTCCCGTTATTCAGCTCAATCGTTTCGAGCGGCCCGTTTGAAATAACGACGACTTTCCCGTGGCCGGCCACGCGCGTTTGAAAGAATCCTTCACCCGAGAATAACCCCGAAATGGATTTGTTCGTGAAGGAGCTGATTTCTATTCCCATCTCGGAGGCAAAATACGAACCTTTGTCCAGGATCCATTCATCGCCATTGAGTTCCAGCGTGGTAAAATTGCCAAACGTAGGTTCGAACCAAACGGTTCCGGTACCGCGGATTACCGGTTTAACGGCGGATTCCTTGGTTACCATTGATTTCAGGAAACCGCCTGCCGAAGGCAGATTGGCTTCCATTTCCAGGTTCCCCTGCATGTAATACATTCCTCCCGACTCATACCGTAACGCGCTGTTCGACAATTCGGCCTTCAGGAATTTCAGTGTTTCCTTTTCAACAACGTCAAAAGAGACGGGACCTGACTGGATTTGAGGCGGAGCCGGCGGTGGAGCTTGCTGGGGCAGCGGTGGCGGCGGCGCCTGGTAAACGGGTTGCTGGGGCGGCGGCGCTTGCGGCGCGGCCGGCGCGGCACTTTGAATGGTATTCCGGGTGCCGCATTCGTGACAAAAAACGGCTCCCTCTTTCAGGGCTGTTCCGCAGTTACTGCAAAAAGGCATGTTTGTGAGTTTTTAAGGTTATCCTGATTAGTTGGTTGCGATAATTTGAAGTTCTATTTTTCGATGCCGATTATTTCTACAAAACCTACGCTCAGCGCATTTTTCGACCATGTTGAGGGATTGCTGTCCTGAATGAAATAGGTCCCCGGCTTCACATTGACGTTAATATTGCAGATCCATTTTGCACCGGGAACGCCGTTTTTGTTGGCGGCCGGGGTTGCCCTCCATTGACCGATGACATTTCCGCCCTTATCTTTCATGGTAATGGTTCCCCCGGTCGGGTCGCCCTTCCCTCCGTTGTAATGATCGGTAATAATGCGGGTAATGGTTGTTTCACGGTTTAACGTACACTTTGTCGGGTTTTTCGGATGCATATTTTTAGGATTATCCTTGGCCCCGACCGTGAAAACGGCGGTTGCCTTGCCGGTCGTTCCCGATTCGGCAGGAGTGATGGTGATCACCGGCTTTGGAGACGCCGGCGTTGTTTGCTGCTGAGTGGCGGTCTGGGCCGGCTTGGTTGCCCTGGCGGATGGTTTGGCCTGGGTTTTGGCAGGTTGTTTCTCCTTTTTCTTTTCCACGACCTGTTTGGTTTCGGTCGGCGCAACCAGCGGCTCTTCGGTTTCGATTACCGTGTCTTCTTCGGTAACGGTTACTGTCGTATCAATGGTAACAACGGGTTGTTCCTGAGTGGTGGTATCGGCAGCAACAGCTTCATTGTCAGCCGGCTTAAGGAATTTGTTATATCCATACCAGCCTCCGGCGCCTAAAGCAGCTATTCCGAGAATGATCAGAACCCATAACAGCGATTTACCTTTTTTCCTGACAGGAGCAGGCTGCGGCAACGGAGGAACAACCGGTGGAGGTGCGGATGGCTGCGCAGTATCAACTTTGGCCGTAACAGGTTGCTGTGTATCGAAACCGCATTCCTGACAAAAACGGTCGCCGGCAATCAGGGGTTTTCCGCATTGAGGACAAAACTGGCCGGCAACAGGAGCCTGAACGGGCTCAGGCTGAGGTTTGGTTTCCTCTGCAACCGGTTCAGCCTGATCTTGTATCAGAGATATATCAAAACCGCATTCCTGGCAGAAACGGTCGCCGGGAATAAGGGTTGTTCCGCATTGGGGGCAAAATTTCATGGCGTTGGCTTTTTATTCAATTGTTTGTCAAAATACCGTACGGTTGATCGAACAAAAGGCCCTCAACCGTACGGAAATTATTTCACCAGCTATTTAATTGATTTTCTGAGACTGTTAAAATCCCATGCCCCGCATACTTCCGACAAAGAATAGACCCAGAATGGCGCCAAGAATCAGCGCAAGCAAAAAATAAAGGACAATCATTACGATGAAGGTAATCACAACGTAACCGGCAACTTTTTCCTTCGGCGTATTTTTCATTACCGGGGTTCCGACTACTAACAGATAGATGGAATATAATCCTACCAGGAATGAAAGCCAGCGGACTCCGGGAATAATGAGGAGAATTCCGGCTACCCAGGATGCCGTATAGGAATAAACCGCCAGTTGCAATGATTTGCCGAAATTCCTGGTAGAATCAAACGACGGAGCAAGCATGTCAATCACCCAGGCAAGCACATAAACGCCGATAACTCCCGAGAGCAACTGAATGAGGCCCTGCATGATACCGCCGGAAACGCTGCGGTAGGTAAATCCCATCACTGATGTTCCAATCACCCCCAGCGAAATAAAGGAGGCAATTGCCGGTATCAGGGCCAGGATCAGCGCATATCCAAAAATGAGTTTCATGGTATTGGGCTGCTCGTTGTTGATCACTGGCCATTCAACTTTGGGTTTTGTAAGGATATTGATTGCCCGCTGAACCAGGTTTGTCTTTCCGCTAATCGCATCGGTGAATACACTGGCTGCTTCGCGGGTTTCGAAAGTTTGCTGAGGTTGCTGTACCGGAGGCGGAGGAGTTTGTTCCTGGTTTTGAATCTGGAATCCGCAGGATGCGCAGAATTTTGCGCCTTCTTTGAGCTCGGCGCCGCAATTTGGACAGAATTTCATAAAAGAAGTTTTTGGGTTAAACTGATTTGATTCATAGCTTAATACCGGTAAACGACTTCCGACGTTTAGAGGTAACTCACAAATATACGTTATGAAATCAATCAGGGCAAGTGAAAAACAAAGACTGCTTATTTTTGTCCTTTTGTTTTACGCGAAGCAGTGCCTGAAGCCTGATTTTTAATTCCGTCGTTGACAAGCTCAAAATCCATTTGCTTCTTCTGAAGATCAATTTTTTTAACCCGTATCCGCACAACATCGCCCAGCCGGTATACCCTGCCCCAACGCTGGCCTATAATGCGGTAATTCTCTTCATCAAGATAATAAAAATCATCGTTGAGGTAGCGTAATGAAATCATCCCTTCACATTTGCTTTCGTTAAGCTCAACAAAAAGACCCCATTTGCTCACTCCTGAAATCAAGCCGTCGAACTCCTGCCCTATTTTATCCATCAGGTATTCAGCCTGTTTGTATTTGACGCTTGCACGTTCTGCTTCCATGGCCTTGCGTTCCATTTCACTGGAATGCACGCAGTAATCTTCGTACTCCTGCTGTTCAACACTGGGTTTATTCCTGAGATAACGGTCCAGCAGCCGGTGCACCATCAGATCGGGATAACGGCGGATAGGAGAGGTAAAATGCGTATAAAAACTAAATGCCAACCCGTAATGGCCGATGTTATGGGTGGAATATTCGGCCCGCGCCATGGTACGGATGGCCACGGTTTCAATCATGTTTTCCTCGCCTTTTCCGATGATATCGTCAAACAAACGGTTAAAGGAAGTCGAAATGTTACGCCGGTTGTTGGTTTGGAATTTATACCCGAGTTTTCGTAAAAGTTCCGTGAAATTGGCCAGTTTGTCGGGATTGGGTTCATCATGGACCCGGTAAACAAAGGTTTTCTTCTCCCCTTCCCCTTTCCGGTCGCCGATGCTGGCTGCCACGCGCCTGTTGGCAAGCAGCATGAAATCTTCAATAAGCCAGTTGGCTTCTTTTTGTTCTTTGATGATCACTCCCAGGGGTTTCCCGTTTTCATCGAGGCTGAATTTTACATCCTGCGATTTGAAGGCGATGGAGCCTTTTTTAAACCTTTCGTCACGCAATTTTGACGACAATCCGTGCAGGGTCATCAATTCCTCTTTGAAATCGCCGTCGGCCCCTTCGATGATCGACTGCACTTCCTCATAGTTGTAACGGCGGTTTGATCTGATCACGGTTCGCCCGAACCACTCATTCAGCACTTCCCCTTTCGGATTCATGGTAAAGACCGCCGAATAGCAAAGTTTTTCTTCGTCGGGGCGCAGGGAACAAACCAGGTTTGAGAGTTGTTCGGGCAACATGGGAATGGTACGGTCGACGAGGTATATCGAAGTGCCGCGTTCATAAGCTTCCCTGTCGATGGCCGATCCCGGCTGTACATAGTAGGATACGTCGGCAATATGAACGCCCACTTCCCAGTTTCCTCCCGGCAGCTTTTTCAGCGAAAGAGCATCGTCGAAATCCTTGGCGTCGGCCGGGTCAATGGTGCAGGTCCAAACATCGCGAAAATCGCGGCGGCGGGCAATCTCATCGGCAGGAACTTCATTCTTTATCTTTTTGGCTTCCTCTTCAGCAGCCTTCGGGAATGCCAGCGGAAAATCAAATTCGGCCAGGATGGCGTTCATCTCCACGTTATTGTTGCCAGGTTCACCCAGCACATGGATGATTTTTCCCACAGGATTGGCGCTCCTTTTAGGCCAGTCGGTGATCACAGCCACCGCTTTTTCTCCATTCTTGGCGCCTTTCAGCGCAGCCAGCGGAATATAGATATCCACCGGAACATTTGCGCTGTCGGGTTCCAGGAAAGCAAAACCTTTTGAAACACGAACAATGCCGACAAACTGTTTTTTTGCCCTTTCAACAATTTCAACGACCTCGCCCTCGGTTTTGCGGTTTGCCCGCTTCGGGAAAAGGTGGATGCGCACCTTGTCGCCGTTCAGGGCATGATGCGTGTTGCCGGCATTTATAAATACATCTTCAGGAAGATCGGGGGTAATCACATAGGCTTTGCCGGTTTGCTTCATGTCAACGATACCGGTAACGGTGTTCTCCTTCGAAACGGCCACGATAAGTTCCGGATTGAGTTTGTACTTGCCCCGGTTCATCTCTACCAGCGACCCCTGGATGCAAAGGTTATGAAGGATGGTTCTAATCTCGTCCTTTTCTTTTTTATCAGTAACGGCAAGTTGGGAGGCCGTTTGCCGGAAATTAAAACTGTGCGACGGGTTCTCGGCAAACAGGTTGAAAACCTGGTTGGTAAAAGCGTTGCGTTCTATATTGGCTGTTGTTTTTTTCGATTTTTTTTGCATAGGTTTATTTTTTTATTGCTGTACGTCGACGTCAAAAAAAATGCCAATGTTTATAATCCTTTCGGAATGGCGTCGATGAGTGTTTTGGTGTATTCCGATTTAGGTTGTGTATATATTTCATCGGCCTCGCCGGCTTCCTGCAGTTTCCCGTTTTGCATCACCAGGATCCGGTCGCTCATATACCGCACAACCCCAAGGTCGTGCGAAATGAAAATGTAGGTAAGCCCGAACTCCTTCTTCAGGTCGTTGAGCAGGTTCAGCACCTGAGCCTGAACCGACACATCGAGCGCCGACACCGACTCGTCGCAGATAACAAATTCAGGTTTTA
This sequence comes from Bacteroidales bacterium, assembly GCA_035403165.1. Classification (GTDB taxonomy): domain Bacteria; phylum Bacteroidota; class Bacteroidia; order Bacteroidales; family UBA4417; genus UBA4417. The sequence goes on along the minus strand of DAONEP010000004.1, from coordinate 45,282 downwards.
CCGCTAACGCACGGGCAATGCAGATCCGCTGACGCTGCCCCCCTGAAAATTCATGCGGGTAACGGTAAAAATGCGCTTCTTCAAGGCCGACTTTCTTCAGAAGTTCAAGGGCCTTTTCCTTTCGCGCTTCATCCGTACCATACAGTTTATGCACTTTCATGGGTTCCATGATAGCAAAACCGGCAGTTATACGAGGATTAAGCGAAGAGTAAGGATCCTGGAAGATAATCTGCATTTTCTTGCGGAGGCTGTGCATCTCCTTTACGGTAAAAGCCCTGACATCATAATTATTATAACGGATAGTCCCCTCCGATGGTTCAACCAGTCTTAACACCGATCGGCCGAGCGTTGTTTTTCCGCACCCCGATTCGCCAACCAGGCCCAGGGTTTCGCCGGGATATACCTCGAAACTGACATCGTTGACCGCCGTTACAAAACGGGTAGCCTTTCCGAAAAAGTTTCTGACCACCGGAAACCGGACAATAATATTTGCGGCTGAAAGCAGCGGATTTTTTGCATATAAAACCCTGTGATTTTCAAGCCTCTCGGTCACAGGTACCAGGCTAACCACAGGATTATCATTTTCCAGGAAATCTGCAATCACCGGCAGTTTCACCGGGCGGGTTCCGGGCGCCGGACGGCAATTTATCAGGCCCCTGGTATAGGGATGAGACGGCCGGGTGAAGACCTGCCGGATGGGCCCTTTTTCAACAACCTTGCCTTTATACATCACGGCAACTTCATCGGCAATTTCGGCAATTACCCCCAGGTCATGTGAGATGAAGACCAGGCTCATGCCGTATTTCTGCTGAAGCGATTTCAATAAATTTAAAATGGCTCTTTGAACCGTAACGTCAAGCGCCGTGGTAGGCTCGTCGGCAATCAGGATTTCGGGGTTGCAGGCAATGGCCATAGCAATCATCACACGCTGGCGCTGTCCGCCCGAAAGCTGGTGCGGATAAGCATTCAGGATTTCGGCAGGGCGGGGGAGGAGTACCTCATCAAAAAGCGCCAATGCCCGTTGGCGCGCCTGCTTCTTTGAAACCTTTTCGTGTTCAAGAATAATCTCCATAACCTGCCTGCCGCAACGATAGGAAGGATTCAGGGAAGTCATCGGTTCCTGGAAGATCATGGAAATACGCTTTCCGCGCCAGGCACGCATCTCTTTGTCGCTGAGCGATAACAGGTCTGTGCTTTCACCGTTATTCAGATGAAATAAAATCTTTCCTGAAGTAACCTTGGCCGTACCGGGCGGCAACAGCCGCATGACAGCCAGTGACGAAACCGACTTGCCGGAACCCGATTCCCCCACTATGCCAAGCGTCCTGCCGCGGGTAACTTCAAAAGAAACACCGTCAACTGCTTTGGCAACGCCTTCTTCGTGTTTGAACTGAATGGTTAATTCCGAAACGGATAAATGCAATGAATTTGACATATCAGAATTCCGGCCCATGGCCTGTTACGCTCAGATTATTTCTTTCGCCAGCGCCAGTTGAAAGACCATTTCTGTGATCTGACCTATGGTGAAACGACTACCATTAACAATAATATCGAACAGGGTATTGCTGGTTTTTCCACCGGTAACACATTCGATAACGCGTTCACGTTCTTTATCCGATTTCAGGACAAATTCCCGGGCATATTTCCGGTCGTAACCGAAACGGTTCATGATTTCGTTGATGCGCCATTCGAGGGGGGCTTCGATGCGTATATGCATTGACCGCGTAATATGCCGGCAGGCAATGACCCCGCCCCGCCCTACCAGGATGATATTTCCCCGTTCGGCAAACTCCTTCAGGACATCCTGTGTGGTTTTTTTTATCTTCAGATCACTCATGTGTCGTTTTCCGGAAAGGGCTTCAACTACCTCATCCATCATATTTCGCTCCTTGTCGGTAAGAACTTTCTTGATATGAGACGTATCTTCCATGTGGAGCTTTTCGGCCGATTTTTCAAGAATCTCACGGTTTATAAACTGCCATCCTCCTCGCAGGTTGTGCTCTTTGGCATGTTCATTCAGCCTGATCGCCAGATCATGGGCAACACCTGAGGCGTTGCAGCCGGTTTCGCGCGAGAATGTTATGACCGGCCCCAATTCCTGTGGCTTACCGGTAACCTCACGAATTTCGCCGAGACGGCGCATCATGTATTCAGATAAAAGGTCGGGCATAAAACCTCCTTCTTTAAACAATTCTCAGTATTGCGCCTGGCCCAGCCGGCGACGTATGGCATCCGACTCTTTCTCGTACCCGGGTTTATTGAGCAGGGCGAACATATTCTTTTTGTAAGCTTCTACACCAGGCTGATTGAAAGGATTGACGCCAAGCAGGTATCCGCTGAGCCCGCAGGCAAATTCAAAGAAGTAAAGCAGCTCTCCGACAGAATATTCGTCAACCCGCGGAATATGAATGCTGAAGTTGGGAACATCACCGTCGATATGGGCCAGGGCCGTTCCGAGGGCTGCCATCTGGTTCACTTCATGAAGTGATTTACCTGCAATAAAATTCATTCCATCAAGGTTGTCGGGGTCGAAGGGAATCGTCAACCCCCTCGAAGGAGATCCAACGGAAAGAACCGTTTCAAATAGTATGCGCTGCCCTTCCTGGATGTACTGCCCCATCGAATGCAGATCGGTTGTAAAGCCGACACCTGCCGGGAATAATCCTTCGCCGTCCTTACCTTCGCTTTCACCATACAGTTGTTTCCACCATTCGGTAAGGTACTGCAGCGAGGGTTCATAATTTACCAGGATTTCAACCTGTTTTCCCTGCCGGTAAAGGGTATTGCGGATAGCGGCGTACATGGCTGCATAATTTTCATCCACTGAAGATGATTCCAGACAATGCTTCCGCATCCCGACAGCCCCTGCCACCAGTTTCCTGATATCGAATCCTGCTACATCAATGGGTAAAAGCCCGACCGGCGTCAGTACCGAGAAACGCCCGCCAACATCGTCGGGTATTTCATATGTTTTATAACCTTCGTCATCCGACAGTTTTTTCAAAGCGCCCCTGCTTTTATCCGTAATAGCAATGATGCGGCTTTTCGCTTCTTCCCTGCCGTACTTTTTCTCCATGTGATTTTTCAGGATCCTGAAAGCCACAGCAGGCTCAGTTGTAGTTCCCGATTTGGAAATCACGGCCAGCGCATAATCCTTTTGGTCAAGCAAATCGATGAGCCTGGCATGATAGGTCTGGCTAAGGCTGTTTCCGGCATAAACGATGACGGGGCTTGTTGATTTTTCATCTTTTATCATCGGATGAAACGGATGGCTCAAGGCTTCGATTACTGCGCGGGCGCCCAGGTAAGATCCCCCGATACCAATAACAACAAACACTTCGGCTTTCTGACGTATCTGTTTTGCATCATTTTCGATGCTGGTAAGCAATTCATCGTCGATTTGATCGGGAAGGTCCACCCATCCTAAAAAATCACTGCCTTTGCCGGTCTTATTTACCAGCATGGAATGGCACTGGTCAATCTCTTCCTGAAAGGCTGACAATTCTTCATCCGCAATAAACTGGATGAGATTATCTTTATTTACAGATAAATCCGTCATGTGTCATGAATTAAATTTACAATGGGCAATTATACCTAAGAGGTACCATAAAATTACGAACATTTACGGGAATCCCCTAAAAAAAAGTGCGGCCTTGCTAGCCGCACTTTCCAAACAAACAACAAAACCAGTTAACCTTTAAAAACCCACAAGTGTGAATTAAGCGGTCATTAAAATGAAATAATATAACTTAACTAACCGCAGCAAAATTAACCACACTAAATCAGACACGTTGTTAATGAAATATAACGAACGTTAAAATTTGTTAACCTTGTTAAGGCATTCATACATGTAGACTTACCTTTGTCAGCAATGAAAAAAAGCGCTTTCATATTATTTATTGTCATCGTTTCGCTGGCGCTGGCAACCCTGATCGGGATGCAGGTTTACTGGATTCAGAATGCAGTCAGGCTCCGGGAAGGTAATTTTCAGCGCAGCGTAGACGAAGCCGTTAACGCCGCCGTCCTGAAACTCGAATACATCGAATTATCAAGACATATAACACAGGGAGAAGGGATCATCAAACAGGAAAGCGATTCGTCCTTATTCTATTACCAGAAACGTTTGGTTCCCGGTACCGGGAATGAAGAGGCAGATAAAGCCGGTAGCATTTCTGATGCCAACGATACGCTGGTGAACGGAGCTAACCTGATCACAATTGACCCCCGCCGGAATGAACCGGCGCCGCCGCCAAAACATATTGGCAACAATGAACCATCCCCAAGGCATTCCGCGTTGGGAATGCAAGAGTTGCTCAGACCGGGACCCGAATGGTCGCAACCCTCCATTATCCACCGGATGTTTTCTCAACTTGTCGGCCCTGCCGGCGTTCGCGAAATAGAAAATTATTTGTCCGTGGGGCTTATCGATACCCTGTTGACGTCCGAACTTGCCGTAAAGGGCATACCTATTGATTTTGAATTCGGAGTATACAATACCTACCGGAATAAAATAGTTCTCGAAAAAACCGGCCGGTATCACGACATTTTACTGGGCCGTAGTTTTACATTTCCTGTTTTTGGCAGCGCAGGTGTGTCGCCGACAAATTACCTGCTTGTTTATTTTCCCGATCAATCGCGTTTCATCCTGATGAACCTGTGGGGGTTACTGACCATTTCCGCCGGCTTGTTGTTCATCATTGTAATGGCTTTTGCCTACTCTATGTTTACAATCATCCGGCAACGAAAACTCTCGGAACTTAAAAATGATTTCATCAACAACATGACACACGAGTTCAAAACCCCCATCTCCACGGTTTCTCTTGCGTGTCAGGCGCTTACCGATAATGACATTCCTCATACGCCTGAACTTTACAACAACTACATCAACATCATCAGCGAGGAAAACCGCCGTCTTGGCCAAATGGCTGAAAAAATCCTCCAGACAGCCATCCTGGAACAGGGAAAGCTTAACCTGCGTTTTGAAAAAATAAACCTTCACACACTGATCCATGATGTGATCAAAAATATCGGCATACAGGTTGAAATACGCGACGGCAGCATTGCCACCGAACTTCTGGCCGACGACCCTTACCTGAAAGCCGATAAGGTGCACCTGTCGAATATGATGTATAACCTGCTGGATAACGCCAATAAATATTCACCCCGCCGTCCCACCATCCTGATAACAACCGAAAATGCCGAAAATGGCGTTATACTCAAGGTAAAGGACAACGGAATTGGTATCAGCAAAGCAAATCAGAAAAAAATCTTTGAAAAACTATACCGCGTGCCCACCGGCGACGTTCATAATGTTAAGGGTTTTGGGCTGGGTCTCAGTTATGTTAAATTTGTGGTGGAAAAACACGGAGGAACCATTTCGGTTGATAGTGAAATAAACAAAGGAAGTACATTCAGCATATACCTGCCTGGTAACCTAATGAACACGAATGCGTCTGATAAAGTGAAATAAAGACGGATCAATCATTGTCAACATCTTTTTGCGCAATGGAAAATAACAAGATTAAAGTATTGCTCGCCGAAGACGACCGGAACCTCGGCAATATATTACGGACATACCTCGAAGCCAAAGGATATGCCACACGGCTTGCCGTCAACGGGCAGGAAGCCTTTGACGCTTTTTCGAAGGAACCGTTTGCCTTTTGTATCGTTGATGTGATGATGCCGGTAAAAGACGGGTTCTCCCTGGCAAAGGATATCCGGAAAATAGATACTTCGGTTCCCATCTTATTCCTTACCGCCAAATCGCTTGAAGAGGACAAACTGAAGGGTTTTCAGGCCGGCGGCGATGATTACCTTACCAAGCCATTCAGTATGGAAGAATTGCTGGCCCGCATGGAGGCCATCTTACGCCGTACATCGCAAAGTCAGGATATGCAGGGAGGAAAGGGATTTTTTGAAATCGGACGGTTTGTATTCGATTATAACCACCAAATTCTGGTTATCAACGGCCAGGAACAAAAACTTACCTCCAAGGAAGCCGAGTTGCTGAAACTCCTGTGCGACCACGCCAACCAGGTTGTCGACCGCAGTTTTGCCCTGAACCGTATCTGGCAAAACGACAGCTATTTTAATGCCCGAAGCATGGATGTTTATATAGCCAAGCTGCGTAAATACCTGAAAGAAGATACTTCCGTTGAACTGATCAACGTTCATGGCATCGGGTTCAAACTGGTCACCAATCCCGGAGCCTGATCAACGGCGCTTACATTCAAGAGTTCCCTTTATTGATGATTTTCAGCGCTTCCTTCCGGCTGAGCGCCGAAAGGGTATGTGAACCGACAAATCCGGCAACGGCTTCCGCATCGGTTTTTGAATATTGCCGCAATGCCCAGCCGACGGCTTTTCGGATGAAGAAATCCTGCTCGCGCGATAGTCTCTCACATAATCCGAACAAGAGTTCCTTATCGGTATTTTCCCCGTATTTCAGTTGAAACAGAACGGCTGTCCGCCACAGCCATAAGTTATCTGTCTTTAACCATTCATCAACGGTTGGAATGATCCTCCCCGGGTTCTTCCGGAACAGGTTTCCTGCAATATTCGAGGCTATATAATCCACCGTGTCCCACCACGATTTACTGGTTATCATAAAGACAGCCGTTTCCATAAACCTGAAATCACCTTTCCGGGAAACCGCCGCCAGTATTTCCAAAGCGGCATACTGCCATTCGCGCTGAGGCTGCTGCCAGGCATATTTTACAAAATCATCGGTTTCCCCGGGCGCCGGATAACCGGTTTCCTTTTTCAACGCTGCCAGAATTTCCATCCTGCGTGGCGAAGGAATGCCGTAAAAATCGAACATGTTGCGCAGGTAAGCTTTTGCCCCTTCGGCGTTTTTTATATCGGAAGCAGCTTCAAATTTCTGTCGTAAAGGTTCTGTATACCGCTCCAGTTCTACCGGATCCATCAACTAATAAATTATTGTGATTAAATTATTTAACAATCAAAAGCTTATGTACAGCCGCTTCTGTTCCCCCTTCTCCCGAAAGGTGTACAAAATACAACCCGGGGGCTTCATTCCGGGTGTCCCAACGGGTAGTGTTGTTTCCGGCTTTAATCATGAACGCTTTCACCCGGTTGCCGGTCGAATTATATATAGTGACCCTGCAGGGTGAAGGGCTTGTCGTCTCAAAACTGCATGAATTACGGGCGGGGTTCGGGAAAATGTGTAGATTCCGTAACTGATTTTTCTCAGTCTGACCGGCATATTGCGCATCCCAAACCGCAAGGGTATATTCACCACGGGCGAGCGTTTCTGCTTCAAGGAACCCGATGTTCCATCCGCCGATTTGCGTAAAAGGCACCCCATACCATTCATAAGCCGGCCCGGGACGATACAGCAGAACCAGCGAATCGGCCGAACTGAGCAACAGGTTATTGTCCAGATTTGATTTACTGTAAAAGAACTTTGCTTTTGCTTTAAATCCTTCCGGAAAAATGCCTTCTACTTTCCAATAATGGGAATCGGAAAGACGCAATCCTGTTAAAGGCGTTTTTAAACTGTCCGGCTCCACCCAGTTGTGTGTTATGCGGACAAAGGCAGAATCAGGCACAGCTCCGGTAATAACTTTTACATACGTGTCGGGGAATTCCAGTTCCCCGGTAGTTTTTATCGTTGCGGCATAATCAGTGGTGGCGTCCGAAATTTTCTGATTAAGGTCGGCCATCACCGCAACGGGTTCGAAAGGAACGCTGAAAACCTTGCTGCCGGTAAAACCTGAAAAAATCAACGTATCGGAATACTGTTGCCACTGGTCATTCATAAAAGTGACCTCCAGGTGGTTTGAATTAGCCAGCAGGGTAGTTCCCTTCGACTTCTGCCTTACATAAACGGTCACATCGTAATGGCCGGAAACAGGCTGAACCGAAAATGAATCAACTGAAAAATGCGGAAATCCCGGTGTAAACACCCAGGTTTCAAAAAAATCAGTCAGATCAATCCCAGTATAATTGCCCAGGAAATCGCGGAGGTTTTCGGACGACATATCATGATAGGCATACTCATTCAGGAAAGCTTTCACCCCGCCGAAAAACAAACTGTCGCCAAGGTAGTTCCGGAGGGTATGAACCACTTGTCCACCCTTGTCATACACCGTGCTTCCGTAAGTAAGACCGGAGGGTATTCCGTAAAGTGCATAATAACCTCCATCCGTGATATGTGTGGACTGGAGCACATTTTTCAGTTTCGATCTCATGTCATCCTTATAGGCAGATTCGCCGTATAATCCACCGAGAAGCAATGACTCGCACCACCGCGCCCAGCCTTCATTGATCCACATATCTTCTGCCGAAGCACAGGTTACCTTGTCGCCAAACCACATATGCGAGAGTTCATGCCCGTACCACCATTCTAAGGAAGTATTTCCGTTCCAACCCGAATAAGGGTAAGAAATGTTTGAAGCATGCTCCATGGCGCCCTGAGCCGTAGACGAATAACCAACCCGTTCAAAAGGATAAGGCCCGAAATGGGTTTCAAAATTCTGCAGGATATCGTGGAGGTGAACAAACGTGGCTGAAATTTTTGAAGTATCGGCAGGACGTGCATACCAGGTGATGGGAACCGGCCCGCTCATGCCGTTGTAAATATCGGTTTTCAATTCGTACTGGCCGGTAGTAAAGGAAATCAGGTAGGAAGGAAGCGTATGTTCCGTTTTCCAGTGCCAGGTACTTGTGTTATCGCCATGATCTGTGATATCGACAAGATTGCCGCCGCCAACGGCTTTTTTATCGTTGCTTACTCTGATATAAACATCATATAAGGCGCGATCGTGAAAATCATCAATACAGGGAAACCAGGCCTTGCCAAGGTTATGCGGATCAGAATCAAATCCTACGCCAAGGTTGAAAACATATTCGCCTGAAAAATGCACCCCGCCCCAATTCGATGGATCGGTAAAGGGGGTTCCGTGATAGTAAACGGTTGCAGTTGCTGTATCCCCGGTGTTCATCACCTGAAGGAGGGGAATTCTCAGCAAAGTCCCGCTATGACTGTAGTTTGGGATTGCCGAACCATTCATGATAACGGAATCCACCGTCAGGCTTATCAGCTCCAGCGGCAATGCTGAAATACCGTTGATAACCGGCGTGAATTGTACCTCGGTGTAACCTTTTAACGTCTTAAGCGTCGAATTGATTTCGGTAAGATGAATACCATAATGCACAACATCAATGGTATCACTGTACAAACGAGGAACTGCAACTGGCCTTGGCCGGGCATGACTGAAACCAGCCGGGAAAATGGCCAGACAAAGAAGAAGTTTAAACAATACCGATGATTTCATTTTTCAAACTCTATTTCCTGAACAATAACTTAATAACTTTGTAAAGATATACACAAAATCATTTTCAGCCGTTTATTCAGCGACAGCATGCCCTGAAACAATGCCGGAAGAGCTGTTTATACCGGTTAACGTGATACGCCTATGAAAAAAATATTTCTCCTGCTTTGTACGCTGTTGGCTTCAGCCACAGGATTTCCGCAACAAGTCTGGACGCTCGAAAAGTGCATTGAGTATGCCCTTTCGAACAACATCCAGGTAAAGCAACAGATATTACAGATTGATGCAGGAAAATCATCGCTTCTGCAGAGCCGCCTCGATCTTTTACCTTCGCTCAATGCCGGTGCCCAGCATGGCTATAACTTCGGACAAACCGTGGACCGTTATACCAATGATTTTGCCACAAAAAGTGTACAGACCGATAACTTTTATATTGGATCGGAACTGACGCTTTGGGATGGTTTCAAAAAAGTCAACCAGGTAAGGCAAAACCAAGCTGATTTGGAAGCGGCCCGCTACGAAACCGATAAATTTATGGATGATATCTCGCTGAACATAGCAACGGCCTATCTTCAGATACTTTATTACCAGGAAGTGCTCCGCACGGCGCAAAACCAGGCCGGAATTTCACAACAGCAAACCGATCGTCTTGTAAAAATGGTTGATGCCGGCGCTTCGGCCCAGGGTGACCTCTATAACATCCAGGCCCAGCTTGCATCGGCAAAAGTATCGGTTGTGGATGCCCGCAACAACCTTGATCTGGCCTATTTAACGCTTGCCCAAATGCTTGATTTGCCCTCGGCTGAAGGATTTGAGATCGAAATACCCAATCTGGATATCGGAAACCAACCTGCACTGGTTGCCAATCCGGACCAGGTTTATGGATATGCCCTCGAAACCCAGCCTGTGATCAAAAGCGCCGAACTCAGAGTAAAAAGTTCGGAATACGGACTGATGCTGGCCCGTGGCGCACAATCGCCGCAACTGAGCATGAGCGCTTCGCTGGCAACCGGTTATTCCGGCGCAGCAACCATGCTGGGCGATTCCATCAAAAAAACTGAACCGATCGGATTCACCATGATTAACGGCGTGCCGGATGAAATCGTTTATACTTCCTACACCTCATTCAAATCTAAAGACAAACCCTTCGGGGATCAGATTAACGACAATATCAACCGCTCCCTCAGCTTTACATTGTCGGTCCCTATTTTCAACGGATGGGCTACCCGCTCTGCCATAAGCCGCGCCCGCATTAATGTTGAAAACTCGAAATACACCCTCGACCTTAGGAAACTGGAACTTCGCAAAACCATTCAACAGGCATATGCCGACGCCCGGGGCGCCCTTGATAAATATAATGCTTCCCTTGCAGGTGTCGAAGCCGCCCACGAATCTTTCCGTTTTGCCGAACAAAAGTTCAACGTCGGAATGATGAACTCCGTTGATTTTAACAATGCGCGGAAAGAATACGAACAAGCCGACTCAGACATGCTGCGTGCAAAATACGAATTCATTTTTAAAACAACCGTCCTTGATTTTTACATGGGAAAACCCATAACCCTAAACCGCAAGTAAATTCCTGATTCATAAAATCAACCATACACAAAGGACAATTAATCCCGAAATAATATGTTCAAGAAGAAAAACCTCATCCGCATCCTGATAATTCTCGGAGTATTGTTGATTATTGGCTTCGCCGTGGCCAAGAAAAAAGGCGTTATCGGTAAACCGGATGTTACAAAGGTTGCCACCGAAATGGTAAAAAAACGTACCATCACCGAGACTGTTTCCGCCAGCGGTAAAATAGCCCCCGAAGTGGAAGTAAAACTCTCACCGGACGTTTCGGGCGAAATTATTGAACTACTCGTAAAAGAAGGCGACCAGGTGAAAGCCGGCGACTACCTCGCAAAAATTAACCCGGAACTTTATATTTCGGCCAACGACCGTGCTATTGCAGGATTAAACACTGCAAAAGCTAACCTGGCCAATGCAAAAGCCCGTTTTGCCCAGGTAAAAGCGCAATTCGTCAATGCAAAAGCATCGTTTGAGCGCAACAGTAAACTTTTTGAGCAAAAAACGATCTCACAGGCTGAATTCGACAATGCCAAATCACAATACGAAGTAGCCGAAGCTGAAGTTTCAGCGGCTGATGAAAATGTCCGCGCTTCAGAATTTTCGGTAAACAGCGCACAGGCTGGCGTAAAGGAAGCCCGTGAAAACCTGACCAAAACTACCATTTACGCCCCGGTAGGCGGAACCATTTCCAAACTCAATGTTGAAAAAGGCGAAAGAGTGGCAGGCGCTTCGCAGTTCTCGTCCGGCACCGAAATTTTAAGAATCGCTAACTTACAGAATATGGAAGTAAATGTGAGCGTGAACGAAAATGATATTGTACGGGTTAACCTTGGCGATACAGCCCTGGTTGAAGTAGACGCCTACCAGAACCGAAAATTTAAAGGACTCGTCACCGAAATAAGCACCTCGGCTAATACCACGGGGGTAAGCGCCGACCAGGTTACTAATTTCGATGTGAAAATCCGCATACTTCCCGATTCGTATAAAGACCTTATCGATCCGTCACATCCCAATAAATCGCCTTTCAGGCCCGGTATGTCTGCAACAGTTGATATCCAGACCGAATCGGTATCCAATGTGCTTGCTGTTCCCATCCAGGCTGTTACCACAAGAATCGACAGCACGAAAATAAAACAGGAAAACGCTGAAATGAAAGATAAAAAATCTCAGCAAGGCGAGGGCGATAATAAGGAAGAAACCAAAAAGAAAAACGGTGAAATCCAGGAAATTGTTTTCGTGTATAAAGACGGCAAAGCCAGAAAAGTGAATGTTAAAACGGGTATTCAGGATAATTCCTACATTACTATCATAGAAGGTTTGAAAGAAACAGATGAGGTCATTGTTGCTCCTTACCGTACAGTTTCCAAGAAACTCAAAGACGGGGATGAAGTGAAAAAAGTGGACATCAAAGACCTCTATAAAAGCGAAAAATAGTAAGGAATACGAATCATAAAGGCAGGCTTCAGAATTCTGAAGCCTGTTTTATTTTGCATCGTACTTTTGTAAATCCAATTCTATTTTGTTTATGCCTCTTATTTTAGGGATAGAAACAGCCACCGAAGTATGTTCAGTTTCGCTCCTGCAGGACGGAAAAATGATTTCGTATAAGGAATCAGCCGGCAATAATGAACATTCCCGCTTATTGACCCCGTTTATTGATGAAGTCCTGACGGTTGCCGGTATAAAGCCGGATAAACTGGATGCCGTTGCCGTTAGCATGGGCCCCGGATCTTACACGGGCTTACGCATTGGCGTGTCGGCAGCCAAAGGATTGTGCTATGCCCTTGATAAACCGCTTATCGCCGTTGGCACCTTACAGGCTATGGCGGCTCAGGTAATGGCTAAATTAAAAAATGAAATCAACGACGAAATGGCGCTGCTTTGCCCTATGATCGATGCGCGACGCATGGAAGTCTACCACGCCGTTTACAATCAGGACCTTAATGAGATCAAACCTGTTGAAGCGGCAATAATCGGGACTGATTTTCTTGCCAAAGAAACAACTAACCATCAGCTCATTCTTTTTGGCAATGGCGCTGCAAAATGCAGGGACATATTATCATTTCGCAATAACATTGTATTTCTCGATAATATGGGCGCATCAGCAAACAGTGTTGCACTGCTGGCCGAAAAAAAATTTTTTGAGCATGAATTTGTCGATACTGCCTATTTTGAACCGTTTTACCTGAAAGATTTTATAGCCGCCAAACCCAGGGTTAAAGGCTTATATTCCAATAACGGATAATGTTCTTTATACCCGGTTAAACCTATATTCATTTCTTTTTCTGCGATTTATATAATCATTCTATGCTCCGGACAGGACATTAATATCGCTGCAGGATGATTCTTTATTAAGCCAATGATAATCTAACAGGTTGGCTGACAAATATACATGTGTTATTTCACGCACCTTAGGAAATGAAATATCTCTTTTTGCCGGTTATAATAGTCAACTGAAATCATATCCATAATTTTTATGAATCTTTCTATAATATAAAAAATTGTGAAAAGCAATAGTTGTTGATAAAACAAAATGAATAATGAACAACATCAAAGGCTATTTTATTGAATTAATGTAATATAGATGGTATTGAATATAAAACATTATAATAATTAATTGTTCATTTTCAATCACTTTGAGTTTTTAAACCCGGATGGTTAATAACGTCGGCATTCACCGTTTAGGGGTTCATAATTTTTACGATTTATAAACAAATTGTGATCAAATTGTCATTATTGAAAAGTCAAGAGAAATTTATTCAAAGTTTTAAGACAGATTTGTAGCGGTTATTAACAACGGTAAGCCGGTTTATTTCTGTTAACTTATTAAATCCATCGTTATTCACAAAATTGTTAATAAGTATTCAGGTTGTTAGAAATCAATACATAAAACAAAAATATTGTGTTTATAAATTGTGTATAAACCGGAATATTGTAACATTCAAAACATTTTGCCGTATTTCTGTTAACGATATTAACAGCCTATAATGAATCAACATTAAATTTTTAAAATAATATTTATTATTAATGTTTATAGTAATGGTGAATAAAGGATTCCAAAAAAAAACCTCCCGGTTAAAGGAGGTTAATCATCAGAGGTATCAAGCGGAGTCGAACCGCTGTACACGGTTTTGCAGACCGTTGCCTAGCCACTCGGCCATGATACCGATTATGATGCAAAAATAATGATCTTTTGATTACACACGACAAACTTTAAATTTCATTTTGCTGAATATGTAATGGATGATTTAAGTATGGCTGGATAAAAAGAAAGGTAAATTGGGTCTATCGTTCGAGTGTTATACTTACCTCTCTTACTTTGCCGCCTGCAGCCAGAGCTGGATTAAGTTTGGTAACGATTACCGTGAGATGTTTGATTTCAGGATGATTCGAATAAACAGAATCAAGAATTCGCCTGGCGACATGTTCAAGCAGATGAGATTTCTGTTGCATCTCAGTCCTTACGATTTTGTAAACTGACTGGTAATTTATAGTTTTTTTTAAATCATCATTTATCTCAGCCTGACCTGTGTCGGTATCAATGACTAAATCAACCAGAAATCGGGTACCAATCACCTGTTCTTCCCTGAAACAGCCATGATAGGCAAAGAATTCCATTCCTTTGATGCTGATTATACCCATAAAGTTGCGTAGGTGTAAATATATCGGCAAAAGTATATAAAAACCGGCAGGGATAATAATAGCTAAGTGTTGTGAAGCGAACATGTTTGTAACAAATAACGAGCTCAATAAACTTGGTAAAGTAATCTTACCGCAGATAAAACAGAAATCACGAAGGTCCATCTGAACCTTAATTTCAAACCTGCGTGGCAAGCATTAACACCAATATATTAAACAATGGATTAATAATTGTTTACAGATAAAATCAATTGAAGCCTTTTGGGTTACTAATGTATTAAAACTGACTATTTTTGCATCAACTATTAACAAACGCTATTTTGGCGGAAAAGAAGATAAAGGATGACTGAAAACAACCCCGATTCATTACCTGAAGAAAAAGTTCCGGCGAACTTTATTCATCAGATTATTCAGGAAGATATTAAAAACAATAAAAACGAAGGACGCGTACATACCCGGTTTCCGCCTGAACCCAACGGATACCTGCATATAGGCCATGCCAAAAGTATTTGTTTGAATTTTGGCACAGCTAAAAAGTTTGGAGGAAAATGCAACCTGCGTTTCGACGATACAAATCCTGTAAAAGAAGATACAGAATATGTGGATTCGATTCTGGAAGATGTTCGGTGGCTTGGTTTTGAATGGGATGGATTGTACTATGCTTCTGATTACTTTGAAAACTTATACGAATACGCTGAGAAACTGATTAACAAAGAATTAGCTTATGTTTGTGATCTTTCTCAGGAAGAAATGAGTTTACAAAGAGGTACAGTTACAAAGCCAGGTACCGATAGTCCTTACAGGCAAAGAACAGTTGAAGAAAACCTGAGACTTTTCAGGGCAATGAGGGCCGGGGAATTTCCCGACGGGTCAAGGGTTTTAAGAGCAAAAATTGACATGGCTCACCCGAATATGCTCATGCGTGACCCGATTTTATACCGGATTATTCATGCAGAACATCATAACACAGGAAATAAATGGTGTATATATCCGATGTACGACTTCGCTCATGGGCAATGTGATTCCATTGAAGGAATCACCCACTCGATCTGTACGCTGGAATTTGAAGTACACCGTCCTTTATATGATTGGTTTATAGAAAAACTGGAGATATTTGCACCACGGCAAATCGAATTTGCGCGACTCAACCTTAGCTATACCGTGATGAGCAAGCGCAAACTTCTCCAACTGGTAAACGAAGGATTTGTCAATGGTTGGGACGATCCGCGTATGCCTACATTATGCGGGCTGAGAAGAAGAGGTTATACGCCTGAAAGTATCCGCCGTTTTGCCGAAATCGTTGGCGTTGCAAAGCGTGACCAGGTTATTGACGTATCATTACTCGAATTCTGCCTTCGCGAAGATCTCAATAAAAGGGCCGACCGGCTGATGGCTGTTCTGAATCCGGTAAAACTCATCATCGATAATTACCCGGAAGGGAAAGTAGAAATCCTTCCTGCAGGTATGAACCCTGAAGAACCCGAAAAAGGATTTCGTCAGGTTCCGTTTGAAAAAGAACTTCTCATTGAAAAAGAAGATTTTATGATAGATCCTCCGGGAAAGTTCTTCAGGTTGAAACCCGGTGGTGAAGTAAGGTTGAAATATGCCTATATCATTAAATGTGAAAGTTTTGTGCAGGATCCTGTAACAGGAGAGGTGTCTGAAATCCATTGTACCTATGAGCCGGATACAAGGAGCGGAATGCCCAACAGCAATAAAAAAGTAAAAGGGACCTTGCATTGGGCTGCAATGAACCATTCTGTGAAAACGGAAGTTCGTTTATACGACCGGTTATTCAGCAAAGAGTCGCCTGAAGAAGTGGAAGAGGGTCAGGATTTTAAAGCTAACCTGAACCCGGATTCACTTAAAGTGATAACGGCCTGCTGCGAACCTGCGATTGAACAGTACCATCAGGGAGATAAAATTCAGTTTGAAAGAATCGGTTATTTCTGTGTTGATCCTGATTCAGAACCCGGAAAAATAGTATTGAACCGCACTGCTACTTTGAAAGATAACTGGGCAAAAATCTCAGGTAAAGAATAAAATTTAAAAAGAGTGTATAGATTAAAAAATCTTTAATACTTTTGCAGTGCAATTGTCCGATGGTGTAACTGGCAACACGTCTGACTCTGGATCAGAAGAGTCCAGGTTCGAGCCCTGGTCGGACAACAAAAAATCCTGCTTATGCAGGATTTTTTATTTTACAGATTTTTTTTTGATGCCGGAAGTGATAGTAAGCTTATACTTTGATCCTATCAATAGCTTTCTGTATACGCTGAATGATTTTTTCCTTTCCTATCAGCGCTGCTATATCCATCATGCCGGGTCCTGCATTTGTTCCGACAACTGCCAGTCGGAAAGGATTCATAAGTTTACCCATTCCAATTGATTTTTCCGCGATATAAGCATGAATAGTTGCTTCAAGATTTTCTTCTGTATAAGGTTCAGTTGCTTTTATCAGATGTATCAGATCCTGCAGAAGGGCTGGAGTTTCCGGTTTCCAGATTTTCAATACAACCTTTTCATCATAATTTTCAGGATCTGAGAAAAAATATTGAGATTGAGTCCAGAGATCCGGTTTCAGAACAACCCTTTCATGAACCAGGGCACACACTTTCTCCACATAATCCTCGTCAAAATTTATATTCTTTTCTATCAGGAGAGGCCTGAGAAAAGAAGCCAGTTCTGCCGGCGTTTTCCTGGACATATACTGGTGATTGTACCAATGGGCTTTTTCAAGGTCGAATTTTGCCCCGGATTTACTAACCCGATCTATTGTGAATGCTTCGCACAGTTCATCCATTGAAAATATCTCCTGTTCAGTGCCGGGATTCCATCCGAGGAATGCCAGCATATTGATAAAAGCTTCCGGAAGGTAGCCGCTTTCACGATATCCTGAAGATACTTCTCCGCTTTTAGGATCGGTCCAGCGAAGAGGAAAAACAGGAAAACCAAGGCGATCGCCATCACGTTTACTGAGTTTTCCATTGCCGTCAGGTTTCAATAAAAGAGGCAAATGTGCAAATTCGGGCATTTGTTTTTCCCATCCAAGGTAACGATATAACAAAACATGCAAAGGAGCCGAAGGTAACCACTCTTCTCCGCGAATCACATGGGAAATCTTCATCAGATAATCATCAACCACGTTGGCCAGGTGGTAAGTCGGCATGCCGTCCGATTTATACAGGACCTTATCATCCAGCAGGGTTGAATCAACCTGTACTGTTCCGCGAATGATGTCCTGCAAAGTTACTGTCTCATTTTCAGGAATCTTGATCCGGATGACGTATGGTTTGCCTGCTGATAACTTGGTTTCAACTTCCTGATTGGAAAGCGTTAATGAATTACTTAATGAATTGCGTGTTTTGGGGCCATACTGAAAGGTTTCCTTACGGGATTCATAGTCCTTGCGGAGTATATCAAGTTCTTCGGGAGTATCGAAGGCATAATATGCTTTTCCGCTATTTAATAGTTGTAAGGCATACTGATGATATATATCCTTGCGATCGCTCTGCCTGTAAGGCGCATATGGACCTCCCGTATGGACTCCTTCATCAAAATGAATACCGCACCAGGTAAGAGATTCAATGATGTACTGTTCAGCTCCCGGAACAAACCGGCCCTGATCGGTATCTTCAATACGAAGGATACATTTGCCGCCATGTTTACGGGCAAAAAGATAATTATACAAGGCTGTTCTAACACCGCCGATATGCAAAGGTCCCGTGGGGCTTGGCGCAAAGCGGACTCTTACTTCTCTCATTTTAATAAAATTTTATTGATGGTGCAAAGATACAAATCAGAAAGCACCCTGAAGTTGGTTCTTTAAAACGAAATAGGGAGCTTATTGTTACTTTTGTATCCTGCTGTAAGAGTATTCAGGAAGATTGAATACCCTATTAATTTTTTGGCGGAAGCTATCTTTTAGCTATATGCGCCTTGAAAGCAAAGAAATGGAAAACAATTATTATTTACTTCTCCGGAAAATCGATGCATTTATCCGGAAGTATTATAAAAACCAACTGATCAGAGGGGCGATTTATTCCCTCGCTCTGTTGGCTCTATTTTTCATACTCATAAGCGCGCTTGAATATTTCTCATGGTTCAGTACAACCATAAGGACGATCCTATTTTATTCTTATCTGACCGCAACAGCTTTTATTTTGGGAAGATTTGTGATTATTCCACTGCTGAAACTGAGAAGAATAGGTAAAATAATTTCACATGAAGAAGCGGCCAACATAATAGGAAGGCATTTCACTGATGTTAAGGATATTCTTTTAAATACGCTTCAACTAAAAAATCAGTGTGATGATGAATTGGCAAGCCGGGATCTTATTGAAGCAAGTATTGATCAGAAAACGGAAAAATTAAGACCTGTAAATTTTACAGGAGCAATTGACCTGAAGCAGAACCGAAAATATCTGAAATTCGCATTACCTCCGGCTATTCTGATTCTTGCCGTATTGATAATCTCGCCTTCTGCCGTGACTGAACCGGCAACCAGGATACTTCATCATAAAAGTATATTTGAAAAACCAGCTCCCTTCGAAATTACTGTCTTGAACAGCCATTTAAATGCCGTCCAGCAGGAAGATTTTGAATTGAAAATTAAACTCACCGGAAATGAGATTCCCGGTGAATTGTTTTTAAGAATTGGGGATGCGGTTTACAGAATGGAAAAAGAAAACAATATCCGTTTCAACTATACTTTTAAAAATATTCAGCAACGGGTTGTCTTTAATTTTGAGGCTGGTGATTATAATTCTAAAGAATACACTTTGGAAGTACTTCCAAAACCTATTATTCTATCGTTTGATATTCAGGCGGACTATCCGCAATATACCGGCAGAAAACCTGAAAAATTTGAAAATGCCGGTGATATTACTGTTCCGGCCGGTACTTTGCTGACCTGGAAATTTTATCTGAAGGATTCCAATGTATTGTATCTGAGGTTATTTAATAAGGTGAGGGATTTGCCTACTAAAAACAGTAATGTGATAACCTGGTCTACGCGGGTGAATGAATCTGCAGGTTACTCGGTTATGGTTGGAAATGAACATTTTAAAAATATTGATTCGCTGCAATATTTCATTAATGTAATACCTGATTTGTACCCTGAAATAAGCGTTAATGAATATAGTGATTCGATTTATGAAAACAGGTTGTACTATAAAGGTAGCGTTAAGGATGACTATGGTTTTAGCCGTCTGGCTTTTTGTTATACAGTGAAAAGTGAAGGTAGTAAGGCAACCGATAATAAGGTAATTCTTAAGGATATATCACTGGAAAAGAATGTATTACAGCAGCCGTTTTATTTCTTTATGGATGTTGCTGCTTTATCTTTAAAGCCAGGGGATATTTTGGAATACTATTTTGAAGTGTGGGATAATGATGCGATAAACCATTTTAAATCAACAAGGTCACAAAAGGGCGTTTTTCGTATTCCAACAGTTGATGAAATAGAAAAAAAGACGGAAGAGAAAAACGAAGATATTAAGGATCGCATGGAAACAGCGATTTCACAATCAAGAAAGTTGCAACAGCAAATTGAAAATTTTGACAGGAAACTCATCGAAAAAGATGAAATTGGCTGGCAGGAAAAGCAGCAGTTGCAGCAAATGATTGATAAACAGAAACAACTGCAAAATGAAATAGAAGAAATTAAGAAGGAAAACCATGACAAAGCGTTAAAGGAAGAACAATTCAAAGATATTGATCAGTCTATCATGGAAAAGCAGCAAAAGTTGGAGGAGTTGTTCGATCAGATACTTCCGGACGAAATGAAAAAGATGTATGAAGAACTTCAGCAATTATTGGAAAAAGTAGATAAAGAGAAAGTTCAGGACATGCTGGAGGAAATGAAAATGAACAACGAAGATATGGAGAAGCAACTTGACCGAAACCTGGAAATGTTCAAACAGTTGGAATTTGAAAAAAAGTTGCAGGAAACAATCGATAAAATCAAGGAAAGCGCTGATAAGCAGGAAAAACTGTCGGAAAAAACAGGTGATGCAAAAAGGGAGGAACTTGAATCGATAAGCAGGGAGCAGGATGTTTTGAATAAACAATTTGATAACATACGCAACGACCTGAACGATCTGGAAAAGAAGAACAGCGAACTTTCTGACCCGAATAATCTCTCGAATACAGATCCTATGGAAGAATCCATTCAAAAAGAGATGGACAACAGTAAAGAGCAGCTTGAAAACAAGAGTGGGAAAAATGCTTCAAAGTCTCAGAAAAGTGCCGGTGAAAAAATGCAGGAGCTGGGGCAGAAACTTGAGAATATGCAAAATGAAATGAACGAGGAAAACAATGCGGAGGATATAGAAACTTTGAGGCAGATTCTTGAAAACCTTGTAGACATTTCATTTGGTCAGGAAAAGCTGATGACGGAATTAAATACAATCGGAGTCAATAATCCGAAGTATCTTCAGGTAATACAGGACCAGAAAAACCTGAAAGACGATCTGAAAATGGTTGAAGATTCCTTATTTTCTCTGAGTAAAAGACAATCTGCCGTTGAACCCTTTGTGATGAGGGAGATCAATGCAATTGATAACAATATGGAAGAAACCCTGGATGCTTTAAATGGGCGTACGGTAAATACTGCGAAATCAAAGCAGCAGTATATCATGACTTCAGTTAATAATATTGCGCTGATGCTGGCAGAATCCATGAAAGAAATGCAATCGAATATGTCGTTTGGCGGTTCCGGAAAATCAAAATCACAGTGTAATAATCCAAAAGCTGGTAATGGGAAAAGCGGAAAGATGAATAGTTTACGTCAGTTGCAGGAACAATTGAATAAACAATTGGGAGAAATGAAGAATGAAATGGATAAAAACGGAAGTAAGCCTGGCAATAAGGGCAGCAGTCAGATGAGTGAAAAATTGGCAAGAATGGCTGCTCAGCAGGAAGCTCTTCGTAAGCAATTACAGGAAATTGGGGAAGAAATGCTGAAAGAGGGTTATGGCGACGGGAAAAGCATTAAGCAAACCCTGCAAAACATGGAACAAACAGAAACCGATATCGTAAATAAAAGAATTACCCGGGAAACAATGCTTCGTCAGCAGGAGATTGTTACAAGGCTTCTTGAAAGTGAAAAGGCTGAACAGAAGAGAGACCTGGATGAAAAAAGGGAATCAAATGAAGGTAAGGACAGATTTTATGAAAATCCTGCCGCTTTCTTTGATTATAAAAAATTGAAAGAAAAGGATAATGAAATGATCAGGGTTGTTCCTCCATCATTAAAACCTTTTTATAAAAGGAAAGCCAATGCTTATTTCCTCTCATTTGATTAAGTATACAATCTAAAACAAAAAGAATGATAAATTTTAATTTTCAAAACACTGCTTTAAAGCTTCAACAACGGCAGCTTCTCCGAAGCTGGATAAAAGAAGTAATATCATGGGAAGGTCTTAAAACAGGAGAAGTTAATTATATCTTCTGTGATGATGAAAATTTATATGAATTGAATATCAACTATTTAAAACACAACACATTAACAGATATTATTACATTTGATTATACAGAAAGAAATAAAATCTCAGGCGATATTTATATCAGCGTTGAAAGAGTTAGTGAAAATGCAAAAAAGTTTGATAAGAAATTTTATGATGAGTTATACCGTGTGATGATTCACGGAATTTTGCATTTAGCGGGTTATAAGGACAAAGACGAAACAAGTAAAATTGCGATGAGAAGGAAGGAAGATGAATGCCTGAACCTTTTAAACCGGAAATTTGAAACAAATATTTCGGATACGAAATAATGTATCCGAAAATGTTCCACGTGAAACACTAAACAATTGTTTAAAGAATACGATATAATAGTTGTTGGGGCCGGTCATGCTGGTTGTGAAGCTGCAGCAGCAGCTGCAAACCTGGGGTCTTCTGTGTTATTGGTTACCATGAATATGATGACAATGGCTCAAATGTCGTGTAATCCGGCTATGGGTGGAATTGCAAAAGGTCAGATTGTCAGGGAAATTGATGCATTAGGAGGATATTCGGGAATTGTGACCGACAAAACAATGATACAGTTTCGTATGCTAAACCGTTCAAAAGGACCTGCTATGTGGAGCCCGAGAGCGCAAAGCGACCGGATGCGATTCTCGGAAGAGTGGAGATTATCGCTTGAAAAGATCAGAAATATCGACTTTTGGCAGGATATCGTCATTGGAGTGACGGCAGAAAAGGGGAGAGTAACAGGTGTAAGGACTTCAATGGGGCATGAAATTAAAGCGAAAGCGGTTGTGCTTACCAATGGGACCTTCCTGAATGGGATCATACATATTGGATTGAAAAAATTCACAGGAGGAAGAATAGGGGAGAGGGCCGCTCATGGTCTGACGGAAAACCTTCATGAATTAGGTTTTGAATCGAAAAGGATGAAAACCGGTACACCGGTGAGAATTGATGGAAGAAGCATCAATTTCGATAAGATGATTGAACAAAAAGGTGATGATAAACCGGGAAAGTTTTCATTTTCGGAAACTCAGGTTCTGAAGCGCCAAAGAAGTTGTTTCATCACTTATACCAACACTGAGGTTCATGAAGTTCTGAAAACTGGATTTGATCAGTCGCCTATGTACACTGGCCGGATTGAAGGTATCGGTCCGAGATATTGCCCATCGATTGAAGATAAGATAAACCGTTTTGCTGATAAAACAAGGCATCAGCTTTTTGTAGAACCTGAAGGCTGGGACACTGTAGAGTATTATTTGAATGGTTTTTCTTCTTCTTTGCCCGAAGAAATTCAGGTAAAAGCAATGAAATTAATCCCGGGACTGGAAGATGCCAGGATTTTCAGACCCGGATATGCCATCGAATATGATTATTTTCCCCCGGTTCAGTTAATGGCGACACTGGAGACAAAAAATATTGCTAACCTGTTTTTTGCCGGTCAAATTAACGGGACAACCGGTTACGAAGAAGCTGCCGCTCAGGGCTTGATGGCGGGAATAAATGCTCATCTGAACTGTAAGGGGAAAGATCCATTTATCCTGAAGAGATCCGATGCATATATCGGTGTGCTGATTGATGACCTGATAACCAAAGGGGTGGATGAACCTTACAGGATGTTCACTTCGCGGGCCGAATACCGTATACTTCTGCGGCAGGATAACGCTGATTTGAGGCTTACCGAAAAAGGTTATCATCTTGGACTGGCATCACAGGAAAGATACAACCGCGTAAGGGAAAAAATTAGTGCTGTTGAAACGTTAACCAACTACCTGAAAAATGAAAGTATTTCTCCGGACCTGATCAACGGTTTTCTTGAAAAGGCCGGGACAGCCCCTGTGAAACAAAAAGTAAAACTGTCATCTCTGTTGTTGCGTCCTCAAATTGGATTGCAAGCGATGATGGAAATAATTCCGGATCTGAATGATTTTGTCACCGGAAAATTGCACGGCGATGATGAAATAACTGAAGAAGCGGAAATACTGCTTAAATACGAAGGTTATATTGAAAAGGAAACCGAGATTGCCCAAAAATTGTCGAAATTTGAAGATATTGCGTTGAAGCCGGATTTTAATTACCGAAGTTTGACGGCGCTATCCTGGGAAGCCAGGGAAAAACTTTCAAAAGCAAAACCGGCAACCATTGGACAAGCTTCCCGGATCAGCGGTGTTTCGCCTTCTGATATTTCTGTACTGCTTGTCTATATTGGCCGATGAAGGTTGTTCCACGTGAAACAACATAATCATTACTCACAAAATAAATTCAGGGCATATGACCCAACTCATCAATAACATGGAAACTCTTCAAAATTGTCCGGTTTGCGGAAACGAATCTTTTCATCCCTGTATTTCATTGTCCGACTATTTCCTGACCCGGGAAGATTTCAAGATTGTTGAATGCGACAAATGCTCTTTCCGTTTTACGAATCCTCGTCCTTTTAGTTCGGAACTGGGGAAATACTACGAATCGAAAGAGTATATTTCACACTCCAACACCAGGAAGGGGCTTTTCAGCATTTTATACCAGAACGTCCGCAAATATACCATACGTTCAAAATTCAGAATAATATCGGGATTGACAAATGGAAATTCGTTGCTCGATATCGGATGTGCCACAGGTGAGTTGCTTCATTATTTTCAAAAAAAGGGATGGGATGTTACCGGAATAGAGCCGAATGACAATGCCCGGAAATTTGCGCATGAGGAATATGATCTCAGGGTTGAGGATGAAGACTATCTGAAGAAAATTAATACGGCTTCGATAGACGTAATCACCATGTGGCATGTTTTGGAACATGTATCTGATTTAAACGGAAGGCTTGGCGAAATCAACCGAATATTAAATGAGGACGGAATCCTGATCATTGCCGTTCCGAATTCCGGCTCACCGGACGCAGAATACTATGGTAAATTCTGGGCAGGTTACGATGTGCCAAGACACCTTTACCATTTTACAAAACCAACCATGCACGATTTACTCCAAAAACACGGTTTCAGTTGCATAAAAGAATTTCCAATGAAATTTGATGCCTTTTATGTAAGCCTGTTGAGTGAAAAATATTTTTGTGGAAAAACCCGGTGGATAGCGGCATTTTTTTCAGGCTTGCGCTCAAACCTTAAAGCAAGAAGGGAAAATAACTATTCGAGCATGATTTTTGTTGCAAAAAAGAGCAAAATTTGAAATAAGGCCTTTTAATGGACCGAAGGCCCTTTGGGATAGTTTATCCCAAAAAAGAAAAAAAAGTGATTTATATCGCTTTATTTTAAAGAGGCTCTGAAACGCCTGTCATTGTTGGGAAAATCGCATTTTATCATGATGAAGCACGATTTATTCAACCGTCGCTCTAAAATTTTGGCAATTGCGTTCGCATTGTCATTGTCGGCGGCTTTGATCATAACGGGTTTTGTCCGGTATCAAAACCAACCTGCAAAAATTGTTGAGAGGTTGACCCGGCAGGTAGAACATTCCGCTCAAATGCTAAACCTGGAGATTGCTGTTTTACAAACTAAGTTGACAGAACCGGAAGAATCAGTACAATCATACCTGGAAAATCATTATTCATCATATTTTGAAGAAAAAGGACAGTTATTCCTCATTTATCAAAACAACAAACTGATATACTGGACTGACAATGCTTTTCCTGCGCCGGAAATTTTTGACACTAACCAATTTGCCGCCCCTGTGATTAATTCGGGAAACGGGTGGTTCCTGGCCCGGTCTGAAAGGAGAGGCAATTTTCGGATTATAGGACTGCAGTTGCTGAAGTATAATTATAAATATCACAACGACTATCTTCCGGATTATTTCTTTCAGAAATTCCAGATTCCCCGGAATACAGAATTATCACCATTAAACGATTCTCTGCATGAGAACCTGTACAAAATATTGTCTTCCGACGGTAAACCACTTTTCTGCATATCGTTCGACGGCGTACCCCGTCCGGGCCCATGGGCGATTCCGATCCTGTTCATATTTTATACCCTCAGCCTGGTTACCTTAATAGCGCTGATGTTTTCACTTTACCGGACTGTTTATAGCATTCTTCGTTCAAACTGGTTATTGCCGGCATTTTTTCTCGATGTTTTAATTATCCGGTGCCTGCAGTTTTATTTCAGGTTTCCTGCTATCCTTTACGAATCTGACTTGTTCAGTCCTGTTTATTACGCTTCATCAGACATTCTGCCTTCGCTGGGAGACCTTTTTATCAATATGGTCCTGATCCTGCAGATCTCATGGTACACTTATCAGGGCCTTAACCGTAGCTCACGGCCGGTGAATTTAAAAAAAATCCCGCGAAATATCATTCTGGTGACCGGCGTGATTCTGACCGGATTCCTGTTTCATGGTATGAATTTGTTGATCCAAAGCCTGGTAATAAACAGCAATATTCCTTTCAACCTGGAAGGGCTTTTCAAACTATCCCTATTATCAATTACAGGTTTCACGGTTGTTGCCGGAATAATGCTTGCATTTCTTTACTTCTTTTATTCTTTGAGCCGGTGGATCTATCATGCAGGAAATTCCCCGATATCTTTTCTTATTGCAGGTTTACTGGTTTCAGTATTTTATGCTGCCTATATTCTGGTTATCGGTGAATTTAACCCGTATTATTCCCTGTTTCTTGCCGTGCTTTTTGTTACCTTTTATTTGCAGCACCGGAAAAAACCGATCGGTTTTATTCAATTATCGCAAACCGTCCTGTTCATATTCTTACTGGCTATACTCGCCAATTATTCCTTAAACGTATATAATAAGCATCACGAACTGGAGAAGAGGAAGCTCTTGGCGCTGCACCTCACCGAATACCGCGACAGCCTTGCCGAGTATAAGTTCAGTAAAGTAAGCAACGAAATGGTTTTTGATGATACCTTGTCGCAGCAGCTTCGAAAAGTACAGGATCATCCGGAAGCTGAACAGGATGTTATTAATTATCTGACAAATACCTATTTCAATGGTTATTGGTCAAAGTTCAGGGTTCAGATTGTAATTTGCTATTCCGGGAAAAAACTTGAGATAAAACCGGAAAACACCATTGTGGAGTGTTGTGATTATTTCAATGATATTATTCTGAAAAACGGGAAACAAACCTCTGTATCCGACCTTTATTTTTTCGATAACGCCCTTGATATGATGTACTACACCGGGCGTATCACCCTTGATCCGGCTTTGACGGGATTGAAAATGCCTTTCTTCATTTATGTTGAAATAACATCAAAAATCAATTATTTCGCCCTTGGCTATCCTCAGCTTCTGCTTGATAAAAACATTTCAGAACCGGAAAACCTCTTTGACTACAGCTATGCGATCTATAAGAAGGGGGAATTAGTAAAAAGTGCAGGGAAGTATTCCTACGATATTCATGAATTATCTGAAAGAGGTTCCCGGGGACGATCCGATAATTATAATTACAAGGGTTATAATCATCAGGTTTTTACAATCGATGGTAATTCAAACCTGATAATCAGTCACCATAAGCTGTCAGTTTCGGAAAGTATAGCTCCCTTCTCCTTCATTTTTATTTTTCTGGCTGTATTTATGTTGATCATTCAAATGACGGATGGCAGATCTTTGGCGCTGAAGCGGCGGAAAATTTCATTTATGATCAGGCTCCAGGCTGCACTGGTGGGTATTATTCTGGCTTCTTCCGTGGTTATCGGAACTGTCACCATACTGAACCTTATAAAGTTAAATGAAACAAAAAACATGGATATTGTCAAGGAGAAAATGAATTCTGTTAGGTATGAATTGGAAATATTATTATCAGATTATCAGCATATTAATTTTCAGGACGAAAACCTGCTTTCAGACGCGCTTGACCGTATTGCCAATGCATTGTTTATCGATGTAAATTTTTTTAACGCCGATGGCGGTCTGATTTCTTCATCACGCAGGCAGATATTTGATGATAAACTCATATCAACACAAATAAATCCGGAAAGTCAGTACAATTTGCTGATCAACCACAAATCCTTTTATTATCACACGGAAACCATCGGCAATTACAGATTTCTGTCGGCCTATGCTACCGTGCGGAATTATGATAACAAAGTAATCGGCATTATTAACCTCCCTTATTTTTCGAGACAAAAGGAACAAAAGCAAGAGCTTTTAAATTTCCTGGCCACCTTTGCCAATACCTATATCATATTGATAGCCATTGCTATATTTCTGGCTTTATTCATCTCGCGGTATATAACAAAGCCTTTACAGCTTATCAGGTCAAAGTTGGGAAACCTTCAACTGGGGCGACAAAACGCAAAAATTGAATGGCAGGGGACGGATGAAATAGGAGACCTGGTTTCGGAATACAACCGGATGATCGATGAACTTGGACAAAAGGCCGAATTACTGGCCCAATCGGAACGCGAAAGCGCCTGGCGGCAGATGGCGCGACAAGTTGCCCATGAAATTAAGAACCCGCTGACGCCCATGAAGTTAAGCATCCAGCACCTGATGCGGGCCTGGAACGACAAAGCGCCTGATTGGGAACAACGGCTCAGGAAATTTTCTCAAATGCTTGTGATGCAGATTGATACGTTATCAGCGATTGCGACCGAATTTTCCGATTTTGCCCAAATGCCTGAACCTGAGATACAACGTATTGACCTTGTCCCCCTGCTGAATCATTCCGTTGATCTGTTCCGGAATTTTTCAGCTATTACGATAGCTTTCCTTCCATCCGTTGACCATTGTTACATCAACGCCGATGAAAACCAGATGCTGAGGGTTTTCAACAACCTTATTAAAAATGCTGTTCAGGCCATACCCATCGGAAGGAATGGAAACATCCGGATAACACTGGAAACATCGGACAGGAATTGTCTCATTAAGGTGACCGACGATGGTGCCGGTATATTACCGGAACAAAAGGACAAAATCTTTTCACCGAATTTCACAACAAAATCAGCAGGTATGGGTCTGGGCCTGGCTATGGTCAAGAACATCGTAGATATGTCGGGGGGAAGGATCTGGTTTGATTCAATACCTGACGATGGCACAACTTTTTTGGTAGAATTGCCGCTTGCTGGTGGTTAATGCAGCAGCAGGTAATTTCTATACCTTTGTAACCTAATTTCTGCCAACTTGAATCCGATAAAGCAACTTGCCGGCCAAACGGCTATTTACGGTCTTAGTTCCATTGTTGCCCGCGTTATCAACTTTTTCTTTGTTCCGCTCTACACCCGTATCATCAGTACTGGTAGTTACGGTTTGTTCAGCGAGTTAATGGGGTATATTGCTTTGCTTCAGGTTGTATTAACGTTAGGACTTGAAACCGGATTTTTGCGCTATGCCAACAAAGAGAAAGATAAATCAGGATTATTGTTTTCGACAGCCCTCGTTACGCTGATTGCTGTTTCAATGTTGCTGCTGGCGGTGGTATGGTTTGCAGCCCCTTCGCTGGGCAAAGCCATGGGACATCGCCCAATCTATCTCATCTATGTAGCACTTATTTTAGCTTTCGATGCCATCACCGCCATATTTTTTGCCCAACTCCGCTTCGAGAACCGGGCATGGACATTTGCCCTGTTCCGTTCTATTAAAATCATTTCGGAAGTAGTCTTCAACGTGTTGCTTTTTTTTGTCGTACCACCTTTCCTGGCAAGGCATTCCGGCTCGTTCCTGCTGAATTTTATCCCTGCAAGGCCCGATTACGGGTACATTCTTTTTGCAATTATGCTGAGTGGTGTGGTGGCGATGGTTTTATTTCTTCCCAGGTTGGTGAGGACAAGCATGAAATTTTCGGCTTCGATATGGAAAAGGCTGATGGCGTATTCGTTACCCCTGATGGTCGCCGGATTGCCGGGAGTAGCCAACGACTTCATCGACAGGCCAATGTTCCGCTTCTTTGCTCCGGATACTTCACCCTGGCAGGATCAGCTTGGCGTATATAATGCCGTGATAAAACTGGCCGTTTTTATGGTTTTGTTTGTACAGATGTTCCGGTACGCAGCAGAACCTTTCTTTTTTGCATCAGCCGAGAAAAAAGATATCCGGAAAACCTATGCCGATGTTATGAAATACTTTGTTGCTTTCTGTATCTTTATATTTCTGGGCATCGTGCTTTATACCGATATTTTTGCCCTCATCCTCGGTAAAGATTACCGCTCGGGAATGGGGGTTCTGCCAATTGTGTTGATATCCAATATTCTATTGGGTATTGCGTTTAACCTTTCCATGTGGTACAAGCTTACAGATCACACCCGATACGCCATCTACATCACCCTGGCCGGACTGGCGGTAACCTTTCTGCTCAACGTGTTCCTTATGCCGGTATATGGCTATTACGCTTCAGCCTGGGGCCGCTTTTTCAGTTACATCGTAATGATAGTAATCAGCTACTGGCTGGGTGCCAAATACTACCCGATTCCCTATGATCTCAGGGCGATATTCATTTATTTTGCCGTCGGACTGGGTATTTATGGATTGAGTACTTTACTGAACGGACAATCCTTATGGATCAGGATGCCGGTTAACACTGTTTTGCTGTTGGTCTATGTTGCCTTTGTGCTCAAATTCGAAAGAATTAGTGTACGAAGAATTTTATCCGTGATCCCGATTCAAAAATTGAAACATAAAAGTAAACCATGCTGATAAAAATTGTCAACCAATCGCCGTATCCGCTCCCTGAATATGCAACCGTCCATTCCGCGGGGTTAGATCTGCGTGCTCATATTTCCGAAGAAATCCGGATTGAACCGTTGCAGCGGTTGCTTGTTCCTACCGGCCTGTTTATAGAATTGCCCGAAGGATACGAAGCCCAGATAAGGCCGAGAAGCGGACTGGCTATAAAGCACGGTATTTCAATTGTGAATACGCCCGGTACCATTGATCCCGATTATCGCGGTGAAATTAAAATCATACTGGTAAACCTTTCGGATGCTGTTTTTACCTTACAACCCGGTGAACGGATTGCTCAGATGGTTGTTGCCAGGTTTGAACATATAACCTGGAACGAGGTTGAAACACTCAACGAAACACAACGCGGGGCAGGAGGTTTCGGCCATACCGGAACAGCCTGAAAACAAAGGATAAAGATGTTGTCTTCCTTAAATTGAAACCGAATGCAAAAAATATCCATACTGCTCCTTATGTTTTTCCTGACAGTAGCGGTTCATCCGCTTCAAGCTCAGCACAGGCACAGGAGAGATAAAAAAAACAACAGGACGGAAACCAGTCTGGCTGCTATCGACCGCGGTGCGGTTACGGCTGTCTTTATCGACGCTACCAAAGCCAAGATACTGGGTGATCTGCCGAAAGCGTTGGCGCTCTATCAGTTGTGCATTGAAAAGGATCCGAATTCCGATGCAGCCTATTATGAATTAGCCCAACTTTATTATCAGCAGGGCGACTATTCCACTGCCGCCAGGATGACCGAAAAGGCTTCCGAGATTGACCCGTCGAATGTTTGGTATAAATTACTTCTCAATGATGTCTATAACAAGACCAATAACAGGGAAGGTTCGCTCAGGATTATGCAGCAGCTTGCGAAGCAATATCCGGGAAATATCGAATACCTGTACGACCTGGCGACCTCGTATCTTATGATCAATAAGCCTTCGGAAGCTGTTGAAACCTATGATCAGATTGAGGGCATTATCGGCATCAGCGAGGAAATCTCCATGCAGAAGTTGCGAATCTATCAGATTCAAAACAAACCTGAAAAGGCAGAAGCCGAGATTCTAAGGCTGGTTGAGGCTTTCCCTGATAATAAAGTACGTTATTATTCGGTGCTGGCCGAGTCGTTTATGGCTGTCGGAAAGGAGGATAAAGCTTCAGAATACTATAAGATCATTGCAGAAGCTGATCCCGACAATCCTTATATTCACATCTCGCTGGCTGATTTTTACAAAAGGAAAGGAGACACTGCACAGTCCTTTGAAGAACTGAAAGCAGGATTTGCCAATCCGGGCCTGGATATTGATACAAAAATCCGGGTGCTGACGACATACTATACGATACAGGATATTTACGTCAACCGGAAAGATGAAGCCCTGCAACTGGCCGGTATCCTGGTCAGGGCGCATCCTGCAGAGCCGCAGGCGCATTCCCTGTATGGTGAGCTTATGCTCCAGGACAAACAATACCTGGCTGCCCGCAATGAGTTCCGGACGCTGATTTCCATCGACAGCAGCAAATACGCCGGATGGGAAAGCCTCATGCAGGCAGACGCTTCGTTGCAGGACTGGGACGCGCTGATGAATGAAAGTTCACGGGCGCTGGAACTCTTCCCGTTGCAACCGGTTCCATATCTTTTCAAAGGCATTGCTTTATTGCAGCTTAAACAACCCGGGGAAGCCACCACGATCCTGAATTCAGGGGAAAAACTGGTATCGGGGAATGATGCATTACTGTCGCAATTCTATTCATCCCTGGGAGATGCATACAACCAGATCAAAGAGTATAAATTGTCGGATGAAAACTACGAAAAAGCCCTGCGTATTGATGCCAACAATTCCTATGTGCTGAACAATTACGCTTATTATCTCTCCTTGCGCGGAGAGCAGTTGGACAAAGCGGAAACCATGTCAAGGAAAGGCGCCGAACTTGACCCTGATAATCCTGCCAATCTGGATACTTACGGCTGGGTATTGTATAAACTTGGTAAATTTGAAGAGGCCAAAACGTGGATTGAAAAAGCCGTCAACCTCAATACTAAAGATGATCCGGATTTGCTGGAACACCTCGGGGATGTAAATTTTAAACTTGGCGATACAACAAAAGCCTTACAGCTATGGCAAAAAGCCAAAGATGCGGGAGGTAACACCCCGGAACTGGAAAGGAAACTGAAAGACAAAAAACCAGATGATTAATAGAAACAATTTCGCGGGACTTCTTTTTATTGTGGTTTTAATGGCTGTGTCATGTACACCCGCTCGCAAAGCCATTCGCACCCCACTGAAAGAGGAAGGGGCTGAATACCTGTTTCAGAACCTGAAACACCACGAACTCAAATTCGACACGTTTTCTGCAAAATTTACGGCTACTGTTATTCAGAACCGGAAAAAGACTTCGTTCCAGGGACAATTGCGGATACAACGCGACAGCATAATATGGGTTTCGGTGACTCCGATGCTTGGAATTGAGATGGCCCGGTTTTTACTGACCAATGATTCCATCAAGTACCTCAACAGGATCAATTCTACCTGTTTACAAAAAAACTTCGGCTATATAAATGAGATGCTCAACCGGACTATTGATTTTGATATGGCGCAGGCCTTCCTGACGGGCAATGATTTTTCGTTTTATGAGAACAGCCGTTTTAAAGCGCAGGTCGACGGGCAGGAATATAAGCTGCATACCATCAACAGGTTAAAATTGAAACGTATGGTAAGGCGCAGCGATCCCGATATCAGTATCCCGATACAGACCATCTGGCTGAACCCCGACAATTTTAAAATCAATAAAGTGGTCCTGAATGAAACCGATAAAGATAACCGGCGTTTTACGGCCCTTTATAAAAAATTTGAAACCACAGATAGTCAGATTGTTCCTTCGGAAATAGAATACCGGGTAGAAACGAATGACGATAATTTAAAAATTGACATCCTCTATTCGAAAATAGTCATCAATCCTGATCAGTTATCTTTTTCGTTCAGAATTCCGGAAAATTATACTGAGGTTCAGGAGTGGAAACAGAAGTAACCCGGAACAATATTGCCATGCTGTCATTCCTGCATTCTAAAAAATTCAGTTTCATCGCCGGGGTTCTCATGCTCATACTGGTGGGAACGGATGCAATGTTTGGCCAAAAGGATAAAACTGCGCTTCAACGACGTAAAGTAAAAATAGAAAGGGAGATCAGGTACACAAACCAGTTACTGAACGAAACCAAAAAGAGCAAACAATCGAACCTTAACCAACTTTATCTGATTAATAAAAAAATAAACCGGCGGGAGGCGCTCATTCAGGAAATCGGCACAGAGGTTACTGGAATCGATAACGAGGTAGTCCGGCTGAACGATACAATTGATAAACTTTCGGTGACTCTGGCGGGATTCAAAAAGGAATATGCTGAACTGATTTACAACACGTATAAAAACCACAACGCTTACGACCGGCTCATGTTCATCTTTGCATCCAAAGATTTTAACCAGGCTTACAGGAGGTTAAAGTATATGCAGCAATATACCGATTACCGGAAAAAGCAGGCGGCAAAAATTCAGGAAACGCAACTGTTGCTTTGGAATAAGAAGTCGCAGTATGAAAAGCAGAAATCCTCAAAATTATTGCTGATTCATAACCAGCAAATGGAAAAGCAGCAACTGACCATTGAGCAGGATGAAAAGAACCTTACTATAAAAAGCCTTACAAAACAGGAGAAGAATCTCGCACGCAAGCTCCAGGAAAACCAGGCAGCTTTGCGAAAGTTGCAGGCGGCTATTGAAGCGGTGGTTGCCGAAGAAGTAAGAAAGGCAAAAGCAGAAAATGCCCGGAAAGCAGCCGCCGAAGCTGCAAAATCGACGGTAAAAACCGGTACAAAAACAGCTTCAAAACCGGCAGCGGGAACAAAAAAAATCACACCGCCGGTTTCTGCCCCTCCCATCATGTCCACTACAACCGAAGAAATCAGCCTGTCGAAAGATTTTGCCGGCAACCGTGGAAAGTTGCCCTGGCCTGTCGATCGTGGAGTTATTGCCGTATCGTACGGAGAACATGCTCACCCTGAATTTAAAAACATAAAAATAAGGAATAACGGCATTGATATTGTTACAACCGCCGAATCAAGGGCCAAAGCAGTATTTCCGGGTGTGGTTTCCAGTGTAATTTCCATTGTCAATCTTAACTATGTCGTCATCATACGCCATGGAGATTACCTGACTGTTTACTCAAATCTGAAAAGCATTTCGGTTAAAAAAGGGGATAAGGTAAAGATAAAGCAGGATCTCGGTTCCATATTTACTGATCCTGAGGAGAATAAAACCATGCTTCATTTCGAACTTTGGCATGGAACGTCGGTTCAGAATCCGGAATCCTGGCTCTCAAAATAATGGTTGATCCTTAATGAATTACAGGTAAAATAAACGTCAGAAACAATCGGGTTCCGGTTTCAGTCTGGCATTATTTGTATCTTTGTGGCAATAAATCAGGAAAAAACGCATTAAATAAATAAAGCGAATAACATGAGCAAGCTTGGACCCTGGGAAATAATTCTGATTGTAGCAGTGATACTGTTACTATTCGGCGGACGTAAAATTCCCGAAATGATGCGTGGCCTTGGCCGTGGAGTGAAGGAATTCAAAGACGGCATGAAATCGGATGACGATACTTCCAAACCGGAGAACGGTTCAGGAAAGTAATCAAAAACGGCGCATTTCAGCCTGTAATTCGGAAACTCCCCGGATTTGTTTTCCTGTTTTTATGCTCCTGATGAGCGATCCGGCATTTTTGGTCGGTTACAACGG
This sequence comes from Bacteroidales bacterium, assembly GCA_035403165.1. Lineage (GTDB taxonomy): Bacteria > Bacteroidota > Bacteroidia > Bacteroidales > UBA4417 > UBA4417. The sequence goes on along the minus strand of DAONEP010000004.1, from coordinate 9,900 downwards.
TTGTTAACACATTTTAACAACCGGTTGTGAATTAAATATAAATAACCGCTGTAAAATCCCCTGGTTATTTTATATTTTTATGACCTGCTAACGTACTGGAACTGATTGTTATGAAATAACCTGTAAAAACATATTAAATCATTTATTGCCTCTGATGAAATATTTTGCTGCTGTACTCTTAATGCTCTTCCTCCTGCCGGGTTATGTCTCCTTAGCCCAGCAGTCCCAACCGGTCAGTGATCCGGCAGGCTCGGCCGCTACACCCGTTATTGTTTATGATGATCCTATGATTGCAGCGCTCGATAGCCTGAGCAACCTGAAATATTTTGAGAACAACCAGAAAATGAGGGCTCAACTTGCCCAGAACAAATATAATTTTCTGCCCAACTTTGTACCTACCTATCCCGACTCAGTTTATTATTATCGCCTGCAGCGGCTTGGTGTCGAGTCGCCGATGGGCCTGACGTTCAACCCTTACGTGAAAAATTTCATCGATCTGTACGCCAACCGTCGCCGGGGGCTCATGGAACGCGTAATGGGACTTTCGCAGATTTATTTTCCCATGTTCGAGCAAAAGCTTAACGAATATGATCTGCCCCTCGAACTCAAATACCTGGCCATCGTTGAATCAGCCTTGCGTCCCGATGCCCGTTCACGGGTCGGGGCCAGCGGCTTGTGGCAGTTTATGTACGGAACAGGTAAAGTGTATGGCCTTCAGGTTAGTTCCTATGTTGATGACCGTTGCGATCCTGTAAAATCAACCGTTGCTGCCTGTCGTCACTTCCGTGACCTGTACAGCACATATAACGACTGGCTGCTGGTGCTTGCCGCCTACAATTCAGGCCCGGGAAATGTGAACAAAGCTATCCGTCGTTCCGGCGGGAAAAAGACATTCTGGGAAATAAGGCAATTTCTGCCTGCCGAAACGCGCGATTATGTTCCGGCTTTTATTGCCGTAAACTATGTGATGAACTACGCTGCCGAGCACAACCTGTATCCCGTTATTCCCCGTCTGGACTATAACGAAATAGATACAGTTGCTGTACACAGGCCGATGGACTTTACGATCCTTTCCGAAAAGCTTAAAATTCCAAGGGAAGAACTTGAGTTCCTTAATCCGGGCTTCCTGAGAGGTTTCATACCGGCAACGGATATAAACCCTTATTATATCAGGTTACCCCGGAAAACCGTCGCCGATTTTGTAAACAACGAACAGGCTTTGTATGCGTTTTATCAGTTGAAGCCTTATGAACCTTTTCAGACGACCTCAAACGATGAATCGGAGTACATCCTGAAAAAGCATTCACATAAGGTACGGAAAGGGGAAACCATCAATACTGTGGCTAGGAAGTACAGCTGTTCAGTAGGCGATATCAAGAGATGGAACCGGTTACGCAGTACCCGGCTGAAATATGGACAGCGCCTGGCGGTTTACACCCGGGTTAAAAATCCCGATTATGATCCGAACCTGGCCCTGAAAGCTAAGGCGGCGAAAAACGAAAAGCAGGAACTCATGGTGTCCGACAGCCTGAGCAGCGCCCTGGCGGATGCCGATACCCTGGAAACGGATGACGAACAGATAGCAGGGAATGCAGCGCCATTGCAAAAACCAAAAGCCGTTACCTCAAGTGTGAAAAGTGAAACCCGGCAAACGGCCAAACCGGTTTATCATATCGTGAAAAAAGGTGAGTATCTTACAAAGATCGCCGCAAGCCATCATGTTACCATTGATCAGATAAAAGAATGGAACAACCTGAAAAAAAGCACGCTTGCCGTGGGTCAGAAACTTCGGGTTAATGCTCCCGGCCAACCGGCGCTGGCTGCCAATAATACCGATTCTGTCCAAAAAGCAAGCCCGTCAAAAACCAGCGGGACAAATAAAAAGGCTGGAGGCCGGAATGTCATTTATACAGTACAGGCTGGCGATACCCTGTGGAGTATAGCTCAAAAGTACGAAGGCGTTACTGTTGACCAGATTAAGGAGTGGAATAATATTTCAAAAGGAAGCAGCCTTAAGGTAGGGCAAAAGATAAAAGTTATATTGCCCGGTGGTTGATCCTGAAATTATTTAATACCGGTCCGGCTGTTTGAAATTCAAATTTTCTTTTGACATTTGAAGCTTAAACAGCCTTAATTTTTTTCTGACTATGCGAAAAATAATTTTTCCTTTGTGCCTTTCCCTTTTTATAGGCTTTATATCCGGGTGCGGAAGCCCCAGGAGCGGGAAATCAAATGCCACCGGTAAGAGTTCCGAAATACTTGTGGTATGCGAAAAAAGTCAATGGGATGGTCCGATAGGTGAAGCCATCAGGAGTGTTTTCGGAGCTGAGATGGAAGGACTGCCCGAATCGGAATCCCGTTTTGCGATGGTTAACATACCATACAACAGTTTTACAAAATTCCTGCAGCCGCATCGGAATATTTTCATTGTCGATATAAATCCGGAATATGGGAAAACCAAGTCCACCGCGAGGCAGAATATTTGGTCGCACCCGCAACGTATCGTCGAAATAAAAGCCGGGAGCGATTCGGCTTTTATACGATATTTCAGGAAATACGGGGAAGCTATCAGCTTGCTGTATGAACAGAATGAAAGGAATTGTTATCATGCCGCCCATTCTCTTGACCGGGATGTAAAAGCAGAATCCATCATTGAAAAAGAAACAGGCCTCAAAATGATGATTCCCGCTGGTTTCTATCTGGCAAAAAACAAAAATGGATTTTATTGGTTACGGAAAGAAACTACCGAGATGAGTCTCGGTATTATGATATATACTTATCCCTATACCGATACTTCACAGTTTTCATATTCAAGGATTTACGCTATGCGCAATAAGTACACGATGGATAATATTCCCGGTCCCACCGACGGATCCTACATGCTTATCAGCGATGATGTCATCAAACCGGTATCACGGCGGATACAGTTTAACAAGAAATTTGCTGTAGAAACAAGAGGTTTATGGTACACCAAAGGCGATTTCATGGGAGGGCCTTTTATCAATTTTACTGTACTTGATGAGCCCAGGCAGCGTATAGTGGTTCTTGACGGGTTTGTGTACCGGCCCAACAAGGAAAAACGTGGTTATATCAGGGAACTTGAATCCATTCTCTGGGATACCGAATTTTCAGGTAATCTAGATGTCAAACAGGCTGAAAAGAAAAAGTAGCTACCCGTTTTAAGGGATTTTGTGTAGCTGACGGAATGCCAAAAAATACCGGCAGTCTCTCGCACATTTGCAGAAGCGCAGCTAAATCATTTCTATTCCGTCTATAAATCAAAATGAGCGGTTGTGCCGGCAGTTCGTGTTCACGGGAAGAATGAATCCTTTCCGGCGCCCGGGCTTTTCCTGTGCAAATTAAATGCGTTTTTGCGGCATTATTCTTCAAGCATCCCCAGTATTTGAAATGCATCCTTCAGGCTTTGCCGCACAGGGATATAGGAATAGCCGAATAAGTCTGTAAACTTCTGAGCTGAATAATAAGTCTTCGAAACCATAGGACGGGCAAGTTCCCGGGTGAATAGCGGCTTAGTTCCCGTAACGAAACTTAACAGGGCGCTAATGCGCCATAAAAACCCAAGAGCAACGCTGCTGACAGGGATAAAGGGCTTCTTCAGGTTTAAGATTTCTGCCCCAAGTGAGAAAAAATCACGGCACGAAAGCGTTTCGCTATTGATCAGAAAACGCTGGCGGCTGATATTGCTGTTCATTAGTAAAATCATGGATGCGACCACATCGCGAACATCAACATAACCGTTTATCCCTTTACTGTAAAAAGGCATGAGGCGCTTCATATTCCGGAGCAGACTATTGGCTGTCACACTGTGACAAACGGCGCCCAGTATGACCGACGGATTGACAATAGCTGCATTCAGCCCTTCTTCAATTCCGCGCCATACTTCACGTTCAGCCGAATATTTGCTGATGGCATAGCCGCTGTTTTGGCCCGAAATTTTCCATACTGAATTTTCGTCAACCAGATTTCCATTTTCCGGCTGGCCGAGCGCGGAAACGGAACTTACGTGAATCAGTTTTCTGATGCCGTGTTTCAGGCAGAGGTTTACAATGTTGGCTGTTCCTTCGCTGTTAACCTTCATCATGCGTGCGTGATCGCCTTTGCAAAACGATACCAGGGCAGCACAATGGTAAACCTGGTCGATACCCGTCAATGCTGAATCAAGGGCCGAAATATCAAGGATATCTCCTTCAACCCATTCGATGAGCGACATCTGGTGATCTTTGTCCGGGGTGAGGCAAGAGAAAAATTTGCCGATCCGCGATGGTCCGTTTTTATCCCGGATCAGAACCCGCACCCGTTCACCTTTTTTGGTCAGCTCAAATAGAAGATAAGAGCCGACTAATCCTGTACCTCCTGTAACGAATATCATAAATTTCAGTACGTTAGGTTATCCTTGGATTTACAAAGGAGATGATTTTATCGGTTAACTATCTCAACAGCTTTGAGAAATGTTTTGTCGGTACGCAGGAAAATCGGGTAGAAACCGGCGTCATTAAAGATGTTCCGGGCAATAAACGCTTTCAGAAGTTCCGAGATGCGGTATCGGGAGGCCGCCAATGAACGGGGAGAAGCCTTTACGCCGTTTTTTCCAGCGTACGCGACATATTCACTATAAAGCGCCGGCGTGATTTTAAATGCCTTGTCGAATTTCTTCCAATCGGCGTATCTGGTGATTTCGGCCCGGTGACGGTCGGAATAATCGAATGCAAACTGGTACAAAATACCTTTGTTGGCTGTTTCGTTAAAGAATATCAACGAGGAGTCTTTTTCAAGCGGGATGAAAACATCGGGCATGATGCCTCCTCCTCCGTAAACCGTTTTGCCTTTTGGCGTGGTGTATTTCAGTGAATCATTGAGCTTCACACTGTCGGCGCTTTCAAGTTCCCCATCGGTAAAACGGTGGTAGTATTCCATATAATAATCTTCGACGCCGCCGGAATAGGACTTTTGAATGCACCGGCCGGTAGGGGTGTAATAACGCGCCACCGTGAGCCTGAGAGCGGAGCCGTCGCTAAAATTCATTTGTTCCTGTACAAGGCCTTTGCCGAATGAACGCCGTCCGATAACCGTACCACGGTCATTATCCTGAATAGCGCCTGCCACAATTTCACTCGCCGATGCTGAGTTTTCGTCGATCAGCACAACAACCGGTTTATCGTCCCACTCGCCTTCGGAAGTGGCATAGGCCGATTGTTTTGGCCTGTTGAGGCCCTTGGTATATACAATCAGTTTTTTGGCCGGAAGGAATTCGTCTGACACGGCGATGGCTTCATTCAGGAAGCCCCCGGAATTACCCCTGAGATCCAGAATTACCTTTTTGATTCCCTGGTCTTTAAATTTCTTCAGGACTTCAGCCAGTTCATCATGGGTAGTAGCTGAAAATTTGCTCAATTTGATGTATCCCACGTTCTTTGAAACGGGATATGAAATATCAATGCTCCAGGTAGGAATTTCATCGCGTACGATGGTAAAATCAATCAGACTGCTGACGCCCTTGCGCTTGATCGTGACTTTTACCTTGGTTCCTTTGGGGCCTTTCAGCAATTTCATGACCTGCTCATTGGTAATCTTAACATGAGCGATATTCTTTCCGTCAACTTTCACGATCCGGTCGCCGCCGCGGATTCCGAGTTTCTCTGAAGGGCCGCCTGTCACGGTGTTCATCACGATCACGGTATCGTATTCAAGATGGAATTGAACCCCAATGCCGTCAAATTTGCCCATCAGGGGATCGTTGGCTTCATTGAAATCGGATGCCGGAATATACTGGGAATGCGGGTCGAGGCTCAGCAACATCCCGTTGATGGCTTCTTCCTTCAGTTTTTCAGCATTAACGGTATCGACATAATTCTGTTTAATGTAACTAATGATCTGTTCAACAGAATTTTTTGAAGGTCGTTGGAATGAGAATGCATCCGAAACAAGCGAAACCCGCATCAGGTAGTATCCGATGAGCAATCCGGCTGCCAGGGTTAAAGCAAATGCAACCGGCAGATAAATATTGGGACGACGGTTATCAGTCATAAATGATTAATTGACTAAAAGTTAGCAAACAATTACTTGTATTTTTCAGCAGTTTTCCTGATAGCGTCCGGCGACCACATGGTGAACATGTTAATGACTTTCGACCGGTCATATCCTTTGCCGTTATCCTCAAGCAGGGCTGAATCCTGGGTGTGGATGCGCTTTCCGTTGCCGTCGAGAATGACGAACACGGGGAATCCGAAACGCTGCGGATAATCCAGCCCGGCCAGCACATCGCGGTTTTCATTTTCTCGGCTGAAGTTTACGAGCACTACTTCATAATTGGTTTTTACCAGGCTGTCGAGTTGGGGGTCTTCGGCTATGAGTTTATGAAACCGCAGGCACCACGGGCACCAGTTTCCGCCAACTTGCAGGAATACATGTTTCCCTGATGCGGAAGCACGTTCAACGGCAAGGGCAATTTCATGTTTCGCATCAGCCGACGGGTTATAAATTTTTACAGGCTGTTGCGCAGTGGCGATGAAAAAAGTGCTCAGGAAAAAGGCAAGCAGACAAAGGTCCTTCATGTTCATATCTTTAGAAACTGTAAAATTAGCTAAAATCCGTCATGGGCGCCATCCCCGGGGAAAGATCGGTCATTACCGCTTAAGCTGCTTGCGCAGTTTGTACCTTTACCGGGAATTAATATTGATACAACCATGCATATTCAGCGGTTCGCTCTCATACTAATCTGTTTACAGGCAGTGATATCAATACCTGTCATAAACGCGCAGACTGCCGGAAATGTTCTACGTTTCGGCGTTGTGACGGATGTTCATTATGCCGGAATTCCCGATAAAGGAAACCTTACTTACAGCCAGTCGCTGATAAAACTGCAGTCGTTCGTGGATACCATGAACAGGCTAAAACCTGATTTTGTTATTGAACTGGGCGATTTCAAGGATATGGATTCCCTGCCGATCCCCGCAAAAACGCTTGTCTATCTTAACCGTGCCGAAGAAGTATTCTCAGGATTCAGGGGCCCGCGATACCATGTCGCAGGTAACCATGACGAGGACTGCATTCCGAAAGGGAAATTTCTTTCACTGGTCGAAAATACAGGCATCAGCAAAGATAAAAGCTACTATTCGTTTGATGTTAAAGGTTTTCACTGTATTGTACTCGATGCCTGTTTCGATTCTTCGGGAGCCGGGTATAACAGGGGCCATTACAAATGGCATGATACCAATATTCCCGGTGAAGAATTGTCATGGCTGAGAAGCGACCTGCGTGAAACCCGTTTACCGGCGCTGGTTTTTATTCATCAGCGCCTGGATGGTTCCGGCAATTATTTTGTAAAAAACGCATCCCGGGTACGTCGTATGCTCAGGCATCACCACAGGGTGAAGGCAGTATTCCAGGGGCATTATCATGAAGGCAGCTTCGGATGTATAAACGGTATATCTTATTACACGCTGAAATCGCTGGTTGAGGGGAATTCAAAGGGAGGATATAACTTCGCTTTGGTGGAGGTAGATGAAGCCGGAAATATAAGTATTTCAGGATTCGGCGAAGTGAAATCGGAAACACTGCGCTGCCCCGGCGTGCTTTGAGAAATGGAAACCGTTACTTCTTTTAAAATTAAAACCTGCCCGGTTATATAACCGCGCAGGTTTTAATAATGGCAGTGAAAGGGTGCTTTTTTTGAACCGCTAGAATGGCAAGTCGTTCACTTCGGAGTTGTCGCTGTTCGATGGTTCGTCAAAAGGGCTGATGTTGGAAGGCGGCGCATCCTGGGTTGCTACGGGAGCATGGGCAACAGATGCCGATTGTTTTTCCACTTTCCAGGCGCGGGCTTCGGTGTACCAGCGTTGGTTATATTCGCGGCTTTCGAGGTCGAAGAACACCTTCACCAGTTCATTTTCGGCCAGGGCAGCCTGGTCGATCCGGTCGCCCCAAAGTGAAAAACAAACTTTTTTCTGAAATCCGCCGGAGTCAATATCAATGACAAATTCCTGCTTGCGCCATTCGCCGTTACGTCCTTGTCCGGTGACAAGGGGCAATATCCTGCTTACTTTTCCGGTGATATCCATAGAATGATAATATTTAGTTCAGGATGCTAAAATAGTTTTTTTTCGCTTTCGGGAATTTGGTTAATCGGGCTATGTTGAAAAATTCAGTTTTGCATACCGGAAATGTATAGTTTTGACACGCGATCAAAAATCGGGAAACCTGTCTTTATGTTGCGGATTGTAGCTGACGATAAAATACCGTTTCTGAAAGGAATTCTTGAACCCTTTGCCGGAGTTACCTATATACCGGGCAAAGATATAAACCGAGAAGTTGCAGCCGGGGCCGATGCCTTGCTCATTCGTACGCGTACCCGTTGCGATGCTTCCCTGCTTGCCGGTACCCCTGTAAAATTCATCGGTACGGCCACTATTGGGTATGATCATATTGACTTCGGATTTTGTGAAAATGCAGGCATAACGTGGACCAATGCTCCCGGTTGTAACGCCTCTTCCGTGATGCAATACATGGCCTCGGCCCTGATCAGCGTTTCAAAAGAAAAGAAACTTTCATTGGAAGGCAAAACGCTCGGGATTATAGGGGCAGGACATGTTGGATCACAGGTTGAAACCCTGGCCGGGTTGTTGGGCATGAAAGTGCTGCTGAACGATCCTCCGCGCGCCAGGAGAGAAGGATGCGAAAAGTTCACAGAACTGAACAGATTGCTGGAACGGTCCGATTTTGTGACAATGCATGTTCCATTGACCATGGCGGGCGATGAGAAAACGTATCACCTGATGGATACTGTTATGATCGGTATGATGAAACCCGATGCCTGGCTCATCAATACATCAAGGGGGGAAGTGGTGGATTCCGCCGCCTTGGATGCAGCGTTATCAATGGGAGAGATTGCCGGTGCCATTCTGGATGTCTGGGAAAATGAGCCGAAAATCGATTTTGAACTGTTAAGGAAAGTATTCATCGGAACACCGCATATAGCCGGGTATTCGGCCGACGGAAAAGCCAACGGGACTTCCCGGGTCGTCAGGGCTTTATGCGCTCATTTCGGGTTGCCGCTTGTCTCGTGGTATCCTGAAAACCTGCCGGAGCCGTTAAATAATGCATCCATCAGAATAAATGATTTACTGACGGAGGATGCCGCTATTTTGCATGCCATTCTGCATACTTACGATATCCGCAACGATTGTACACGGCTCAGAGAGAACCCGGCTGATTTCGAAAAGCTGAGAAACTATTACCCGGTACGCCGTGAATTTCAGGCTTATACGGTTACCGGAAGCAATCTGAAGCCCGCCGTAAAAGACAAACTGGTGAAACTGGGGTTTAAGGTATCTTAGGTATCAGGGCAGCTCTTCAGACTGCAAATTACTGCCGGCGCTTCCGTGGAATAGTTTTCGTGTTAATTCGTGGTGAAACAGCAACCACGAATTGCGCGAAACCGGCTTCGCCGGGACACGGATTATCACGAAAACCGGTATCTTGCAATTCTAATTCGTGTTTAATTTGTGTTCATTCGTGGTGAAAAATGATCACGAACTACCCGAAACCGGCTTCGTCGGGACACGGATTATCACGAAAATCGGTATCTTGCAATTTTAATTCGTGCTCATTCGTGCTCCATTCGTGAAAATTCGTGGCGAAACAGCAACCACTAATTGCGCGAAACCGGCTTCTATGTTACCCGTTGCTTTTTGTTCTTGCTGTGGCTTTCAGGAGATATTCAACAATAAAAATCGTTGCCCTTTATTGCCTCCTGAAATATTTGAACGATTTTGTATCTTTGCGCCCGGTAGTAAGCAGCCCTGTAGTTCAACGGATAGTCCGTCAGGGACGGATCCTAAACTTGAAAGACTAAAAGAAATAACAGAGAAAGGCCCTATAGTT
>DAONEP010000003.1:0-98395 GCA_035403165.1 Bacteroidales bacterium | reverse complement strand
CCAGGATACCGGCAAACGCGACGATATCCAGGATGCCGAATGGGGAACCATTACGCTGATACGGTAAGGACGGAGAACGGAGAAGGGATAACGGAGGACGGAGAAGGGAGAAGGGAGTTGAAGGAACCACGGAGCTACGGAACACCAAGAAACACAGAGAATTGCATGTTTTCTAAGTGAAATTCGGTGACCTCAGCGCCTCCATGGCTCTGTGGTTAAAAAGGGATATTCAATGGATCTATTTCCCTTTATTCATCCTCGCATTCTGGATACTTACATTTAGTTCAAAACCTATCAATACGATCATCGCATTGAAATAAATCCAGACCATCACGATAATGAGCGTTCCTATCGAACCATACAACGTATTGTACTTCGCCATCGTGTTGATATAATAATTGAAACCGACAGACAACAGGATGGTCAGAAGAGAAGCCAGTGTGGAGCCTGCCGATATAAAATTGAAACGGCTTTTTGCCGCAGGCGCCAGGTAATATAAAAATGAGAAGGCAAAAAACAGTAAAGCCAGCGTAACCAACCACTTCCCGGCAAGAATGAGGTAATAGCCCGATCCTTTCAGGATATCATGTTTCACAAGCCAGTCAAGAACCACCGGACCAACCGTCAGAAGGGCTATGGCAACAATCAGGAGGATCGAAAGTATCATCACCAGCAGGACAGAAACAAGGCGTTGTTTTACCCATGACCGGGTATCGATGGCATGATAGGTCTGGTTAAATGAGATCATCAGGCTGTGAATCCCGTTTGTTGAAAAATACAGTGCCAGCAGGAAGCCAAAGGAAAGCAAACCGCTATGAGGCCTTTTGATGATATCAAACAAGGTCCCTTCAACCGCCGCAAAAGCCTTTTCGGGGATGAACGACTGCATCAGTCCTAACAATGAATCCTGGAAATCGGTAATCGGGATATAGGGGATAATAGTGAAGAAAAACAGGATAGTAGGAAAAAGGGCTAGAAAAAAATTATATGAAAAAGCCGCCGCCCGCATGCTTATCGTACCTTTCTGGAGCCCTTTGATGAAGAATACCAGGACATCATACAACGGCATCCTGTTAAAGCCCGGTAAAATCAATTTTCGGGAATACCTGATCAGCGTTGTAACGAAATCACTTCTGACAAATTGCAGAGTCTTCAGCTTTGAATAGCGCTGCACACCAACCAGTTTCTGCTGAAGATTCAATAATTTTGCCACCATCTATTCTTTAACGGCTTTTAAACTCAGATCAAGGCTGCTGATGTGATGGGTGAGAGCGCCGACTGAAACGAAGTCTACGCCGCATTCGGCATATTTCCGGATTGTTTCTCCGGTGATACCGCCCGACGCTTCGGTTTCATAATTCCCGTCAACCATTTTTACTGCCTTGTGCAAATCATCATAACCGAAGTTATCGAGCATAATGCGGTCCACTCCTCCCCTATCAAGGACCTGCTGCAATTCATCCAGGTTGCGCACTTCAATCTCTATTTTCAGATTAAGCTTCTTTTCATCAAGGTATTTAAGCGCTGCATCGATTGCATTGGCAATACCACCGGCAAAATCAACGTGATTATCCTTGATAAGGATCATATCATAAAGCCCGAATCTGTGATTGCAGCCTCCCCCAATTCTTACAGCCATTTTTTCGAGTTCGCGCAATACGGGCGTTGTTTTACGCGTATCGAGTATCCGGGTGTGAAGCCCCTCGAGTTTTGAAACCATCTTATGCGTTTGCGTGGCAATTCCGCTCATCCTCTGCATAAAATTCAGCACAGTGCGCTCGGCTGTGAGCAATGAAATGGAACGTCCCGAAACCTCAAAAACTATATCTCCTTTCTTAACAGGATTGCCATCCTGTATGAATACATCCACCCGGATATCGGGATCAACCTGGCGGAATACCTCCAGCGCAACATCTACCCCGGCAAGAATACCGTCTTCTTTGACCAGCAAACGGGCTTTGCCTGAAGCATTTCCGGGAATAGTGGAGAGTGATGTATGATCGCCGCTGCCAATATCTTCGCGCAGCGCTTCTGAAATAATTTGATGTATGGTCACGTCGGCTTTTTTAGTTGCCGCAAAGATAACCAGCCTTCTCCGAAAATCAATCGGTCTCGAATTCAATCTGTTGAATAAACAACTGGCCGTTTACGGGCTTGAATAACACGTAGGTTCTGAACACTTTACTGCCACATTTGTAGGATCCGATCATAAACTGGGACCCGCCGCTTGAAGCACCTTGCTGATTAACAGTGAAAGAAACCGGCGGATTCTTTGCGAAAAAATCTTTCATCACCATTTCGGCTTGAGCTTTGCTGAAGGACCCGTCTTTCTCAGGAAGGGAAACTTCCACCGAACTCGAAAAATATTTTGCTAGTTCCCTGGAGTTCCCGGAACGGATGGCAGCGGCAACATTTTCGAGAATGCCTGCCAAAGGCGGCTCAGCCTGAACCTGCAGCGCAGAAAGGGAAAACAACATGCCTGCCATTATTAAAAATATCTTTTTCATTGCTATCGCTGAATGCTCGTTGAATTACAAAAATCGAACCAAAGTAGTGAAAAATATAATACCGTCATCCCGGAAATGATTACCTGTTACTATCTTTGGCATTCGGGAGTATGAAAGGAGGCGAAATGAACGTAACCATCCTGATGATCGGGAAAACTAACGACTGCTACCTCAAGGAAGGCATTTCCCTTTTTACGGGACGGCTGAAACACTATCTTACTGTGGATTGGGTTGAGATACCCGACCTGAGGGAGCGTAAAAATTTAACCCCGCAACAGATAAAATCAAAAGAAGCAGAAATCCTGATAAAAAAGCTTCCGGAAAAATGCACCATCGTTTTGCTTGATGAAAACGGCACAGGTTATACCTCGGTTGGGTTTGCTGATTTCATTCAGAAACAGGTGAATACCGGTATTAAGGATCTTGTATTTATAATAGGCGGGGCTTTCGGAGTATCGGACGAAATAAAAAAGAAGGCAGATTTCGCTCTCTCTCTTTCCCGGATGACTTTTACCCATCAGATGATACGGTTGCTGTTCGCAGAACAGTTGTACCGCGCCATGACGATCATCAGGAATGAACCTTACCATAACGGATAAGGGTAGGACGGAGGACGGAGGATGGAGAATGGAGGACGGAGGACGAGAACATAGAACGCAGAACTCAAAACTCAAAACTCAGAACTCAGAACTCAAAACTCAAAACTCAAAACGTCAAAGGCCAAGAGCTAAAAGCTAAAAGCTAACTGCCAAACAAAACCGGAAACACTGAAACCCTGCCCACGAACAACGAACCACGAAACGCAAAACGCAAAACGCAAAACACGAACAACGAATCACGAACCACGAATTCCACGAATGTCAATTACGAATTCCACGAAACGCAGAACGCAGAACTCAAAACTCAGAACTCAAAACTCAAAACTCAAAACGTCAAAGGCCAAGAGCTAAAAGCTAAAAGCTAACAGCCAAACAAAACCGGAAACACTGAAACCCTGCCCACGAAAAACGAACCACAAATTCCACGAATGTCAATTACGAATTCCACGAAACGCAGAACGCAGAACGCAGAACACAGAACGCAAAACACAAAACGCAGAACGCTAAAAGTTTACCTGCCTGTGCAAGGTTGTGGGTAAGACGCCAGGCTAACGGCTAACGGCCAACGGCTAACAACTAAACAAAACCTGAAACGCTGAAACGCTGAAACACAGAACGCAGAACGCAGAATGCAAAAATCATAACACAAAACGCAAAACGAATCACGAACAACACCCCCTAAAACACTATAGATGAGGGAAATAGTATTTGCCACGAACAACCAGCATAAATTAGAAGAAATCAGGAACCTGGCAGGTCCGCATTTTATTATCAAAGGTCTTTCGGACATAGGCTGTCATGAGGATATCCCCGAAACAGCCGGTACGCTTCAGGGCAATGCGCTCCAGAAAGCTCAGTATGTCAGGGAGCATTTTGGTCTGGATTGTTTTGCCGACGATACCGGCCTGGAAGTTGATGCGCTGGATGGCCGCCCGGGTGTATATTCAGCCCGTTATGCAGGCAACAATCACGATTTTAAGGCCAACACGATCAAATTGCTGAACGAATTGAAAGGCGTAACCAACCGTTCGGCACGATTCAGGACGGTAATCGCATTTCTGACCGGCGGAGATCAATACTTTTTCGATGGGGTGATCAATGGCAGGATCATTGAAGAAATGCGGGGAAAAGAAGGGTTCGGGTACGACCCCGTTTTCGTTCCCGAAGGCTACGATGTCACTTTTGCCGAAATGCCTTTGGTCGAAAAGAATAAAATAAGCCACCGGGCCATTGCCGCCGGCAAGTTGGGTGAATTTCTCAGAAAAAATATGAATAATGCAGCATCCCGCTAAGGGAATTGCCGCCTTTACTTTGTTCCGGCAAGAGCCTCTTCAATGAGGATGCCGAAAAATTCCTTCAGGCTGTATCCGGCAGCCACAGCCTGTTTAGGCACTATACTGCCATCGGATAAGCCGGGGACGGTATTCACTTCGAGAAACCAGAATTTGCCGTTATCCAGGAAATAATCGAACCGCACTACCCCTTTGCAGTTGAACTTGTCATAAAGGTAAGCTGTAATGCGGTTGCATTCCGCCACTTCCTCCCCGGTCAACGATGCCGGGGTGATTTCTTCCGACATTCCTGATGTGTACTTGGCTTCGTAATCGAAAAAATCATTTTTCGGAATTACTTCAGTCACCGGCAATACAACAATATTTCCTTTACGCCTGAACACACCGCAGGCCAGCTCCCTTCCTTTGATGAATTGTTGAACAAGCACTTCATCATCCTCGGCAAAGGCTTTGTTTACGGCTTTCTCTATATCTTCAGGATGGTAAACTTTTGTAACGCCACAACTCGATCCGGCTTTGTTTGGTTTCACAAAGCATGGCATTCCTACTTTTCTGATCAGGGATTCTGTATCCCAGGATTCCATACGACGAAGCATTACCGTAGCGGCAACATTCATACCATATTGAAGAGCCAGGTCATTGCTGAAATACTTGTTAAAGGTGATGGCCGAAGTTGTCAGGTCACAACTTGTATAAGGGATATGAGCCATGTCAAGATACCCCTGCAGTTTCCCATCTTCACCGGGGGTTCCGTGAATGGCTATAAAGGCGCAGTCAAAAAAAATCCGTTCATTGTGGGTCAGCACGCTGAATGAGTTCTTATCCACAGGAATCCCTGTTTTTTCATCAGGCGTATAAATCCATTCGCCCGCATGAACCAGGACAGGATATACGTTGTACAGGGTTTCATCTATATTTCTCCTGATGACGGCTGCACTGGCCACTGAAACTTCAAATTCGCCTGAATCTCCGCCCATTAACAGGGCAATGTTTTTCTTTGATTTCATGATCTTTGGTAATTCCAAGCAAAGCTTTAACAGACGCCGCAAAGGTAATGACAAATCATCAACAGTGGCGGCTGTATAAATTCTTATCTTTGCACCAAACAGACAATAAACAGGCCTTTTGGCAGTTATTACTTCACATGGCTGTTAAAACACCCAACAAGGAACGCTCCAGCAATACACCATGAATTTTATCCAGTTTATCACTACCCGGAAATTTGTCAAACATTTCCTGCTTTCGGTTCTCATAACCATCGTGCTTGCCTGGATAATCCTGATGATCCTGAAACAATACACGCGCCATGGGGAAACCGTGACCGTCCCCAAGATCACAGGACTCACGCTGGCCCAGGCTCAGGAGCTTGAATCGAGCGATGATTTTAATTATGTCGTAGTCGATTCCGTCTTCGACCTCACAAAAAAAGGAGGAACGATCACCATGCAGGATCCTCTTCCAAACTCGATCGTAAAACCAGGCAGGATTATCTATATTTCGGTTGTTGCTACCGTACCCGAAAAAGTAAAAATGCCTGATCTTGTGGACCTTTCGATACGCCAGGCCAAGGCCTTGCTCGAAACATACGGGTTAAGATTAGGCAATGTTTCAATGATACCCGACATTGCCAAAAACATGGTGCTCCGGATGTCGCATAACGGTTCGTCAATAAGCCCCGGCACATCTATCAGCAAAGGTTCTACCATCGACCTCGTGGTCGGGCTTGGCACAGGATCGGGAGCTTTCCAGATTCCTTTCCTGATCGGTAAGACCCGTGCAGAAGCCCAGGTGGAACTTCAACAACTCGGATTACTCGTTGGCGACGAAAAATTCATCGACGGCGACAGCCTTGATGCCCGGGTATATCAGCAAAACCCGGCCTATGTATACGGGCTTACCGTCAGAAGCTCTTCAGCAATCAGCCTCACATACAGATCATCGGAATCTTTCGATTTCGACACTTACATCAAGCAACTCGTTATCGACACCATACAAAACGACAGTGCATCCATTGATTATTAAACATTTATGATGAGATATAAAATCACCATATTCCTTTTGTTTTGCCTTTCAGCAACATTCCAGGCTTTTGCCCAGGAAGTAGTTTCAGGGCTTGAGTATAACATTACCGTTAAAAATAAATTTTGTCAGGCAGGGTTAAAGTGCGCAGCCAACTATGATACGGTCTACAACACGCTTCCTTTTTACGACGATTTTTCCAGAATCACCGTTTGGCCGTTGCCGGAAAAATGGGCCGACAACTATGCATTTATTAATACTGATTATGCCTGGCATCCGCTTACTATCGGTGTAGCCACCCTTGATGCCATTGATGAAACAGGGGCCCTTTATCCGGAAGCAGGATCATACCCTTTTGAAGCTGACAAACTCACATCCCAGCCTATCCGCCTCGATTCAATATTTTCACCGGTCCCGAAAGCCATCACAATCAGCGATTCCGTTTACCTGAGTTTTTATTATCAACCCCAGGGACGCGGCGCTATGCCTGCCAAAAAAGATTCACTCCTGCTCGAATTCCATTCGCCGGCCAATTTCGATACCCTGATTACCGAAACCGATACAACTTATTCCCCTCGCTGGGATGTCATTTGGTCTTCACCGGGAGGCGTTCAGGTTGATACTTTTGCCCTTGAAAACCACGGGTACTTCAAGCAGGTAATGATACCCGTTACGGACAGCGCCAGGTACTTTAAAAAAGGGTTCCGTTTCCGTTTCCGCAATTATGCAAGCCTGGCCAACAGCTATGTTCCCGACTGGCAAAGCAACGGTGACCAGTGGAACATCGACCTGGTTTATCTGAATACAAGCCGGTCGAAATATGATACAGCCATGAAGGATATTGCCTTTGCCGAAAAAGCGCCTTCAATGCTCAGCCGTTACCAGGCTATGCCATACCGGCAATACCGGAAAAATTTCCTCAACGAGATGAAGGATACGCTGGATATCAGCATTGCCAACATTGATAACGTACCTCACAATATCTCGTACGGCTACACTATCCGCAAGGATTCACAACAGCCTTATGAAGAATACGATGCAGGCAATTTTTCCATATATCCTTATTCCGGATACGGGTACTCCACTTACGCTCCCTTTGCCCATCCGCCGGTGGAATCATTTTACCCCATCGGCACCAACGATCAGCAGAAGGTTGTCTTTCATTCTACCCACTTTCTGACCACAGACCCGAATTTACTGATCAAACAAAACGATACAATAAGTTTCACCCAGGTGTTCAGCAATTATTATGCATACGACGACGGAACTGCTGAAGCCGGTGTCGGGCTCAACGGTTCGGCAGGATCATATGCCGTTCAGTTTGAACTCAACGTGGCTGACACGCTGAGAGGAATTCAACTCTACATCAATCAAACGCTGTCAGGCACCAACAATCAGTACATCGATCTGACGGTGTGGAACGATTACCTTGGCGCTCCGGGACAGATCGTCGGCCAGATGAAAGATATCATTCCGGCAAATGCCGACAGCCTGAATGTTTTTCAGACGTTCTGGTTCGATACGCCTATAATTGTTGATGAAACATCGTTTCCCGGCCTTCTCTTTTACATAGGATGGCAACAAAGTTCAATTGACAACCTTAATATCGGGTTCGACCGGTATAACGATTCACACGATAAAAGGTTTTACAACGTTTCCGGCAATTGGCAGATGAGCGATGAACAGCATGCAGGATCGTTGATGCTGAGGCCGGTTGTCGGGCTTGTTAACCCGCTTTCAAATCCGGAACTATCCGCATCATCGTTATTTACTATTTTTCCAAATCCCGTGACAGTTGACGAATTCAACATTGCATTGCCGCAGGAGTGGAAAACAGACCATAATATTGATTTAGAATTATTTGATTCATCCGGAAGAATGGTTTATCAAAACAGTTTCAGACCTGTGGTGAGCGCCGCTAATCTGAAAAACGGCATCTTCCTGGCCAGACTTGTGAACCACGACAACAACCGGACAGCTTCTCAAAGATTTATTATCGCCCGTTAATAACAAACGTTTGGGCATGGCCGACGACAGCGACATCCTTGACCAGCAGGCTGAAGAGAATGACCTGTATGAACATTTCCGCTTTGTCGTGGACAAAGGGCAGGCGTTGTTACGTATCGACAAGTTCCTGATGGGACGTATCCAGAATGCCTCCAGGAATAAAATACAGAATGCTGCCCATGCCGGGAACATCCTGGTAAACGACATTCCTGTCAAGCCCAATTACAAGGTCAAGCCTCTTGATACCATTTCCATCCTGCTGGCATATCCGCCGCGCGATACAACCATTATACCCGAAGATATTCCGTTGAATGTGGTTTACGAAGATCCGGAATTGCTCGTGATCAACAAAGAAGCCGGGATGGTCGTCCATCCTGGTCACGGTAATTATACCGGAACCCTGGTGAACGCACTGGCGTACCGTTTTCAGCAGGAAGGCATTGTAACCGAAGAAGGGCCGTACCTGGTTCATCGCATTGACAAAGACACTTCCGGATTATTGCTGGTAGCCAAGAATGAATTGGCACAATCCATTCTGGCCCGCGGCTTTTTTGAACATAAAGTCGACCGGAAATATATTGCCCTGGTTTGGGGCGACTTTAAGGAAGAGGCAGGAACCATCGAAGGCAATATCGGCCGAAGCCTCCGCGACCGTTTGGTGATGGATGTATTCCCCGACGGCAAACACGGCAAAGAAGCCATCACGCATTATAAGGTTCTGGAGCGTTTCCATTATGTTACCCTGGTCGAATGCACCCTTGAAACGGGCCGCACCCACCAGATACGCGCTCACATGCAACATATCGGACACCCGCTGTTCAACGATGAGCGTTACGGAGGCGACCAGATTCTGAAAGGCACAACTTTCGCGAAATATAAACAGTTTATCAGGAATTGTTTCGATATACTTCCTCGTCAGGCATTGCATGCCCGGTCGATCGGATTCAAACACCCAAAAACGGGAAAAGAGATGCATTTCGAATCGGAATTGCCCGAGGATATGGCTTCTGTTCTCGCAAAATGGGAAAACTATACTCGTACAGATAGCAATGAAACTGAAAGAAATTCTTAACCGTCTTCCCTTATAAAATTGAATTACTCCGTTTTTGCCAGATAACAATTCATCCGTTCTTATCAATTTATTTTTTCATCATGAAAATCCGGATCGTCAGGACTATCCTGTTCACTATCATCGTGGCGTCAGCAGGGGCTGGATTCATATCATGCTCAGGAGAAAAGAAGGTTACCTCCTACCCTGTCGCCAACCTGGTTCCCAAAAAATTTGGTCACAGTATTCAGCAGCCTGTCCGAAAAAAAGGAAATTTATCGCAGGAATTTTTCCAGGACAAATGCGATTCAGGACTTCAGCGTTCACAAGTCAGCCTGGCTGAAAATAAGACCATTGCGACACTTCCTCCCGTGAGTGGAAGTAACCATAGCCTGATCCGGCAGTATAGATATGGGAATTTATCAGATCAAGCTTATGACGATGAACTGATTGCCGGCCTTGAAACAAGTGCTGAAACAAGCGTCAGAAAGATTAAAAAATCTACGGCACCTGATCACGGGATAATTATTCCGGCCGATGATACCACAAATACTCAGAATCAGGATCTGGCAGATAAAACGCCCGGGAAGAAAGATCCGAAAGACATGAACGGATTTGGGATCGTAAGCCTCGTAACCGGGATTGTAAGCATTATCGGCTTTCCCTTTCTGGCGCCTGTTGCCATTGTTTTCGGGGCTATCGGCCTGAATAAAAGACAAAAGGGAATGGCTATTGCAGGTTTTGTGCTGGGAATCGTCACTTTTGTGCTCTATTCATTACTGATTGTCCTGTTGCTGAGCTCTTTATAACAGGATATACCGCAAAGCCTGCCGGGAATAGCAAAGATCATTCAGGCCGGTATCGTCATCATCGGTTACTTCAATCATTTTCTCCTGAATATCAGCTTCACCCGCTGATTTTTCGCCAGTTGAGAAATCAGCAGTTCTTTTGTTTTTCCGTTGGTCATGACAATTTTTACGGTATTGGGAGGAGATGATCCTTCATTATTGGCAACGATGGTGAATGTAACGGCCTTCTCATCCGCCCTGATTACAAACCTGAAAGACTGGACCTTGTTCGTTGTTTTAAGTTCGTGAATAATTGTCGTATTATTTTTCAGGATGGAAATTATATCCCCGTCTTCCAATTTGTCGTCAAAAATGTCAAATTGCACGGTGTCGTCGGTTAATGTGTACTCTTCCGATTTGCCTGAAGTCAGGGTTTTGACATTTTCCACACCCTTTAGTGGGTTTAATCTTGCCTTGATCTCCCTGGTTAAACTGTCGGAAGCAGGAAGTTTGTCAATGGCTTTTGAAACTTGGGCGGCTGCCTTATAAATTTCTTTTGTGGTTGTCAGAATCAGAGTTCCCGATTCGCACACCAGTTTATCATTGTGCGATTTTGAGATAAAACTACCGGTAAATACATTTTTCCCGCCTTTTTTTTCAAATTTTCCGTTGACGGACATCAGGCAAAAGTCGCTGACCGATAATTTCGCTTTTGTACTCAGAATGGCCGTTTCTGCAAACCTTAATGTCTTTTTTGACGGATTAAACACGCCCGAAATCCTGGATTTTGTTTCGAGGTCGCCGCCAAGATCCGCTATGGAATATCCGGAGATCTCATTTTTATTATTAATATTATATACTATCCTGTAACTCATCATCTCCGATTTCCCGATTATGATGGCTCCCGTAAGCTCAATCGCCTGTGAATATGCTACATTACAGAATAACAGAAAAAATACACACCACCACGCTACTTTCATGAGTTTTTTACTATTTTTGAGCAAAATTAACCAATTGTTTAATTTAACTTTCTAATGCTCATGAAAAGAATTTACGCGAAAATTGCCGCCCTGTTATTCTTAGGCTTTTTTATGGTTGGAATTGTACAGGTAGCTGATGCAGCCTTCCCCGGCAAACAACAGGCAAAAGAAATCGTCACCATTCAAAAGGATGTTGAAAACGTCGTTGCCCAGCCCACACAACTTCCGGGATCAACAGATGATGATCAGTTGTTACTCATTATTTTAGCTTTCTTCATTCCCCCGTTAGCTGTTTATTTAAAATATAATGAAGCTGGCAAGCCTTTTATTGTAAATGTTATCCTGACGTTACTCTGCGGCGTGCCGGGAATCATTCACGCCTTGATCCACGTATTGAAATAAGTTGGATTTCAATAACAAATACCTGATTAAAAGCTACCTGGGCTTACTTTTAGTGAGCCCAGTAGTTTTATTATGCTTACCGGCTGATTTTTTTGATAAATCAACCGTTAATCTTTGCCTTTCAAAAATTTGTTTTAACCGCGAATGCTTCGCGTGCGGCACCACAAGAGCCGTTATGCATTTTATCCATCTTGATTTTAAAACCGCCTGGCATTTCAACAAACTGGTAGTGCTGGTAGTGCCGTTTTTATTATACCTGTGGGTCGGCGAGATCAGGAGGTGCCTGAAATTGTTGAAAGCCGCAGGCTAATATGAAGTTTTAGATAGCCTCTAAAACTATCGCCTGAAAACATGTCATTTATAAATAGCGATGCGGGGAAAAGTACTTCAACTTTTCCCCGCATCGCTTCAGAGAATTCAACTAAAATTTAAACGTCACGCCAAGATTGAGATAAGCAATACCATAACCCAATTCAACCATACCGGCAAGATTATCGTTGAAGAAATAACGTCCGCCTGCAAACCATGACCAGATTAACCCGCTTGAAGAAGCTTCATAGTTCCATCCGGGAGCTGTACCAAATTCAGTTGCTTTTACAATATCATAACCAACCAATAATCCGGTATAAGTATCCAGCTTATCGAGGAAATTATAATGCAGGTAACCTCTTGGACCAATAATTATGTTCGTATACTTATAGCCCCAACCCTGATAATCATATTTGTATCCTGCTAATCCGGCATAACCGCCAATTCCTATAGCGGCTTTGTTATCGAGCAGGCCATCCTTTACGACAACTTCGAGCGATGCAGAAACCGGAGGCAATGTGCTTGTGTAATATGAACCGGAGTAAAGCGTAGATCCTAAACCGATCCCAAGGTTCAGGAGTTTATCACCCTTAACAACCGGTTGAGCATTAAGCGCTGTCAAGCCGCCGAAAACGAGAACGACCACGAGAAAATTTCTAAGTTTCATGATGTAGAATATTTGAGTTAGTATTAGGTTAAGCTTGCAAAGTTACGTCAGTGAAGATAAACTTGCAAGGTATACTTCCTAACTTTTCAAAATATATGCTTTCAGGTGGGTAAAGTATGAAATACAGCATTTTAGCCTGACATGTAATCAGAAATATTTAAAATGAAATAAAATAAAAATACAAAAAGCAATTATACATGTATATTTAACTCCTCCGGAGTATACGGTATAAGGAATCCCTTTCAACAGCAATCCGGCCCGATCTTTTGCATAAATCGGCGATTTCCTGCACGCTCATCGACGGGCTTTTATCGTCGGCGCCGGCCATGGAATAGATTTTGGTAGAGTCGTTGATTGTTCCGTCAAGGTCATCAACTCCGAAGGATAGAGCCAATGACGCCATTTCCTTTCCAATCATCGGCCAGTATGCCTTAATATGCGGAAAATTATCAAGATAGATGCGTGAAATAGCGTAGTTGCGCATATCTTCGGTTACAGTCGCTTCTTCGATCCAGGAAAGTTCATTGTTTTTATTTCTGTATTTTAAAGGGATAAAAGCATTGAAACCGCCTGTCCGGTCCTGTAATTGCCGTAAACGGTCAAGATGGTCGATGCGATGCCCGATATTTTCAATATGCCCGTAAAGGATTGTCGCATTCGAAGGTATGCCTAGTTTATGAGCGGTTTCATGAACGCTGAGCCAGGTTTCTGCCGTTGACTTTTTCTCACAGATCTGCTTCCTGATGCCAGCGTCAAATATTTCGGCACCGCCGCCTGGAATGGAATTTAACCCCTGGTCTTTGAGGTATTGAAGCCCTTCTTCCAGGCTCAGATCCTCTTTCCGGGCCATGTAATCTATTTCAATAGCCGTGAAGGCCTTAATATGGGCTTGGGGCTTTTCTGCCCGTACCTGCCTTAGCAGGTCCCCGTAATAATAAATATCCCTTGCCGGATGCACGGCGCCTACAATATGCACTTCGGTGATCTCATCCCCCATTTCCCGGACTTTCTTCAGCATTTCTTCCACCGTGTATTCCCAGGAAGTTCCGCTGTTGTGCTGCGAATAGGAACAGAATCTGCAATTGTAGATGCATATGTTGGTTGGTTCAAGATGGATGTTCCGGTTGTAATAAACCAGGTCGCCATTCTTTTGTTTTCGGACATGATCGGCCAGAGCACCGATAAAACCGAGTTCAGTTTCGGAATAAAGTTCAATGGCTTCTGATTGTGTCAGGCGGATTCCATCCAATACTTTCAGGGCGATATTACGAATTGAGGGAGGGATATTTACGTTATCAAGAAGTCCTTTCATCCGGATCCAATATTGCTTTTGATATTAAATTTTAACTATCCGGCTTACCTGAACCGATTCTCCGGTGCGAACAGAAACAAAATAGACCGAGGCCGGCAATCCGCTCAGGTCAATGGACATGGCAGAGGATGTACTATTGCCAGGAACATATTCCAGAATTTTTTGCCCGGTTTGGTTAAAAACTGAAATGATGAGTTCAGGATGTTCACCCGGCCCCAGTAATAATGTAACCTTTCCCGTCGTCGGGTTTGGAAACACCCGGGCGCTAACGGTAAGGTAATCCTCTTTTATTAAGGAATCGCTTCCATATTCATTGGTGACCGTCAGTTTTACATCGAATGTTCCGTAAGTATTATAAACAATGGCCGGAGGATATTTCTGGTACGATTCCGAAGGAATGCCGCCCTCAAAATACCAGTGCCATCCGGTGGGATTATTGACCGAAAGGTCGTAATATGTGACAGATGAACCTATGGGGATAGTTATAGTATCGGTATTGAAGCGGGCAATAGGAAATGTTGAATTATACGATCCGGCAATTTTTTTAATGCCGGTGCCAACGGGATCGAGCCAGGGTTTAAGCTGGTTTGTGTCGGCTGTTCCATTTGACACCCAGGAATACGCAATCTTACCGAAATAATCGCTTAAATTCGGAGTATTACAATACGATCCGCCGCCGGTCAGAATTCCTATCACCTGGCCTGACTTGTTGAACAGTGGCGAGCCGGAAGATCCTCCTTCGGTGACGCCATAACCGTTTTGAGTTTCCGACCAATAAGTTTCCCAATGTGTGCCGGGTATTGATTCCCAGGTGGACGAAACAACCGGTTTGGTATAGGTGGAAATTTTCCTGATATCTCCCTGGGGATGATGGATACAAACGCCTGACGATGACGGCACATCATTGCAATCCCATCCGTTGTAAAACGGATTGTAACCCGATGGGATTGTACCGGTCAGCCTTAACAGGTAAAAATCGGAACCCAACCGGTCATTATCAAACGAATAGGATGTTGCCAGTTTTTCGGCTCCAACCATCGTTTGCCTGACAGGTTCCTTTACGGGGTCTTCGCAACCTTCCGATTCATAATTAAAATAAAAAATCCACTGCATCAAATCGTTCGAATTGGCAAATGTGGCAGCATATTCGTTTAAGGCACAATGGCTTGCCGTGATCAGAAGCGGCGAATAGTCCTGACTTGTGTTGTTCAGTAATGAGCCGGTACACCAGAAAGAATTGTTGCCTATCCTTGTAAGAATGCGCACAACGCCTTGTTTCTGGTCTTTCCAGTTGTCACCTTCGGAACAGTTTACATTCACTTCACAGGAGCCGGAACCGCCAAAATCATCTCCATTTTTTTCCGAACCGTAAAATGCAGAACGGTAGGCATATAACAATCCGTTTAGTTCTATAACCGGCACCGATGAAACAGAAAAAGGCTCATAATACTCAAGCACAATCTCATCACCCGGTATCAGGCGAGTTGCGAAACAGTTGCCCTCAGGGTTGTTATCTGGCGTGAAGGCTCCTGCAATATGTTGTCCGGATTTCGAGTAAACGAAGAAATCGGCACCTTCGGGCAGGGAAAAACGTTCGTAGTAAAGAGTTAAAGCCTGAGCGCCAGCACTCCTGATGCACAGTTTCCAAATTCTCCCTCCCTGAATGCTATACCAGTTTCCGCTGTTATTCATCGAAATTTCCAGCGGCAGAACTACGCCCATGCGATAGCCCTTATCCAGTAAAGCATCCCGGTAATCCTGAGCAATCAGTGAATCGCGATCAGGAGGGGTTATCTCAATTATCCCTGTTTCATCTGATAAACCCTTCAAGGAAAAGCTTCGCGGCATACCTCCTTTTTCAACCTGGGCATAACCAGAAACAGGAAGGATGAATGCTAAAAACTGCAATAAGAAAATCCCGATGAGGTTATTTTGTTTCACATGCAAATATTAGAATTACAAAAGTAACGATTGCAGGGAGAATTCAGGCAAAAATTGATCCGGGGATTGATTTTATCAACCCTGATTTAAGAGCCATTTCGAATAGCTTCAATACAGCTTGCTTCCCTTCAGTGCCAAGACTGACCGAGAATTGATTAACATAGAGTTCAATGTGTTTACGCATCACTTCTTCGCTCATTTCCTGCGCATTGCCAGCAATAAACCCATTCAGGGGGTAAGAATTTGCGAAAGCGTATTCCACGCTCCTGCGGATTGACCGGTTGAGTTTCTGCCTGATGTCGTCCGGAATTTCCCGGCTGACAACAATTCCGCCCAGTGGAATAGGGCTTCCGGTAAGGCTTTCCCAATATTCTCCCAAATCGGCCACTTTTTTGAGTCCCTTCGATTCATAAGTAAACCGGCTTTCATGAATGATCAGCCCGGCATCGTATTTGCCTTCCAGAACTGCCTGTTCGATGGAAGAAAAGATCATTTCGGATTTATTCTTTGCTTCAGGCACTGCGAGTGACAATAGCAGGTTAGCCGTAGTATTTATGCCGGGTATTGCTATGCTTGCTCCCCGAAGGCCGGAGAGTTGCATCTCCTTCCTGCTGATCACCAGCGGTCCCGCGCCAAACCCCAACGCTGCCCCTGAGTCAAGTAAAAGGTACTGGCTTGTTAACGAAAGAAAAGCATGAAAACTCACCTTAGTGACATCCAATTCCTTCCGGAAAGCCTTCTGGTTTAATTCCTCCACATCAGCCAATATGTAATCGAATGTAAGGCCCTCCGTATCTACCTTTTGATGAACCAGCGCTTCGAAGATGAAGGTGTCGTTCGGGCAGGGAGAAAAACCAAGGTTGAGATTCATTACTTCAGGTTTTCATGTTAAAAATCAATGCATATTTGCCACGACAGGATCCGGGCACACCTGCCATTGCAATGAGAACAGAGCATGAAGCAAAGCATTTCAGGTTCGCAATTTCAGCCCTGATACACGCAGGCTAAAAACAGGCCGGGGAGGCTAACCGATCAGATTTTATAAATCTTTAAGCAACCGGACCAGTTCAACACCGAGTTCACCGATAGCCAGAGGGATATTCCAATTATCTGTATTGCGGGGTTCAACATAGTTGGATACGGACCTCAACTCAATGAATTTGGTATCAGAACCGGTCAAGGCAAACATAAAAGCAGCGCCTTCCATTGTCTCAATGCCTGCATCCGTCCGGACAGAAAAGCGCCTGATGCTCTCCGCATTGCCGTGAACTGTATTGACTGTAGCCCCATTGACAGGCCGCAAGTGGTTTAACAGTACCGAAAACCTGCCGGGATTACTGTTGAAAGTTCCGTCACCGGACAATAGATCATCCTGGTTTTCAGATCCAAGTTTGGACATAGGGAGCCAACTGTCGTTATCTTCGGCGCCCATGTCGGCAAACGAATCCGCGACAACATTCACAACTTCGCCCAACCTGATATTTCTGTTGAAGCTACCGCAGATGCCTGCGTTTATGGCAAGGTCATATTTTTGTCTCCCCGTAAGTTGTCCCATCGCGTAAGCCGTCGAAACCATCCCCGTACCGGTCACCAGCAGATCGATAACCTTATCATTCAACCGGTAACGAAAGAGAATATTTTCAACAGGAATGCAATCTCCCAGCGCCTGCCTGAGCGGTTCTGATTCCTTCCATGTTGCTGTTACGATGAGTATTTTCATCCTCTGGCAGAATGATAGCAGTGTTGCATTTGTTCTATTTACCGTCCGATAATTGGAGCAGCTCTACACATTTTTTAAAAACGTCCGTATTATCCTGAATGCCGGAAAAGCGTTCCGAACCGGGCCCGAATGCAAACAGCGGGACCATTACAGCCGAATGATCACCGGTTGTGAATTTTGCTTCAACCTTTCCTAGTGACATATCGCCTCCGGTAATAGCCATTCCGCCGGTTTCGTGGTCTGCGGTAATGATAACCAGCGTCTCCCCGTCTTGCGCGGCAAAATCGAGCGCTTTCCCGATGGCTTTGTCAAAATCCACCACTTCTTCAACGATATAATTCAGATCGTTGGCATGACCGCCCCAGTCAATTTGGGAACCTTCCACCATCATGAAAAAGCCTTTTTTATTTCCGGAAAGGATATTAATCGCCTTTTCTGTTGATAAAGGCAGCATATCGCCCCTCCCTTCGGAATACCGCGGCATGTGTTCATCGCTTAACAATCCGGCCAGTTTCGGCCCGGATGCTTTCTCAACCTCCTCAAGGCTCCTGGCAATAACGTAATTGTGTTTCAGAAGGCTATCGGCCAGGTTCCTGCCGTCGGCCCTTTTTGTAAAATATTTCCATCCGCCACCAATGAAAACATCGATATCGGTGTTCAGGAACTGAGCCGCAATTTGTTCGTAACTACCACGGCTGCTTACGTGTGCTATAAAGGCAGCCGGGGTGGCATGAGTGATTGCCGATGTGGCGACCAGCCCTGTAGCAAGCCCTTTTTTTTCAGCCATTTCCAGGATTGTTGGTTTTGGAATGCTGTCGGGCGTTTCGCTCAGAAAACCATTGGTAGTCTTGCAGCCAATTGCATAAGCGGTAGCCCCAGCGGCTGAATCGGTAATGTAATTACTGGCTGAAAGCGTTTTAACAAAGCCCGAAACGGGACAGCGCTCAATGTTGGTATTATCTCGTAACGCGGTAATTCCTGCATACAGTTGGGCTGTTCCCATGCCGTCGCCTATCATCAGGATGATATTTTTCGGGTGTTTTGGTTTATTTCTGGTTTCACCTTTCTGAAAGCCGGAAGGCAGAGCGATTTGCGATAACAGTATAAGAACTGCCAGTAAAATGAGTTTTGATTTCATTAGTCTTCTTTAAGTGCCTGCAAAGTTAACTTTTGACCCGGAATATAATCCTTCTCCTTATAAAAAACGAATGGACGAAGGTTCTGACCTCCGTCCAAACGCGATAATAGAATCGATTAAGATTAGTCCTATTTGATGTTCGGCAGTTCAAGCCCGTATCCTTTCTTCTTGTCTTCAGCTTTAAGCCAGATTCCAAGGAATAAAGCCAGGACGCCTAAGGAAGCGAAAATGAGCATCGGGACAGTGTAGTTGTATTCCATAGGATTGGTAATTCCGGGATTTGATGACCTTAATGCGGTTCCGATAATGATGGGGAAAGCGTAAAGGCCTATGTTCTGGATCCAGAATATCAGTGCGTATGCCGAACCTAAATAGCGGTTTTCAACAAGCTTGGGAACGCTGGGCCATAAAGCGGCAGGAACCAATGAGAAGGAAATACCGAGGAGGATAATCGAAGCATAAGCAATCACCGGGGCAACAGAAGTACCTTTGGTAGCCGGAAGCGCCAGGGCAAATACCAGGTGGCAAACAATCATCAGAATGGCTCCCAGCATCAGCATTGAAGCCCCTTTGCCTTTTCTGTCGAGGAAATTACCAAGGAACGGGGTGATGGCAGCCGCACCCAGCGGAAATACAAAGAACACTCGGCCTGCCTGGTCGGCAGTATATCCGAGGTTACATTGCAACATGTTGTTGGCATATTTCTGGAAGGGGAAAATTGCAGAATAATAAAGCACACAGAGTAATGCAACCTGCCAGAAGACCTTGCTTGAGAGCAGCTTGCCAATATCGCTGATTTTGAACGGGTCGTCTTTTTCTTCACCGCTCTCGCCCATCTGATTCTCCAATTTTTTATCCAGGAAGGAATAAACGATAAAGGAAATCAATCCGATAGCTAACAGCAATACGGCAAAGGCAATCGGACGTGAAGCATTTATAGGTTTTATCTGAAGGGCCACAATCGGCGAACAGATGAATACAACGGCGACCCCGATACGGGCAATAGCCATTTCTACTCCCATTGCCAGTGCCAATTCTTTTCCTTTAAACCATTTGACGATTCCTCTGGAAACGGTGATACCGGCCATCTCAACACCGCATCCGAAAAACATGAAACCTATGGCCGACATTTTTGCGGAAGCAGGCATGCCGCTAAAGAAAGGGGTAATATTCCACCATTTCAGCGGAAGATTCATAAAGTGGTTCATGGCATTTTCGGCCCCGCTGCCTGTAAAAGCATCGCTTACAGCATAATAGTTGATTGATGCGCCCAGTAACATCACCAATCCCGATAAAATGGCGGTAAAACGAACACCCATTTTATCCAGGATAATTCCGGCGAATATGAGGAAAAATACAAAAACGTTCAAAAATGTTTCCGAACCAGCGTACCTCCCGTAAGCATCCGGAGTCCATCCCCGCGATGTTTGCAACAATTCCTGTAAGGGTGATAATATATCCATAAAGATATATCCGAAAAACATGGCACTTGCCAGCAGTACAAGAGCTGTCCAGCGATATGCCGGCACGTCTTTCATGAGTTTTTGAACCTTTTCTGTCATCTTGTTTGTTGTTAGTATTTTAGTAATTAGTTTATTACGGGTGTATTCTCATTTGTCGCGTACAAATATCAGTCTTTTTCTCTAATGTCTTTTTATGTTCCCATAACTTTTTTCCGGCATGCCATTCGTCAACGCCTCTTGTTTCAACTGATTTCAGGCCCGGAATGCCCGCCCGGCTTAATGAATTCCTTATCTGAAGCATCGCTGTAATGCTTTCATGGTATTGATCCGTCAAATTTCCAGGATGGAATCCGGATCACTCTTTCTCCGGATTATCACTTACAGCGTTGACCAGTCAGGTGGATGAATTGCAACACCAGGAATTGCCAGCGGGCATCTTACTGCGCGATCACAAATCTGTCCTTTCCCCTGAAATCGCGCCTGACTTCTGCCCGGCTGTAACCCAGAGATTTTAACAGATCAACGGTAGCCTTCCCGAAATTTTCGTTAATCTCAAACAGGATCATTCCGTTTCCGGCCAAAAACCGCCTGGCAAACCGGGCAACAGCATTATAGAATAGCAAAGGATCCTTATCCGGCACAAACAAGGCTTTGCCGGGCTCATAATCAAGCACATTGGCCCGCATCAGGCTTTTCTCCGACTCCGTGACGTATGGCGGGTTGCTGATGATCAGGTCAAAGACGGGCATATTACGAAAGCCGTGAGGCTTCAGAATATCTCCATGCAGGAATTCGACCTGCAAGCCGTTATCGCTGGCATTCCGCTGAGCTACCCTGAGCGCCATTTTTGAAACATCCACAGCTATTACCCGGCTTTCGGGAAAATGCTTCTTCAGTGAAACGGCAATGCACCCGCTGCCGGTACCGATATCCAGTATGGAATGGGGCCTTCGTCCGGCAAAAATCCCGGCTGCCAGGGACACCATTTCTTCCGTTTCGGGACGCGGAATTAAAACATGCCGGTTTACCCTGAAGGTCAAACCGTCGAAAAAGGCTTCGCCCGTTATATATTGCAAAGGAATGTTGTCAGCCAGTTGCCGGGCCGCTTGCAGCAATTTCTTCTGTTGCCGTTTGCCCGGAAACATCTGACGGCTTAAAACAACAGATGCACGATTCAGGTGCAAATAATGTTCAAAAAGCCTGTAAACCATTGCCCCGCTTTCTTCCCTGCCATGTACCGGCTCCAGCATGGCCCGAAGGGTTTTAGCCAGGTCACCAACGGTCATCAGTCTGTTTTCGGGATCGCTCATACCTTATTTTAATTGTTTCGCCGATGATGATCCCGGGAGATAAGCCGAAGCATAAGTATTGCTCGCTTTCCTGATCACCGGCAGTTGTTCCCTGGCTTTCTTTTTGGAAATCATAGTCCCGACCGAGATGTACATCAGTGTTCCGGAGTTGTTGTATGGTAAGTGAATCCCGCCCGGGAATGACCCTGATTTTTGCTTCAGAAAATCGGTCAGATAATAGCGGTAACGGATATAGAAACCTTTTCCCAGATCGAGTTCCGTAAAGACGGAAGGATGAAACAGTTCCGTCCGGTCGCTGAACCACTCTCCTGTTTTCATTTTTTCTCCATGGAGAAAAGTCTTTTCCTTAAAATGGAAGAATAATTCCATTTCGGCGCCCACGGCAAAAAATACATTTTTATCCATGTTCCCCAATTTCAGGGCAAACGGCACGCCGATGGAATAAACCCGCTGTTTTATTTTCAGCGTATCGCCGAATTTATGGATAAAGCCCACATTCCTGATTCCCAATCCCGTATAAAATCCGGTATGCTGACCATAATCCACATGATACTGAAGCTGCTCATTCAGGATCAGGGAAAACCGGGGAACATTATCGGCATCTAAATTTCCCTGATTGATGTTGCCCCACGAAAAGATCATCTCCCCTCCATCGCGCCAGCCGGACTTTACCTGTGAAAAGCCTTTAATTCCTGCTAATAAGAACACTACCAATAAAATAGAATTTTTCATACTATTCCTTTTCTATACTGAACCCGGCAAAATTATCGAAATAACATTCCGGTAACAACCCTGCACCAGCAATTCCTGACCAGGTACAGCCGGTTTTTAACAAACGTTCTGACAATTAAAATATTTTTTCACTGGACCGGTAGCAGGAAAATGCTTTTTGTATATTTGGTTAATCCGAAACTGATTGTATGAAAAAAATCACCTTCCTCCTGGCTATCTGCCTCCTTACAGGCATAACTCACGGTTATTCACAGCGTTACCTTCCGTTTGCCTCGAGCAATTATGCAGGAGTCACCGGCGTTTACCTTCAGCCGGCTTCTATTGCCGACAGCCGGTACAAGTTCGATCTGACAATTGCAGGCGTCGAAGGAACATTTAATAATAACTATATCGGGTTGGATCCTTACTATCTGTTAAATCCAAAAAAATTCAGCACGGATTGGGACGCTGAAGATTTTGACAAAGAGGATTTCCTCAGCGAAAATACTTCCAGTGATGATAAAAGCATGATCATAAACTTTCAGGCCGAAACCATGAGTTTTATGGCGAGCGTTTCAAACAAGGCCTCTATTGCGTTGACTTTTGGCACCAGGGGAATTATTAATCTTGATAATATGAGCCATGAACTGGCAAAAATAATATACGAAAGTGATAATTATGAGGACTACCTGAAACAGGATCTCAGGGATGCCAATGTAAATATTCAGGGAAACTTTTGGACGGAATTTGGCTTTACCTATTCCCGCGTTATTCTCGACGAAGGTGAACATTTCCTGAAAGCCGGCGCTACCGTTAAGCTTTTACAAGGCGTAGGCTCCTTTTACGGATTTGCCAAAGAGTTCAGCTACAATTTCCTTGAGAGGGATTCTGTTTCCATCTTCCATACCAAGGTTAATTACGGCGCTTCCGATAATTTTGATAACCTGTTTGCCGATAATGGCTTTAACTACGAGAACCTGAATTACAAAGTTGCAGCCAATCCATCGCTTGGCTTTGACCTTGGCTTGGTTTATGAATACCGGCCTGACTGGGAATCATTTAAATACGACCTTGACGGAGAAACGAACCTGTGGCAGCGCGATCAGAACAAGTACCTGTTCAGAATCGGGCTCAGCATCCTTGATATCGGCAGCGTTAAATACAAAAGAGGCGCACTCAGCAACGACTTTACTGCCGATATTGCCAATTGGAATTACCAGGATCAGGATTTCGGGAAAGGATACAGCGGCTTTTTAAACACCCTGAAGGACTCGCTGAACTTTGAATTCGACAACTCAATGTCCGACATATACAGGATGAACCTTCCGACCGCCATCAGCCTGCAGGCTGATGTAAGAGCGGCAAAAGGCTTATACTTGAATGTATCTCCCTATATTGCCTTAAACCGCGGTTCAAATGATGTCAACAAGGTTCATTATCTCACGGCCTGGAACGTGGTTCCCCGATATGAAGGCAGGTTTTTCGGCCTCTATCTGCCGTTTCAGTACAACAGCTATAAACAGCTCAATGTTGGAGCCGGTTTACGTTTCGGGCCGCTGTGGATAGGTTCAAACAACCTTTTCAGCATCATCGCCGGCAAAAAGGACATTTACGGTATCAATGCAAGTGTAGCCTTGAAATTCGGTATCCGTTACAAAAAAGCACACGACCGCGATAAAGATAAGGTATCCGACAGGAAAGACAATTGCCCCGACGTACCGGGCCTTGCTGAACTAGCCGGCTGTCCCGATGCCGATCTCGACGGGGTGACCGACGCTGAAGACTTATGCCCCAACGAACCCGGACTAAAAGAATTTTCCGGCTGCCCCGACAGGGATGGCGACAGCATCATCGATTCGAAGGACGATTGCCCCGATGTGAAAGGATTGCCACAGTTTAACGGATGTCCCGACAGCGACGGCGACGGCATTATCGATTCAAGAGACGATTGCCCTTTCAACGCAGGCCTGGCTGAATTAAACGGTTGTCCGGACCAGGATAGCGACGGAATCGCCGATAAGGAAGACAACTGCCCCACCGTGTTCGGCACACGCGAAAACCATGGCTGCCCGTTTATCGACAGCGACGATGACGGGGTAAAAGATGAAGACGACCAGTGTCCCGGAATAAAAGGGCCTGTTGAAAACCACGGTTGCCCTTACACCGATACCGACAACGACGGCATTCCCGACAAGGATGATGAATGCCCCAGCATTCCGGGAACGGCAATATTCCGGGGCTGTCCCGATACCGACGGAGACGGAATCTCGGATAAATACGACATGTGTCCTACCATTCCCGGCGTAGCCCAAAATAATGGTTGCCCTGAAATAAAGAAAGAAGAGCAGGAAATTATCAACACCGCATTCGCAAACCTCGAATTCGAAACCGGCAAGTCGGTGATCCGCCGGGTATCATACCCATCGCTTAACGAACTGGCCCAACTGCTCGTAAAGCACCCTGAATGGAAGCTCCAGCTTTCCGGACATACCGATAATGTAGGAAAACGTGAAACGAACATGACCTTATCGAAAAACCGCACCCTGGCCGTGAAGAAATTCCTGCAGGACAGGAGCGTTCCAGCTTCATGTATCCGTGCTGAATGGTTCGGCCCCGACCGTCCCGTTGATACCAACGCCACACCTGAAGGACGTCAGCACAACCGCCGGGTAGAGATGAAAATTGTATTTGAATAATTCACAGTATGAATTCATTACCCGCTATCAACGAATTTCTGGCGCAGCCGGTATGGGCAATAGCCGGCGTTTCCAGGAGCCGGAACAAGTTCGGCCATTCCATGTATCTCACCCTGAAAAAAAGGGGACGGAAAGTGATACCTGTTAACCCTAACCTGTCGGAATTTGATGGTGATACATGTTATCACAGCATTCTTGATCTTCCGCCCGAAGTAACCGGATTGGTGATATGCACCCGGCCTGAGATTTCAAAAGGGCTGATAGCAGACGCCGTTTCACGCGGCATCAGGCACATATGGTTACAGCAGGGCGCTGAAAGCAACGACGTACTGGAGCCTTACCATGACTCCGGTCTAAACCTCGTGAGCGGCAAATGCATCCTGATGTATACTGATCCTGTTGAATCAGTACATAAATTTCACCGCTTTCTGGCCAAACTTTTCGGAAGTTACGGAAAATGAGCAAGTCTGTTTACCGGGAAACAGAATGTCCGTTCTGCGTTAAAGAGTTTTCGGAAGCCGCTTTCCTTGCCGACGATGATTTCCTGGCTGTTTATAACATTGCGCCAATCCTGCCCGGGCATTCGCTTATTGTACCAAGAAAACATGTCAGGGGGTTGTCAGATCTGAATGACGACGAAACAGCCCGGTTATTCGTTTTTGCAAAAAAAACCACCAACCTGCTGATGGCAGCTTTCCATGGTGAAGGGTTCGATTGGTCATTACAGGAGAAGGAAGCCGCAGGACAAACAGTGCCGCATCTGCACCTGCATATTGTTATCCGTAAAACAGGCGATTTAAAGGATATAGGCGAGTGGTACCCACGGGTCGACCATGCCGATAATCACCTGCTGGATAGTTTCAGCCGACCAAAGTTGTGTAGCGCCGATTACCGGCAAATCACGGCATACCTCCGTAAAACGGCTTCATTGTTCTGAACTTCTACAAAAAGAACAATGATACTCCCGCCACGGCAATCAGGGCGCCTGCAAGTTCGCGGGCGCGCAGTTTCTCCTTATAAATAATAAGCGATGGCGGAATAATCAGAACCGGAACCAGCGACATAATGGTTTGTGCGATGCCTGCATTGGTATTCTGAACGGCCATCAGCGAAAACGACACTCCCAGGAAGGGACCGAAAAACGAGCCTACAATAAGCCACTTCATGGACTTGCTGTCTTTTACAGCCGCAGGCAACGCTCTCCATCTGCCGGCAACGGTAAACACCAGCGCAAAACCCACAACTCCGGCCATCACCCTGATCTGTGAAGCAGCAAAAGGGTCATAACTTTCCATTCCCAGTTTACTGAGCACCAATCCTACACCCTGCCCTATTGCAGCCCCCAGGGCATACAGGATCCCTTTCAGCGGGTGGGCAAGTCTGGCGCTCTTCGACGATTTGGAAGTTCCGGGAGTCCTGTTGAATATTACCAGCGAAATACCGGCGATGGTTACCATCATACCCAGTAATGACTTCAGCGACATACTTTCGCCAAGGATCAGCCATCCGGCCAGGGCAGCAGCCGGCGGAGCCAGGGTCATCAGCAGCATGGAAACCCTTGCACCTATAACAATATAAGCCTGGAAAAGAAGGAAATCGCCGATCACAAAACCTATCAGCCCCGACAAAATCAGCCATAACCAGTTATGAAGGGTGGCATCAACCGGCAGGAACAGCCCCCGGTAAAAATATGAAAACACGCCGAGCAATACCGTTGCCACCGAAAGGCGCAACAGGTTCAGGTTCAGCGAGCCGATCCGTTTGCCCACAACTTCGAACGACAATGCTGTTATAGTCCAGAACAGGGTTGTCAGTAAGGCCGCAAATTCACCAAAGTGGCTGTCCATTATATTAAATAAGGTATTAGAGAAGCCGGAAATTTTTCGCCAAACGTACACGAAATATCGCGAATCCTGAAAAAAAATAAAACGGCCAAGGCTTTCTTGCAAACTTAACCAACACTAGCATTGGACGTTAGTTCGATGAAAATTTTACTTCAATTTTTGACCGGAATATCGGACCGGCCTTTGCCGGGATTCCCTATTTTTGCCGTTGGTTAATGAAAAACAGATCAGGATTACAATTAACTTTTAGTCAATGCTCTTCGACGATCAGTACCATTCTATTGAGAAAACCGCTGAAGGGTTATTCCGCGAAAAGGGAAGCCGGTTTATTGCATACGCCATACCGGTAATCACCGAAACGGAAGTAAAAGAACAACTCGATATCCTCCGGAAGAAGTATTATGATGCCACTCATCATTGTTTCGCCTATGTGCTGGGGAATGAAAAATCGGCATGGAGAGTGAACGACGATGGCGAACCATCGGGCACGGCCGGGCGGCCTATCTACGGTGCAATTCAATCGGCAGACCTCACAAACATCCTTATCGTGGTCATCCGGTATTACGGGGGCGTGAAACTGGGTGTTCCGGGGCTGATAAATGCTTATCGCACCGCCGCAAAAGATGCTATTGCCCATGCGCAGATAATCACCAATACTGTTAAAGAAGTTTACCGGATTGAATACCCGTACGACCTTATGAATGATATAATGAAAATCCTTAAAGAAGAAGGACCGTTAATTATTTCGAGCGAGTTTGGCATGACTTGTGTTATCGAGTTTGCCATCCGGAGGAACAATCTCAGGAAATTGCTGGGCCGCTTCGATCGTCTGAACAACTTATCAATTAACTATTTAAAGACAATTTAAACGAATTACTTGCCAACGCATTGTTCGTTTTGGGTGTTTTTCCTTATACATAAATTTTATTTTAAAGTCAAGAGTAAGAATTTTTTTTTTTTCACTTTTATAAATTGATTTTTGAACAACGAAATACGCTCCTCGTATGCTGAATTTGACATAATATATTATAATCCTGATCTTTAAATCATTAACCAAGTAGCCGGATATCCGGGAAACCGATGTAACTTAATCACGAATAGTAGTAATGAAAGAACTGCACAGCGAAGTTTGGGATAATTGTCTGAAAGTAATCAGGGACAACCTGAATTATCAAAGTTTTAAAACATGGTTTGCACCTATAAAACCATTAAAGCTCGAAAACAATATCCTCACCATACAGGTTCCCAGCCAGTTTTTTTACGAGTGGCTCGAAGAGCATTACATAACCCTGCTCAAAAAGACCATTCGCAATGAACTCGGCCCAACCGGACGATTGGAATACAGTATTGTGATGGAAGGTTCATATACCAGTGATCCTTATACGATTAAAGTTCCTGCCAGTAACCGGAAAGCTACGAATAATCCTGCGGTAGCCATGCCAATAGACCTGAAAAACGGTAACGCAAAAGAGATACCCAATCCCTTTGTCATTCCCGGCCTGAAAAAAATCCAGGTGTACTCTCAACTGAACGAATCCTATTCATTCGACAACTTTATTGAAGGCGACTGTAACCGCCTGGCCCGTTCAGCCGGCTATGCAGTAGCCTGCAATCCGGGTAAAACAGCTTTTAATCCATTATTCATTTACAGCGCCGTCGGGCTTGGAAAAACCCATCTGTCACATGCCATCGGATTACAGGTCAAGAACAACTTCCCCGAAAAAACCGTCCTCTATGTTGCCACAGAGCAATTTATGCAGCAATTCATTGATTCTGTCAGGAACAACAACCAGAACGATTTCCTCCATTTTTACCAAATGATTGATGTACTGATCGTTGATGATATCCAGTGGCTCTCCGGCAAAGAAAAAACGCAGGATGTTTTCTTCCACATTTTCAATCATTTACATCAAAAAGGAAAACAACTCGTCATTACCAGCGATAAAGCCCCGGTAGAACTAAAAGGACTTGAGCCCAGGCTCCTTTCACGTTTCAAGTGGGGGCTGGCCGCTGACCTCCAGGTTCCCGACCTTGAAACCCGTATTGCCATCCTGAGAAAGCGCATCTACAAAGATGGCATCGACATGCCCGACGATGTGCTTGAATATCTCGCCTACAGCATCACAACCAATGTCCGCGAACTCGAAGGGGCCCTTATCTCCCTCATGGCGCAATCGTCACTGAATAAAAAGGCGATTACCATCGAACTGGCCAAACAAATGATTGACAAATTCGTAAAGAACACGGCCCGTGAGATTTCTATAGACTTCATTCAGAAAATCGTATGCGATTATTTCGGCATTCAGGTTGATTCCATCAACTCGAAAACACGCAAACGCGACATCGTACAGGCGCGTCAACTGGCCATGTATTTTTCGAAGAAACATACCAAATCATCGCTGGCTGCTATCGGACTTGTATGCGGCAATAAGGATCATGCAACCGTGCTCCACGCCTGCCGCACAGTAAACAACCTGATCGAAACCGACAAACAATTCAGGCTTTACGTCGAAGAAATAGAAAAACGGATCAAATTTTAACCAGAACCCACAACCAGTCCGTTTGAAGCTCCTGGCAATCAGGAGCTTCTTGTTTTATTACGATAGAAAAGAAGCTTCTGCCCCGTATTAAATTTGCCGGTACAAACCGAATATTCTCCACAGCAAACTTTTCGTAAACAAATTGATGCTATTTTTGAAGCCGGACCGGTTAACCTGCCGGGAAGTCGCTGTGCATTCCGGAACTGCATTTGCCAAATAGCTCAAAACCTCTTTACCCGGATATTATGATAAAAATTCTTATGGTATGTACCGGCAATATCTGCCGGTCGCCTATGGCGGAAGGTTTGATGAGAGAAAAATCAAAACAGGCCGGCCTCGGTGTAGTTGTCGATTCCTGCGGTTTTGAGCCGTTTCACCTGAACGATCCTCCCGACGACAGGGCTATTTATGAAATGAAGAAGCATGGGATAGACATCGCAAACCATACCATGAGATTATTCCGGCAGGCAGATTTCGACCTTTTCGACTTTATCTATGTCATGGACCAGAGCCATTACAGGAATGTAATTCGTTATGCACGTTCGGAATCCGATCGTAAAAAGGTGGATTACATCATGAACGCTGCAGGCCATGGCAATAACAGACATGTTCCGGATCCTTATTACGGCCGGCAATCTGATTTTGAAACTACCTATTCTTTGCTTGACCAGGCTACCGACGCTATTATAAATGAACTATCAAAAAGAAACCGATGACCGCAACTGTTAATTTTCCTTCAAGGGAAGAAATCCTCGGAGCTGCTGATCGCATTCGTCCCTACATTCACCGCACTCCGGTGATCACGTCAGAAACCATCAACAGGATTTGCGGCGCCGAGTTGTTCTTCAAATGCGAGAACCTCCAGAAAGCGGGCGCTTTTAAAGTCCGCGGCGCCACCAATGCCGTAATGAGCCTTCCGGGTGAGGATATAAAACGTGGGGTTGCCACACATTCATCGGGAAACCATGCCGCCGCCCTGTCGATGGCTGCCCGGAACAGGGGAATCCGCGCATATATAGTTATGCCGGGCAACTCATCAAAAGTAAAGATAGCCGCCGTTCAATCCTATGGCGGAGAAATCACTTTTTGCGAGCCAACCCTTGCCGCCCGGGAAGAAACCCTGAACCAGGTGCTGGCACAAACCTTTGCCACCGAAATACATCCCTATAACGACCTGAGGATTATAGCCGGCCAGGCAACGGCAGCCCTGGAACTAATCGAAGACGCCGGCAATCTCGATTATATTATTACACCGGTTGGCGGCGGCGGACTTCTGAGCGGCACCGCCCTGTCGGCCAGTTACTTCGGAAAAGGAATCAAAGTAATTGCCGGGGAACCTTCAGGCGCCGACGACGCCTATCAGTCTTTTTACAAGGGCGAACTGGTCCCGTCGGTTAATCCGGATACCATTGCCGACGGGCTGCGCACCTCGCTGGGCTCGCTGACTTTCCCGATTATCAGGAAATTCGTCACGGATATCCATACCGTAAGCGATTTCAATATTGCTGAAGCCATGAAACTGGTTTGGGAACGGATGAAACTGATCATAGAACCATCGGCAGCTACTCCGCTGGCTGCTTTGCTGAAGAATAAAACCCGGTATGCCGGCAAACGCATCGGCATAATTCTCACCGGCGGCAATGTTGACCTGAACAAACTTCCCTGGCAATAAACATGGATCCACAAACTGAAAAAGGCTCCTTATTCCTGTTTCCGGCCACGCTCGGGGATGTTTCTGCCGAAACCTGTCTCCCTGCCGGCAATATCCTGATTTTGAACCTAATCAATGTTTTTGTCGTGGAAGAAATACGCACGGCAAGACGCTTTCTGAAAAAGGCTGGTTATACCGGGCTTATCGACGATATTACCTTTTTCCTGCTGAACGAACATACTTCGGATCAAGAAATTGACGCTTACCTTGAACCGGCTGCCGGCGGAAAGAATATCGGCCTGATGAGCGAAGCCGGATTGCCGTGTGTCGCTGACCCCGGACATAAACTGGTGTCCTTGGCCCATCAGAAAGGCATCAGGGTGATACCGCTCACAGGGCCTTCTTCGCTCATGCTGGCTTTAATGGCTTCCGGATTCAGCGGACAGCACTTCACTTTCCACGGATACCTGCCGGTAAAAACACCCGAACGGATCAAATCCCTTAAGTTGATCGAACGCGAGGTTCGACAGACCGGATCCCCCCAGCTTTTCATCGAAACGCCTTACCGTAACATGGCAATGTTTCACACCATCATCGAAACCTGCCATCCCGATACCCGGCTTTGCATCGCTGCCAACATTACGCTACAGGACGAGTTCATCCATACCATGCCGGTACACCGCTGGAAAAGCCAGATTCCTGAACTGCAGAAAAAACCGGCTGTATTTATTTTAGGCATCTGAAAATGAAGCAGAACAAAGTTTTTCCTATCTAGAAGAAGGATGCCCCCCTGAAGCAGAAATTTTAAAATGGAAGTATTGTGAAATCAGCCTTGCCGTTGCTTCCCCGCACAGGCACTTATTTCCTTTACCCTATTATCCTTTATCCGATATGCACAGGTACCAGTTGTCGCCGGCTGGTTCATGCCGGATAAGATATACGCCATATTGTGTCCTGACCTCAAAATAATCCGAAACCGGATATCCGGGAATGTTCTCCGCCTGATACCACCGGTCGGAGATCTCCAGGATTTCAAATCTCTTTTCCTCCAGGATAAAGTATTCCGGATATTCATCGGCTTTATAACCCGAATGGCATCCTACCCCGATTGGTATAAAATTCATCATTTCAGAAACTTATAGAACCAAAACGAAATTATAAACTTTACCGAAATGATGCTGAAAAATTTCAATGAGGTATACCCCCGACCAAAAAAAAGCCCCGCATTGCGAGGCATTAAACTGGTGGCGGAAAGACAGGGATTCGAACCCTGGGACCCCGGGAAAGGGGTCAACGGTTTTCGAGACCGCCCCATTCGACCACTCTGGCATCTTTCCAATTGTTTGGGGCTGCAAAAATAGAAACTATTTTTCAATAGCCAACACTTCTGAAAAAATATGGCCGGCATAGGTTTCAATCCGCCTGGTATGTACGGTATTTCAGGAAGTAATATAAGGTTATCCCCATCATGGTGCCTAAAAGTACGCCTGCTGCCGCCATGGCAACCGGGAGGCTGTATTTATCCGTAATCCGACCGAAAACCGGTCCCAGTATTGCAAACATCATCCTGATAACAAAATTTCTGACGGAAAGTACGGTTGCCCTCTCTTCGGAAACCGTGATCAGGTTCACATAATTACGAAGTGTTGGCGTGGCTACTCCCCGGGCAAAATAGAACATGAGCAACAGTAAAAATCCCATGGCGGACGGAAGGAAGGATATCCCGAGATAACCGGAAACGAGGACCAGCGAGAACACAGTCACGGTTCCGGAAGGGCCAAACCGTTTTTCAAGTTTCCATGCACAGGCTGAAGCTATCCCTGCCGTCACGTTCAATACAGCCCAGATAATTCCAAACCATGATACGCTTAGCCCGGCTTGGATGAAAAACGGCTGAGCAAACCAGGCCATTGTTAGCGTAGAAACTCCGGTAACGGCTGAAAACAAGGTGTTCCATTTCAGTTTCCGGTCGCTGTGCAATGCTTTCCTGATGATCGCAAAAGCATTTTTCAGTGTCGGTTTAATCTTAGCGCCAACTGCGGGAGGCTCAACCAGGCACAAAGACGCCGGTATTGCCAACGCGGCAACGGTAGCCTGAACATAGAAAGGCGTTCGCAACGAACCTGCTGCAAGCAATCCGCCTGCAATGCCGGCCAGAGCTTCGGCAAAGTTGCCTGTTGAGTTAATACGCCCTTCATACCGGGTATATTTATCGGCTATCCGCCCGGCAACCAAAGAATCATACAGCATGGCCGAATCGGCCCCCGATACCAGGCTCTGCCCAAGGCCAAGCGCCACTTCCGCCATGACAAAATTCCAGAAACCAAAGGAAGTGCTGTATATCAAATACCCTGCAACGCCCAGAAATGAGCCGCATATCATACTGGTCTTCCGTCCGGCTTTATCAGCAAAATATCCGGTTGGAATTTCGAAAAACATCAGGGTCAGGGAATAGACTGCCTGCAACTGAAAAATTTCGGCCATGCCCATCCCGTTCGATTTATAGAACAGCACGATAACAGGCATCACCAGGTTCATCCATTTGGCAACCTTGATGATGTACAGGGCAAACAGGTTCCTTCGATATGGAAATTGCATGAAATTACCTGACGGAATAATTAAAAAAGCCGGCCGGGAATAGTTCCAGGCCGGCTTTGGCGGAGAGAGAGGGATTCGAACCCCCGGACCCTTTCAGGTCAACGGTTTTCAAGACCGCCGCGATCGACCACTCTGCCATCTCTCCGGTGCTGCAAAATTATCAAATTTATTTGAATGTAAAAATGTGCGGCAATATTCGTCGCGTCATCAGCCATACCCCTTATAAAATATAACATTTGCCCGATTGTATTTACCCAGCATTATATCTAACTTTGCAACTGTACATTTACACCCAAAAGCATGAAAAAGCTTCTCGTTGCAGGCACTTTCCTGTTCCTCTCGGTAGCGGCGATGCCGAATCCCGGAAACCTAAGGGCGTTCTTTTCATACACCACTTTCCGTTCACCGGAACACGGCCCGTATATCGAAACTTACCTCTCGGTACTAGGCAAAAGTGTACAATATGTGCATAAGGATAATGGGAAATTTCAGGGATCCATCCTGGTGACCATGCTTTTCAAGCAAAACGATTCCATCCGCGACTTCAGGAAATATGAATTATTCAGCCCTGAAGTGGACGATACAACCGTAATTAATTTCAGCTTCCTCGACCAGCAGCGAGTCGCCCTGCCCAACGGGAAATATGATCTTGACATCTCCATCTCCGATAAAAACAGGGAGATGAAACCATTCCTGGTGACCGATCAATTCGAACTTAATTATCCCAATGAACAGGCTGCCATATCGGGAATACAACTCATCGAATCGTTTACCAGGGTTGAAAAACCGGGAATGCTTACAAAAAG
The DNA here is from genome assembly GCA_035403165.1 of Bacteroidales bacterium. Classification (GTDB taxonomy): domain Bacteria; phylum Bacteroidota; class Bacteroidia; order Bacteroidales; family UBA4417; genus UBA4417. The sequence goes on along the minus strand of DAONEP010000003.1, from coordinate 64,047 downwards.
CGGCTACGATTTCATACCCTATCTCGACAATTTTTACCCGGCAGCGGTGAACAAACTGACCTTTTACACCGAAATGTACGATCTTGCCCGATTATTGGGCGCTGATGAGAAATTTATTGTGGCCACCTCTATTGAATCGTTCGAAACAGGTAAAGTTATCAAAGACAACCTGCGCATGAAACGCGAGGACGTAAAACCGGTCAACGTTGTTTTCAGCGAATTCGATATTTCGAATCTCCCGTCGGGGAACTATAACCTGGTTGTTGCGGCCAGAAACAAGGAAAATAAAGAGATAATCAGGAATTCGATGTTTTTCCAGCGCAGCAATCCTTCGCTCAAATACGACCTTAATGACCTGTCAAGCATTGATATCCAGAACTCCTTTGTTTCAGCTTATACAAATCCAGACTCCTTGCGTGAATTCATCAGGATGTGTTTCCCGATAGCATCCTCTTCCGAAAAACTTTTTATCAATACACAGCTTAATATTGCCAGCCTTGAGACCATGCAGCGGTATTTCCTTTCATTCTGGCAATCAAAGGCCCCCGAAAATCCTTCAGGCGCATGGCAAAAGTATTACATTCAGGTTCTGGCTGTGAACGATGAATTTAAAACGTCGATAAAAAAAGGGTATGAAACCGACCGCGGAAGGGTATACCTGCAATATGGCCCGCCCAATTCCAGAGTGCAGGAATACAATGAACCAAGAGCCTATCCCTATGAAATCTGGCAATATTATAAAATTGGATCCCAAACAAACCGGAAATTTGTATTCTATACTCGTGATTATTCATCAAGAGATTTTGACATACTACATTCAGACGTTCTCGGAGAGCTCTATAATGCAAGGTGGGAAGTTGAATTGCATAAAAGAGATACTGATAGGTACACATCGAATCCTCAAGACATAGAAAGGACCGGGGAGGATGATTATTACGGGGGAAGGTCAAGGGACTTATGGGACAATCCCCGGTAATATTAAACACCTCAATGATTTTCATATAAACCGATGAATTTCAAACTTGGCATCATCAAGGCTATTAACCGGTTGTTCAGCTTACTGCCGTTCTGGGTTATATATCTGAAATCGGATTTTATTGCTTTTATACTCCGGCGGGTAATCCGCTATCGGAGAAATGTTGTGGAGGAAAACCTCCGGAATTCATTCCCTGAAAAAAGCACACAGGAGAGGGAGGCAATTGCCCGGAAATTTTACCGGAACCTGAGCGACATCATCGTCGAAATCTTTAAAACCCGCGGTATGACTGCCGGCGAATTACAAAGACGGATGAAAGTCGTAAATCCCGAACTGCTTGATCATTACCGCCGGCTCGGGCGAAGTGTCATCATGGTGAGCGGCCATTGCGGAAACTGGGAGTGGTATGCACCGGCCACGGCGATGCAATGCCCCGGCTTCGACCACAATTGCGCTTTGGTGAAACCTCTCAGCGATCCGGTTTCGGAAGAATTCATCACTTCCCTACGCACCCGGTTCATGAAAGATGTCCTGCTGCCTTTTAAAAGCGCTTACCGGGTTTTATTATCACGCCGGCGCGATCAAAACCTGACGGCCATCCTTGCCGACCAGACGCCTCACAGGAGCGAAATTGAATATCATACCCTTTTCCTGAACCAGCAAACTGCATTTTTCCTCGGAGCCGAAAAAATAGCCCGATCGCTCGATCATGTGGTTATGTTTTCACATATCCGAAGGGTCAAAAGAGGATATTACGAAGTTACATTCGAATTGATCACCGATACGCCGAAACTTACCCGGGACTTTGAAATTACCAACAAACATATAGCATTGCTGGAAAAGGATATCATTGAAAATCCGGACAATTGGCTCTGGTCACATCGCCGCTGGAAATATAAAATTGATAACTAACGGAATAATGATTTATTTGTCGAATATTTGATTAATTTCGCTTCGGAAAGCAGCCCCTGATCATACCCGGGCCCTGACTAAACCAACAGCATTATTCATACTTCGTTAACAATTCTGCCTTGCCAACTGTAGCTGTCGTAATATTGAACTGGAATGGTCGTGAATTCTTGCGGCAGTTTTTACCAAGCGTAATACAACACAGCGAAGGCTTTGCCGAAGTGATCGTTGCCGACAATGCCAGTACGGACAGTTCGGTTGAATTTCTGCAGAACAATTTCCCCCGGATAAGGATCATTCAGAATATCACGAATGGCGGATTTGCCAAAGGATATAACGATGCACTTTCGCAGGTGAATGCCGACTACTTCGTATTGCTGAACAGCGATATTGAAGTGACCGAAAACTGGATCAAACCGGTTATCGACCTTATGGAAAGCGATCCGAAAATCGCCGCCTGCCAGCCTAAACTCCGCTCTTACCATCACACCGAGAAATTTGAATATGCAGGCGCTGCCGGCGGTTTCATTGATAAATACGGTTATCCTTTCTGTCGCGGACGAATTTTTCAGACCATCGAAACGGATAACGGTCAGTACAATACGCCTTCAGAAGTTTTCTGGGCTACCGGTGCTTGTATGTTTGTAAGGGCAAAAGAGTATCTTGAATTCGGCGGACTCGACGAAGACTTCTTTGCCCACATGGAAGAAATCGACTTCTGCTGGAGGCTAAAAAACGGCGGTTACAAGGTAATGTACTGCCCCGATTCGGTGGTTTACCATGTCGGCGGGGGAACACTGCCCAAGCAGTCATCACATAAAACCTATCTCAACTTCAGGAATAACCTGGCCCTGCTTTATAAAAACCTGCCGTCCGATTTATTATGGCCTGTCTTCCTGGCACGGGTCCCCCTTGACGGCATCGCAGCCTTAAAATTCCTCCTCGAAGCCGGATTTGCCGATTTTTATGCCGTCATCAGGGCGCATGGGTATTTTTACCGCAATTTCTTTAAGCTTCGCGCCAAGAGAAAAAAACTGAGCCACAACCATGTATCCATGATTTACAATGGGAACCTGGTGATTGATTACCACTTCCGGAAAAAGAAATCATTCCCGGAAATGGATCAGGAAAAATTTTCCGGATAGAATACTCTCAGCAACATTTTTTATTTCGTACTCATCCTTCAAGAGAAACGGATCTTCAGAGGTGTTCTGTTCCTGTTTCTTTTACGCTTATATCAGGCTTAAAACAGCCAGCCGGTACGAATCGAGCCCGAATCCTGAAATGATGCCTTTCACACCGCCCGAAATAACCGAACGGCTGCGGTAATCTTCCCTGGCCATAATATTGGAAATATGAACTTCAACTACGGGGGCTGATATTGAACGGATAGCATCGCCGATAGCAACCGAAGTATGCGAATACCCGCCGGCATTCAGCACAATACCCTGGTAAGTAAATCCGGCTTCCTGCAATTTATTGATGATTTCACCCTCAACATTTGATTGAAAACACTCGATCATGATTTCAGGAAACATATTCTTCAGCCTTTCGAGATATGATTCAAATGATTGACCGCCGTATATTTCAGGTTCCCGCCGCCCTAACAGGTTAAGGTTGGGACCATTGATAATGAGAATTTTCATAAAAGACGTGTTGACAGCCACAAATTTAACCATTTTCAGGCAGCGCCCATAGAATCACCGGTAATTGCCGGAATGCTGTTTTAATTATGCCGGACTGTTCTGCAAATTCCAGCCCGGGGGTATCAATCCGCCTTGAAATCGTGTGAAATATAATGCCATCCCCGGTTATAAAATGAGTTGAATGACTAATTTTGATGTGCGGTGCAATAAGCACCTCGATTTTCCGGAACAGATGCAGAATGGCCAGAGAAAAAAACACGGGCATCGGGTTAAAGTTCAGGGATGCGGCAAAGGATTATCTGTATTTACTTGAACATAATTACCCGCAAAAGGCAATCCTGAAACTAATCGGAGACCGTTACGCCTTAAGTTCTGTGGAAAGGTCGGTGTTGTACCGGGGTATTTCGTCAGCCCGGGAATCGGCCGGGAGGGCGGCAAAGCTGGTTAGCCCGGATTCAGTGACCGGTTCAGTGTTGAACATCGACGGTTATAACGTGCTGATCACCATCGGAAGCTACCTGAACGGAAATCTTGTTTTCATCAGCAGCGATCATTTTGTACGCGACGCATCGGAGATTCATGGAAAAGCATTCCGGAACGAACTTTTCAACAAGGCGATCCTGCTGATTTTCTCGTATCTGCAATCCAATCAGCCCCGGGAAATAAATTTCTTTTTCGATAAACCGGTCAGCCATAGCGGGGAACTTTGTGAAAAAATCAACATCCTGCTAAACCACTATGAAATAAAAGGTTCAGCTATTACCCTCCCGTCTCCCGATCATTACCTGAAAATGCTTGATTCGGGACTTATCGCCACGTCAGATTCGTCAGTCATCGAGCATTGCAAAACCGGCATTATTGATCTGCCCCAAGCCGTCATCCGGTTTCATTATAAAAGAGAGATGTCTGATATTGCCTCCTATCTTTGATATTAATCAATTGATATTCTTAAGCATAGGTAAATATTTAAACTTCCTTTGCTTTTTCACGGATGCATTTTATAATTTTGCGGCAGATTTTCTGAATAGGGGTGCCCTAAATTACGGGCTGAGATCAAACCCATACTACCTGATCCGGGTAATACCGGCGTAGGGAAAAAGGGAAACTTTGAATGATCCGCTTCATGCGGATTGCCCCCATTCTTCATTCAAGGTTTAACTTAACAAAATCAACCAATGAAACTACACTTTCTCTCTGTCGTACTGGCATTTATGCCCTTACTGGCCTTTCCCCAATTTACCGTTTCCGGAAAAATCACCGGCGAAACCGGAAATGAGACGCTGCCCGGCGCCCATATCATGCTCTCCGGGACATACAATTCAGCCATTACCGATCAAACCGGAAGCTTTGTTCTCCGCAATGTTAAAAAAGGCATTTATACTATCAAGGTCACCTACCTTGGATACAAGGATTATGAAGAAAAAATCACGGTGGATAAATCCCTTAACCTCCCGATAACGCTTTCGCCAACTGTTTTTGTTCAGGATGAGGTTATTATCCTGGCGACACGTGCAGGCACAAACGACCCTGTGACCAGCCAGACCATATCAAAGAATGAGATTGCTCAGGGGAACCTGAGTCGCGATATTCCTTTTCTCATCGGGAACGCAACATCGGTTGTTACCAGTTCCGATGCCGGCAACGGAATGGGATACAGCTCGTTGCGCATCCGGGGAACCGATATGACGCGCATCAATGTTACCATTAACGGGATACCGCTCAACGAGGCCGAATCGCATGAAGTTTACTGGGTCGATCTGCCGGATATTGCCTCTTCGACCAATTCCATCCAGATACAGAGAGGCGTAGGAACCTCCACCAACGGAGCTGCCGCATTCGGGGCAAGTATCAATCTTCAGACTGAAACATCTGATCCTGAACCATATGCCGTATTCAATTCGTCAACGGGTTCATACAACACCTTTAAAAACACCCTCAATTTCGGCACCGGCCTGATGAAAAATCACTGGAACCTGGAGGGCCGCCTGTCGAAGCTCTCATCCGACGGTTACATTGACCGGGCCTCCGTTGACCTGCAATCCTATTACCTGTCGGGCACATATACCGATCAGAAAAATCTAATCAGGATGACCACGTTCTCCGGTAACGAAAAAACTTACCAGGCATGGGACGGGATTCCTTCTTCCATTCTCGATACCAACCGCAGGTATAACGGAATGGGAATGTATTACGACAGCAAAGGAAATCTTCGTTTTTACGACAATGAAACCGATAACTATCTGCAAACCCACTATCAGTTGCACCTGGCGCATCAGTTCAGCAGCAAGCTTTATATGGCAGGATCCGTTCATTATACAAAAGGATTTGGTTACTATGAACAATTCCGCGATGACGACGAACTGAGCAGCTATGGCATTGAACCGCTTAGGTTGCAGCAGCCTTACTATATTATCGGAAGCGATACTATCAGCGAACCCGACAGCCTTATCAACCAATGTGATCTGATCAGGCGAAAGTATATGGACAATGATTTCTACGGATTTACGTATTCCCTTAATTATCACAAAAAACGTTTCCAGGCTACTTTTGGAGGATCATGGAACCGTTACGACGGCAATCATTACGGGACTGTAATCTGGACTCAATTTGCCGGAAATGCCCTGAAGGATCAGGAATGGTACCGGAACAACGGGGATAAATCAGACCTGAATTTCTATTCAAAAATTAATTACCAGGCAGGCAACCGGCTCAATCTGTACCTCGACCTGCAGTATCGGCATATTGATTACCTGATTGATGGTATAGATGACGATGCGCGTGATATAACGCAACAGCATCATTTTGACTTTTACAACCCAAAAGCCGGTATTTATTACCAGGCAAACAGCAGCAACAGTTTTTATGCTTCTGCTGCAATTGCCAATCGCGAACCCAACCGCGACAATTTCACAGATGCTGATCCAAACCAACCTGAACCTACCCGGGAAAAATTATATAACCTTGAAGCAGGGCATAACCTGAAAACATCCAAGGCTGAGATCACGTCCAACATTTATTTCATGTATTACCATGACCAGCTTGCCCTTACAGGAGCCATCAATGATGTAGGTTCAGCCGTAATGGTCAATGTTCCTGAGAGTTACCGGCTGGGCCTGGAAATATCTTCTAAGTGGCTGCTTTCAGAAAAGCTAGAATGGATTGCTTCGGTTACGTTAAGCCGGAACAAGATTATTTCATTCACCGAATACATTGATAACTGGGATGACTGGACACAGATACCGGTCGAGCACCATAATACCGATCTCTGCTTCTCCCCTGCCGTGTTGGCAAACAGTGAAATCATTTACTCGCCTTTACAGAAACTATCATTCTGGTTATCAGGCAAATATGTCGGGCGGCAATATATCGACAACACCCAGGCTAAAGAAAGAAGCCTCCATCCGTACTTTGTAAACTCCTTTCAGGCCGGTTACACCCTGAAACCACGAATATGTGATGAATTATCCTTTAACATAATGATTAACAACCTTTTTAATTATCGTTATGAATCCAATGCATGGGTTTACCGATACTATTCCGAAGGGAACTATAAAGTGCTGGATGGATATTTTCCCCAGGCCGGTATCAACGTTACAGCAGGTATAACCTTAAAGCTTTAAGCCTTATACTATCCGGGCATCATGCCCGTTAAAACAATTGCTACCTTTGCGCCATGTCGACCGAAAACCGAAAAATAAGCATCCGGAATAAAAAAGCAGGATTTGAGTACTATTTGCAGGAGCAATTTACTGCAGGGCTTGTATTGACCGGCACTGAAATAAAATCGATCCGCGAAGGGAAAGCTAACCTCACCGACAGTTATTGTACCTTCGATAACGGCGAGCTCTTTGTGCTGAACATGCATATTTCCGAGTACAAGTTCGGGAGTTATCTGAACCATGAGCCAAAACGTCCCCGCAAACTGCTACTTACCAAAAAGGAGATCAGGAAGCTGCAGCAAAAATTAAAAGACAAGGGCATCACCATCATACCGGTGGAACTTTTCGTGAACGAGGATGGGTTTGCCAAACTGACGATAGCCATCGCCAAGGGCAAGAAATTGTATGACAAGCGCGAAACCTTGAAATCGAAAGACCAGCAGCGCGAAATCGATCGGCATATATAGCGATTACTTTCCTCAATCGAGTGATAAAAATATCAGCCTATTTCGTTACAACATAATATGAACCGTACATTCCTGATTATTTTCGCACTAATTCTGGCAGCATCGGGTTCCATGGCCCAGAAAGCGCCGCCAAAATCTTCCGAACCGGCTATAAAGTGGTATGGCTTTGAAGAAGGCATGAAGATGGCAAAAAAGAAAAAACTGCCTGTCCTGGTTGACGTATATACCGAATGGTGCGGATGGTGCAAACGAATGGATAAAGAGACATTTTCGGACAAAAACATTGTCAGGTATGTAAATGAAAGCTTTATTGCCATAAAACTGAATGCCGAAGACAAAAACCCGATCAAATACCTCGACGATACTTATATTAATCCAAATCCTTCCGCACAGCGTTCCACGCATCAACTGCCCGGTGTGCTGGCTAAACAAAGGATTGGCTATCCGACCTACATTTACCTGGATGAAAAGGGTAAAACTATTACCCTTACCCAGGGATACATGCAGGCCAGCGACATGTTGCCCATCCTGAAATACATCGGATCCGGCTCATATAAAACCATGACCTGGAAACAATTCACAGGGCTAAAGTAGGTTATGCCTGTATAAATCCTGAAATGTCCTGATACATATGTGCCCTGCCTGTATAAGCAGGGCATTTTTTGTCTTGACTAAAGTCATTGTATGATTTCAGCTATGTTCATCGGGGCCTCAGTTGTTTTATATTGATTATCAATTACTTAAAACTTATTCTGATTTTTTTTCGACTTTTCGACTAAATAATTCGAAAAAAAATTGCATCGGATTATTTCTTGATATAATTTTGCGGCCTCAGAAAAAAGAATACACAACTATCGCTAATGTTATGCTGGACAAAGACGAAGTAAAAGATACCATCATTAATGTAGCCCGACACATATTCAGCCGGTTTGGTTTCAGGAAAACCACCATGGATGAAATTGCCCTGGCAACCCGGAAAGGTAAAAGTTCTATTTACTATTATTTCAACAGCAAGGAAGACATCTTCCAGGCTGTTGTTGAAAAAGAGGCCGAATTGCTCAAGAATGAACTCTCTGAAGCCGTTTCGAAAGTATCAGACCCGCGTGAAAAATTGAAATCATACATTCTTGTCAGGATGAACGCTTTCAAAAAACTGGCAAATTTTTATGATGTCATGAAAAACGATTACCTGAGCCATCTTGAATTTGTAAACAACATCCGTAATAAATATGATCAGGAAGAAATCATGATGTTTGAAAACATCCTGAAAGAAGGTGTATCCAACGGGGAGTTCAATATTGAATATACCAACCTCGCTGCCGTTGCCATCGTTACCGCCATGAAAGGGCTTGAGATCCCCCTGTTTGTCGAAGGCAATGAACAGGATATAGAGAAAAGGATCGATAACCTGATCAGCATTTTATTTTACGGACTTTTAAAAAGGTAATTTTTTTTACACTGTAATCGACCATTCTACCATTTTAGTCCAAAACCCAAATGCTTAAAATTACTTCCATTTCACTCCTGATTCTGCCCCAAAAAAGGCTTAAAAAACAAGAAATATAACCGCGTAAAAAAGAAAGAAAACTGATAACAATGCACAAAATGAAAACAAAGCTCCTGAATCTGACGCTTACAATTGCCCTGACTGCTTTAACAATCGGGGTAAACGGACAAATGATCGGCGTATCTCCAGAATTGAGGGAATTAATTACCCTCTCGGTAAGTAAGGATTACAATGTTGCCAATCAAAACATTGAAAAAGAAATTACCGGAGTTCAACAGAAAGCTGTTCGGTCAGCTTATATCCCGAAAGTGGAAGTCGGTGGTAAATATATGTTTGCTTATTCCTTTCTTGATTCGGATATTGATAAGATAACCGGATTTGAAAGTTTGTACCAACTCAAGGACCAACTAAACGCTTTCATGCAAACCCCGGCTTTCCCTGCCATGTTCCCGACCCTGGCTCAACTGAGCAGCGAAATTTCAAACCTTCAGCAACTGCTGATGCAACAAGGAATACAACTCCCCACGATCACCGATAAAGTGGCCGGGAAACTGTACGGCAACTATTTCGGAATCGATGCCAGTGTAAAAATGCTTTTATACAGCGGCGGGAAGGTCCCTAACGCAGTCAAAGCACTGGACCAAAAAATCAAAGCTCAGGACGCGCTTACCGAAAAATGCACCTCGGATGTTATCGGCGAAGTAATTACCTGTTATGATCAGCTTGCGCTCCTGAACCAATCGAAAAAAGTGCTTGATGAATCGGCTGCCCGGCTTGACGCAGAGAAAAAGTTTGCCTATTCGGCCCTGAACAATGGCATGGCTACCTCGTTTGATACCCTGAAAATTGCCGTGGCCGAGGCCAACCTCAACGCAAAGATGTCGGAGTACGAAAGCAAGAAAACAATGCTGCATCAAAAGCTGTCGCAACTTACCGGAAAACCGGCCGAAAGCTTCGAAAACATAAACCCGGAGCTTGAGCCGCTGCTATACGCCAAAACAAATTCCGATATTAACAACAGGCCCGAATTAAAGGCTCTTTCGGCAGGCGTGGAAGCCCAGAAATTCCTGGTAAAATCAGAAAAATCGAATTATCTGCCTAAAGTCCAGGCCATAGCATCAGCCAGGTACGATAATATTTTTAATGCTGATGTTGATATGACAGATCCCATGAAGGTAGAAACCAAAATCAACAACCTGAATTTTGGCCCTACATTCCTGGTTGGCGTCGGATTTAAATGGGATGTATTCGACCGTTCCGCTGGTTCTTCCAAGGTTCGTCAGGCCCAGCTTGATCTTCAGAAAGCCGAGAATGCAAAAAATTCCGCAACCGAATTATTGCAGCTCAACCAATCGAAAGCCATAACAAATTATTCGGCATCTGTTTCACAGGTCGAATTCAAGGAAAAACAACTTCGCGCTGCCCGTATGGCCCTTGACCTGGCTCAGAAATCATATAACGAGGGCATGCTGAACATCACCGAAAGGCTGGCTGCCGAAACCGAAATGCAGAATTCGGAGCTTGAATACCTTCAGGCAATATTTGCTCAGCGCCAATCGGTTCTGGAGTGCTACAAAGCTACCGGAGACCTTACCCTCTCCAATATCAAATAACCATCAAAAAACAGAAACGAATTCATAACCAATAACATCAATCACAATGAAAACAATGAATAAAAGACATTCAGGCATGCTCGTTGCATTCTTAACCTTGCTTCTGGTAATCGCTGTAGTCAGCATAATCGGATGGATCATTCTAAAGCCCGAGCCCGTTATATTGCAGGGAGAAGCCGAAGCCACCGAAGTCCGCGTATCCGGTAAAGTTCCCGGCCGTATTGAGAAATTTAATGTTTCGGAAGGCACTGAAGTGAAAAAGGGAGATACCCTTGTCTTCCTCAGCAGCCCCGAACTGAATGCCAAGCTTTTACAGGCTACCTCCGCCGAAGATGCCGCCGCTGCCCAAAGCATGAAAGCAAAAAAAGGCGCACGTGCCGAACAGATTGCCGGCGCATACGAGTTATGGCAGAAAGCTGAAGTAGGCGTATCATTGGCAAAGAAGACCTTCGACAGGGTTCAGAATATGTTTAATGAAGGCGTGGTTCCTGCCCAGAAACGCGACGAAGCCGAAGCCAACTACCAGGCAGCCATCGCTACTTCAAAAGCTGCAAAATCGCAGTATGATATGGCTTTAAACGGCGCCGAACAGGAAGATAAACTGGCGGCTGCCGCGTTGGTAAACCGCGCCAAAGGAGCCGTTTCGGAAGTAAAATCCTACCTGTCGGAAACCATGCTCCAATCGCCCATTGATGGTGAAATTTCGGATATCTTCCCAAAACAGGGAGAACTGGTAGGCTCAGGCGCCCCGATCATGAGCATTGTTGACCTGAACGATATCTGGGTAGTTTTTAACATACGTGAAGACCTGCTTCCGACCATTAAAATGGGAAGCCGGTTCACCGGAACTGTTCCGGCCCTGGGCAACAAGTGCATCAACCTCAAAGTTAATTATATAAAAGCCATGGCCAGTTATGCCACCTTCAAACCGACAAAAAACAACGGTGGTTTCGATGTTAAAACCTTTGAGGTACACGCCGAACCGGTTGAAAAAGTTGACGGACTCCGTCCTGGCATGAGCATATTGGTTGATTACAAGCAATTTGATGCAAAGAATTGATGTTGATAGCCTATATGATACCCGGTCAGGGAAAAAATCCTGATACCGGTAAATCCAACATTCAACCATCAATCAATTCACAATGAAATCATTAATTAAAAGCATCTGGGCCGTTGCAAAGCGTGAGATAGACCGCATGTCATCAGGGACGCTCTATATCCTGGCCGTCCTTATCTTCCCGGTACTGACGACCCTCTTCTTCTGCTCTCTCATGAAAGAAGGCGTTCCGGCCAAAATGCCCATCGCCATCGTCGATCTCGATCAAACTTCGACATCCCGTAAGATGGCCCGCAATATTGATGCGACGCCTGCCAGTGATGTTGTGATGAGCCTTCAGACAGAAAAAGAGGCCATGTCCGAACTCAGGAAAGGTTCAATCTATGGGTATATTGTCCTGCCTCAAAATCTTCAGGCAGACATCATGGCCAATCGCCAGCCGGTTGTCAGTTACTATTACCACAACGGATTGTTTATCGCCGGCGGACTGCTGAGGAACGACTTTGCATTAATCACTCATACCTTATCGGCCGGAATAAATATTCAGAAACGCGAGGCTATGGGCCAGTCAGAGCAGGAAATCATGGCCCAGGTACAGCCGATCCAACTGAATATGCACCTGTTGTTCAATCCAAGGGCCAATTATACGGTGTATGTCACGACAATCATTCTTCCGATCATGATGCAGATCTTTATCCTGATGATGACCGTTTACAGTATCGGTATAGAGATCAAGGAGCGGACTTCACGCGAGTGGTTGAAATTGTCGGACAAATCCATCGTTGTGGCGCTTACCGGCAAACTCCTGCCCTATACAATCATTTTCCTTATCCTCATGATGTTCCAGAATTTCATGCTGTATAAGGTTATGGCCGTACCAATGAATGGCGGGGTTGGCTGGATTATACTCTCCTCATTCCTGTTTGTGCTTTCATACCAGGCCATTGGCATCTTCTGCATCGGACTTTTACCCATGATGAGGCACGCGCTTGTCCTGGCTGCTTTCTATGCCATACTGGCATTATCGCTTTGCGGGTTCTCCTTCCCTACCGAATCGATGTCGCCGATATTCCAGATATGGTCATACGGTTTCCCTGTGCGGCATTATATGCACATATTCCAGAGCCAGATATTAGCGGGTTTTGAACCGATATACTCCGCCAGATCAATCATCTATCTGTTGCTGTTCCTTTTGCTGCCTCTGATCGTATTGAACCGGCTCAAATCAGCACTCATCTATCAGAATTTTATTGAAGATATCCATAAAACAGACATTCAGGCAATCTGACCTTCAATGTCACAAGTCCTGATGTTCACAGAAAACATAGAATCAAAATGAAAAACTATCTTCAAAAAATAACCCGGCGAATGAAAGAAGGGTTTATGAACACCCTGAAAATCTGGCTGCGGGAATACCAGGTAGTATTAACGGATGTAGGAGTGGTCATAATTATAATAGCTGCGCCTGTTGTGTACCCGATACTGTATTCGCTTGTATATTATCCTGAGATCGTTTCCGATATGCCCGTTACCGTTGTTGACCTTTCACAAACTTCCGAAAGCAGGAATTTTATGCGACAGTTGGATGCAACCCAGGAACTAAAAGTTGAAGGCAGTTGCATAAGCATGGAAGATGCCGTACAACAGTTTAAACAGCGCAAAATAAGGGGGATTATCGTTATACCTGAAAGCTTCAGCGAAGATATCGCCAATAACCGGCAAACAAACATCTCAGCCTATGCTGATATGGAGTTCTTCCTGTATTATAAAACGCTGATGATGGGAGCCAATTTTGTTTCGCTGGAGGAAGGCAAGCAGATACAGATCAATAATCTGATGCAAAAGGGATTGGATTTGAATCAGGCCGGCGCCGTGGTTGATCCGATACTGCCTGACGACAATTCTATTGCCAACGCAGTAGGCGGATTCGCAACATATGCCATACCTGTAGCCCTGATGCTGATCATCCAGCAAACGCTGATCCTTGCGATCGGGATAGCAGCCGGTACTGCCCGCGAACGCCATGCGTTGGGCACGCTTGTACCTATGGATAAAGATAAAATGGGCACTTTCAGGATGGTGTTCGGCAAGTCGGCGGCCTACTTCACCATTTATGCACTGCTTTGCGTCTACCTGATCGGTATAGTTCCCAAAATTTTCGGTTACTGCCGCATGGGGAGTTTCGGAGAACTGGCCGCATTGATGACGCCATTCCTGTTATCGTGCATCTTCCTTGGCCTTACCTTGTCGGTACTCTTCAAAACAAGGGAAAGCCCCATGATGCTTTTCCTGTTTACGTCATTCCCCCTTTTCTTCCTGTCAGGAATCATCTGGCCTTTGTCCAACTTTAGCCCGTTTTGGTTGATGTTCAGGGAACTCTTCCCGTCATCCAACGCCATCTTCGGATTTATCAAAATGGAAACCCTCGGGGCTACAGTATTTGAATGTAAGAAAGAGATCATGGCCATGTGGATACAAACCGGCGTTTATTTCGTCACGGCATGTATCGTATATGAGGTTCAGGTAAGACTCTCAAAACGCAAAAGGGCCGAACTTGCCTCCACTGTCGCTCAGACTGAATAATCAGACTAGTGAACCAATTAAAACCGGAATGGTGGTGAGATTACCCTCTGCCATTCCGGTTTTTATTCTGACAGACCATCAATCCCTTTGCAATATCTCAGCCCCAACGAATAATAAAGACGGAAGATTCCGGTTTCCCGCTCAGAAAAAGATTCCAACCTATAAGTTATACACAGGACTTCCGGTCCGTTAAAAACAGAAGAAGCCGTTTCATTGAGAAACGGCTTCTTCGTTATTCACAATTTTCCTGCTTCTTTATTTCTGTACTGACAATTTTTTGGTAAACACCGTATTGCCCACGGTAAGTTCCACAATGTACAGTCCGTTAGCAAGGTCTGAACAATCAAGATTTATGGTATTTGTACCGGCCGGATAGGTCCTTTGCGTGAAGGATGCAACCTGACGCCCGGTAATATCAAGTATCCTCAGGCCAGTCTGCTGTCCGTTCGAAAGATCGAAAACGACTTTTGCATTATTTGAAGCCGGATTCGGATATACATTCAGCGAAGTAACCCTGGTGGGTTCATTAGTACCCAGCCAGTTAACAACGTTATTGGCATTCATTATTTCACCGGTGGTATTGTTGATAACCAGCCCGGCGAAATGAAGATGTTCGAATGACCAGTCAGCCGGAATGTTATAGGTGTAATGATAGGTGAATGAGGAGCCGCTGGTAATAGGTGCGGGAATGCTGCCGGCAGTACCGTAAGGGGAATCCAGGATCTCACGTCCGACGTGGTTATAATACATATCGGCAGCAGGAATCGGATTGGTGAGGTTCTCAAATCCGCACATCGCACCAAGGGAGCCCCCAGCATAATAGTTTGCCTGTGCATAATCGTCATCTGTTCCGTGAATACTGTCTTCCATGATGACAGCGGCAAATCTCATTTCGTCATCCGTTCCGAGGAGAAATTCCGACTGGAGATCAAAGCTTATATTCCTGGTTGCCGGGTCCCATGCACAATTGTTGATTTCAACGGTAACCGGTGTAGGTTGTGCGATCCGCTTCTGGTAGCCCTCTTCAAATTGCGAAGGATCCCAGTAATTGGAACCGGCACGGTCGATCGTTCCGCTAGGGTAACCGGGGAAACTGGGGATGATATTGGGAATTTCGTTGTCCCAGGCTGTATTCACCATGGGGTCGCCATTGTGTACGGCCACTCCGATCCAGGTTTCAGGATACGTTTCGGCCATATAATCCATGAAACATATGCCTCTTACACAATATCCGCACCATGTTCCGGTCGCTTCTTCGCAAAATACTTTCCTGACCGGGGCATATTCCAAAACCCCGACATTAGCCTTCAGCGTATCATTATTCTGATTAAGGTCGTTTCCGCCATTCACATTCTGAATGTTCACTTCTACCTGATTATATATTCCGGCAGTGTTCAGAACAATGGGTACACTATGGGTAAATTCGTACGATTCCCCTAAGGCAAGATTCAATCCTGTTACCGACGAAACCTGTGCTGCGCCGCCGTCGATCCTGTAAGCTATATCAAAGGAATTGATATTCGTGGATCCGTAATTCATGATAGATCCTGAGAGAGTATTGCTGGCGCCTGCTACCACATAAGGAGGAAGACTTATTGATTTAAGCGATGCATCGAGCGACAAGGGTTGAAATAGCATGATGTCATCAAGCCAATAGTTATCCAGGTTATACATGTTCCCGTTAAGGTAAAAACAAAATTGAAAATCGGAATGTCCCATGTCCGAATTTGAAATAGTAAGGATGACGGTTTCCGGACCTACACTTGCGGTAGGAGTATGTTCCCAGATGCTAGTCCATGCACCGCCTGCCGACCGCGTAGCGACGCCGTATGCAGGTGCAGGATTATCATAGAATGCGTAGCGATGATTGAACATCAGAGTAACCGAAGTCTGACCGGTCATGTCGACAGGCGGTGAAATGAGGCGGGTGGTTGTGACAACATTTTTGTAAGTGAACGCTGCTTCAGGAGCTGTTCCTCCGGCATTGTTTGAGGCTGAAATTGACCATTGTGAGTTGAGCCCGTCAATGGACCATCCTGCTGGCGGCATCACATTCCCGCTGAAATCTTCCAACAGGTACGTTTGTCCTGAAACAGCCATGGTAAGGCATGCCAGAACAATCAATGAGTAAATTTTTTTCATGTTGTTTTTGTTTGTTTGATTAATTGATTGATTTATTGATAATTATCGAAATATTTTCCTTTTCATCAGTTTTATTGTTTCTCAAAATACTGCATGCTTCTTTCATCGTGTTCCTTACGGGGATCATCAAACCTGTGGCTATTTCCTGTTCTGCTTTTATCTGAATTCTGGCAGGACTGCACCGGCGAGGCATATAAAATGTCAGCAGACAATTTTAAATGGAGTAGGTACCCTTCGGGAAGAAATATTCTTTTTACCGGGAAACGGTTAATACAAATTTATGTCTTTTCTTATAATTAATAAACTAAATATTTGATTTTTTAAATTTTTCGTTAAATTATAGTATATCTGATACTTACAACGGCAAAGTCGTTAGCATCCGGCATGTTCATCAATCGTGCGTAAGCTTTTCAGCCCCTTTCTATCAGCCCAGGCAACGGCATGGCTGCCATTTTACACGGTTTCGGAGAAAAAAAAGGCTTTCATACTGAATAAGTATGAAAGCCTTTTCGTTGTAGTGACTCCAGCAGGATTCAAACCTGCAACCTTCTGATCCGTAGTCAGATGCTCTATTCAGTTGAGCTATGGAGCCGTTTTGCGGGTGCAAAGATAAATATTTTCAACGATTCTGAGCAAATCATCCTATTTTTGTTCAAATTTCTTCCTTACCGCATGAACCACTCAACGCTTGATACTATCATTCCCGACTGGGCAAAGGAATTGCCCGCTTCCATCACCGTTACCGATAAAAACGCCAACATTCTTTTCATGAACGATAAAGCATTGTTGACCTTCGCGAAATATGGCGGTACTGACCTGATCGGCCGGAGTCTTTTCAATTGTCACGCCGAAAGTTCTGCTGCGAAAATCCGAGGTTTGCTCGAAACCGGCGGAACCAACGTATATACTATTGAAAAGCAGGGAACCAGGAAACTGATCTGGCAGTCGGCCTGGTTCTCAAATGGCGTTGTAAGCGGCCTCGTGGAAATCTCGCTTATCCTTCCCCCGGAAATGCCTCATTATATCCGTTCTTAATCCTCATGGATTCCGGCAGATTTGCTTTGTCTTCCTGCTTTTTTCTCCGAAAGCAGGCGCTTATTGCTCAGCCGTTTTTCTTTTGAGGCGGCTGGCGGTCTTGTGGCAATTCTTTCAGGAACAACCTCCAGCAATTTCCCGATTTTCTCGACAAATCGTTTCGATACCAGTTTCAGGTTTGCAATTTGCGAACGTTCGCGACCCGAAGTCAACCGGATAGAAGTCGCATTATTTTTCAGCCTGCTGATAATCATCTTTTTCTGATCCGTAGTCAGCACCCGTGAAGAACTAATATCGAACCAAAGCTCAACTTTTGTCGATACCTTGTTTTCATTCTGGCCACCCGGACCACTGCTCCGGGTAAAGGTGAACACGCATTCGGCCAACAGGTCGTTTTCAGAAAATAACGGCATACTTAAGCAATAACAGGGCAAATCTAAGGATTACCTGTTAGTTCCCAAAACAAAAATTACCGGGAATTATGCCTGCCCGGATTGAATCGATCAACGCCCCATCAGCGCTTTTAAACCGGAACACCCAACCATTTTGCTGATAATCAAGTGGATCGGAAGCATAGATATAATCGCTTGAGGCATCATATCCCAAAGCGTAAAGATTATCTTTCATCGCCAGAATTACCGGATCTTCAGTGGTATTATCCACATCAAAACTATTGATCGCACCTTTGAAAAGGAAAAACAACCTGTCGCCATTTTTATTGATGACAAGTTTTTCCGGATGCTCCGATGACGATTTAAAGACATAATCGAAATCCACCTGCAGGGTAACAGGGTCGATCCTGATCAGATGCCCTTTAGAATCGCCCGCCTGCGGATAGCCGTTAAATCCCATGCCGGAACACATCACCCATACTTTGCCATATTTATCTTTAACAATACCAGTGGGACGATGATTAACCTGTATCGTGCTCAACACCTCATCGGAAGCAGGATCAATAACGCTGACGGTACTGTCGGTGCTCCATCCTCCCGAATTCAGCACGAAAACCAGGGAATTGGCAATGAGCATCTGTTCCGGCCCGCTCTTAACTGGGATAGTCTTTGTTACCGTATTTGAAGCCAGGTCAACTACGGCGACATCCCCGTCGACATTCCCGGCCCAATCCGTAACATAACCTTTGCTGTTGCTGACAGCCATAAAATACCTGGGCGATACCAGTCCGCCGATTATACCCTCGGATTCAAAGGTCGCCGCATCCACTACTTCCACAACCGAAGCATTGTTGACCACGATATAGGCTTTCCCGTTGCTGATCGTCATGGATTGTGCCACGCTGCCCAGGGGCCGGCCGTTAACCTGCGCAAATATATCCTGGCTGATCATGTTTGTCGACCGGTCTATAAAAGAGATAGTTCCGACGCCTGTCTGGAATATGCCTTCGTTTACAATAAAGATCCCATTGGAAAATTGTCCCTTCAGGTTTTCGGGATCATCTTTATGGCAGGCGCTGATAAACAGCACGATAGAAAGAGTCAGCCATGATAACAGTTTTAATTTTTTCATGTTGCAACGTTGTATTAGGTTATTTTTAGAATTCGGCAGTAATGCTTCCCGTGAACGATATCCCCGGAGCTGGGTAATACTGAACAGCCTGATAGGAAGAATTCAGGAGGTTGTTGATATCGAGCTGGATTGTAAAGTCTTTCTTCCATATCTTCAGAACCCTGCCGGCTGAGATGTTCAGCAACGTGTGGGCCGGGAGCCATTTCCGGTTATCTTCCTGGGTAAACCGGCGACTTTCAAAAGTATTTTGCAGTTGTACCGTGTAATCATGAAATTGCATCATGAAATTGCTTTTTATGGTATGCAACGGAGTATATATCAACTGCTTACCATTTTTTTCCGCGAGAGCAGTAGCCGTGCAGGTAACCGTCGAGGGCGAATAAGTATAATTCACCGATAGTTCGCTTTTTAGTTTTTTTTCAGTCAGCCTCAATGAGCCTGACGCCTCAACACCCCTGCTCCATACTTCCTCGATATTTTGAGGCGACCAGAGTGTACTCCCGCCCGAGGGTATCCAGAGGATAAGGTCATCGACCAATACGGAATAGCCTGACAATTCAACCTTCCAGGAAAGCGGACTCTTTGTTTCGCCGGATCTGTATGCAAGCCCGGCTTCGGCATTTAAGGATGATTCCGGTTTCAGATCAGGGTTTCCGCCAGGCATCCAAAAGCGGTCATTCAATGTCGGCACCCTGAAGTTGCGCGATACATTAAGCCTGGCATCCAACCGGCCTACCAGTCGTCCTTCTGCTCCTAATGAAGGGCAAAAAGGCACCCTGTAACCTTCCACGGCATCCTGCCGAAGGTTTGCAGCCACTTTCCATCCTGCCGAAGGAAAGCTCTTTATCACCGAAGCATAGCCTGCTGCTTCGGGCCGGTTTTTAATTCCATTGTAATAGATCGTTTCAGCAACGAGTAAACGCCCCGAAATTCCCGCATCGAAAACAAGTAATGGCGTCAACACATATTTATATTCAATATGCGACGAATAAGTCCGGTTGCGATATTCGGCATCAATTCCCGACATTCCATCGGTGTAATGCAGGTATTCCCTCGTGAGCGCTACGCCTGAAACCACACGGTGTTCAGCGTTCAGCCATTTCCATTGTAAACTCATCCGCAAAGCCCTGTCGGACTGGTGTTGCATGCTCTTCGACATCACCATCGTGGGAGGAATATCACGGCTTGAAGCCTGGTACCAACCGGCAGCAGAAACCGTTTGATGTTCAGATATCTTCCACTCTGCCTTATGGATTGTGCCCAGCGACTGATATGCGGCATGCTGAAAGGTTTTACGTTTTCCATCAAGGTTAATATACGGATAGCTATTATCAGCACTATTGGCAATCAGGGAAGATGAATAACAGAATTTCCTGTTGCCGAGGGAGATTTTTACCGCGGGTGAAATATTCCCGAAACTGCCGGCAGCCAATCTTGCCTGTACCTTTAGAGGCTGGCTGAAGCATTCCTTCCCCGATAAAACCAGGCTTCCCCCTATGGCGCCGCTGCCGCTGAACATGCTGCCCCCGCCATACTGCAACGATATCTGATCCAGTATAAAAACAGGAACCATCGAAATATCCATCATGCCGTGGGTCGGAGAATTCAGGTTTATACCTTCCCATAAAACCACCGATTGCGAGGTCTGCAATCCCCTGAAGGTAAGGGATGCTGTTCCGCCAGGCCCGTAAGAACGTATATAGACTGAAGATTGTTCTGATATCAGCTTCGAAAGGGTAGTTGCCGAATAGAGTTTCCTGGTTAAAGAATCTATTTGACGGACCTGCATTCCTGCCGAATTTGAAGAAATTCTGTCGGCAATCACTTCCACTGTTGCCAGGCGATGGACCGAATCCGCCATTTGCTGTGAATAGGCTGCTAAAGCATTAAATATCAGGAATAAAATCAGCAGTTTACGCATCATATAAAGCGTTAACAATTACAATAAGGATAAAATACGGAATAGCCCGACCCGGAAATATTCACTGCTTTTATCCCCGAAAGCGTTGAATTAATTTGCAATGGCAGGTCTTCTGACTTGCTCCCCCTTCGGGATGCCTTCCCATGACGCCGGAACGCCACAGTGGCCTAAAGATAATCCCAGGGTTGAAAGAGCTTACAGCAGCGGGACTGTCCGGGATTTTCACCCGATTCCCTTTTAAAGCAATACCGGAGGCCCCGGCATGCTCACCATAACGGTGCAAATGTAGGATGTTTAATCAAAGTTCGCCCGAATTTTGTTTCTTAGTTTTCAACAGAAAGAATAAAATGGTTAATAAATTAGAAATAAGAATGTTACGCTGCGTCACGCCAGACATTAACCCGTCAGGTGCTATTAAAATAGTTTTAACTGCCTGTCATTTTCAGTTAATCTTCAGACTGGTACACAACCACGCCTGTCGCAGGCAACCTTTTACCTTCGGCAGTCAGATTCCGGCCGGTTCTGTGTACACCTACCCTTTCAGTCAGTCTCTTTCACAAACTCTCCAAACCCCGGATAATTAAATCTTTCACGCGCCGTCTGCTCATTGTATGTAAAATAATGTATATATGATTCGGCGCAACAGGTTCTTCCGGAATCCAATATTTGCACAAAGATTACGGCAATGTTGCGGCTGACTTCATGCTTTTTTGCTATCAGCGTTATTGGTCCCTTATCGGTATAAACCGGTTTTTTAAATTTCACTTCCATACTGGAGGTTACCCCGGTCGTTTTCATATTGACAAATACCCACCAACTGGCGATTTCATCCATCAGCGTGGTTTGAATTCCGCCATGCAGGACGTTGTGCCACCCTTCAAAGTGCTGTTTAGGCTGCCATTCACAATGCACGTCTTCGCCATGCATCTCAAAATGCATTTGCAAACCCATCGCATTATCGGGAGAGCATCCGAAACAATTATACCCTTCCCTTCCTTTAAACGGATTATTTAACGAAACTTTCATGTTGCGGAAATCAGATTTGTTGAATTAGTACAAAAAAAATCACAAAACGCTGTTATAACAGAATTTTGTGATGGGTATAACAAGAGGAGAAAATTTATTTTACAATTTCTCCCTTCACGAATTTCGTCACTTTCGAGGTTTTACCGTTAGCATCGTATTCAACCCATTTTCCGTCTTTCAGGTCGTTCACATACGATCCTTCCGAAAACAATTTGCCATCCTCGGTGTATTCCTTCCAAACGCCGGTCTTTTTACCGTCGGTACAGGAGCCTTCCATTTTTACTTTTCCACTGGCAAAAAATTCACGATAGGGACCATTTTCCAGGTTGTTTTTATACGTCTGTTCACTGAGAAGCTTATTGCCTTCGCTGTAACTCTTCTGAACGCCTTCGAGCGAGTTCATCACATAATTGTATTCTGCTATCAGATCACCCTTGATCGTGTACCACTTCGACATGCCATCCTTGATGTCATTTACATAATTCGATTCTTCCATGATTTTTCCGGCCGAATTTTCGTAGTACACTTTATAAGGACCATTTTTCAGGCCTTTGTGATATGTGATCACCGATGCCGGATTTGATCCGTAGTAATAACGTTTTGCGACGCCTTCGATGAGGTCGTTTTCATAATACGTCTCGCTGAGCAGGTAGCCACGCTGGTCAATTTCAACGGATATTCCTTCGTGAAGGCCGTTTTTAAAAGATTCCAGTTTTGCCAGGTTACCCTTATTGGTATACGACACCCAGGTTCCCTCCTTTTTGCCGTTTAGGTATGTACCTTTTTCCACCCCTGTCGTTGTATTTTCTTCCCAGGTACCTTGTTTCAATCCGGATGCGTCGGTTTTATTGTTTGAGCCGGTTTCCGTCTGGGAAAAAACCATATTGGCGGTCAGAAGCAGTAATGCAATTACTAAGCAATTAATTTTCATGACAATAGAGTTTTAAAAGTCTGCAATTTCACCGTACAGGTCAAATTCGTCGGCCTGTTTGATTTTGACATTGTAAAATTCGCCGATTTTTATCTTATTTCCAACTTCAATTAATACTTCATTATCAACCTCCGGGGAATCAAATTCGGTACGGCCGACATAAAACTCTCCTTCAAGCCTGTCGATCAGTACTTTAAACGTTTTACCGATCTTCAGATGGTTCTTATGCATAGAAATTTCCTGCTGCATCTCCATAATTTCCGATGCCCGCTGCTGTTTCACTTCTTCAGGAACGTCATCCTTCAGGCCGAATGCATGCGTATCTTCTTCATGCGAATAGGTAAACACCCCTACCCTGTCGAACTCCGAATAAATGAGAAAATCTTTCAATTCGGCAAAATCTTCTTCGGTTTCACCGGGATATCCCACGATGAAAGCCGTCCGTATAGCGGCATTCGGCAAAGCCTTCCGGAATTTTTTAATCAGGGCAATGGTTTCTTCGCGCGTCACCCCCCTCCGCATGGAGGATAACAAGTGGCTTTCTATGTGCTGCAGAGGAATGTCAATGTAATTGCAAACATCGGGACGTGAAGCGATTACTTCCAGAAGCCGGTCAGGAAAAGTTGCGGGGAAAAGATAATGGAGCCTGATCCAAGAGAATAGTTTCAGGTCGGAAAGTTGTTCTACCAGTTCGGGCAACAATTGCTTCTGGTGAGTATCGATGCCATAGTAGGTCAGGTCCTGTGAAATGAGCAGTAACTCTTTAACACCTTTGGCTGCCAGCAGTCTTGCTTCTTCAAGGATTTCAGGAATGGGACGTGAAATATGCCGCCCCCGTATGTTTGGAATGGCGCAGAAAGAACAACGGCGGTTACAGCCTTCGGCTATTTTCAAATAGGCATAATGCTTAGGCGTGGTAAGCAGACGCTCGCCCAGCAACGTTCGGCGGTACTCGGCGCCTACCCTCCTGACTACCGATCCAAGATCGTTGACGCCGAAATATTCGTCCACTTCAGGGATTTCAGCCTGCAATGGGCCTTTAAACCTCTCCGACAGGCATCCCATCACGAATACATCCTTAATCTTACCCTGTTTTTTGGCTTCAATAAATTCCAGGATGGTATCCACCGATTCTTCTTTGGCATCGTTGATGAACCCGCAGGTGTTGATGATCACCGTATCGGCTCGCCCCTTGTCGCCGTCGGCAATCACGCGGATGTTATTCGCATTCAGTTGGGCCATCAGTTTTTCGCTGTCGACGGTATTTTTAGCACAGCCCAGGGTTACAACGCGGATAGTGTGCGGTTTCATAGGGGGAGAAAAGATTATGAATGTTTAAAGGTTGAACCGGGAACCGGATGTTGCCGGTCTTCATTTGACAGCCACAAGGCTCCGGTTTTGGTTGCCTGTTAAAATCTTATGCGAACAGCGAATCAACGAATTCGTCTTTATTGAAAACCTGCAGGTCTTCCATCTTCTCACCAAGCCCGATATAGCGGACCGGAATTTTGAACTGGTCGCTGATGCCGATTACGACGCCACCTTTAGCTGTGCCGTCGAGTTTGGTGAGGGCCAGCGCCGAAACATCAGTGACGGCTGTAAACTGTTTTGCCTGTTCGATGGCGTTTTGCCCGGTCGAAGCATCGAGGACGAGCAACACTTCGTGCGGGGCATCGGGCAACACTTTCTGCATTACGCTGCGTATTTTCCCGAGTTCGTTCATCAGCCCGATTTTATTATGAAGCCGTCCGGCGGTATCAATGATCACTACATCGCTGTTACGGTTCACGGCGGCTTTTACGGTATCGAAAGCGACAGCGGCAGGATCGGCGCCCATTGCCTGCTTAATGACGGGCACGCCGGCTCTTTCGCCCCAAATGGCGAGTTGGTCAACAGCGGCAGCCCTGAAAGTATCGGCAGCTCCCAGCAGCACCGATTTGCCTGCTTTGCGAAAATTATACGCCAGTTTACCAATGGTGGTAGTCTTTCCTACACCGTTCACTCCCACAACCAGGATCACAAAAGGAGTTTCACGCTTGGGAAAATCAAAACCCTCGAAGTTATTGTTATCATTTTCGGCCAGCAAGGCTGCTATTTCCTGGCGCAGGATGCTGTTCAATTCATCGGTGCCAAGGTATTTATCGTGAGAAACGCGCTGCTGTATCCTGTCGATGATCTTCAGGGTGGTTTCTACACCTACATCTGAAGTAACCAGGATTTCCTCCAGGTTATCAAGCACCTCATCATCAACTTTGGATTTTCCGACAAGTGCTTTCGAAAGTCGTGAGAACACGCTGGTCCGGGTTTTTTCAAGGCCCTTGTTCAGCGTTTCCTTGTTTTCCCGGGTAAAAAACGAAAATATGCCCATATTCAGGAATTGGTTTCATTGAAACGATCCTGCTGATGAGGAAAAGAATACTATTCAGCAGGTTGTTGATCGATGATTAAAGGATGTAAAAGTAAATAATCCTTCAGAAACGGAAAAAGCTTTCTCCCAAAGGAAAAAGCTTCGCCGGAACCGTGAAATCCACGATTATTTCTTTGCCAGGAAATCTTTAACAAGTTCGTTGGCTACGATGGTTTCTTTAAACGTGTAAGCGCCGGTTTTGGGCGATCTTACCATCCGGATCACCTTTGCGAAGTCCTTACCGGAAGAGGTACGAAGGGTTGCAACAACTTTCTTTGCCATGGTATCAATTATTTAATTTCGCGGTGAACGGTAACTTTTTTGAGGATCGGATTGTATTTCTTGAGTTCAAGACGCTCGGGGGTATTTTTCTTGTTCTTCACGGTAATATAACGCGAAGTGCCCGGCATTCCGCTGGTTTTGTGCTCGGTACATTCAAGAATGACCTGTACGCGCGCTTCTTTGCTTTTCTTAGCCATTGGTCGTCAGCTTTTTTATTTTCAGGGGTGCAAAATTAGAAATTTCTTTTGAATAAATCTAACTTCATGAAAAATAAAAATTCGGGCTTTGCAGAATAATTATTTTGGCTTTTGACTATCTTTGAATTTCTTTTCAAATTAATATTTAATTTTTAGGCCATGAAAATAAGAATTTATTTTGCAGCTAATGCCGCTCTCTTCTGTTTTTTCTTCTTCTCCTTAAATACTTCAGCCCAGTATTACCAAGCTGTGAAAACGGATGCAACGTATTATTATTACGATTCAACATCCATGCAGATTATTTCAGCGAGAATTGATTCTGTGGCTATTTCCGGTACTGAAACCAGTTACTTTGCCATGAGGCAGATCAGGCAAACAGATTACGGTTGCTGGACTACAAACGGTGCGTCCTGGCTTGGAGACGAAATAATTGAATATCCGGATGGCAAAACTCAGTTTATTTTTTATCCGTTCTCCCCTTCCGACTCAAATGATGTTTACACAATTTATTCCCAGGCTGGAATCGGAGAATCATGGCGTTTTTACAATTATCATAATGGCCTGCAATATATTGAAGCAACAGTAGATCATATTGAACTGGTTGATTTCCCCGAACTGGCCGATTATGTCAAAGTGATCGTGTTAAACTGCAAAGATACTTCAGGTCAGATTGTTGCAAACCCGATAAACGGGGAGTCCCTCATGCTGGGAATGAATTATGGTTTGCTCAGGTTGCCGAAGTTCGATGAATTAAGCTACTCCCCTAAGTTTTACTCTTTTATCGGAAAAACTAATCCCAACGCCGGCTACCAGGTTCCTAAAACATTGGATATATTTGACTTTCAGCCGGGTGATGAATTACATGTAGCAGGATATTCCGAGAATTACAATTATGGCGGGACATATACATATTCAACAGCCATTGTTTCACGCTACCTCAGCCGTTATGATTATCCTTCTGGTGACTCTGTCCTTTACACGTTTGAATATTGTTCCCTAACCTACCATAAAAACAATAATGGAGTAGAAGATTACTCTTATTTAAAAGATACTCTTGATCAGACAGTTTCGCCCTCTTATACACCTCAATTCGATACGGAACCGCTGGAACCTGTGATGATACCTGAATCTGGCTGGTGGACATATCCTTTTACCGGAATGTCAGGTAATTCACAATACTGCCCTGAAGGTATTCCTTACAAGGCTTTTGATTATCTGATGATGTGGTCGGATGATGGAAATGGTTGCCTATGGCCTGTTACTTTTGATGGATTTTGCAATTATCAAACCTTATACTTTAAAGGTCTTGGCGGTCCCTATTATCATTGTGACGATCCGACATATTGGGGCAAAGAATACCGTGACCTGAAATATTTCAAAAAAGGAGATGTCATCTGGGGTTCTCCGCTTGCCTGTGATTCCTTAATGGAGGTCGGAATGAAAGAACGCAGAGATGATTTGAGCATTAAACTATTCCCTAATCCTGCAAATGACTATTTGACGATTGCTGCACCTGCAACAAATCAATTACCTGCTGTTTTTCAGCTTATTGATAACACAGGCAGGGTCATTTTGGAACAGCGGCAACAAAGTCAAACCGAAATCCTCAATATTTATAAAATCGCACCGGGCTGTTACTATTTCCGATGGATCCCAAAATCCGGAGACATTATAACGGGGAAACTTATCCGGCAATAACCTACCTTTGAGCCCATTATGTGGGACTCATTTAAAAACGGATTTGCTGCTTTCCTGAAGCTTGAAAAATCGCTCTCGCCGAATTCGGTGGAAGCCTACCTTCATGATATCGACAAATTCACGGTTTACCTTGAAGATTCCGGCATTTCTAAAAACCCCTCCGCCATCACGATTGACGAATTGCAGGATTTTGTCAAATGGCTGAACGTAAACAACATGAACGCCCGTTCGCAAATGCGCATCATTTCTGGACTGCGGGCATTCTATAAATACCTTCTGCTTGAAAATCTTTCCGATCAAAATCCTACGGAACTGCTCGATTTGCCGAAAATCGCCCGCAAACTGCCGGATGTGCTTTCAGTAAAGGATATTGAAAAGATCATCGATGCCATCGACCGGTCGAAGCCCCAGGGTGAACGCAACCGCGCCATCATCGAAACGCTGTATGGTTGCGGTTTGCGCGTCTCCGAACTCATCAACCTGAAGATCAGTAATATCTATTTCAACGAAGGGTATATCCGCGTTACCGGCAAAGGAGATAAGGAAAGGCTTGTACCCATCGGAAAGAAAGCCCTTGACCAAATCACGCTGTATTTACAGACATGCCGGGTCCATCAGACGATCAGAAAAGGCTTCGAAGACCATCTGTTCCTCAACAACCGGGGGGCAAAACTGACTCGGGTAATGGTTTTCACCATCATAAAGGAGCTGGTCGAAATGGCAGGTATCAGGAAGAATGTCAGTCCGCACACCTTGCGGCATTCCTTTGCCACACACCTGGTAGAAGGCGGCGCCGACCTGCGGGCTGTTCAGGAAATGCTGGGACATGCATCCATCATCACTACCGAAATCTATACCCACCTGAACCGGGAATACCTGCGCGAGGAAATCCTTAGCCACCACCCCCTCTATAAGAGGATGCAAAAGCACTACAGCCCGGAAACCGGAGATTAACTGTCTGGTGAAAACCGTTTATGGAAATTTTATTTCCCGTTAATAAATGAGCCTGAAAACCTGAAAATTTGATCCGTAAAACCCTCTCCGCTACTCAAAGCTGCCAATATGCTCAATCTCTGCATCCCTGACCATCCACTGATTCCGTGCAAAACAGAGAACCCCAAGCGATAAAACCCGTTACATGATCGTAAAGGATATAAAATCGAAAACCATTCTCTCGGCATCCAAAATATACGACTATGTGATCAATCCGTATGTCGGATGCCAGCATGCCTGCTCTTACTGTTATGCCCGCTTTATAAAGAAGTTCACGGGACATGAAGAACCATGGGGACAGTTTGTCGACATAAGGGTCAACGCCGCCGACCTTCTGAAAGCTGAAATCAGGAAGAAGAAACGCGGGAAAGTATGGGTAAGCGGTCTATGTGATCCCTATCAGCCTTTGGAAGAGCGATATGGACTAACGCGCCAATGCCTGGAAATACTGGCCGAAACCGGTTGGCCGGTTGTAATCCAGACACGATCACCGCTGGTTCTCAGAGATATGGATATTTTAAAAAGGTTTGAAAATTTGGAAGCAGGCCTGTCTATCACAACGGGTGACGATGAAATCAGAAAAATATTTGAACCTTCAGCGCCGCCAATTCCGGAAAGGTTAAGGGCGTTGGAAGAACTGCACCGTTCCGGTATCAGGACTTATGCCATGATAGCCCCGATGCTGCCAGGCGCTGAGGCGCTGGCCGGTATTCTCCCCGGAAAGGTCGACTATCTCCTCGCCGACCGCATGAATTACCATTATGCCGACTGGATCTACCGAAAATACGGGCTGGAGAGCAAGCTGACCGACGATTACTTCAGAAGCGCCGGCCAGGCAATTGCTGCGGCATGCAGGAAAGCGGGAACAGAATGCACCCTGGTATGTTAGTACCCCGGATGCCCGAAGGGCATCAATTTCATTACACTATGCAGAAAACATTTTTGCCCCGAAGGGGCTAAACAATCCCGAAACAGCTTTCCGTATTCCTTCACGCAATCCGGTCAGATAGCCGAATCCGGGTTCTCCAGTTTCATTTTCTCTTCAGGATTCAGCGCAAGGTCTTCTGCAATTTTATCAATCGAAGGCTTCATCATAAAGAACCAGGCAATAAGGGCAAGGCCTATCCCCGGGAAAATTATACTACCTGTAAGAAGGTATGCTATAATAGCAAAAAATGATGGCGCTTCCATTGTTGTATATCTGATAATTATGGCTTCCCTGTATGCACTGAGTTTTTCTGCCAGGCTGCTCATCTCACGAATTGCCGTAAGCCGCCTGTTGAATATCAAAACACCACCCGCAATACAAAGCGGGGCAAAGACGATGATAAACACAAGTAACCAGTTCCTGTATGGAAAGTCATCGGGAAACGAACCGGTCTGCCTCAGCAGCAGAGCCGCGATGAAAAAGAAAACCAATCCGGTAATAAGAGCAAAAAACATGATTTTCTGCGCTTTAAAATAAGCACCGGTGGTTGGAGGCATGGGAGTTATGTCCATAGTAAAAAGCAGTTTCTGAATAGGTCTTTAACAAAGTTGTAAAAAAAGGCTGTTATTTAACAATTTTTTTTCTTATTACTTCATGATTCCCAAGAATCATTTCAACAATATAAACCCCTCCGGGAATGCCTTCAAGATTAATTCTATCCTTTTGCAAAGCATGGGTCATAATTTTACGGCCACGGGCATCTACTAAACTGATTCCGGAAATATCACTTTTACCTCTTATGATTAATTCGTGATTCACCTTATCATAAAACACAATCATATCATCCGCCTTTGGATTCTCTTCTACCGAAATCGGGAGGCTTTCATTGATTATCACATTCGACGGCTCTGATTCGCCGTCGGGACCGGAATAGACGGCAGTTACCCATATTGCCCCTAAAATACCAACTTGCAGCTCCACAAAGGTACTGGACAAAGAAGTCAGAATTATAGTGGAATCACTCATCCCACTGGGGTAATATTGATAATAATAAAGGTTATAATATTCCAGATGAGCCTCTGTTGAGGTTGTATCCGGTGCCGTCCACGAAAAATCAGAACAATAAGCAGGGCCCGACACCCAGTTCCCTTCACAATACCCTCCCTGGTCAATCATGATATAGCTATAGCCGAAGGAAAAGTCGGTCGGAGCCGGGAATTGTGCATAGGCTGTCAGGGATGATAACAGCATCAGGATGAACATACGATTTTTCATAACATTGGTTTTTATATTTTGGTTCCACAATATTATTTTTATCGTCCAGACATCCGGGACTTCCCTGTTATTACAAGGCAGGCCAAAAAAAGCGGAGGCGCAGTATCCTGGTTATTCTCAGAAGCAGCTCCAGCTCACCAGCGTCAGTTGCTCCTCCAGGAAGTAAAAGTCAGTCTGTGCGTCGTCGAACGAAACGCGCAGTTCTCCCCAGGTTTCCTCATCATCTTCCATATCCATAAAGCCGTTATCCAGCATTAATTGGACGATTTCCTGCTGCTTCATTGCGAAAATCTTCTTTCCGAAGAGCGTTGTATCAAGGTTATCTGATTCAATGGTACATAATACCGGCACATCTACCGTTGCATCGAAAAAGAAATTCAGTCCCAGGTCAGGATAATTCCACACAATGCTTTCCACCGTCCCGTCACATGGGTTGTCGAGTTCCTCTACATCACCCGGTTCGCCATACAATTTTCTGATATCTTCGGTCGAGCTTTTAAATTTCAACCCTTCCAATCCTTCTTTAATCCTGATTTCTGTTCTCATAATGATCCTTCTTTGGTTTCTGATTTCTTCTTTTCAAGTATTGAATTTCGCTATTGGTGTACCATATTCTGTTATTCATTGATAGTCAGTTGGCAGCGTGATCAGATCCTCTTATGCCTTCATTGTATACGGCGTGACCCGGGATTTCTCACTTTCATTTTTCACCTCTTCCCTTTGCCATTTGCCGGTTTACTTCAGCCTCTACACAACCGCATCATCTGTCACTCCTTTTTATCCACAATTCATTCACAAACTTCATCCCTGTCCCCTGAAATTCCATGCCAGGAAAGAAGGTAATATCTGTTACCCTTTGCTATTCTGCCCTATGGTTCACTTCCTCTTTTTGCAGAGGAGAGTTGGGTTCTCTTGCCATTCGCCTGAAGGATGATCTTTCAACAAGTCCCGGCAACCATTTTGAGAAGAATACTGTCAGTTTTCCTTCAATCATTGTAAGGATGAGGCTGCGTCTGCGGTGCAGAACAGCCCGGTATATTTTTGAAGCGACTTTTTCGGCACTCATCATCTTCGATTCATTACGTGGCGTTTCCCCCTGCATTTTCCCTGAAGCCGTGAGTGCTGTCATGCGTATGTTTGAAGCGGTAAATCCCGGGGCGGCGATCAGCACATGCAATCCTGTCTTCAGGTTTTCAACCCTGAGAGTTTTCAGGAAGCCGTGGATGGCAAACTTGGACGCTGAATAGCCTGTCCGGGCCGGCAAGCCGATATGCCCGGCAATGGAAATGATCCCCACCACTGATCCATGCGTATGAAGCAGGTAAGGAAGGGCAAATTTGGTACAATATACTGTGCCCCAGAAATTCACGTCCATCAGCCTCCTCAGCACATCCAGCTCCACATCCTGAAAAAGCGCCCTCATGCTGATGCCGGCGTTGTTGATAAGAACATCTATCCGTCCGAAAGCCTCAACTGTTTTAGTTACCAGGTTATGACAGTCTTTTTCACTGCTCACGTCGCATTGAACGGCAAGAGCTGTTCCTCCCTGTTGCCTTATGGAATTTTCAATGATGTGAAGTTGTTCAATATTTCGCGCTGCAATAACAACTATAGACCCGTGGCGGCTGAATTCGTAAGCCAGGGCTTTGCCGATCCCGGATGATGCGCCGGTAATAATAACTACTTTATCTTTCATGATTCAAACGAGGTTACAATAATACACAATTATATTCCCGAATGCAAAAACCAAACGGCCACTACCTGAAAAATAGTATAGTCTGAGGAAAAAGTTTAGCAGAAAAAAAACAATCCCGAAATGACAGGCAAGCCATTATAATCTGGCATTCAGAATATAATAAATGGGATACCCTGCATCCTGCAGGCTGCTCAATTTAAGGTCAAAAGGCAAAGTGCAAAGGTCATAGGGAGAAGGGAGAAGGGAAAACGAAAATGGTAAAAGCCAAAAGCTAAAGTTTACCTGCCTTGCGCAAGATTTTGGGAGAATGGAAGGGCTAAAAGCTAATAGTCAAAGGTCAAAAGTCAAAGGTCAAAAGTTTACCTGCCTGGGGCGGGTGGGGGTAAGACGGCAGGGTAAAGGTCAAAAGTAAATGGCCTAAAGAGATTGAAAAATGCGTTCAACATAGGGCAAAAGCTAAAAACTAACAGTAAAAGCCAGCAGCTAAAAGATCCCGTATACTGGAACTTCCCAAATTTTCACATCTTCACAATTTCACATTTTCAAATTCTCAAATTCTCAAATTCTCAAATTCTCGTGATCTCATACTCTCGTGACCTCAAACTCTCGAACCTATCCTGACAGTTACTATCTTTGAACACTGTAAAATGAAACACATGCTATCCAACAGGGAATTATTCTACAGTTTTCTTGCACAGACGAGCGAAGCGCCACTGGCCCTTGAAATAGAGCATGCCGAAGGTATCTGGTTAACAGGCGCCGACGGGAAAAAGTACCTTGACCTGATTGCCGGCACCTCCGTCAGCAATACCGGCCATCGCCATCCTGAAGTGCTGAAGGCCATTCGTACGCAACTTGATCGGTATTTGCACCTCGAAGTCTACGGGGAATGCATCGAAGCCCCACAAGTAAAACTGGCGGCAAAACTCGCATCCATTCTTCCTCCTTCCCTATCAAATACCTATCTCGTCAACAGCGGGTCCGAAGCGGTGGAAGGCGCGCTGAAACTCGCCAAACGGTTCACCGGCAGGGGCGAAATCGTTGCTTTTCACAATGCCTATCATGGAAGTACGCAAGGCAGCCTCAGCGTGATGGGGAATGATGATCTGAAAGTACCCTTCTATCCCCTGTTGCCGGGAATTAAGCATATAACTTTCAACCGTGCTGATGAACTGGAAGTCATTACCGGAAACACTGCCGGCGTGATCATTGAACCCGTTCAGGGAGAAGCCGGCGTCATTTCCGTAACACCTGAATATGTCAAAGCCTTACGAAACAGGTGCAACGAAACAGGTGCGCTTCTGATCTTTGATGAAGTCCAGACCGGCTTCGGCCGTACCGGCAACATGTTCGCCTTTGAAAAATACGGCATAGTTCCCGATATCCTGGTCCTGGCAAAAGGCCTTGGCGGCGGAATGCCTATTGGCGCTTTTATCTCATCCATGAAAATCATGCAGACCCTGAGCCGCAATCCAGCACTCGGTCACATCACCACTTTCGGAGGCCACCCGGTGTGTTGTGCAGCAGCGCTTGCCAATCTCGAAGTGATTATC
This sequence comes from Bacteroidales bacterium, assembly GCA_035403165.1. Lineage (GTDB taxonomy): Bacteria > Bacteroidota > Bacteroidia > Bacteroidales > UBA4417 > UBA4417. Next base: position 30,022 of record DAONEP010000003.1, on the reverse strand, counting down.
AATGAGAAACTTGCAGAACAGGTTGAAGCCAAAAGCGCCCTTTTCAGGAAAATGCTGGCCGGCCATCCTGCCGTGAAGGACTACCGAAGTTCCGGACTTATGATCGCCGTTGAACTTCATTCTGAAAAAGCGGCAGAGGAAACAGTACAACAATGTATCAAAGCAGGGCTTATCACCGACTGGTTCCTGTTCAATGCCTGTTCTATCCGTATCGCTCCGCCGCTCATCATTACCGAAAATGAAATTATATATGCCTGCAACCTTCTCATCCGGATTCTGGACGATATAAAACAATAATCACCCTGACTTTATTCAACGATGAATATCAAACTGCCGCTCTTGCTTTTGCTGCTGGTCACGGGCTTTAACCTTAAAGCCCAGGAATCGGGTATCGGAAACAACTTCGTTGTTGTTCCTCCGGGAAGCACACCGGAACAAGTTGTCGCCCTGGCTTCGAGGGTCACCCCCTCACAGCGTCAGCTCGACTGGCAGGAGATGGAAATGACGGCATTCCTGCATTTCACAGTGAACACATTTTATAACCAGGAATGGGGACTCGGCACCGAAGACCCCAAAAAGTTCAACCCGGTGCAATTTGATGCAAAACAGTGGGTTCAGACCTGCCGGGAAGCCGGATTGAAATGCGTGATCATTACCGCCAAACATCATGACGGATTCTGCCTGTGGCCCAGCCGATACACGGCGCATAGCGTTGCCGCAAGCCCCTGGCGCGATGGCAAAGGCGATATAGTGAAAGAAGTGTCGGACGAATGCCATAAGCAGGGACTGAAATTCGGCGTTTATCTTTCGCCGTGGGACCGTCATGAAAAAACATACGGCACCGAAGAATACAACCAGCATTTCCGGGACCAACTCACCGAGTTGCTGACAAACTATGGCCGTATCGACGAAGTGTGGTTCGACGGCGCCTGTGGCGAAGGACCCAACGGCAAACGACAGGTTTATGACTGGGAATCGTATTATAAACTCATCCGAAAATTACAGCCTCATGCCGTGATTGCTATCATGGGCCCCGACATCCGCTGGGTAGGCACCGAAAGCGGTTACGGGAGAGAAACAGAATGGAGTGTTGTGCCGCTTGAAACGGCCGATCAGGAAGCCATAGCCGCAAACTCGCAGCAACAGGCTTCGAACGATGGATTTGTCCCCGCAGGCGATATGACCAATGCCGACCTGGGAAGCCGTGAAAAAATCGCTGCCGCCAAAACGCTGATATGGTACCCTTCGGAGGTGGATGTCTCGATCCGCCCTGGCTGGTTTTGGCACGAAAGTGAGAACGACAGGGTTAAATCGCCTGAAAAGCTGCTGGATATCTACTTCAGCTCAGTGGGAAGGAATTCGGTCTTATTGCTGAATATTCCGCCCGATGACCGCGGCCTGATCCATGAAAACGATATCAAAACACTTCGCGAATGGCGCAGGGCGCTGGATGAGATTTTCAAAACAAACCTGGCCGGGAATACAAAGATCAATATCGTTGAAGGCGGGAACCTGCAACTTGCAGCATTGATGCTTGATGCAGACAATACCACGCACTGGACTACAGAAGGATCATCAAAAGCGGCGATAGAGTTTTGTTTACCCAAAGAAGAAAAGTTCGATGTGCTGATGCTAGCTGAGAACATCCGTACCGGACAGCGCATCGAAAAATTCCACCTCGACGCCTTGGTTAATGAAAAATGGGAAACTGTTACCTCTGGCACTACCGTTGGCTACAAGAGGTTGCTCTGTTTCCCGGCCGTAGAAACCGACCGGGTGAGGCTGTATATTGACGAATCGCGGCTGAACCCGACTATTGCCGAATTCGGTCTGTACAGGCATCTCCCTGAAGTAAAAGCCTGTCCTCAATCCGCGGCTTTTACCGACTCATTAAAAGTCTCGCTGGTTGCCGATGATGAAGGGACGGACATTTATTATAAGCTTGACGGTTCCTCGCCGGACGAAAATGCTGAAAAATATATCGGGCCATTTTCCATCAGGGAAACAACAACAATCCGTTTTATTGGTATCAGCCGGGACGGGAAGCGAAGTTTTACCCAAACGGCTTGCTATTTCAAGGCAAAACATGGCATCACGCTTGCCAATGCTCCTGACGGCCGGTACGCCGGCGGCGGGCCTCTCGGACTCACCGATGGCGCCCATGGGAGCCATGACTTTGGCGACGGCCGCTGGAGTGGCTTCAACGGCACCGACCTTCATGCCACTATCGATTTGAAAGAAATCAGAACAATCACTAAAATATCGGCCGGTTTCCTGGAATCAACCCATTCGTGGATTTTTTTTCCGGAAGAAGTTATCTTTGAGGCCTCCGCCGACGGGAAAAGTTTTACAACGCTGGGCTCGGTAAAAACCGGGCAGTCATCCTCCGACCAGGAAGAAATCAGGGAGATCAGCCTGCCGGTGGACACCAAAGCCCGGTATATCAGGGTAATTGCCCGGAATATAGGCACACTGCCCGCCTGGCATCCCGGACATGGGGAAAAAGCCTGGCTGTTTTGCGATGAAATAAGTATTGAATAATCCTCCAATGCCTTTTAAAGTATATCATAGCGCGCTTACTTTTCCTGACCCCGAGGATGCCGACGATTCAGGACTGCTGGCCGTAGGCGGCGACCTGAGCGTGGAACGGCTGAAACTGGCATATTCAAAAGGCATTTTCCCCTGGTACGAGGAAGGAATGCCGGTACTGTGGTGGTCGCCCGATCCCAGGATGGTCCTTTTCCCCAATAAGATGATCGTTTCGCACAGCCTGAAACAAACGCTAAAACAAAGCCTCTTCACCATCACATACGATACCTGTTTTGCGGAAGTAATTGAGCAATGCTCTTCAACGCCGCGTGTCATGCAGGAAGGGACATGGATAACGCATGAGATGAAAACCGCTTACATACGCCTGCACAAAGCCGGATATGCCCATTCGGCGGAGGCCTGGCACAACGGGCAATTGGTGGGCGGCCTATATGGTGTGGCTATGGGCAGGGCATTCTACGGTGAATCGATGTTCCACCGGATGACCAATGCTTCGAAAGTAGCACTGTTCTTCCTGCTCGAAAAATTGAAAGCAATGGAGTTTGAATTTATCGACGCCCAGGTATATACCAACCACCTCGAAAGCCTCGGCGGGGAACTGGTCTCACGGAGCATTTTCCTCGATATGCTGAAGAAAGCGCTGGAGAAGCCTTCGGTGACGGGAAGATGGACGGAGAAGGGCATATAAAAAGCTTAGGCTACTCTAAACCAATTTTGTTGTCATCCCTTAAGAGGCAGCCGGGGAAGGCGGATGGCGGAGAATCTGCCGGAATGAAAATTTCCGTTTATCACAGTTGGAAAAAATCCGGAAATACCTAATATTTCACAATCTGTTTATAACTTTTTAAAGATATATCTAAATCAGAAAGATTTATCTCCTATTTTAGTTTATGCTGATATACAGGCCTCCCGGTGAACGGGATATAAAGCTGGGGGGCGGGGAGGAACAATACTATAAAACTAAAAAAACAGCATAAAATGAAAACCGACGGGCATTGCCCCGTCAGGGGCAATACATCGGTAATAAGAAATATAGTGGCAGGTTGTTCCGCCCCATCCGGGGCGGGAGATTCTTCTGTGAATGCATCGTTCTGCCATCCTTTCGTGCCTAACGGCACACATTCAACCGCCCTCGAATCCACAACCAGCCTATTGGTTTACCAGCTTTACGGTTTGACCAAAGAAGAAATCAGGATTGTGTAGCAAATACAATTCCCGAACACCTAAAAGAATGAATTTGAACGGAAAACAGATTAGAAAACGCTGTAAAATAAAGACAAACGGGAATTGCCCCATCAGGGGCAAAACATCGGTAAAAAGAAAAATGGCGAGAGGTTGTTCCGCCCCAGCCGGGGCGGGAGATTCTTCTGTGAATGCATCTTTCTACCAAACTTTCGTGCCTGACGGCACGAAGGCAATCGCCCACCGAATCCCAAATCGACATATTGTTTTACGAACTTTACATTTTGATCGAAGAAGATATCAGGATTGTGAAGCAATCCTGATTCGCGAACACCTATAAAATTTAATGAACGTGTGAGCGATAACCATAATAGAAAACAGCGCAAAATGAAAACCAACAGGCTTTGCCCCGTCAGGGGCAAAACATCGGTAAAAAAGAAATATAGCGACAGGCTGTTCCGCCCCATCCGGGGCGGGAGATTCGTCTGTGAATGCATCGTTCTACCAAACTTTCGTGCCTGACGGCACGAAGGCAATCGCCCACCGAATCCCAAATCGACATATTGTTTTACGAACTTTACATTTTGATCGAAGAAGATATCAGGATTGTGAAGCAATCCTGATTCGCGAACACCTATAAAATTTAATGAACGTGTGAGCGATAACCATAATAGAAAACAGCGCAAAATGAAAACCAACAGGCTTTGCCCCGTCAGGGGCAAAACATCAGTAAAAAGAAAAATGGCGAGAGGTTGTTCCGCCCCATCCGGGGCGGGAGATACGTCTGTGAACGCATCGTTCTACCATCCTTTCGTGCCTAACGGCACGCATTCTACCGCTTTCGAATCCCAAATCGACAAATTGTTTTACGAACTTTACAGTTTGATCGAAGAAGATATCAGGATTGTGAAGCAATCCTGATTCGCGAACACCTATAAAATTTAATGAACGTGTGAGCAGATAACCATAATAGAAAACAGCGCAAAATGAAAACCAACGGATATTGCCCCGTCAGGGGCAAAACATCGGTAAAAAGAAATGCAGCGAGAGGTTGTTCCGCCCCTTCCGGGGCGGAAGATTCTTCTGTGAACGCATCGTTCTTCCATCCTTTCGTGCCTAACGGCACGATACAAATAATTACCTTAAAATAAAAGCATATGCCTAATACATACACCCAAATCCATATCCATACCGTTTTTGCCGTACAAAACCGGCGTTCCCTTATTTCAAAAACATGGGAACAACGCCTTTACCAATATATCACCGGCATTATTCAAAATCATGGGCATAAATTATTAGCAATAAACGGTATGCCCGACCATATTCATGTGCTTTTTGGTATGCGTCCGACTCAATCATTGTCCGATCTAATGCGCGATATTAAAGGCGACTCTTCTCTTTGGATTAACGAAACCAAATTTGTTGCCGGGAAATTTTCCTGGCAGGAAGGATATGGGGCATTTTCTTACTCTAAGTCCCAGATCCCTGTCGTTGCCACCTATATTGAAAACCAGGTACTTCACCATAAGAAAAAAACCTTTATTGAAGAATATACCAAAATCCTTCAAGATTTTGGAATTGAATATGACGAAGCATACATTTTTAAATCTGTCACAGATTGAAGACCCGAGACTAATATTCACGCTTTGAAAACGTTCGAAAAACCGAACAACTGAATTTTATAAATCTGATATAATACTCCCCAAAATTCAACCCCGGTTTACGTTGAAAAACGATTAATTTTAGTCATGAAAAATATTAAGGTAAAAAAGCAAATTCAAAGTGTCATTAAAAGTCCTGTTATAACACTCAATAACTACCCATTATCATGAACAAAACAGATAAAATCATCCCGTTCCGGGTCATCAACTGGGATCAGATCATGAAAATCAGGCACGAAGGCACCACCGGATTCACTCATTGGCAAACCATGCAATTTCAGGGATTAAGGATCCGGATCGTCGAATATTCCCCGGGATACCTGGCCGATCACTGGTGTAAAAAGGGCCATATCGTGCATTGCCTTGAAGGCGAATTCGTCAGCGAGATGGAGGACGGCCAGGCATTCGTCCTCTCAAAAGGCATGACATATGTTGTTTACGACAATATGAGTTCCCACCGGTCAAAGACAAAAGACGGCGTCAGGCTTCTAATCATCGATGGGGACTTCCTGAATCCGGAGATCTGACAAAAATTTGCAAACATCAATAATAGTTATGGAAAACATATTGGGGAAAATCAGGGAAGAACTCAGAAACAGCATCGATGAAAAGACGCTCGCAACCAGTCAGCATTTTTTCAGGGAAAAGATAAATTTCTATGGCGTAAAAGTTCCGACGGTGCAGAAAATCGGCAAGCAAAATTTTAACCGCAGCAGTTTCCGTTCGAAAGCCGAAATTTTTGATCTATGCGAAAGCCTGTGGCAATCAGGATATCTCGAAGAGTCGTTCATTGCCTGCAACTGGTCATATTACATTCATAAAGAATATGAGCCTGAAGATTTCAGCATATTCGAAAGATGGATCAGCAACTATGTTAGCAACTGGGCTTCCTGCGATACGCTGTGCAACCACACCGTCGGAGAATTCCTCGAAATGTACCCGGAGTATTTAGGTAAGCTGAAAACCTTTGCCGTATCGGACAACCGGTGGATGCGGCGCGCCGCTGCCGTTTCGCTGATCATTCCGGCCCGTAAGGGTAAATTCCTGGAGGATATCTTTGAGATTGCCGGCATTTTGCTCCGGGACAAAGACGACCTGGTTCAGAAAGGCTATGGCTGGATGCTCAAAGCCGCCGCTGACGCACATCAGCAGGAAGTTTTTGAATATGTGGTCCGGAACAAGGCGGTAATGCCGCGCACCGCATTAAGGTATGCCATCGAAAAGATGCCGAAAGAGATGAAAGTCCTGGCGATGGAAAAATGACGGGAAAAGCACGTTGAACCGCATAAAAAAAGCAGTCAACCATCGGGTAAACTGCTTTAGTTTCTCCAGGGTGAAAGACGGGACTCGAACCCGCGACTTTCAGATCCACAATCTGACGCTCTAACCAACTGAGCTACAATCACCGTGTAAAGAGGTGCAAAAGTAAAAAGAATCTTAATAAGTACTACCTCCCGGTGTAATTTTTTGTTTGAAACCACCCCGCTGCCATTTAATCAGAGAAATAAAAGCGGAAAACCCGGGATTCATGTATGGATTTAAAGCTTTTCAGGTAGTTTTGCATTAAAAAACAGGATATGACAGACGTGATAGATTACGCCATATACGGCGACGACATGCAGATCGTTTCTGTGGAACTCGATCCAGGCGAAGGCGTACGCGCCGAAGCAGGCGCCATGATGTTCATGGAAGATGGCATCCAAATGGACACGGGAACCGGAGGCGGGATATTCAAGGGATTCAAGCGGATGATCACCGGCGAAAGTTTCTTCATCACCACCTTTTACAATGGAGCTTCAATCAAGAGACACGTAACATTTGGCGCGCCGTATCCCGGCAAGATCATCCCTCTCAGCCTGAGTGAACTTGGCGGGACTTTCCTTTGCCAGAAGGATTCTTTCCTCTGTGCTGCCAGGGGAATTGACATTGACGTTGCTTTTACCCGTAAAATAGGCGCGGGCCTGTTCGGGGGCGAAGGCTTCATCCTGCAGCGGCTTACGGGCGACGGCCTGGCTTTTGTACATGCCGGCGGCTGCATCATCGAACGCAATCTGGCTGCCGGCGAAAGGCTGCGCGTGGACACAGGCTGCCTGGTCGCTTTTGCGCCCACTGTAAATTACGATATTCAGTTTATCGGTGGCTTCACAAACGCTCTTTTCGGGGGCGAAGGACTATTTCTGGCAACCTTATCGGGCCCCGGCAAAGTTTACTTGCAAAGCCTGCCTCTATCGCGCCTCGCCGACCGCATAACAGCCGCTTCTCATGGCCACAGGGAACAGTCAAGCGGCGTATCCGGCGTCGGCGGCAACATCCTCGGCAGCCTGCTCGGCGGCGACCGCTCTTTTTAACCAGTGACCCGGAAACATAAAAGGGACAGCCATTGTTTTTGAAGCAACGATATCAGGCAACAGGATCACTGAGTAATCTGGCATGGCGGAGGCTGATGAAAAACCGTCTTGCCGTTGCATCCATGATTCTAATCATTATTTCCTGCCTGATCGCCCTGCTTGGATATCTTATCACGCCCGATAAAACTCCTTTTTCGAATGAACAGAACCTCGCCCTGACCACCAAAAAACCGGGATTCAGGGTTCAGATGCTGTACGTAAGGAAAAACGAAGATGCGGTAAAACACAACATCTTCAGCACCATGATATCCGGGCGTAAGTCAGACTATACCGCCGTACCGGTCACTGCTTACCGGATGACGGACAGCACGATCATTGTGAGAGAATATGAAGGTGAAGGCGTTGCCGGTGTTCAATCCGTATTCAGCCTCGCCGACGTAGTATATGCACTTTACGGGAAACCGGTCTATGACCGGGAAACCGGTTCGTTTCGATTCACTACGCCTGAGAAAGCCGTCGTGGTTGTAAAGGCCGGAGATCTGAAAAATGAGATACTGGAGAAAAACCTGAAATCGAAAACCTTCCTCCTCGGCACCGACCGTTTTGGCCGTGATGTATTGAGCCAGCTCATGATCGGCGCGCGTGTGAGTCTGTCAGTCGGGTGCATTTCGGTGCTCATTTCACTGCTGATCGGCATTTTCATGGGAGCGATAGCCGGATATTTCGCGGGCGCCGTCGATGCGGTTATTATGTGGATTATCAACGTTATATGGTCGGTACCGACCCTGTTGCTGGTCATTGTGATCACTTTTACCCTCGGTAAAGGCTTCTGGCAGGTTTTCATTGCCGTAGGCCTGACCATGTGGGTGGAAGTTGCCCGGGTGGTACGCGGACAATTTATGAGTTTACGTGAAAAGGAATTCGTGGAAGCAGGAAAAGCGCTGGGGTTCAGTAATTTCAGGATCATATTCCGGCATATATTGCCCAATGCCATGGCTCCGGTGATTGTTATTTCGGCCGCTAACTTCGCTTCCGCCATCCTGCTCGAATCTGGGCTCAGCTTCCTCGGCATCGGCGTACAGCCTCCGATGCCTTCGTGGGGAACCATGATCAGGGAAAACTATGCCTATATCATCCTCGACTACGCTTATCTGGCCATCCTGCCGGGGATCGCCATCATGCTCATGGTACTGGCTTTCATGCTGCTGGGCAATGCCCTGCGCGATGCGCTGGATGTTAAAACTATTGGGTGATGCCTAACCCCATTTTAGGTTTTCCCTTATCCTTGTTCTTATATTTTAAATACTGCTGGTCGCCGCATTCAGATTGAGCCTTACGACGGCAATCGCCCTTTGCAAACGAAATTTTAATTCCCGTATAGAAATCAAGTCCGGTAAAGTCGGAAAAATGAAAAAATCCCGACGGTTTTTCACTGCCGATAAAGAAGCCTTTATAGCGGAAAGCAATTCCCACCCTGGGCTTATAGTAGTTAAACAAAGAAACCGGAAGGCTAATCCCGAATTTTTCATTCTCGAAACGGGGTGTTATGGCTATCAGCGATTCACGGGAAACCGAATTTTTAAACACCTTTACAGGAACAACTACCGTTCCGTTCACATACCAGTTGGGCCTGAAATTATAGTCAGCCTGAAGGCTCAGGGCCGTCGGCAGGCCTATTGTTATTTGGTTCCCTTTTATCAGTGCTGAGGAGTCACCGAGGAAATGGTAGCTTATTTCTCCTACATAGTTATTAACCGTAGTATAATCCAGGGAGCTGATCCCGGCCCAGAAAGTGGAAGCCTTTTCCATCTCCATGTAATAGGTATTTTTATTGAAGCGGATGCGGCCCACATCCAGGATGGATAATCCGATCCTGTATACATACGGATTATATTGTTGCGTGCATAAGGACAACCGGTCCCAGTTCTGATATCCTTTAGTCTTGCGTTCGAAAACAACCCCGAAATCCATTCCTGCCCCTCTTCCCCTGAATAAAGGCCGTCTCACGACATCGTTGGTTTCATAGTCAAGAGGCAGCGAAATCCCGGCTTTGCCATCGGCCCTGTTTACCTGTAAGGTATCCTCATCATATACTATGTAATCGAAATAATCGATAGCGGAATAGGCACCTGCATAACCTGCCAGGTAACGCAGGTTTACCCCTGCCGACCACTGGTTAAAGCCGTCACGTTTAAATATATAGGAGTAATTGCCTCCGATTTCGGCCCATGATAAGATATGCCCGTCGAAATACCCGGGATGGACATAGTTTATATCCTGTTGGGGTTTAAAATCAAAATCATCATACAGGAATTTGGCCACATCATAGGGCAGTCTATTAAAAGAGCCCACTGTCCTGAAGCCGGTTGTGAAGCCAAAAGCATGACGGTCGAGGACAAGCATGGCTGAAGGCCCCATCACCCGCAAATTGGCATAAGCCTGTTTGTCCCTGGTATTATAATAATCGTAGGTTGATTGATCGTTTTCACCATGAACCGGATATTCCGGGTTCTTTTCTAAAAACCTTGAGAACCTGTACTCGCTGTCTTTAAGGTATATATAGTTATTTTCGGCAAAAACGCCGAGTGTCAGCAGGTTAATATCAAGGTAATACCTGGAAGTGACAGTGGCGGCCGGATTGATAAGAACGGAAGCCACGCCTGCATCGTTGCTGTTGATAATTCCCAACATTTCCTGCGATAATCCGCGAAAGGGCAGCAAAAGAGGCAGCAACAACAATGCTGATAATAACGATGACTTACAAGTTACATGATTCATAGATCGCCGGAGAGTATTACAAATTAGTTCAATTGCTGGTGACGGTTCTGTCATTGGTCTAACGGAAAAACAATGTTTAAATTGCTTCATGACCGGCATTGCGATAAGCTCGCTTTTGGATAATAAATCAAATATTTGTAATCTTGCATACCTCATCGGTGATCCTGAGGCCTGAATACCTTTGACACACAACACTTTCGGCGTATGACTAAGACAGCTTTATGGTGGATTTTTGCCATTTTTTTTACTTTTGCGGTTGGAGAGTACCAGAAACGGACAGGCCCGACCTATGAAGTTCGGGGCAAGACCTTCATTAATAACCATCCGTTCAGATACAAACTGATCCGCACCGCTGAAAATGACAAGGATGCGGAGATAAGCCTCAAAATCCCGGATACAACTGTTCAGGGAACAATCCGGTACAAACGCTTTAAAAGCAATGATGAATGGAGCAATGCTTCCCTGACAAGGGACGGCAGCAAACTCGTTTTCATGATGCCCCGGCAGCCTTCGGCAGGAAAAATGATGTATGACATCGAATTGACCAGTGGACGGGAGAAGGTAAGGCTGGCCGGAAAAGACGGTGAGCCTGTTGTGATGAGGTTCAAAGGGCATGTACCCCGAGGCATCCTGGTTCCGCATATCATTTTCATGTTCCTGGGATTACTTTTCAGTACCCGGACAGCCATCGAAGCAATGATTCACGGACGCGAAACATTCCATTATTCCCTTGTCACCCTGCTTTTCCTTGTAATCGGAGGCCTCATCTTTGGACCCATTGTGCAGAAGTATGCTTTCGGAGCCTTCTGGACCGGCTGGCCTGTGGGGCATGACCTTACCGACAACAAAACAGTTTTAATGGTTTTATTATGGGTATTTGCGGCTCTCAAACTAAAAAAAGACAGCGCCAGCCGTTTATGGCCTGTAATTGCAGCAGCCGGTGTTCTTGCGGTTTATCTTATTCCCCACAGCATCCTGGGATCGGAAATCGACTACACTAAAATCCCCCGATAGTTCATGCCGGTTACGCTCTTTATCCTCGTTATCACCATACTGGTTTCTATCCTGGCCTTCAGCAACCAAGGGCTATATCGCCGCATGGCTTTCAATCCATACGACATCCGGCAATTCCGCAACGGGTATCGCTTTCTCTCCTATGCCCTTGTTCATGCCGATTGGGTACACCTGCTTATCAATATGCTGGTTTTATATTCATTCGGCAGGGCTGTTGAGGTATACTACGGAATGATCTGGGGGCTGAAAGGTCAGTTTTACTATTTTCTGCTCTATGCCGGCGGCATTGTATTTTCAACCACACCGGCTTACGCAAAGCATAAGGACGATTACACTTATACGGCGGTCGGCGCTTCGGGTGCTATCTCGGCAGTTGTCTTCGCCAGCATCATCTTCGATCCCCTCAATAAAATCTATATTTTCATGATACCGTTCGGTATTCCGGCAGTGATCTTCGGGTTACTCTACCTGGTTTACTCCTGGTATATGGCGAAAAAAAATGTGGATAACATCGGGCACGACGTGCATTTCTGGGGAGCCGTTTTCGGATTCGTTTTTACAATCGCACTCAAGCCATCACTGGCTTTGCATTTCGTCGATACCTTAAAAATGTTGCTTGGCTGACAAGCGTTTAATTAAAAGCGGGATCGGCAGGGTGATTGATCCACATGGCATAGTCCTTGCCCAGGGAGAGAACCAGCTTTTTCCACAGCGTATCCGGCGATCGTGTCCAGATATGCTTCAGATCTGCCGGATGGACGATCCATGCATGTTCTGAGATTTCGCGGTCCAGTTGTTTCGGGCTCCAGCCTGAATAGCCGATATAAAACCGTATCTCGACAGGTTTCAGCCTGCCGGTTCGCATGAATTCCTTCACAATTTCCAGTTCTCCGCCCCACCAAAGGCCCGGTATTACGGGAATGCTGCCTTCAATATCTCCGCCGCGGGTGTGAAGGTAATACAGGTTATCCATCATCACCGGCCCGCCCAGGTAAACCTTTAAATCTGAAGATCCGAATTCCGGGGTAATTTCATTAAGCTTCGCGCCGGAAGGCTTATTGACCACAAAGCCAAAGGAGCCTTCGGCATTATGATCAACCAGCAACACGACCGACCTGGCAAAAAAGCCGTCGCTCAACGATGGTTCGCTGATCAGTAATTTTCCCCCGGACGGTTCCAACATGGCGGATGACATAACTATTTTTCTATGATGCAAATTTACGAAAAATAAACCCGGGATCAGGAATGTCAATATTCGCCGTGACGGCATTTATATAAAGGTAAAATAGTAAATTTGGGCACGGCAACGAATGATGATTCCAAAGAACCGTTGCCTGAATATAACCCGATGGCAAAGAAAACTTCCGGCCAACAAAAATTTGAACAATTTCGCTCACAGTACCCTTATTTCGAGTACAAAGGATTCGATGCATCCATACAGGATGGTAGCCTGAAGGTAATTTACGATTTCAGCCTCTCCGGTTCGCATTCGTTTCACCCAACCCTGAGCATTCCTCCCCGAAAATTTTATAAACAGCCTTTTAACGCTGCACTGCTTTCTTCTCAGGTCCTTCACTCCCTCCTATTTCACATCGGAATGATAGAACTGGTCAGTTACTGGAAAGCTGCCTGCCCGGAACGTGTCATCATTAAAGGACATACGCTCGACAGCCGGCAGGTGAAATGGTGGAAAAAGGTTTATTTCAACGGCTTGGGCGAATTTTTCTATACCAATGGGATCAACTGCACCCAGGACGATTTCATGAAACTGGAGACGGAAGGGCCTGAAACGGAGACTTTCGAAACAGAACTTTCCGATTCGGTGATCGTACCTGTAGGCGGCGGTAAAGATTCGGTGGTAACACTGGAGATGCTGCGTAATGATTTCAATATTCATCCTTTTATCCTTAACCCGCGGGGCGCAACGCTCGAAACTGCCTTTACGGCCAAGTTCGGACGGCACGAAATCATTGAGGCAAACCGGACTATCGACCCGGAACTGATTCGCCTCAACCAGGCAGGATTCCTGAACGGGCACACCCCCTTTTCGGCCATGCTTGCATTCTATTCGCTGCTGGTGTCATGGCTGAGCGGTATCAGGCATATTGCCTTAAGTAACGAATCGAGCGCCAACGAAACAACGGTTGCAGGAAGCAGCATTAATCATCAATACTCCAAATCGTACGAATTTGAGAAAGATTTCAGAGAGTATGTAAAAACCTATCTTTCGCCTGAATTCAATTATTTCAGTTACCTCCGGCCTCTGAATGAACTTCAGATTGCAGGGCTTTTTGCTGACCACGTCCGCTATTACCCGGTTTTTAAAAGTTGTAACGTGGGCAGTAAAACCGATATTTGGTGCGGACACTGCGCAAAATGCCTGTTCGCATGGATCATCCTCAGCCCTTTTATTCCCCTGGATGAACTGATTCACATTTTCGGGAAAAACCTTTATGAAGATCCTTCCCTTATCGGTTTTCTGAAACAACTCACCGGAATCGACGAAGTGAAGCCGTTCGAATGTGTCGGCACGATTGACGAAGTTAACGTAGCGCTGATGCTCTTTATCCGCAAATACCAGAAAGGGAGATGGCCGGTACTGCCTGATTATTACAGCAACTCCTTAAAATATAATGAATACCTGAACTTCGGCCCGGAAACGCTCCTGAAACACTTTAACGATGAACATTTCCTCTTGCCCGGTTTTATTCAGATCCTCGAACAACGTTTAGCATGCAAGAATTGGTGAGAAACAGGCTGGAAGGCCGTAAGATTATTATCGCAGGATTTGGCCGCGAAGGCAGGTCCACTTATCATTTCCTGCGCCGGATCATGCCGCTGCATCCATTGACAATAGCCGACTGCAACATGAACGTGGCTGCTGATCCTGAAATAATAAACGACGATAAGGCAGAAATCCTCACCGGCGACAACTATCTTGAAAATCTGCAATCCTTCGATATAATCTTCAAAACTCCGGGCATCCCTACTGCCCAGTTGCCCGATAACCTTGACCGGAAAAAAATAACTTCACAAACCGACGTTTTTCTCAGGCTTTTCGGTCGCCAGGTTATTGGCATTACCGGGACCAAAGGGAAAAGCACCACGTCGAGCCTTGTTCACCATATACTTAAGTCAGGCGGACGGCGAACCGTTTTCGTGGGAAACATCGGCATTCCCCCGCTTGATATGGCGGAACAGATTACGCCGGATACCATTGTAGTGATGGAATTATCCTCGCACCAGCTTGAATACCTGACGCGATCGCCCCACATTTCGGTTCTGCTGAATATCTTTCAGGAACACCTCGATCATTATAACGGTTATGAGGATTACCAGCAGGCCAAATTCAACATCGGGAGATATCAGGAAACAGGTGATTTTTTTCTTTACAACAGCGATAACGATCTGATCGTTAAACACCTGGCCGCCTGCAAAGGGTGTAAACACCTGGCCATCCCTTTTACAAATTCCAAAAACCGGAATACCGGCATCTTTTACCGTGACAGCAAGGTGATATTAGACCTGAACGGAGAAGAACAAACTGTTTTTGACGACAGAGCAGGACACTTGTTGAAAGGGCAGCATAACCTGCTGAATATCATGGCGGCTGCTGCATCCTGCTTCCTGGCAGGGATTGATGAACCATCGATCAGCAAGGCGGTACGAACTTTCAGCGGGCTTGAACACCGCATTGAATATGTCGGGAAATTCGGAGGGATTGAATTTTACAACGACTCCATCGCCACTATTCCCGAAGCAAGCATCGCTGCCGTGAAAACACTTCAACAAGTCGACACTTTAATTCTCGGCGGCTTCGATCGCGGAATCGATTATGGGGTTTTATATCCTTTCCTCGCCGCCTCAAACGTTAATAACCTCATTTTTATCGGGGAGGCTGGCGCCAGGATGAAAAATGAGTTTGAAGAAACGCACCTCCCCGGTAAATCATTATACCTGGCCCGCGATTTTAACGAAGTAGTTGAAATTGCTTTCAGGGTAACCGCCAGGGATTCCATTTGCCTTTTATCGCCTGCTGCCGCCAGTTACGACATGTTCAAAAATTTCGAAGAAAGAGGCAGAATTTTCAAAAAGCTCATTTCAGAATACAAAAAATAAAAAAACCGGGATACCCGGTTTTTCATAAATACAGATTCCCCGGCCCTTAGGCCTGACAGGGCATTAGTCTGTTATTCCACGCTTTCGGCAGGAGTTTCTTTGGCTTTCCTGGGAGCTTTTTTCACCGTTTTCTTTTCAGCAGCAGGATCAGCAGCTTCAGCCTTTTTGGCTTTTACTTTTACCGGTTTCTCGACGATTTCGGGAACGGCTGCAGCCGGTTGTACAATTTCTTCAACAGGAGCAGCCTTCTTAATCTTATCCACTTTTTCTACTGCAGGGGCTGCCTGCTCAGGTTTCGTAAAGACAGTTTTGCCAGGACGCCTGCGTCTGCCGAATGACCCGATATGGATTTTACCACGGCGTGATTTTTTATCTCCTTTTCCCATAATATTATGAATTTATTATCAGATTCGTAAAAGTAAGAAAATAGCTGAATAAAATCATCCAGTTTAAGATTTTTCCAATAATTCAAAAAATTTCCGCTCTACAAAATCGCTGTTCTTTATTGAATAACGCATCCAATCCAGCTTTACGTCCAGCATTTCCTCATCTGTCAGTTTCCAGGGTAATCCGGATTGCCGCATTTTTTCAGAAAGATGAAACAAACTAAGCGCTGCCGAAACCGAAATATTGAAGCTTTCGGTAAAACCGTACATCGGTATCCTGACAAATTCGTCGGCAAGGCTCATGGCCAGTTCCGACAATCCTTCCTTTTCGGTGCCGAAAACCAGGGCAAAACGTCCTGCGCTGACATCAAAATCGGTCAGGATGGTATCTTTGGTATGGGGTGTTGTAGCGATAACCCTGTACCCGTTTTTTTTCAAAGCGCCAATACATTCGGCGGTATTGTTCTGCCCTGAATTATAACGGCGCATCGAAAGCCAGTTCGACGACCCGAGTGCAACTTCCGGATTCAGGTTATATTCATAGCGGTTTTCGATGATATGCACATCCTGTATGCCGAAACAATCGCAGGTCCGCAGGACGGCGCTTGCATTGTGAGGCTGATAAATATCCTCCAAAACAACGGTGATGTAACGGGTACGGTCGGCAATAATCCTGTTGAACAGGCTGTTTCGTTCAGGCGTCATAAAACCCGAAAAATATTCAGCCAGCCGTTTCTTGATTTCGTAATCCATTTCCCGGCTATTCATAATCGTCATACCGGGTAGTCTTTTCTGCTGTCTTTGCAAACCATTGCTGCAAAGTCACCGATTTACACTTATCGGGTGTGTAAAATTCGTAATCCGGAATATTCTTCTCCTCAAGTTTATTAACCTGCCATTCGTTATTCCCGATTGACGTATACATGATCCTCCGGAGGGGATAACCGGTCGAAAGCAGTTTGCGGTAAATCTCTGAGGTCATCAGATTCAGGTCGCCTTCGCGCAGCGATAAGGCTGCCATGAAATCGAAATAGCGATCCCATGAAAAATCATCATTCATTTTCAGCGCCGGCGCAATCCATACATCTTCCACACGCAAGCCATTGAGCGAAACGGTATATTTATCGGTATCGTAGTTCATCATCCTGAAATCAATTTTGGTATCGGAGATAGTGACTGAATCGGTCGTTGGGGGGGGGATTTTCCCCGCGTCAGCAACTTTATGCATGTATTCCTCCCGATAAGCGCTGCGTTCACCTTCCGGAATGCTTTTCATCAGTTCGGTGAGCCTTTGCGTCATCAAATCCCGTTTATATGCGAGGTAAGCATCCAGTGTGGTTTTGCAGTATGTCAGCCTGCTGATATCAATCAAAATCAGGCTTTGATTATTAAAATCGAAAATGTAGATAAAATCATGCATTTCGTATTTGAACTTATTATGCTCGATGAAAAAGCGTTGCGGCAACACCCGGCCATCAGTATCAATATACCTGCCCGTCAGGATCCAACCGGCATAAGCGGGTAAAGAAAGTGTTAAAACCAGTAAAAATGAGGTGATACCAATCAAAAACCGGGACCTGGATTTGGCTGAAGATATATTTTGGAGTATTTGCATCGGGGTTATTGTTAAAAATCGGATGGAAAGTGTTGGTAAAAAAACGAATGACGTTTTCCGGATTCGAAAAAAAAGGCTACTTTTGCGCCTCAAAATTAAGAAATATGGCTAAAAAGACAGATGCTACCGAGGATAAAATTCACGTAGTAGAAGACGCCCTGACTAAAACGGAACTGTTTATTGAGAAGAACCAGAAGGTAATAACGATAGTAATCGTATCGGTTATCGCTGTTGCACTGGCTGTTTTTGCATTCAGGAACCTTTACCTTATCCCCCGTGAAAAAGAATCACAGGCTCAGATGTTTCAGGCTCAGAGATATTTTGAACAGGATTCGCTCAACAAAGCCCTCAACGGAGACGGGAACAATCCCGGTTTCCTTGATATTATTGATGATTTTGGCATGACCAAGGCTGCTAACCTGTCGAAATATTATGTCGGAATTATTTACCTTAAGCAAGGGAATTTTTTAGAGGCCATCACATATCTTAAGAAATTTAAAAGCAGCGATGAGTTTGTTGGTTCTATGGCTCTTGGCGGAATAGGCGATGCATATACCGAACTTGGAGAAAGGGAAAAAGCCCTGGATTATTACCTGAAAGCTGCCAACAACAAGGACAATGACCTGACAACGCCGCTTTACCTGATGCGCGCTGCCTGGACGTATGAAGATCTGGGTAAATTTGACAAAGCCGTTGAATTGTACAACAGGATAAAGACTGATTATTATCGTAGTAATGAAGCGCGCGATATTGAAAAGTACATAGAACGGGCTTCATCGCAGACAAAGAAATAACTGCTGATTAACTTTTTCGGAAAATACCTGGATTTACATTCAGGTATTTTTTATTTTAGCAAATCTGAAACCATGGAGAAACAAATCAGCATCATATATATGGGTACGCCGCTGTTTGCCGTGGCTCCCCTGAAGGCTATACTGGATCATGGCTTCCATGTTGCTGCCGTTGTAACGTCACCCGACAAACCATCCGGGCGGGGGTTACACATTCATCAGTCCCCGGTCAAAGAGTTTGCCCTGCTGCACAATCTTCCCGTTTTGCAACCTATCAGCCTCAGGGACCCGGAATTTATTGGAAAGCTAAAATCCTTCCATGCCACGCTCCAGATTGTGGTCGCTTTTCGTATGCTCCCGGAAGTAGTATGGCAGATGCCTGAACTCGGCACTTTCAACCTCCATGCCTCCCTCCTGCCCCTGTACCGCGGCGCTGCACCTATCAACTGGGCCATCATCAACGGCGAAACCGAAACCGGACTGACGACCTTCATGCTGAAACACGAAATTGATACCGGTGATATCCTGATGCGCCAGAAGTTTCCGGTATTTCCCGATGACACTGCCGGCGACCTGCACGATAGGCTTATGAATGCCAGTGGCGGCCTGGTTGTGAAGACTATTGAGGGTATCCGGAATGGAAGCATCAAACCGGTAGGACAGGATATACAGATGGTTCAGGCCGGGGATCACCAATCAGCTCCGAAAATTTTTAAAGAACATTGCCGCATAGATTGGAATGCTACCGCTGAAAAAATCCGCAATCTCATCCGTGGACTTTCACCTGTTCCCGGAGCCTTCACCATTCTGGAATCGCCCGAAGGCAAACGCCGGATCATTAAAATATTCGGCGCCCATATCGAGCCAACCGATGACCTGCCGATCCCCGGAACACTCCATACCGACTCAGTGAAGGTTTTAAAGGTTGCCTGCAAAGATGCATGGTTATATCTGGACGATCTCCAGTTGGAAGGTAAAAAACGGATGAAGACCGATGAATTGCTGCGGGGGTTCAGGATTGACGAAAGCTGGAAAACAGTCGATTTTACAGTATAAAACAACGGTCGGCAGCCTTAAAGCGTTTAAAATAAAGGGCATTTATTAACAAACTTGTCATTTTATCAACATTTTCAAGGGGTTCAGACCACAAAATGTCGAAATCGGTTGATTTTAATATATCTTTGTTAATACTAAAAGGTTTTTACCAATTTAAACATCAACTAAAACCTCTGAAAAATGAACAAAGCAGAATTAATCGAAGCAATGGCCGGCGAAGCCGGTATGACCAAAGCCGATGCTAAAAGGGCATTGGATGCTTTCCTCGCTGCAACAAACAAAGCCCTGAAAAAAGGTGACAGGGTTGCATTGGTTGGATTTGGCTCTTTCTCGGTAGCAAAACGCGCTGCCCGCAAAGGACGCAATCCCCAGACCGGAAAAGAAATTAAAATTGCCGCTAAGAAAGTTGTAAAATTCAAAGCCGGCGCCGACCTGGTAAAATCGGTCAAATAACTGTGTTTGACTGAAAGCAAAAGAGGCCACCTTTATGAAGGCGGCCTCTTTTGCTTATAGCGGTTCCGGTAACTGCAAAAACATCTGTGATATAATCAACTTGGGGGATTTTTCTTCTGCCTCTATCCTATCGCCTCTTCCAGATAAACCTGTACGGCAACAACGCATCCTCGCCGGCATAATCAATCCCTACACGTGTTGTAACGATTATATCCTTATCAGGGATCACAATCCCGGCATCTTCAAGCCAGATAACATCACCGTCTTCGCGCTGATATTCCGGTATACACAAGTCCAGGCCGGTATGCCTGTAATGAATTCTCAGCAACCTGGAAACATTTCCGGGACCTGTTCCTGCTTTTTCGGAGATCTGCATCCCTGAACGCTTCTCTAAAGCCAGATTATTGTCTTCAGGTATAATTCCCCTTATGAGCACGGCATGGGGAATACCGGATTGGTTGGTAACGATATTGAACAAGGAATGGATGCCATAACAGAGGTAAACATAAGCCGTTCCGCCCTGCCTGTACATGATTTCAGTCCGGGCAGTGCGCCGCCCGCCGTATGCATGGGAAGCTTTATCGGTGACGCCTTCATAGGCCTCGGTTTCCGAAATGAGGGCATAAGCTGTTTCACCGCCGATAGTGGTACAAAGTTTCTTTCCCAGCAATTCGCGGGCAATCCCGACAACATCCTCACGGGTGTAAAAGTCACGCGGAAGTATCATGGAGCAAAATTATAGTTAATTACAAGAGGCTGTTTCCAATTCTCATTCGTTGAAATCAATCACGGAGTGTGTAATTCCCGAGCTCATCGGCATTTATGACCTGGTTGTCGGCCATCAGCCGGATCACTTTCAGTATTTTTTCTTCCTTTATCCCTTTAACCAGGGATACCACTTGCTTAAGGTTACAGGCACCATCCCGGATCACTTTCAGAATCTCTGTTTCAATTTTCCGGTATTCTTCAGAAGAGATTTCCGCTTTAACCCGTTCAATACAGGTATCGCAAATGCCGCAGCGGGGCGCGTTCTTCTCCCCGAAATATTCCAGTAATGCCTGGCTTCGGCAGGCTAAAGGCGATGAAATATAGCGGATGACTTTTTCGAGGCGCTGCCGGGCTTCTTTTTTGCGGTTGAAATATATCTCATTCGAAAAGCCAATATCGTCGGGCGCCAACCGTTCGCAGGTAAAAACCAACTGGGTTCCCTTACGCTGGGGTATGTATTCGAGTATGCGCAACTGATGCAGTTTTACCAGCCGGTCGGAGATATCTTTCGTTTGCAGGTTCAGTTTTCGGGCTATATCCGGTTCGCTAAGCGGCACAAAACCGGAAAACACCCCTGAGAACGAACGCAGGATAATCTTGATAAGCTTATCGAACTCCTCATGCTCAACCTGGAAACGATACAGGTCTTCCTTTCCTGCCAGGAAAATTACCCTGGAAGCATTTTCGAACGCATCGTCAACTGAAATCAGCCCTTCGCGCTCGAGTATCTTCAAGGCTGAATACACGATCAGTGGTTTGAATTTATAGGTGCTCGAAAAATCATTAAGATCGAAGTCAAAGACCATATCCCGTCCGCTGCCTACAGCAACCTGGAAGTAATTGCCGACCGACTGATACACTTTACGGATGAGGTCCGGTTCCGGCCACGCCATTTCGAACATATGACGGGCATCGAGGATATCAGCCTGATTATAAATAAGAACAGCATACGATTTTTTTCCGTCGCGTCCGGCTCTGCCTGCTTCCTGAAAATAGGCTTCCAGCGTATCGGGAAGGTCAAAATGGGCAACAAAACGCACATTGGGCTTATCAATCCCCATACCGAAAGCATTGGTAGCCACGATTACCCTTTGTTCTTCCTTCATCCATGCCTGCTGACGCCGGTTACGGGTCGCCGTATCAAGCCCTGCATGATAGAAGGTTGATGAGATGTTGTTAGCCTGCAGATATTCCGATATTTCTTTGGTCAGCCTTCGGTTTCGCACATATACAATTCCCGGACCTTTGAGTGAACTGCATACCTTCAGCAGCTTCCCGAATTTATCCTCATTGCAGGCGACAACATAGGCAAGATTTGGCCGGGAAAATGATTTCTGAAGAACATTCGGCTTCTTAAAAAGGAGCTTTTGCTGGATATCTTTCACAACAACAGGCACAGCCGTTGCCGTTAGCGCGAGTACCGGCGCATCGGGAAAATACGGTCTTATTTCGGCAATGCGCAGATACGGAGGCCTGAAATCGTAACCCCACTGCGAAATGCAATGGGCCTCATCCACCGCAATCAGGTTTACGTTTAAAAAACGGGCGACCTCTGAAAACTTCCTGGTAATGAGCCTTTCGGGAGAAACATACAGAAATTTGACATTCCCCTGCACGCATTGATCAAAAGCAATATCAATTTCGTGCCGGCTTAGCCCGGAATGGACAGCAACAGCCGGTATGTTGCGGGCGCGCAGATGTTCAACCTGGTCAATCATCAGGGCGACCAAAGGCGTCACCACGATGCAAATACCCTCGCGGCACATAACCGGAACCTGGAAGCAAACAGATTTTCCTCCCCCGGTAGGCAACAGGGCAAGGGTATCTTTTCCTTCGAGAACCGAAGCTACAATTTCCTCCTGCATAGGCCGGAAAGCATCATAGCCCCAGTATTTTTTAAGTATCTCGCGCGGATTTTCAGACATGATGCGAAGTTAGGAAAAGGAAAGGTTAGTTTGCAGAACAGGCTTTGAAGTTATATCTGCCTGACCGAAACCGGCCGCCGGAACAACTCATCGTCTCTCCCCCGGGCAAACTGCAGGCCGGAAATTTCAGCCTCCAAACTCCGGAACGATGCCTTACCTTTGCACCATGAGAGTTTTTCTGATCGGATACATGGGTTGCGGCAAGACCACGCTGGGAAAATCCCTTTCGGAATTGCTGAATATTCCATTTATTGACCTCGACGAAGATTTCGAAGCCAGGTACAGGATCACTATTGCCGATTTTTTTCTGAAATATGGTGAAGCCAGTTTTCGCAGGATTGAACAGAATCTTCTCCATGAATACATGACTTCTGATGACAGGGTTATTTCTACCGGCGGCGGCACTCCCTGTTTTTTCGACAACATGGATCAGATGCTGAAACACGGAATCACGGTATATCTCGAAATGCTCCCTGCGGAACTGGAACAACGGCTTGCCGTTTCCATCCGGAAGCGGCCTTTGCTGCACCTGAAGAAGGACGAAATCCTGCTTGATTTTATCACGCAGCACCTGTCACAACGCGAAGTATTTTACAGGCAAGCCCACATGGTGGTCAGGGTGCCTGTTTCGAATACAGAAGCGCTGGCCGGAGAGATACGCCGGCATGCCCTGTTCACTCCCTGATTCTAAGCAGGGTAACATTCTCAACATGATGGGTATGGGGAAACATATCAACAGGTTGAACTGCCTCAACCTTGTATTTTTCATTCAATAAGACAATATCGCGGGCCTGGGTGGCAGGATTGCAACTCACATATACGATTCTCGGGGCTTCAATAGCAAGAAGCTGGTCAATAACTTTTGGGTGCATGCCCGAACGCGGGGGATCGGTTATCACTACATCCGGTTTCCCGTTTGCAGCAACAAATTCATCATTCAGCATTTTCGCCAGATCGCCGGCATAGAATGAAGTATTATCAATGCCGTTGAAAACAGAATTTTCGCGGGCGTCGTCAATTGCCGACGGAACATATTCAATACCCACTACCTTTTTAACCGATTTGGCGATAAAATTTGAGATGGTCCCCGTGCCGCAATATAGGTCGTAAACCAGTTCCGAACCATTGAAACCAGCGAAATCGTAAGCTGTTATATAAAGATGAAAAGCCTGTACAGGATTCGTCTGGTAAAAGGAAACAGGCCCAATTTTGAATTTGAGATTGGAACCGCCGTGAGGGTCAGGCATCTCTTCAACAAGAAATGGGTCGCCTTTATAAGGAAAAACTTCCAGATCGGTAATCACATCGTTTTTCTTGGTGTTCAGCACATACATCAGCGAGGTGATCTCCGGGAATTTTTCAGCCAGGAAATCCAATACGCATTTCATTTCATCATCAAATTCCGGAAGGCCAAACACCACAATCACCATCAGCCCGCCCATGGTTGTATTACGGATCACTATGTTGCGTAAAAAACCCTTGTGCGAACGGGCATTATAGAATATGAATTTTTTTTCCAGGGCGAATTCTTTCAGCGCCAGCCTAATACGGTTCGAAGGTTCCGGCTGCAGGTAACAATAGTCAATATCCAGAATCCGGTCGAAAAGTTGTGGCAGGTGAAACCCCAACCCTTTCATCTGCCTGGCTTCCGGGTCCATTTTCATATCGCCATCGGTAAGCCAGCGACGGTCGGTAAAGGTGTACTCCAGTTTATTGCGGTAGAAACGCGTATGCTCAGAAGCAAGAATTGGCATCACTTCGGGAAATTCAAACCTGCCGATGCGGCTGAAATTATCAACGACCTGCTTTTGCTTGTATTTTAACTGTTCCTGATAAGGCATGTTCTGCCATTTGCATCCCCCGCAAATTCCGAAATGGTTGCAAAAAGGTTCTATCCGGTCAGGTGAATAGGAATGAAAAGCCGTGACTTTTCCTTCCATGAAATTCCTTTTCCTGTGAATGACCTGAATATCCACAACATCGCCGGGAACAACAAAGGGAACAAAAACGACCAGGTCGTCGACCCGGGCTATGGCTTTGCCTTCGGCGCCGGCATCAACAATGGTTACTTTTTCGAGTAAGGGAAGTGGTTTTTTACGCATGCTATAGGATTTGACGCCCGCGAGATATTCTTTTCAATTGTTCAAAATCATCCTGCTGTTGAAGTCCTTCTTGAGAAGTGTTTCGAATCGCCCCATTCCCCATAGCCCACAACGCATCCTGCGGCATGAATCTGTTTTTCGAGATTGAGAATGGAATCGGCAACCTGCTCTGCAGTCCCGGGCTTATTTTCATACAGCAGGTAATCTTCACGGTACTTCAACGGCGTAAGGTTAGGCATAATAATGTTGGCTCCGGCTTTCAATGCCTTAACACGTCCGTCTTTATCGAGGGTCTGCATGGCCGTTGTTGCGGCAATATTCACATCTTTCATGATGATCCGCAACAGGGCTACCATCTTCATCGAGAGATCAAAACGCTTTTGCTGTGGCAAGAGGATGTCCTTATACTTGTATAAGGGCGTATCAACATGTTCGATGTAAGGGCCCATGCCGGCCATATCTATATCGTGTTCCCTGAAAAACATCAGGTCGCCGGCCAAATCTGATGTCGTTTGAAACGGCAAACCGATCATTACGCCGGAGCCGACGTTATAACCTGTTTTCCTTAGCAAATCCAGGGCTTCCAGTCTGCGGTCATAGTCGTGGCGGGCATCGTTGGGATGAATCTTATAATAGAGTTCACGGTTTGAGGTTTCGATACGCAACAGATAACGGTGCGCCCCTGCTTCATACCAGCGGCGGAAGGTCTCTTCCGTTTGTTCCCCCATCGACAGGGTAATTCCCAGACGTCCGTTTGAGAAGGATTTTATCTTTCTCAGAAGCGTTTCAACCGTTGAGATAAACTTTTTATCGGTCCGTTCGCCCGACTGCAGCACCATCGATCCGAAACCATTTTCAAGGGCATAGCTGGCAGCATCGAGCACTTCGGACTCAGCGACCACATATCGTTCCGGCTTCTTGTTTCCGCGTCTGATACCGCAATAATAGCAGTTCTTTGAACAGATATTCGAAAATTCGATAAGCCCGCGAAAAAACACCTTGTTACCGACAAATTGCCTTTTTATTTCGGCTGCATGCTGAAATATAAGTTCCGTATCCGCTTCATTGGCATCCAGAAGGATAACCAGGTTTTCTCCGGAATAGGATTCCTTTTCGAGTATTTCCTTAACCGATAATGGCATAACGCTAAATTGTGCGGCAAAGTTAAGTTTAATAAAGCAATTATACCGGGATGTAACTGTGTAAAGAGGGGTTGAGGGAAATATGCAGCTTTGTCCGGCAGAATTTGTTTCCTGATCGCTTTCGCATTTTGTATTTTTGGATATTCAAAACGGGAGTATGTTGAAGATTTTTTCTACGGAACAGGTTCGTAAAGCCGATGCCTATACCATTGCCAATGAGCCCGTTGCCTCCATCGACCTGATGGAAAGGGCGGCTATCGCCTGTTACAACCGGATTATTAGCCGCATTCATAAGGAAACCAAGCGCGTGCTGATTTATTGCGGTCCAGGAAATAACGGAGGCGACGGCCTTGCCGTGGGACGCATGTTATGGCGTGATGGCGTAGATGTAGTTGTGGTTTTTGATGCTGAAGCCGAACCAAGCCCCGACAACAGGATTAATCTGGAAAGATACAGGCAAAGCGGCGGCGAAATTGCATCGCTGGCCGACAGGCCCGGAATTGAATCAACCGACCTGGTGATTGACGCTATCTTCGGATCGGGACTTACAAAAGCCATAACCGGAAAATGGGAAGATATTATCCGCGAAATCAACGAAAGCAAAGCTGTCGTGGTAGCCATTGATATGCCTTCAGGATTGTTTTCCGACAAGATTTCCGATTCCGGGGCTGGAGCGATTATCCGTGCCGATCATACGCTGAGCCTCCAGTTCCCCAAACTGGCCTTCATGTTTCCTGAGAGTGATGAATTTGCAGGAGACTGGGAGGTGATCGACATCGGACTGCATCCCGGATACATTGATTCCGAACCTGCAAACAGCTTTTTAATAACTGCCGGCGATATAAGGCAGATCATAAGACCCCGACGTAAATTTTCGCACAAAGGGTCGTACGGACACGCCTTGCTGGTTACAGGCAGCCTGGGAAAGATGGGGGCCGCTGTGCTTTCAGCGCGTGCCTGCCTGCGTTCGGGAGCAGGCCTGGCAACAGTCCATATTCCGCGTAGCGGGATCGAAATTATGCAGACTGCCGTGCCTGAAGCCATGGTTTCGCCGGATCTGTGGGAAGATGCATTTACCACCCTCCCCCATCTTGAAAATTATACAGCAATCGGCGCCGGGCCAGGGCTCGGAAAAGCGCCCAAAACAGAAAGCGCCCTGAAACTGCTCATCCAGGAATGTCATGTGCCTTTAATCCTTGATGCTGATGCTTTAAATATTATTTCCGAAAACAAAACATGGCTGGGATTTCTTCCACAAGGCACAATCCTTACGCCGCATCCCAAAGAATTTGAACGGCTGGCCGGTAAAATCGTCACCAGTTTCGAGAGGCTGGATCTGTTGCAAAGGTTCTCGGCCAAGAACAACTGTTACGTGGTCTTAAAAGGAGCCCATACCGTGACATGTACCCCTCATGGAAAATGTTATTTCAACCCGACCGGAAACCCTGGAATGGCTACAGGCGGGAGCGGGGATGTGCTGACAGGCATCATCACCGGTTTAGCGGCTCAGGGTTACTCCACGTTGGAATCATGCCTGCTGGGCGTGTATCTTCACGGGCTGGCCGGCGATGTGGCAGCCGGAAAGAATGGCTGTGAAGCGCTGATAGCGGGTGATATAATAGATTACCTGGGAGAAGCGTGGCTGAATATATCGGCGGTTGATCAGAAATAACTGACGTTAAGCAACCATTTCTTTCTCAATCTCGTCCTCCGTACGAAGGTTGCGGATGATGAACTTCTGGCGTTCGGGAGTGTTCTTTCCCATATAATATGCGAGTACCTTGTGGATATCGCCAGAATGCTTCAGAATCACAGGATCGAGACGCATGTTCGAACCGATGAAATTGCTGAACTCATCCGGCGATATTTCTCCCAGCCCTTTAAAACGGGTTATTTCCGGGTTGGGGCCAAGTTCGCCAATTGCCGTCAAACGTTCTTCATCTGAATAACAATACAAGGTTTTTTTCTTGTTCCTGACGCGGAACAATGGCGTCTGGAGAATATATACATGGCCCGATTTTACCAGGTCCGGAAAAAACTGAAGGAAGAAAGTAAGCAGTAATAAACGGATATGCATTCCATCGACGTCGGCATCGGTGGCAATCACGATGTAGTTATACCTGAGGTTTTCAAGGTCGTCTTCTATATTTAACGCCGATTGCAGCAGGTTGAATTCCTCATTTTCGTATACAACCTTCTTTGTCATGCCAAAACTATTCAAAGGCTTGCCTTTAAGACTGAATACTGCCTGGGTATTCACATCCCGGCTTTTGGTGATGGAACCGCTGGCCGAATCCCCTTCGGTGATGAACAGCGTGGATTCCAGACGGCGCTCATCATTCGTATTATAGTGAACCCTGCAATCTCTTAATTTTTTATTGTGAAGGCTTACCTTTTTAACGCTTTCTTTGGCCAGCTTTTTGATATTGGCCATCTCCTTGCGCTCTTTCTCGTTCTGCAGGATTTTACGATACAAGGCTTCGGCCGTATCGCTGTTCATGTGAAGGTAGTTATCGAGTTTCTTTTTAAGGATGTCGTTGATAAATTTGTTGATAGTCACGCCTCCCGGCTCCATGTACTGCGAACCGAGTTTGGTTTTGGTCTGTGATTCAAATACCGGTTCGTTTATTTTAACGCTAACGGCCGCAATGATGGATGAACGTATGTCGCTGGGTTCAAAATCTTTGCCGTAAAATTCACGGATCGTCTTTACAATCGCTTCACGGAATGCAGCAAGGTGCGTCCCGCCCTGGGTGGTGTGCTGGCCATTGACAAATGAGTAATATTCCTCTCCCGACTGGCGGCTGCTATGCGTAAAAGCACATTCGAAATCCTCGTCTTTGATGTGTACGATGGGGAACAACAATGGATTGCCATTGATCGCCCTCTCCAGCATATCGAGAAGCCCGTTTTTTGCCTGCAGACGCTGGTTATTAAAATTGATTACCAGGCCGGTATTGAGGTAACAATAATTCCAGAGCATTTGCTCCACATACTCCGGTATATAATGATAGTTCCCGAAAAGGCCTTCGTCGGGGGTAAAGGTTATCATGGTACCATTTCGAAGGTCACTGGCTCCCTCGCCTGATTCATGAACGAGGTCCCCTTTCTGAAACTCGGCCGAATTGCAACGTCCATCACGGATGCTCTGGGCGGTAAAGCGGCTCGAAAGTGCATTCACCGCTTTTGAACCTACGCCATTCAGTCCGACGGCTTTTTTAAAAACTTTGGAATCGTATTTTGCCCCGGTATTTATCTGCGAAACACAGGCAACCAGTTTCCCGAGAGGAATGCCCCGGCCGTAATCCCGAACCGTCACCAGATGGTCCTTAATGGTAACATCTATTGAACGTCCGTACCCCATCATGTATTCATCAATGGAGTTGTCGATAATTTCTTTCAGCAGGACATAAATACCATCATCATGCGATGAACCGTCGCCTAATTTACCGATATACATTCCCGGACGATGCCGTATATGCTCGTTCCATTTCAGCGATTTAACGCTGTCCTCATTATATATTTCTGCACTATCATCCATTGTGGACAAAAATAACAGATTAGGTTCGAATTTTTACATCGGTCGCGAACGAGTTTTCACCCATTTTATTCACAGGCTGAAAGAGAAGAGGCAAAGGGCATGGGGCTGGGAGAACGGAGTACGGAAAACGTTACCCCTTCCCACAGCCTTGCGCAAGGCAGGCAGGCCTGCCACCTCACCCGCAACCTCGCCCGCGCAGGCAGGTCTGAAACTTTGAAACATTGAAACATTGAAACTCTAAAATTCAGCCCACGAACAACGAACCACGAATTCCACGAATGTCAATTACGAATCACAAAACGCAGAACACAAAACGCAGAACTCTGAAACCCTGCCCCCTCCCACAGCCTTGCGCAAGGCAGGCAGGACTGAAACACTGAAACATTGAAACATTGAAACCCTGAGACTTAAAGCTATAGGCCAACGACCAAACAGAGAACGCAAAACGCAAAACGCAAAACAGAGAACGCAAAACGCAAAACGCAAAACAGAGAACGCAAAACGCAAAACGCAAAACGCTGAAACCCTGCCCATTACCACAGCCTTGCGCAAGGCAGGCAGGCCTGCCACCTCACCCGCAACCTCGCCCGC
>DAONEP010000002.1:0-102862 GCA_035403165.1 Bacteroidales bacterium | reverse complement strand
ATTGCCGAATGCTTCCCATATTCTGTCAAAATTTGTGTTTCCGAGTGATTTTATTTCCATCGTTACCAAAGGAGTTTTGATTTGTTTTAAGGCTGGCTCAGGCTTTCATTCCCGGTATCTTCAGCATTATCCTGCCATGTAGAAAACCGATACGGTATATTAAAATGTTGATCCCGGATGCCTGAACGGTACAACACAGGATTCCGATGCTCAAAAATAAGAAAACAAAATTATGCGGGCATTAATTTTCAAAACAGGGATGTGTTTTTTAATTATAAAATTCCTGTTACGCGGGACAAAATGCGGGCTTCGTTAACCGGCAGGAACTTCCTGTTTTCGGAAAAGCAGGGCCGGGTAGAATATCCGGAAGGACGGAAATACGCGGGATTGTTGATTATCAGGCTGCCGGCGGCGTGGTTTTCAACTTTCCCACCTGCCATCTGAGGACCAGCAGGGTGAGGAGGGAGGAAGAAAAGTCGGCGACCGGGGCGCTGAGCCAGACGCCGTTCAGTCCGAAAAAATGCGGCATCACGAGAAGCGCCGGGATCAGGAAGAGCACCTGCCGGGTAAGGGACAGAAAAATGGATATCCTGGCTTTACCGATCGACTGGAAGAAGTTGGAGGTCACAATCTGGAAGCCTACCACGGGAAACATAATGAGGTTGAGCCTCATGCCCAGGGATGCCAGGCCGATGAGTTCATCGCTGGTGGTGAAAGCCGAAGATATCTGCCGGGGGAATATTTCGGCCAGCAGGAATCCGAAGGTGGTTACGGCAATGCCGGCGATCACGGTCAGTTTGTAAGCCCTGATGACGCGCGGTGTGCGCCGGGCCCCGAAATTATAGCCCACCACAGGCTGCATTCCCTGGGTGAAGCCAAGGACAACCATCACCACGAGGCTCCCTATGCTGTTGATGATGCCGAAAGCGCCGATGGCAAAGTCGCCGCCATGTTTGCGCAGCGAGAGGTTTACGATGGAAGTTACGACGCTGGCGCAGATGAGCATCAGGAAGTTCGACATGCCTATGGAGATAATATCCCGGATGATCTTCTTTTTCATTTTAAAATAGCCGGGGAGGAAGCGCACAAAACTCGATGGTTTTGTGAAGTGGGTAAAGGAGACCGCCGTTCCGGTGATTTGCGCGGTTACCGTAGCCAGGGCGGCGCCCCGTATCCCCCATTTGAAAACGAAGATAAAAAGCGGGGCAAGGCAAAGGTTGATGCCCACGGTGATGAGTGTAACGGTCATGGCTTTGCCGGGGTATCCGGAGGCGCGTATCACGTTGTTGAGGCCAAGGTAAAGATGGGTAAACACATTGCCCAGCAGGATCACCTGCATAAATTGCCTGGCATAGGGAAGTGTGTCGGGACTGGCGCCGAGGGCATAAAGGACCGGTTCCAGGAAAACAAATACGACCAGGCCGACGGCAATGCCCAGTATAAGGTTGAGCATCACGGCGTTGCCGAGGATGCGGGTGGCTCCCTGCCGGTCGTGTTGTCCGAGCCGGATGGAAACCATGGCGCTGGCGCCAACGCCTACCATAGCCCCGAATGCGGCCGTGATGTTCATCAGCGGAAAGGTGAGCGCTAATCCCGAGATAGCCAGCGGCCCCACACCCTGGCCGATGAAAATCCTGTCGATAATGTTGTAAAGCGAGGATGCCGATGTGGCAATAATGGCAGGAACGGAGTACTGCAAGAGCAACTTTCCTACTTTTTCAACTCCTAACCCGCTGGCACTCCCTTGTTTACGCATTTTACCGGTTCCTTCTTTTTTGGGGTGCAAAGTTCCTCATTTTGATTGAATTAGCATTACCGGTAGCTAAATTCTTGTCAGAATATCATTAAATGCCTGAATAAAGGAGCCTTATACCTTCTGTCATGAAGCCCGTGCCCAACATAATGAGCCTGTTTACCGGAAAGCGAAAACACCGGATGGGGGATTCAACCGCCACCCTGTCACCTCGGGGCGAATACATCTGACAAAACATCATATATATATGCGTTTTGGGATGCGGGTTCGGTTTTTGATGGCGAGTGGCCGAAAGTCAGAAAGGAGAATAATCATGAATTTTGAACAATTTACTATCAAGTCGCAGGAAGCCATCCGACAGGCGCAGGAAATAGCACAGCAGATGCAGCATCAGTCTATTGAAGGTATTCACCTGCTGAAGGCCCTGATGGAAGGGGACGACAGCGTTACGCCGTTCCTGTTGGGAAAAACGGGTGTGAATACGGGGACGCTGAACCGGGAGATGGACCGTTTGCTGCAGTCGTTACCGAAAGTATCGGGAGGAGAGCAATATTTCTCAAACGGACTTTCCGGCGTTTTCCGGAAAGCCGTTGCCCTCACCAGAGATTTTAAGGATGAATTTGTTTCCATTGAATTGCTGTTGTATGCCTTGCTTATAAGCGGCGACGCAGCATCTTCCGCGCTTAAGTCGGCGGGCCTCACCGAAAAGGGATTAAAAGCCGCCATTGCCGAACTGAGGAAGGATACAAATGTGAACAGCGTTACAGCAGAAGATAATTACAATTCTTTAGGCAAATATGCCCGCAACCTGAATCAACTGGCCCGTGCCGGCAAACTCGATCCGGTGATCGGGCGCGACGAAGAGATCAGGAGGGTGTTGCAGATACTCTCCCGGCGTACCAAGAACAACCCTATCCTTATTGGTGAACCCGGCGTAGGCAAAACGGCTATTGCCGAAGGTCTGGCTCACAGGATCATTAACGGTGACGTTCCCGAAAACCTGAAAACCAAGCAGCTTTTTTCGCTCGATATGGGGGCTTTGATCGCCGGGGCAAAATATAAGGGGGAATTTGAGGAGAGGCTGAAAAGCGTCGTGAAGGAAGTGATTTCCTCGAACGGCGAGGTGGTTCTTTTCATCGATGAAATCCACACGCTGGTAGGGGCGGGGGCTAGCGAAGGAGCCATGGATGCCGCCAACATCCTGAAACCGGCCCTGTCGCGGGGCGATTTGCGCGCCATCGGCGCCACCACCCTCAAGGAATACCAGAAATATTTCGAGAACGATAAAGCCCTCGAACGCAGGTTCCAGACGGTGCTGGTGGATGAACCCGATGCCCTGGACGCCGTTTCGATCCTGCGCGGGCTAAAGGAACGCTATGAAACGCATCATCATGTGCGGATCAAGGACGAGGCCATCATTTCGGCCGTGGAACTGTCGCAACGGTACATTACCGACCGTTTCCTTCCCGACAAGGCCATTGACCTGATCGACGAAGCCGCTGCCAAACTGAGGCTTGAGATCAACTCGGTGCCTGAGGAACTTGACGAACTGGAACGCCGGTATCGCCAGTTGGAGATAGAGCGTGAAGCCATCAAACGTGAAAAGGATGAAGTGAAGCTGAAACAGTTGAGCGCCGAAATTGCCGAACTTGATGAGCAGCGCAAGCAGGTGCGTGCCCGTTGGCAGGCTGAGAAAGAGGTGGTTGAGTCGATACAGCACCGGAAAAAAGAGATAGAACAGTATAAATTTGAAGCCGAACAGGCTGAACGCGAAGGTAACTACGGGCTTGTGGCCGAGTTGAGGTACGGAAAAACCAGGGATGCCGAAAAGCAACTGGAAGAGTTGAAAAAGCAACTGGCCGGGATGCAGGCGTCGTCGGCGCTGATCAAGGAAGAGGTAGGATCGGAAGAGATTGCCGAGATTGTTTCGCGCTGGACGGGCATTCCCGTCAGCCGTATGTTACAGAGCGAACGCGAAAAGCTGTTGCACCTCGAAGAAGAACTGCACAAGCGTGTGATAGGACAGGACGAAGCCATACAAGCCATAAGCGATGCCATTCGCCGCAGCCGTGCCGGCTTGCAGGATGCGAAACGTCCGGTAGGGTCGTTCATCTTCCTGGGTACGACCGGCGTCGGGAAAACGGAATTGGCCAAGGCGCTGGCTGAATTCCTGTTCAACGATGAAAATGCCATGGTGCGTATCGACATGAGCGAATACCAGGAACGTCATACCGTGTCGCGTCTCGTCGGGGCGCCTCCGGGCTATGTGGGTTATGACGAGGGCGGGCAGCTAACCGAAAAGATCAGAAGAAAACCATACAGCGTTGTGTTGTTCGATGAAATTGAAAAGGCGCATCCCGATGTCTTCAATATCCTCCTTCAGGTACTGGACGACGGCAGGCTTACCGATAACAAAGGCCGTACCGCCAACTTCAAGAATACCATTATCATTATGACCAGCAACCTGGGATCGAACATCATTCAGGAAAACCTTGAAGATATTACAGAGGCCAACCGTGAAGCTGTGATCGAAAAGACAAAGGAGGAGGTGTTTGCGCTTCTGAAAAAGACGATCCGCCCGGAATTCCTGAACCGTATCGACGAGATCATTATGTTCAGTCCGCTGACGCTTGGAGAAATAGAACAGGTCGTGCGCCTGCAGCTAGGGCACGTTAAAACTATGCTCGAAGATCAGGACATAAAACTTGAGGTAACGGATGATGCTGTCAAACTGATTGCTTCCCTGGGCTATGATCCGTTGTTTGGCGCCCGTCCGCTGAAAAGGGTGTTGCAGCAGAAAGTGCTCAACGAACTGTCGAAAATGATTCTCAGCGGGCAATTGAACGGCAATTCCACGATCACCATCGGGGAAAAAGATCAGGAATTTACCTATCACGCAGCGTAGCCTGGGATGATAAACAACGCGCGTTTGATAAGATTTATCTGAAAACGGATCATCGTTCTGACGGTTGATTTCGTTAGAAGGAACACTTAAAAAAAACAAGCCGGCGGCCTTCGGGCAACCGGCTTATTCATTTCCAACCGGCATCAGCTATTCCTTACCGAATGTAATGTCAACACCAACCCGGAACACGAATGCGCCGTACATTTCCTTGTATTCATCATCAGCCAGCACACTCTTCACGCCTGTTTCATGTTCCGATTTATCGGTCCAGGCCTGATGGCTGTAACCGAGGTAGGCATCCAGGGCGACATGATCGGTGAAGAAATAGGATGTTCCAATGCCCAGTTGCGGGGATATGAATGAGTATTTTTCCGCATCATTATCATCGTATTTCGATCTCCATAAGCCGAGTCCAAGCCTTCCTTCCACAAAGGGGAAAAACTTGTCCATCTCCAGTATATAATACCTTACAAAAGGTCCGGCAATGAATTGGCTTTCTTTTTCTTTATCATCGTTGTAAGCGTATTTATAATGGTGGAAGTATGAATCGAAGTACAATCCTACCGGCAGCTTATCGATAACGAAATAGCCGATGAGCGGATTAAGATCGAGTTCAAAATACTTGTGGCTTTCGGAGGTAGTGCCTCCCGATTTGTATTTTTCCTTACCGAAGTCGAAATTCACAGTGCCGTAACCGGCTGCGAACCATTTGCCTTTTTCCACCTGCGCCGTGGATGTCATGCTGCACATCAGCAACATCATAAATATGGGTATGATCTTTTTCATGGCTGCAGCTTTATTATTTTCCGAAAGTAATGACGATGCCGAAGTTGATTTCCACTGAGGGGTAGAAGTAGGAGTACTCATCAGCGTTATCTACTGAAGTGTAGCGGTCGTAATCGTAGCCGATGAACGAATCAAAGGCGACGTTGTCGGTGAAAAAGTAGGAGGCTCCGGCGCCAAAGCGGTATGAGAAAACGGATTCCTTGTAGATATCGCCCTCATCGTCTTCTTTGTATGCGCCCAGACCTATGCGTCCTTCAACGAAAGGAACCAGTTTGTCGATTTGCACGACATAATAACGGACAAACGGCCCTGCAACAAATTCGGTTTCTTTCCAGATATCACCGTCGTCGGAATCTTTTACCCGCCGGGCAGAAAGATCAATGTATAACCCGACTGGCAACTTATCGATGATAAAATAGCCGACCATGGGATTGAAGTCAAAATGGCGGTATGTATTATATTCATGGGTAGTGCCGCCTGATTTGTATTTTTCCTTCCCGATATCGAGCCGGAGGCTGCTGTAGCCGGCCGCAAACCACTTGTCCTTTTCGGTCTGGGAAAAGGCAAAGCTGTATGTGATCAGCAAACATAACAAGAGTAAAATTTTTTTCATGGCTTTGGTTATTTGGTTAATATTCCGAAATATACGAATAAAAAAGTAAATTTAATAAATATGATAAACAAATGAATATTAATTTTATGCTGTTTGGCCCTTGTTCGGGAAAAAGCTTTCAAAAACGTGCCGGTTTTTTATAATGGAAGGGAATAACCAGGCCCGGCAATCATAATATGAGCGCCGTTTTTTAAAGACAGTCCTGCGGATAAAGAGATGATAATTTCAGATAAATGTTTGAATGCATGCTTTTAAACACGAAAAAGCGTCCGGATGCAAAAACCGGAAAACCGCAAACCGGAGACCAGAGGATGCAACATGCAGGTTTAGGAGCATATCCTGAAAATTAGAAAAGCAAAATGCCATGAGCCGGAGACAGTGTGCCGGAAGGCTGCCGGCTACTTTATGCAGCCAGATCCCCTGTCATCAGATAAACTTGATTTTACGGGCGGCAAAGAGGCTCATCCTGATAAGCAGCCACCCGTGTTTGAACCGGCTGATCTGTGTGCTGCCGTATTCGCGGTCACGATAACGGATGACAATCTCGGTAATTTTCAGGTTCAGTTTGGCGGCGCCGAACAGCAGGTCGAAATCTCCAAAGGGGTCGAAATCGCCGAAATAGCTCCGGTTGCTGATAATTTTCTGATAATCGGTTTTGTACAGCACTTTTGTCCCGCAAAGGGTATCTTTCAGTCTCTGTCCGAGGATGAAAGAGAAAAACCAGCCGAAGAATTTATTGGCAAGCAGGTTGAGGAAGCGCATGGCGTTTTTCTCCATCGGATAGACCAACCGGCAGCCGTTGATGAACTCTCCTTTGTTGTACCGAAGGGCGTCGTAAAACTTGGGCAGCTCTTCGGGCGGCATGGTAAGGTCGGCATCCAGGATCATCAGCACCTCGCCGGTGGCGGCCTCAAAGCCTTCGCGAACGGCATTGCCTTTTCCCTTGCCGCTTTGCTTCATGACCTTGATATTTTTATCCGGCCATGCCTGCTGAACGCGGAGCATTTCATCAAACGTATTGTCAGAGGAGTTGCCTTCAACGAAGATAAATTCCATGCTTTTTCCGAATTCCGGCGTACGCCTGACGGCGTTTTCAATATTGCCCTTTTCGTTGCGCGCCGGCACAACAATGCTTACGCTGTACGGCTGGTCTTCGCCAAGCACAGGCCTGGCTACCATGAAGTTGACAAGGTTCAGGTGGTTTATGAGGGGTAGGTTGGCCAGCACCTTGTTGAACAGGAAATTCAGAATGGGCACATATTTCGGAAGGAGGAGCTTACGTTCAACTTTTATCAGTTGGTAGCCTTCGAGTTGCAGTATATTATCAATGTCGGAAATGGAAAACCAGTTCTGGGCCGGTTGCCGGAGTTTCAAGCCCAGAAATTCGCCGGTTTTAAGCAGTGGTTCCCAAAAGTAATTGTACTGTGAAATCACGATCCGGGTTTGAGGATGGCAAAGTTTGCGGATGTTGTGCAAGGCTGTCTGCACATCCCACAGGCAATTGACCAGGTCGGATAGGATGATATAATCGAAAGTATCGTTCAGCTTCAGATTTTCTACATCATCGTGGTAAAAAACAAGGTTCGGGTACTTTTTCCTTGCATTTTCAACGAAACCGGAAGCGAAATCAATGCCTGCTCCGTATGCCGGTTTTGTGGCGTTCAGGAGGTCGCCGTTGCTGCAGCCGATCTCAAGAACCCGTTTCCCTTCGGGGATGATAAATGAAATATACTTCTCAATAGCTTTGTGATAGAACCTGTTACGGCGTTTCCACTTCTCACGGGTTCCGGATGATTTTTCGAAAAATTGACGGATGTCTTCCTTGTTCATATTTTTAATAAGATTGGTGCAAGTTTAGCAAAAAAACCTAACGTATTTTTAATAAATAGCTGAAATTTGCATATTCGTGAATGAGTATACATAGATAAACATTACTCCCTTATGGCTAAACAACAAAAGTCGGTGCAACGGGTTCAGCATTACGGGCCCAAACAGGCATCCAAAACAAAGGTTGCAGAAAGCAAGTCATTCATACAATCTGTTGATGATTTCCTGGCGAAACGCCTGAATATTATCTTCTGGGTTTGCATGGGGCTGACGCTGCTTTTTTCACTGCTGCTGTTCGATCCTAAAGTAAGCCTTTCGGGCGATGATGCCTTCTACATTATCCGGGCTTCCGACCTGCTTAAGAAGTTTGAGTACCCCTCGTTCCAGGGGCCTTTGTATCCCATTGTACTGAGCGTTTTTTTGGCTATTGCCGGGCTGAACCTCACAATCCTGAAAGGCGTTTCGCTGCTTGCCATGCTGGCTTTTGTCTACTTCACGCATAAAGCATTTAAAAACCGTGTACCGGCCATTCTTCACGTGGTTGTGCTGGCCCTGGTTTGTATCAATTCATTCATTCTTTATTATGCCAGCCAGACGTACAGCGAAGCGTTCTACATGTTCCTCCAATCAATACTGGTCCTGGTGTTTTTTACAAAATTCATCGATACGGAACAGGTTTCAGGTAAAAAGCAGGATGTGAAACGGCATATTGTGCTGGCGCTGGTATTGCTGTCATTGACATTAACCAGGAGTATAGGATTTTCTGCTGTAATAGCTGTGTTTGGTTATTTCACCCTTAAGGCGCAGTGGCGCAA
Source organism: Bacteroidales bacterium (assembly GCA_035403165.1). Classification (GTDB taxonomy): domain Bacteria; phylum Bacteroidota; class Bacteroidia; order Bacteroidales; family UBA4417; genus UBA4417. The sequence goes on along the minus strand of DAONEP010000002.1, from coordinate 94,163 downwards.
CCTTTGGATGGGGGCGTTGTCGTTTTTAGGGGCATACCTTGTATTTCAGGGCATCAGGTACCTGCTGTGGGGCGATGCAACCCTGCAGTTTGCCTCCCAGGGCTCAGGGCTGCTGCAAAAGGATTATTACAATGCAGCCAAAGGCAACGAAGATTTTGCCGGGATCATGAAGAGGTTCTGGGAAAATTCAAACCTTTACCTGTCAAAACATTTCTTCACCATCGGCGGTTTAAGGAAATTTGAGGTGATACAAACAGTAATACCTATCCTCACCGTCCTCTTCTATATCATCTTCATTTCAGGGCTGGTCCTGTCATATTTCAGGAACCGTTACGTGTTCTTTGCAGGGCTCTTGTCAGGATCATTTCTCCTGATCACTTTCATCATCCTGCAAAGCCGCTGGGACCAGAGCCGGCTTATCATCCCCGTTTTTTCGCTCATGGTTCTCATGTTTTTCTCCGCTTTTTATTATCTGTCGCAGACCGGGAAATTCAGGGTGATGTATTGGGTGATACCCGTGATGGGGATCATTATGTTTTTACAGATACTGGCCTACACTTCAGTAAAATCGAAGGAAGCCAGCCAGACCAAAGGCAAATACGGCGGACTGACGCCCGACTGGAAGCATTACCTGCAGGCAAGCGAATGGGCCGCCAACAACCTGCCGCCGGATGCTGTGGTTGCCTGCCGGAAGCCTTCTCTTTCATACATTTACGGGAAAGGAAGAAATTTTTACAGCATCATGAAAGTTCCTTCCTTCAGTTCGGAACAGTTCTTTGCAACCTGGGGAAAGGAAAATATTCCGTACACGCTATTTCGTTACAGCGATGTCGTGGGTAAGCAACTTACGCCTTCGATTTATTCGGCTATAAAAAACTATTATGAAGCGCAGCTTTTTATCGGGGAGGAATTTTATATTGTTGACCGTTATCCTGACAGTATAAACGAAAAGATTCGTCTTGAACTTACCCAGGCGAAACTTCCCTATATTACAAACCGGGAAGATATGCAGGCGAGGGTATCGGCGGAGAAGCAGCCTCCGGTGCTCATATATCCCGATTCGTTGCTCATCCCTCTTATCGATAATGGCGTCACGCATGTACTGACCGCAAACCTGCGACGGAATTCATTGCAGAAAAACGGGCAGATCATCAACACGGTTGAAAGGTATATGGCGTATATTCAGGATAAGTACCCTGATTTTATGAGTCCTGTTCAGAAAATAGGTTCTGACGAAGATGAGCCGGCCATCATATATAAACTGAATTACGAGCGTCAGAAAAATTTCCTGGGCAGGAAGAAATAAGAGCCGGCTTTTTTTTGGTGGCAGTCGGATGATTTCTGACGGCTGCCTGACGGTGTTGTTAAGCCCCGAAGGGGCTTAATTCCCCCCCCCAGCACATTTCTCACCCGTTTGCCTGAATTTTTCGCCGGGCAATTGCCGCAAGACCGGGTTTTAAAGAGTTTTATGGAAGGACGATGTTAAGCCCCGAAGGGGCTTAACACCCTATACCGCAAAGCAACATTTGTTTGCTGCTCCTGTCAGCTTACCGCCGGCTGAAATCGTCGTACAGGTGCTGTAAAAACGACAGAGGAATTTTCCTTTCCCCGGCATTGCCAGAAATATTTCCGTCGTTGAACTGCTGGTTTATCGTATTGTAGGAAAAAAGGACCTTGCCATCGGTGTAACCCAGCCCGCCTGAGTATGTATAAAAAGCGCCCGGCACCGGCGAAGTGGTCAGGATGTTTTTACTAAAAGAAAAGCCGGTGTCGGGAAGGTTCATTTGGGCCATCAGGGTCCTTGCCAGGTCGGTTTGTCCGGCAACAGTGTGTATCACGGTATCTTTCACCGATAATGCGCCGCCCAGGAACAGCAAGGGAATGTGGTATTTCTGAGGGTCGTCAACATCACTGTGGCCGGGCATTATACTGCCATGATCGGCGGTTATGATGATGAGCGTGTTTTTCCACCAGGTCCGTTTCCTGGCTTCGGCGATGAATTTCCCGAGGCAGCCATCGGTATAATGCAGGGAGTTCAGATACAGGGTTTCCTTATCATTTCCTTTTTTCATCGGGGGAACAGGTATAGCAAAGGGCTCATGGCTTGTCAAAGTCAGGATCGATTTAAAGAAACCGTTATCGGAATCCGGCGTTTCGGCAAGTACGCGTTCGAAGACAAGGTGGTCCCAGGCACCCCATTTTGTACCGAAAGTTGAGGCGTCAAAATCGTCGCGGGTGATCAGTTTCTTAAACCCTGTTTGCACCAGGAATGAGCGGTAATTGGCAAAATCAAGAGAACCGCCGTAATAAAAGGAATTATTATAACCCGCAGCAGCCATGTATTTCGGGAAGGAGGGGAGGTCGTCGGTTTTCTGAGGGAACTTGAGCGGGCTTGACCCAGGTAACGACGGGTATCCGGCAAGGACGGCGGCAAGACCTTTATCCGTCCGGTCGGAAGCGGCATAGATATGGTCAAATAAAATACCCTCATGTGTCAGCGAATCAAACTGCGGCGTTATGCCGGGTATTCCGCCAAGAGTGCCGACGGCTTTGGCGGTAAAACTTTCAACGATGATAAGGATCACATTCGGGCGCTGTTGGTTCAGGACAGGGACCAACTTGCCGTAGCTCCTGAACACGGAATCACAGACGGTGGCGGCTGTCGTCTTGTCCAGAATATTATATTTTCTTGAAAGGTCATCTTTTTCGGTAAGGGAGAAAGCTACATTCCACACCGGATTAATGGCGGCATGGTTGGCAAAGGTATTGTCCGAAAAATAGGCCCAACTGATGCTTACAGCGCCGATTCCCACGCCTCCACGGATGCCGATCGCCACCAGGCCTGTCAGCACAGCAACAACAAGGGAAGCTTTGAAATTCTGTGCAAACGGAAACCGGAACCTCTTCAGCAGCAGCAGGAACAGCCTGAAAATGCCATAAGTTACAAGCAGGATGCCGGCAATGCCGGCGAAAATAACCAGCACGCTTACCGATGCCGTCATGGCTTCCGGATTATCCATATAAAAAAGAGGCGTTGTGTCGAGGCGAAATCCCCAGTAACTGTACAACACCATATCAACGATGATGATGACTGTGGCAGGAAGCAGCGCAATAAGCGTATAGGCTTTCAGCAGGGCAGGCAACAGACGGAAACTGAAAAAGCAGGAAAGAAGGCATAGCAGGGCCGGAACCACCATGATATAGGATGCCATCGACGCATCAAGGGTAAAGCCATGGATGAAGGTTCCGGTCAACTCGCTGAACGAAAGTTGCATGGAAGCATGGAACTGGTAAACGAGGAATGCGATCCTGGCGACGATGAACAGCAGGTACCAGAAAAGCCAGTAGGAGATGAATAGGCGTATGCGTTCTTTCATTATTTTAGCTTCAAAATCAAAGCGCAAAGGTCACAAAAATCCGGATTTGAAATCAGCGGGTTAAAATTCTCTCTAAGAACTGATTTTATGGATAAAATACGGGAACTTTTAACCGGTGATTCGTCCAGGTCGTTTACCGACTACTTGTCATCCCTGATTGAAAAGGATGCCCAGCTCCGAGCTGAATTCTGGGAAATGTTTTTTGCCAATGAAGAGCCCTACTCGCGAAGGGCCGCCTGGGCCCTGGATCTGGTATGCGAAACCCGTCCCGGCTGGTCCCAGCCTTATGCTTCGAGGCTTATTAATTCGTTGCCCGCCCTTACCCACGACGGTATGAAAAGACATTCGCTGCATATGCTCAGCCGGATTGAAATACCGGAAGAGAATATGGCCGGATTGATCAATATTTGTTTTGAATGGTTGTTATCCCCATCGGAGGCTGTTGCGGCAAAGGTGTACTGCATGGATCTGCTTTACAGGCTTTCGCAGCAATTTCCGGAAATAAAACATGAACTCATCGATTCTATTGAATACGGACTCGGGGATGGAACTCCGGGATACAAGAACCTCGGGCGTAAACTGCTTGTTAAGTTATACCAGGAGGTTTAACGGGATTGAGAAGATCGGGAATATTGCAGGGCGTATGAACTGCTGCTCTTTACCATCCTTCATCCCTTATTTCCGGTATGGATTCCGCTCCTTCAGAAAACGCTCCAGCAAATAAATGCCGGGCCTGCTGAAAGCAGGCCCGGCCATGATATAGCTTTAGCTGACAACCTTATCTCATATCAATCACTTCCACTCCGGGATGGCTGGCTTTGTTGAAAACGAAGGTTTTGTCGTCGATGGCCTGGTCGGTGATGAACTTATTCACGATATATTTGAAGATGCTGCCGCTGCGGTCGAAAATCATGAATTCCTTAACCTGTTTCAGGTTTTTATCAATGGTAAGTTTCACTTTTGTAAATGATTTTCCCCTTGCCAACGGATAGAGTTCCAGAATCTGGCTGTTTCCTTTTTCCTGGATGAATTTAGCCTTGTATTCCTTGGTATAGTTGGTGAGCAGTTTTGTGGGGGTAAATGAATCGTCGTTGGCATTCACGTCATTGACGTTCACTTCATTGGCATCTTTCATGTAGGTCCACATCGTTTTGCCGTCGCAGATGACATCCTGGCCTGCTACCGTCAGCTTATATTTATCGCCTTTTGAAAGAAGCGTGCCTGAAAATTTTTCATGGATGGCCTCTTTTTTATTGTCCATGGTATAGGCGAAATCAATCCTGATGGTCTTATAGGATTTCGTTTTGGCTGAAAGGTCATTGAGAATGGCGGTTGCTTTCTTATCGCTTTGCGAATAAACCAGGGAGGTCAGAGCTGTCAGTACGAGGCAAAAAAGAATTTTTTTCATCATGTAGTGTAGTTTATTTTAAAATCCGTTTTGTGATTCTTTATTCCTGAGGTCTTTCAAATATTGTTCCAAAGCAAACTCGGTAGCATATTTTACTTCGCGGGCTTTGCTCCCTTCGAAAGGTCCGACGATCCCGGCGGCTTCCAGTTGATCGATGATGCGGCCGGCGCGGTTATATCCGAGTTTTAGCTTGCGCTGCAATAAGGAAGTTGAGCCCTGCTGGGCTGCGACGATCAGATAGGCAGCCTCTTCGAAGAGTTCGTCGCGTTCGTCGGGGTCAAGTTCGCTGTCGCCGTTGTTGCCGCCTTCTTCCTCATTATACTCCGGTAACGAAAATGCCGTAGGATAACCGCGCTGCGAACCGATAAACTCGGTAATACGCTCAACTTCGGGGGTGTCGATAAAGGCGCATTGCAGCCTGATGATTTCACCGCCCTGCGATAGCAGCATATCGCCGCGTCCTATCAACTGGTCGGCCCCGCCGGTGTCAAGGATAGTGCGGGAGTCGATCTTGGAGATGACGCGAAAAGCAATACGGGCAGGGAAATTCGCTTTGATGGTTCCTGTGATGATATTTACGCTCGGGCGCTGGGTGGCGATAACCAGGTGAATGCCGATGGCGCGGGCAAGCTGCGCAAGGCGCGTCAGCGGCACTTCAACTTCCTTGCCTGCCGTCATGATAAGGTCGGCAAACTCGTCGATCACCAGAACAATATACGGCAGAAAGCGGTGCCCCTGTAAAGGGTTAAGTTTCCGGGCGATAAATTTCGCGTTGTATTCCTTGATGTTACGCACCTGGGCATCTTTCAGCAGGTCGTACCTGCTTTCCATTTCAATGATGAGGGAATTCAGGGTACGGACTACTTTCCGGATATCGGTGATAATGGCTTCATCCGAATCGGGGAGTTTGGCAAGGTAATGCCGCTCGATTTTCGAGAAGAGTGTAAGCTCGACTTTCTTGGGGTCGACAAGCACGAATTTCAGCTCACTGGGATGTTTCTTGTAAAGCAATGAGGTGATGATGGCGTTGAGTCCCACCGATTTCCCCTGCCCGGTAGCGCCGGCCATGAGGATGTGCGGCATCTTGGTCAGGTCGGCGACAAAGACCTCGTTCTGAATGGTTTTTCCAATGCCGAAAGGCAGTTCATACCTGGAATTGGTGAACTTTTCGGAACTGAGAATAGATTTCATCCCGACGATTTCAGGCTTTTGATTGGGAACTTCAATACCGATGGTACCCTTGCCGGGAATGGGGGCGATGATGCGGATGCCGAGGGCGGAGAGGCTTAAGGCTATATCGTCTTCAAGATTTTTAATTTTTGAAATACGCACCCCGGGGGCAGGAATGATTTCATATAAAGTGACAGTCGGCCCGATGGTAGCTTTGATTTTATCAATCTGAATCCCGTAGTTGCCAAGGGTTTCTACAATCCGGTTCTTGTTGCTTTCGAGTTCCGCCTTATTCACCGAGATGCCGCCGTCGTTATGATTATCAAGCAAATCGGGGGAAGGCATGATGAAACTTCCCAGGTCGAGGGTAGGATCATATTCAGAATCAATCGGGAAATGCTGAGCATCCTGTTCCCTGTCCTGTTCCGGTTCGGGCGCTTTTACAGGTTCAGCAGCCGTTTCGACCATGAACTCAATTTCGGCGCGCGGGCTGACCCGCGGCGCCGGCATGGGAACAGGCTCAAAGCCGTCGCTGTCGGTTTCTTTCAGCACGCCGGATGCCGGTATATCAATTTTGTCATCCTGATTTTTGATTGTATTCCCGGGGGCAGTTCCCGAAACCAGGATATCCGTTTCGTTTTCCTTTACTGCATATTCAACGGTATTGAACCGGTCGGATTTTTCATCGGCGGCTTTCCGCATGGCCTCCTCTTCTTCACCGGAATACTGCGATAAGGGGTTGATCTCCCGGATCCTGTTGCGGAGCTGATGCAGTGAGAAATTATAGGCCAGCGCCAGCACGCTGATAAAAACAAAAATCAGGGCTATGGCAGTTCCCATTTCACCGAGAAGGCCTTCGAGCCACTGGGCCGTTTTGTATCCTGAAATACCGCCAAGAATTGACAGCTTCGAATGGGTGAAAATAAAACCGATGGTCACCGAAAGCCAGACCATGGCCAGGATGAAAATGCCCAGGCTTTTCCATATCGGGACAATGGTATGTTTTAGCGAGGCCCGCACGCCGGCGAAGAAAATCCAGGCTACCAGGAAGAACGTGCCGATGCCGAACCCCTGTTTTACCAGGAGCACCGATAACGCAGCGCCCATCCTTCCGCCCAGGTTGTTTGCCGTCAGCGAGTCATCGTGAAGCACACGCGAGAAATTGATGCCCGAGAAGATATCATCTGTGCGCGAGGTAAACCAATTGACAAGGTATGATGCGAATGAAATACACAGGAAAACGGAAAACAGCAGTAAAAAGGCGCCGATGATCTGCTTGGCCTTTTCGCTGTTATTGTCGCCTCCTGAAGACTTCTCCTTTTTTGAAGCAGGTCTCGAAGTCTTGCCCTTGGCTTCTTCAGGCGCGGAACCGGCTTTCTTTTCGTTGCGCAGTTCATTCTTCGGACGTTTAATTTCGTTTTTCTGTTCCATCCGGATATAAAAGGGACATAACCAATACGGCTACATGTATTACCCATGCCTGCCGGGGATAGGCAAAAGTAACAAAAAAGCTAATTTCGTGAGGGTTATTGACTTAATTTATAGTAAGTCAATATTGTCGTTAAAAACGGCAGCCGCCCGGCGTTAGTGTACGCCCCGGAATAATTTATTCCAACGGATTTTACCGCTCAGGAGCGACTTGTGCGAATCGAGCGAGAGCCATACAAAAACAGCTTTTCCAACGATGTGGTCTTCGGGCACGAATCCCCAAAAACGGCTGTCGGCCGAATTGTGGCGGTTATCGCCCATCATCCAGTAGTAGTTAAGCTTGAAAGTATAACTGTTGCTTTCCTTCCCGTTGATGAATATCTTGTTGCCTTTTACCTCAAGTTTATTGAGCTCATATGCTTCGATGATGCGCTGGTACAACGGCAGGTTTGAAATCGTAAGGGGCACGGTTACCCCTGCCTTGGGGATATACAGCGGACCGAAGTTGTCGACGTTCCAGGCATAAGTGGAATCAAACGGGAAGATGTAAGGCTGCCAGAATCCCTTCGGCTGAACTACGGGATGCACTTCTTTCACATTGGGAAGCGCTTTAATTTTTTCGAGCGACTGTTTTGTAAGCGTGAGGACGTAATCGCCCTGTTCGGTCATCTCGATTTCTTCGGTGATGTTGAGTTTATCCTGTACGCGCTTGCTGATGGGGCTTCCATCGGTGACTACGATGTACTTGAATTGCGAGTTTTCGGGTATATCGGCAGCATGGCCGTTAATATATACCAACTGATCGCGGATTTCCAGGGTATCTCCCGGGATTGCCAGGCAGCGTTTGATATAATTTTCGCGCTTATCCACAGGTCTTGAAACGATTTTACCAAAATTGTAGCTGTCATTCCAGACCCTGTCATGACCGAATTCACGAACCAGCCCGTAATAGCTTTGATTCTGCATTTTCAGCGCAACAGTGTCGCCGTCAGGATAATTAAAAACTACCACATCGTTTCGTTTTACCTTGCCCAGACCGGGGAAACGGTAATAAGGCCAGTGTATGAGTTCAGAATAGGACTTGGCGTATTTGGTGAGCGGCATGGTGTGGTGCACAAACGGGAAGGCGATAGGCGTATTCGGAAGTTTAGGGCCATAGCTCACCTTGCTGACAAAAAGGAAATCTCCTACCAGCAACGATTTTTCCATGGAAGAGGTGGGGATGGTATAGGCTTCGATCATGAAAATCCGGATGATCGAAGCTGCAACGACAGCAAAAATAATGGCGTCAACCCATTCGCGGGTAACCGTTTTCTTTGGCCTGACACGTTTATCGGGCTGAATGTATTTTTCCTTTTCGGATAAGCCCAGGTAAGGCAGGTATGCATAAGGAACCAGCACAGCAACAGCCTGTTCCCATAGTTTGTACTTGCCGTAACTTTTCGCCGTTTCGACCAGCATGAGCATGATCATAAACAGGTTGATAAACGGCACCAGCATGAAGATTAGCCACCACCAGGGTTTTCCGTTGATTTTATTCCACACTACGTAATTATAGACAGGAATAAGCGATTTCCATGCTTTAGTCCCGGCATCCTGAAAAATCCAGAACAGGAGAGCGGGAAATACAAGGATGAAAATAATTAGAGAGGTCATCAGGTCCATGAACGGGAATTTTTATGTTAGGTTTAGTGGTATGCAAATATCAGTGAATATCTCCTTCGATGTGACAGGTTCGTAGTTAAAATGTGTTAACAGAATATTTGAAAGCAAGTTAAATCCTGCAACGCTGCATTTTTGGCACTCCCGGATACCTTTTAATTTCCGGCTATACGGTATTAAATTCCCAGCAGGTCCTTCATGCTGAAAATGCCTTTTTTGCCGGCAATAAACTCGGCAGCCAGCAGGGCTCCCGCTGCGAGCCCCTTGCGGCTCTTAGCTTCATGTCGGATTGTAATGAAATCGTTTTCCGATTCATAGGTAACCGTATGTGTGCCGGGAACAGTACCCTGCCTAACCGATTGAATGAACAGGTCGGAAGGGTTGTCCGTCTTTTCATTTTTCCACTTCGATTTTCCGTCAATATTCCGGATGATATCTTCGGCAAGGGTGATGGCCGTCCCGCTGGGGGCGTCCAGTTTTTGTGTGTGATGAACCTCTTCGATGCTTACCTCGTAATTATCCTGCGTGTTCATGAGCCGTGCCAGCCGCCGGTTTATCTCGAAGAAAATGTTGACGCCGACGCTGAAATTTGAAGCATAGAGCAGGGCGCCGTTCTTTTCGATACAGCGAGCCTTTACTTCGCCGGCCTTTTCATTCCAGCCTGTAGTGCCGCATACCACCGGTATGCCGGCATCAAAACATGCATACATGTTGGAAACGGCCATGGCCGGGATCGAAAATTCGATAGCCGCGTCGCATTCTTTCAGCAGATGACCTTTGGATTTCCAGTCGTCGGCATTGTCGATTACGACATGGATTGTATGCTTACGTGAAAGAGCTGCTTCCTCAACCGCTTTTCCCATTTTGCCATAACCGATCAGAGCGAGTTTCATGATTTTCGGGGTGTTTAATAAACCGGGAAAGGTAAAGGTATATTATCAGAAACGCAAAGAAAGCGTGATGCCGCCTGCCGGCCTGATACCGGCCACGGGCGGAGGCGTCCATGGGGACATGTGCAGTGAAAGGTCATCTGTAACATCGTAATCGAAAAAATGAGCATCTACGACTGCGTCGAGCGCCTGAATAATATACCATCCTCCTGTTATGATGTAGGATAGTTCAAGGTTGCGACGGTAATATTCCCGGCCTTCCAGCAACTGGCTTTGGTTATAGGTATTTACCAGATTGTTCGGCGGCGTACCGCTGCCTCCCGAGAGCACATAGGAATATGCATCACGGAACTCATGATAATTGTCTGTGTTAAACTTCACGAAGTAATACATGGTTCCAAAACCGGCATAAACAATGGGCATTTTCCAGTATTTGTGATTGTATGCCTGTCCAAGGCCTGGCAGGACAAGGGCGAAGATCGCAGCCTTTTTGGGAGAGTGCTTTGAGACAAAAGCAGAATCAGCGGCGTGCTTTTGAACTTTTCTGATGGTATCGGTTTCCTGGGCAAATGACCGGAACGGGCAGAGGAGAACCGTGAATACGGCAATCAGTATCCAGCCCGTAATGCGCCGGCACCTGACCATTACCGGGTAAGCTGATATCGTCCGGGAGGAATGATTGTTGCTTTCAGAACAATCAGAGGCCAAGGATTGAAATGATCTTTTCAAGGTCGGAATCGGAAGTAAAGGGGATGACGATGCTTCCTTTGCCTTTTGCATCGCGTTTGAGCTCAGCCTTATTGCTGAAACGTTCCTGAAGTTGCTGTTTGACGGCGTTATATTTTTCGGGCAATTCCGTTTTTTCGGGTTTCACCGGCCTGGCAGGTTTGCCGTCTAAGGTATCGAGGTGTTTGACAAGTTTTTCAACATCGCGTACCGAAAGTTCGTCCTGGTTTATTTTCCTGGTGATGGCGATCTGTTTCAGCGGATCTTCCACCGAGATAATGCTGCGGGCGTGTCCCATGGATATCTGCCCGTCGCGGAGGGCTGCCTGTACCTCGGCGGGAAGTTTAAGCAGCCGCATGTAATTGCTGATGGTAGTCCTGTTTTTTCCGACCCTTTTGCTGAGTTCTTCCTGGGTAAGGTCACACTCATCAATGAGGCGGGAATAGCTGATGGCAATTTCAATGGCATTGAGGTTTTCGCGCTGTATGTTTTCGATAAGGGCCCATTCGAGCATCTGTTCATCATTGGCTACCCTGATGTATGCGGGGATGGTTTCGAGCCCGGCAAGTTTTGCGGCGCGAAGCCTTCGTTCACCCGAAATAAGTTGGTACTGATCGAAGCCCATTTTCCGGATGGTAAGCGGCTGGATGATGCCTTGCTCCCTGATGGACTCCATGAGATCGGCAAGGGCTTCCTCATCAAATTCCCCGCGTGGCTGGAAGGGATTAGCCTCGATTTTATCGATCGGAATATTGGCAATGGCGCCGGCAACATAATTACCCGAAATGTCCTTGGAGGTAATGTCTGTTTCGGGGCTTTCGAGTATTGCGCTGAGCCCGCGGCCAAGGGCCTTCTTCTTTACAGTGTTCATACTTATTCTACCTTTATTTCTTTATCTTCCTGCCGCAGCAGCGTGAGTTCATTCTTCTGAAGTATTTCCCGGGCCAGGTTCAGGTAATTGATAGCCCCGATACTGCTTGCATCATGCATCAGGATTGATTCTCCGAAACTCGGGGCTTCTCCCAGACGGGTGTTGCGATAAATGATGGTTTCAAAGACCATGTTCTGGAAATGGGTTTTTACTTCTTCCACAACCTGGTTCGACAGCCGCGTGCGGGAATCATACATGGTAAGGAGTATACCTTCAATATCCAGTTGGGGATTGAGCCGCGACTGAACGATCTTAATGGTGTTCAGCAGCTTGCCAAGCCCTTCCAGGGCAAAATATTCGCATTGTACCGGAACGATCACCGAATCGGCAGCAACCAGGGCATTAACAGTGACAAGCCCCAGCGACGGGGAACAGTCGATGATGATGAAATCGTAGCTGTCGCGCAGCTTGTCTATCACGAGCTTCATCATTTTCTCGCGGTTGGGCAGGTTGATCATCTCGATTTCGGCCCCCACAAGGTCAATATGGGCAGGGAGCAGGTCGAGGTTCGGGGTTGCCGTTTTCAGGATAATGTTGCGGGGATCCACCTCTTCAACAATACATTCATAAATGGATGTTTTAATGTTTTTGGGATCAAATCCTACCCCTGAGGTGGCATTGGCTTGCGGATCGGCATCAATAATAAGCGTCTTGCGTTCAAGAACCGCCAGGGATGCGCCTAAATTGATGGCAGTGGTGGTTTTACCCACGCCTCCTTTTTGATTTGTTATAGTGATTACCTTACCCATCGTGATGAAAATGCGTTGACTCATTAAGGTTATGAAATATATCGGCTTCCTGAAAGCGGGCAGCTTGAATAGTATTATTATAACCTGACTGTCTTGCTGTTATATAGCAATATCAATGTTTTTGATATTACCGATCATCTGCAAAAATACAATAATACCGACAGGCGATTATATCAGTGTTAATAAGTTTTACGATTCTCGCTATTACCGGCATATAAAAATCAACACACTATGGCAGTCAAAGCTGGACGCCACATATTTAGGACAGACAGGAAGCAATATTGCTATTTATCCAGGTCTTCGAAATCCACTTCAGCGTGGTTATGGTTATCGGCATATTGCCGCTCGGGCGGAATAATTCCTGTCTCGATGAAGGAAATGACATCCTTCAGCCCGTCGCCGAATTTTTCAAAATCCTCACGGTAGAGGAATAGTTTATGCTTCTTATAAATAAACCGTCCCTGAGCATTGTCAAACTCTCTTTTACTTTCCGTGATCGTAATGTAATGCTGCTCTGTACGCGTGCGTTTTACGTCAAAAAAGTAGGTGCGTTTTCCTGCTTTAACAGCTCTTGAAAATACATCTTCCCTGCTTTCCGAGCGATCATTTTCTTCCATTGTAGTCAGTTTTTATTTGTTCTTCCTCTTACTGATAGTGCAAATTTATATTTTTTTTAACGTAAAAAAATTAGAAAAAATATTTGAGGCATATTTTTTTGTGAATTCTTCATCCGGGCGTAAATTTTTAATCGGTTCCGATAGCTTAATTTGATTATTTTTGCTGCCCTTTAAAACCATGTTCATTTACACGTTATGCTAAGCAGAAGATTTCTCAGGATCAAGGTGTTGCAAGCTATCTACGCATTTATACAGGATGGTCCTGAAAGTATTAATTCCGGTGAAAAGCAGCTCGTGGTTAGCCTCGATAAACTTTATGAGCTTTATATCAGGCAATTATCGCTGCTGGTTGAAATATCCGACTTTGCCCGCCGCCGTATCGAAGAAAACAAGCTGAAATTTCTGCCTTCGCGGGAAGATCTTGATCCCAATACACGCTTTATTGATAACCGCTTTATCAACCAGTTGGCTGCTAACAGGGATTTCCTCAAGAAATGCGAATCCTTTAAAATTTCCTGGGCCGACGAGGAAGAGATGGTCCGTAAACTTTATAACCAGTTGCGCGAGAGCAAGGCATTTGTTGCGTATATGGAAGGCCCGGCGCCTTCTTACAAAGAGGATAAGGACCTGGCAGAGCATATTTTCGTAAATATCTTTGCAGAATCGGAATTGCTCGAAAGTTTTTATGAGGAACGCAGCATATATGGGAGCGATGATTTTGAAATTTCATTCATCATGATCCAGAAGACCATTAAAGGCTTCCGGGCCGATGCGGATGAATATACCTCGTTACCCACCCTGCTTAAAGACGAAAATGATACCGATGGCAGCGAAGATCTTGATTTCGTCAAAAAACTGTACCGGAAAACGCTGATCCACAGCGATGAATTCAACACCATAATTGCTGATAAAGCCCAGAACTGGGAACTCGACCGGATTGCCCTCATGGATACTATCCTGCTCAAGATGGCCATGACGGAATTTGTTGATTTTCCGTCGATTCCGGTGAAAGTGACGCTGAATGAGTATATTGAACTGGCTAAAAGTTTTAGTACGCCCAAGAGTAAAATTTTTATTAACGGGATACTCGATAAATTGATCGTGGAATTCAAAGCCAACGGCAGACTGGTAAAAACCGGCCGCGGCCTGATGGAAGATTGATGGACGGGCTGCCGGCGCTGCGCTGAACGACTGTACTGCCTGTAAAAGAAAAGCCAACTTTAGTATCAGGAATTCCGCCGAATCAATTACGATAAATCCCAAACACATTTTACCCGTACCGATGCCTGTCCCCGAAAATTGCGATAGCAAGAATTTTACTGTACGTGATTACAGGAATTCTGATTTTGAGAATATTCAGGCGCTCTGGATACCATTGGGCCTGGGAAGCCGCCAGCGGGGCGATACCGCGGAAGTGATTGAGCAAACGCTGAAAGCCGGCGGTAAACTCCTGGTGCTTGAAGAAACGCTGTCAGGAAAGTTGGTCGGGACATCCTGGATGACGGTGGACGGACGGCGTAACTACCTGCATCATTTCGGAATCGCAGAAACCTATCAAAACAAGGGGCTGGGAAGAATGCTGCTGGACGCGTCCATTGCTTTTGCCAGGGAAAAAGGTCTGCAACTGAAAATTGAAGTCCACCGCCGGAACCAGCATGCCATCAACCTGTATACCAGGAACGGGTTCAAATATCTGGGCGATTACGACGTTTATATAATTCGCGATATTTAAACACCGGAGCAATCATTCGCTCCTATTTCATACATTTGCAATCATTTCACTGCTATGAAACCAAAACTGCTGCTAACAGCCCTGATGGCTGTCCTTCTGATAACAGGCCAGTCGTGCAATAAAAGAGGTAAAAATGATTTACCGGCCGATGTTATCATGAATCCGAACACGGCTTCCGGGAAAGTTGATCCCAACGCATTGCCGGTCATTGAGTTTGAAACCGATTTCCATGATTTCGGCAAACTTATGTCGGGCGAAAAAGTAACCTATTCCTTTAAATTTAAAAATAAGGGGAAAGGTATGCTGCTCATCTCAAAAGTGAGCACATCATGCGGATGTACTATTTCCGAATACCCCAAAGAACCGTTGAAATCAGGGGCGGAAGGTACTATCGACGTGAGTTTCGACAGTGAAGGAAGGATCGGTTTACAGAATAAAACCATCACGGTTTTCAGTAATACCCAGCCTTCCACTACGATGCTGCGTATCCAGGCCAGTGTTGTTGACGTAAAGGATATGTAGCAGTTAATTCTGAACCTGCTTACTTATGGGGTTCTGTCATGAACGCCTGATCAATAAATGCAAACAAAATAAAACAGATACAATGGAACAATTGACCATGTTATTAATGGCTCCGGCCGGCGGCGCCCAGAAGGGCGGAAGCGGATTAAGCTCACTCATTTTCCTTTTAGTCATCTTCGTCGTGTTTTACCTTTTCTTTATCCGTCCCCAGGTAAAACGTACCAAGGAACAGAAAAAGTACCGTGAGAACCTGCAGAAAGGGCAGAAAATCATCACCATCGGCGGAATTCACGGAAGGATAGTTGAAATGCAGGATACTACCGTTACCATTGAGGTAGAAGGTGGCACGAGGCTGCGCATTGAAAAATCGGCAGTAGCTGCCGACGCCCAGGACCAGCTTGGCACCGAAGCCAAATAGAAATCAGCCGTTTCGCAGAAGCATAATTATTCAGGCTTCGAATAGCCAATTGGGATGATGATGGAAAATGCCGACAGGCAGACGGATACAACCGAAAACATAGTTACCGTTCAACCGAAAAAATCATTTCGCAAAAAATTCGGTATTTTCGTGGTTTGCCTTGGCATATCTTCCCTGATGTGGCTTTTCATTGAGTTGACCCGGGATTATACCACCGACCTGAAATATGCGGTCTCCTTCACCAATGTTCCAAAGGATTTAATCCTGCAGAATCAGAATGATTCGAGCATTACGGTCGGCATCACGGCGCAGGGGTTTGAACTTCTGACCACACGGCTTTTCAGGAAACGGCATGAGATAACCGTTGACTTGTCCGAAATCCGTATCCGCAAGCAAAGCCAGGGTTATTCGGCTTATGTCCCTGCTTCCAAGCTCCTTCAGCAGGTGGCACGACAGATCGGTTTCTCGAAAACGGTTTCCTATATTCGTCCCGATACCCTGTTTTTCATGTTTTCGGATGTTTACCGTAAGGAAGTACCCGTACGGCTGAATTTCTCCTATTCCTTTGAACAACAATTCCAGTTGTACGATTCAATAGAATGGTCGCCGAAGACAGTGATCGTCTCAAGTATAAAAGATGTAATCGACACGATACGCTTCGTTTCAACCGTCCGGACGGTGAAAACAGATATTGACAGCAGCCTGAGTTTTAAAATTCCGTTAAGCCGGCCTCTGGGTAGGGGAATGATCTCTTACTCCACAGATTCAATCCGGGTCCGGCTGCCGGTGCAAAAATTCACGGAAACTACTTTTACCATCCCGGTGAGGATTGTCGGAAATACATCGCAGTTAAAGATATTTCCCGATCAGGCCGAAATTAAATGCATGGTTCCCATGGTGGATTACCGTAACATTGAAGCGGATAATTTCCTGGCGACGGTGCAGGCCGATGGAAAAACGCTGACTCAGAATCCGAAACTCAGGATCAACCTGGTGAATGTGCCATTGGGTGTAAAAGTGATAAAGGTAAAGCCCGAATTTGTTGAATACATCATCATTTCGCCATGATCAGGGTAGGGCTCACGGGCGGAATCGGAAGCGGCAAATCGGTGGTTGCTGAAATTTTCCGGCATCTCGGAGTGCCGGTGTATCATGCCGACGCGGAAGCAAAAAAACTATACGACCTGCCTGATGTAGTTCAGGAAATCAGCCGAGAATTCGGCAGCGGGGTTATGGACTCCGGAGGCACAGTGGATTTCAAAGCCCTGGCTTCCATCGTGTTCCCCGATCCGCTGAAACTTCAGAAGTTAGATTCGATCATCCATCCGCTGGTGGAAGCTGGTTTTATATCCTGGTTGGCGGATTACCGGGATGCGCCCTACACGGTCATGGAAGCGGCCATCCTGTTCGAAAGCGGTTTCGACCATTTATTTGATAAAACCATCATGGTATTGGCTCCTGTTGAACTGTGCATTCGCCGGGTCATGGCGCGTGATTCTGTGACCAGGGAACAGGTCGGGCAGCGTATGAAAAACCAGTGGGATCCGGAATTAAAGGCTGAACGCGCCGATTACGTCCTGGTGAATGACGAACGGCAACTGTTGCTGCCCCATGTGATCGCTTTGCATCACACGCTGTCGGGCCTTGAAACGAAAGCCTGAAACGGATTTTCATGGTGTTTTTCCGGAAAGCCTGCAGGATCAAAGGAGTTTATACGATATAAGACGATGCCCCGGTATTTTTTTGCCGGGGTTTCTTATTTTTGTAAAAGAAAGTAATAGTCCGTAAAAACAAAACGATATGTCAGAACAGATTCTTGGAGTAGGTTCACGGGTGAGGCACCCGCAATTCGGAAAAGGGGTGGTGGTTCAGGTGCGCTCCGATGCATATGAAATCGGGTTTATTGAAACCGGCGTCAGGCAGATACTGCGCGATTTTGAAGGGATGGAAGTCATTGAAGCCGTGGAAACGCCTTCCGATCTTGCCACTTACGAAAAAATTGAAAAAAGCCTTGTGCGGATTCTCCGCCGCTTCAGCGATATTTCGGAGGTAACCCAGATGGGGCAAAGATGGAACAACGGCAGGATGGTGCTTTACCCGGGCGATGCCTCCACAAAAGAGAAAGAGGTTCCGCTTGATGCATTTTTTCATAAGATCGTAATGGTCCGCGACCGGCTGCGCGTGCTCGAAGCAAAGATCAATGCCAGCGGTCTCAGCGATGAAGATAAAGTTGAACTGCAGCAATATATAACCCGTTGTTACGGAAGCCTTACCACGTTCAATGTGCTCTTCAGGAACAAGGAAGACCAGTTTGTGGGGGAGAAAACAGCGTGACAAACGGGCATAACTAAAATTCATGCGCACGCATGCTACAAGAGCGCGAGCATGAGTGATGTGATTTTATTAAGTTTGTGGTAATAAAGGGGAAAACCGGGTTAAAGCGAGGATTGAAACGCACGCGCTACAAGCGCGCGAGCAAGGGTAAAAAAATCATTTTCCAGTCAAGCTAAATTAATATGCGGATGAAAACTAACAACTATTTTCAACTAATTGGGATCGTTTTTTTTTTCAGTGTGATCCATGGGTGCGATCGTTTTGATACTAGAGTAAAAATGATTAATACATCAAACCATTTAGTATATTATACATGGATGTCTGATAGTTCTTATAATCTATTATTTAAAAGGATAAATGCTCAGATGGAATCTGCCAGAGAGGATTCAATTATCTTGAACCGTTACTTCATATCTGTCAGACCTAAGATAGATACAATTGAGGAAGCAATCCCAGGTACTTGGGAAGAATACTTTGCAAATCCAAATAGAAAAATTTGGGTTTTCATTATTCCCGATTCGTTAATGAGTCAACATGTTGGGGAAATAACAAGTATTCAGTACCAAATTAAAAGGAAGTTCTTTGATAAAACCTATCTGCTAGAACATAATGGTATAATTGACTTATCTGATTGATGTTTTGCTTAAAAATAATCAATTGCCAGGTTAGGGAAGGTAATTCTAAAAAGGAACTTTTAGTAGTAATATAAAGCTTTGAATATCAGCAATTAAAGTTGATAACCATGCCCGTGCTCGCGCGCGCTTGTAGCGCGTGCGCAGCACAGCTCTCTCGTGACGTTAACAATCAAATTGAATTTTTGTAGCTTATTAGAGCGCGTTTGATTATATTTGTCTTATATCCGTTTCATCATAAGGGTTTTATGTTATATATGAAAAATGTCTGACAGATATAAGATATTCAAAGGTGATGAGCCATATTTTGTCACATTCACGATTACCAACTGGATCAAAGTCCTTGAGGATGATTCATTCAAAATGGTATTGATTGAGTCAATCAGATACTGCCAGGAACATAAAGGTTTGCAGGTATACGGATACTGTATTATGCCAACCCATGTTCATATGATGATTCAGGCTACAGGCGATAATTCCGTTTCCAGTATTTTACGTGATTTGAAAACACATACAGCTAAAGCGATTGTCAGGAAACTTAAGAATGAAAAACCTGATGGTTATCAGGAAATATTATCGGTATTTGCAAAAGCAGGCAGGGATTTGAAACGGATTCAGAATTACAAAGTCTGGCAGGATGGAAATATGGCAAAGATGTTATATAGTAACCGGTTTATGCTTGAAAAACTGAATTATATTCATAACAATCCCGTAAAATATGGTCTGTGCGAAGAGCCATGGGATTATGTATTCAGTTCTGCAACTAATTATTCAGGGAAAACATCTTTGATTGATGTTATTCTGTTAAGTTTGTGGTAATAAAGGGGAAAACCAGGTTAAAGCGAGGATGGAAACGCACGCGCTGCAAGCTCGCGAGCAGAGGCAAGCACGTTTAAACGCTGTTCGAAAAACATTTTTAGATCATATGATAAAAGATTTAGCACCAAACATTACACGTAAGAGACTTCTACTGGAAGGATTTTATACAATAGATGCTGATAAAGCAACGATAAAGGATTATTTTGATTACATAACCAAAGAGTTGAATGTAAGGACATACAGCGACCCAATCATTTTTGAAACTGGAAACCGAGGGAAAAAGGAAAACCAGGGGTTTGATGCTTTTGTTCCATTAATTGACTCTGGGATCTCTTGCTATGTTTGGGTATATATGAAATTTATTTCTGTGATTATTTATACTTGTAAGGATTTTGATGAGAAAAAAGCAGTGGATTCAACAAAGGCTTTCTTCAAGATAGGCAAGGTAGAGTGGAATATATTTTAATTGCGACTTTGCAGAGAATTGTTGATTTTCAAAATAAAACCAAATGATTTCAATAATTCTCTCAATAGTGATTCCGGATAATATTTATGGATAGCCTGTATAATCTGATAGATAATGCCAGCCGTCAATAATCAGGAATATGAGCGGTCTGCAATGCTTGTCGCTAAACGGGAATCCAGCGATTATTCATGAAGGGGGAAAATCCCTTCCCGAACTGTGACCCTCCGACCAATAACCCTTTCCTCCTGTGAACCAGAATGCGCAATTTGCAGTCAAAAAAATTTAGCCTGTCAGCAGAAGCAGCCCTAAAAAACAAAGCCTGCCATCAATGTGAAATTTGATGGCAGGCTTGTTATATAAAAGGATCAGAAACTGGCTTTCAGGGAGAAAACGAAGTTCCTCCCGGCTCCTGAAATTCCCGAGCTGTACGGGCGGTACCGCTGGTCGGTGATGTTTTCGATGCCGGCGCTTACCGAAAGCCGGTCGGTAAACGGGTACATGGCTTTAAAGTTAAGGGTGTACCACGCGGGGGAATAGTTGTTCCCGTCGGCGTCTTTGGCATATATTTCATCTTTCGATTGTTCTTCCTGGGGCAGGTCTTCAAATTTGCGTTCCCCCTGGTAAACGGCGTATATCTCCATGCTCAGTTTACCGGTGTTGTAACTCAGGCGGCTGATTCCGTATAAGGGGGCCGCATGACGCAACGGGCTGGTAGTGCCGTCATCGAGTTCTTCCTCCCCGACCTGGTAATTCAAGTCGGATGAAATGCTGAAACCGGCGGGCAGCTTAACTTCCAATCCAGCCTGGATACCATATACATAGGCCGACGCGGCATTCTGAATGGCTTGCACCCGGCTCAGTTCGCCCTCGTAAAGAATGCTGTCGAGTCCGTTGAGCTGGAAATTCCGGCGTACCATCGCATTCTGCAAAATGGTATAAAAGCCGGTGACATCCAGTTTTATAACATCGTCAAAAACTTTGGCGATTCCGAGGTCGAAATTGTAAGCGTATTCTGCTTTCAGGTCCGGGTTGGGAACGGTAACGGCTCCCGGTTCCGAGTCAAATACTTTGCCCAGGTCATCCACATTGGGCGAGCGGAAGGCGGTTCCGAAATTTGCGCTGATAACCCAGGTTTCATCGGGACGATATACCCCGCCGATGCTTCCGGTAAGCGCGCCTTCGTTGATTTCGGCTGTTGTAAACGGGAAAGGATAGAAAGTAGTGTCGAAGTCGGCATTCAGGATATACTGGTTATAACGAAGACCGGCCTGCAGGGTGCATTTTTCCGAAACCCTGAATTCATCGTTGGCATATACGGCCAGGGAACTCCAGTCCGACTGCGGGTAGCGCGAAGGGCCCGTTTCGCTGGTGCCCGTCGAAATATCCGTCAGCATTCCGGTAGAGGTAACATCGTTATAAACAAATTCAGCTCCGTAGAGCAGGGTATTCTTCGCATTGAGCGATTTGTTGAAATCGAGGTTTACTGACCAGGCTTCCACCTTTTCGGTCTGGGTGTTTCGTTCATCCTTGTTCAGCGACCGGTCAATACGGCTTTCTTCAAAGTATTGCTGGGCGATACGGATGCTCATCCCGTCATAAACGGCATTTTTCCCGGCATGGGTAATGTTCAGGTTGTTCATTATCCATAATTGCGGGCCATAATTCCATTCGGCATACCGGGCTGTTCCGTTTTTAACGCGGTTATGCCTGTCGTAACGGCCGTAGGATGACGTTTCGGAAAAATGGAATCCGTACTGGAAGTCCCACTTCTCGTTGGGCTTAAAGCGGACTTTCTGCATCATGTTGATCTGGGAGTAAGCGGTGGGAATCTGCAGCCTCGGGTCGTCCTGGGTGATCACCTTGTCCACACCGTCCTGACGCTGAACATAATAAGGTTTCAGGTATTCTTCGGGGCCGTTGCTTCCCTGGCGCAGGTTGTCAAAGTCCCAGGAACTGATGCTGGTTACCAGCGCCCATTTTTTCCATCCGACATTAACGTCGAAATGAGCTGTTTTTTCATTATTGGCCGATGAATAGCGGGTGACGGCCTTTCCGGTGACCAGCGGTTTATCGGTGAGGGAAAGCTGGGGCGTTAACGTCTGAAAGCTCATCACTCCGCCGATAGCATCGCTGCCGTAAATTACCGATCCCGGTCCGAAAAGCACTTCCGTATTTTCGGTGGCAAAGGGATCGAGGTTGATGACGTTCTGGATGTTTCCCGACCTGAAGATGGCCGTGTTCATCCTAACCCCGTCCACAGTATAGAGCAGCCTGTTGGTGGCAAAACCTCTGATCATCGGGCTGCCGCCGCCTTGCTGGCTTTTCTGAATGAAAACCTCACCGGAAGCGCCCAACAGGTCGGCAGCAGTTTGCGGGTTCAGCAATGTCAGTTCTTTGGCCGGGATGGAGATGATCCTGGAAGGGACATTGCCTGATTTTTGTCTCCACCGTGTCGCCGAGATCACAACCTCATCCAGGTTCAGATTATTGATGGCCAGCAAAACTTCATAATTTCCTGATTTGAGTCCCTGGTAGCTGGTTATCACTGTTTTATAACCGAGCGACCGGATTTCGATTTTTGCGGCATCACGGAAGGCCGAGATATCGGCCTGGCCTTCTGCATTTGTGATCGCGGATACGTTGGGCGCTTCGCTGATCAGGGTCACCAGAGGTATGGGCTGTTTTGTTTCTTTTTCTCTGATGGTCACTATCTGGGAAAAGGCAATGCCTGAAATCCCAATAAACAACCATGTCAATAGTATATTTTTCATTATTGCATTCATTTAAAGGTAAGTGAATAAGCGCCTGAAAACAGGTGCGGCAAGCCCGGCGGCTTTTTGGCCGGCAGGTGCATTCCATTCGTTGATGTATGTTTAACTTACCCGGGGAGGAGGCGTCGGCGGCGGAAATGAAAATAAAAAAAGCCGGTTTGAATGAATGGTAAACCGTTTTGTTGCAATACTTTGAAGTGCAGTATGCCAGCCGGAATTTTCAGAAAAATATAGGGATTTGAAATAGGAACTAATCTGCTTTTGTTGTTCCCTGTTCCGGGGATCGGTGTGCAGTATCTTACCCGTCAACAGGGATAGCTGCCTGTTAAGCTTCGATTCTTCGTCGTCGCACCAGCACCAGTAAACGATTCCATTGGCGGTTGTATCGGTATCCACCACGTCGTACATCCGACCGTTGTATTCGAATTCTCCGGCATGTTCCCACCTGAGTTTATCGCGCGATTCGTTCCTGGCGAATTTTAACAGGACCAGTTGATCTTTGTCTATCCCGGCTATAATCTGCTTTTTTACCTCTTTCCTTACCGCGTATTTTTTGTATTTCAGCCATGCATAAGTTGTAATTATTGGCGATACCAGGCAAAAGATCAGGAAAATACCGGCAATTCTGCTTTTCATTGGTCACGGTCAGGGCTGGAATATAAAGCGCTTCATTTTAACTGATGCTTGCCGGGCTGCGATATAAAGCCGGGCAACGGACGACAGCCCTATGCGTAAACAAAAGTAAAAATTTTATTGAATATTAGCATTCCCGTTTCTGCTTTAGAGCGGGAAGGTGAGGCCATGCCTGAGGTATTTCAGGAAATACAACCCGGGCCGGGCATTTGTAATCCTGAAATCCTGTGCTCCGGTAATATCTCAGCCTGATCTGTCAAGCTGTCAGGATTGCAGAACATGAAGAAGACAATACAATAAATACCGCAGGTCTTACTATATTTGTTTCCGGTTAGCCACAGCCATACGATTTACTGAGGGTAAAACATGCCTGTGGTCGGTGTAAAGGCTCTACCGGCGGTTGCCAGATGAAGCCGGTGCATCGGAACCGATGGAACAGGTTCGTGGTATTCATTTAAAACAAGTTTAAAATGGAAAAAATCACCAGGTTCTTCATAACGGCAATGGTACTGTCCGTCATGATGCTTGTCACATCCTGCATCGATTGCATCGAAGGCGATGGCAATATGATCAGCAAAACGCTTGATGTCCCCGCTTTCAGCAAGATCAAGCTGAACGGCGATGCAAACATTACACTGACCAGTGACAGCACGGCGCTGTTCCTGATCAAAGGCGAAAAGAACATCCTGGATGAATACCGGGTGGAAGTGGTGAATAAAACGCTGGTTATCAAATCGGAACATTGCCTTAGGAGCCATGAGCAGGTTACGCTGCAGATTCCGTACACCGAACTGGAATCCGTTGTTATCAACGGTTCGGGATCGGTCTATGCCAATGAAACCGTAAGATCGGAGTCGCTGGATTTAAAAATCAACGGTTCCGGAGACTTTGAACTCCCGGTGGAGGTACAGGACCTGACGGGATCGATCAGCGGCTCAGGCGATCTGCTTCTCAAAGGTTCGGCGAAAAACCTGGAATATACCATCAATGGTTCGGGCAATATCGAGACGCCGGATCTCACATCTGAACAATGTTCCGTGACGGTGAACGGTTCGGGCGATTGCAGCGTATGGGCTACCGGAAACCTTAAAGTAAAGGTGCATGGCAGCGGAGATGTTTACTATAAAGGAAATCCTGCAATACAAACCGATATAAAAGGTTCAGGATCGGTAACTAAGAAAGAATAGCCCTGTTTGGAAAATCATTTTCAGGACAAATAATAAACGCGTCGCGGGATGCGTTATAGATGTCGTAACTAAAATCGCATCCCGGGTATCTCACTAATATTCCATTTTGTGAAAGCTGTATTCCAAACTTTATCCATCGCCTTAATCGTATTTCTTGCTTCGAACGGTTATGCCCAGACGGGCGGAAATAATGCTTACGAATTCCTGAACCTGTCCAATTCGGCCCGTATTGCGGCGATGGGCGGGAACTTTCTGGCCGTTGACGATAACGATATCACCCTTACCCAGGCCAATCCATCGTTGATCAATGCCTCGATGAATAAAAGCCTGGCGCTTGGTTTCGTTGATTATTACAGCGATATCAATTACGGCTTTGCCATGTACTGCCGTGACTTTAAAAAAGTAGGGAACCTGGCGGGAAGCCTTCAGTATATCAGTTACGGCGATTTCAAGCTGACCAACGAGCAGGGCGAAGTTCAGGGGAATTTCAATGCAGGAGAGTACGCCTTTAACGTTGGCTGGGGCCGTACGCTGGATACGGTTTTCAGGATTGGCGCCAACGCCAAAATGATACTTTCGAACCTTGAAACATATAATTCTTTGGGCGTTGCCGTGGATGTCGCCGGCAGTTATGTTCCCGACAACAATACCTGCGTTTCGCTACTTTTCAGGAATATCGGCAGGCAGATCACCGCTTATTCGTCAGGCGACGTTGAGCCGTTGCCGTTCGAAATCCAGTTGGGCATGTCGCACCGCCTGGAGCATATGCCTTTCAGGGTGTCGTTGCTGCTGACTCACCTTGAAAAATGGGATTTGACCTATGATGAACCCGACAATCAGACTTCGTCTGTAAACGAATCCTCATCCCGTTCCGACGTCGGCGAATTTGCCGATAAGGCATTCAGGCATGTTGTGATAGGCGGCGAATTCATGCCGGCAAAATTTCTGAGTATACGGCTTGGCTATAATTACCAGCGCCGCCAGGAAATGACCATCGCCTCAAAGACCGGAATGGTTGGCTTTTCCTGGGGACTCGGTATAAGGGTTTCGAAATTTGGCATCAACTATTCCCGGTCGCAATACCACCTCTCCGGATCGCCGAATTACATCACCATCACCACAAATCTCGGTGATTGGGCGAAGAAGTAACCGATTGCCGGCTCCTTATTTTTCGCTATTTTCGCCTCATAAAAGCCAGTTTATGAAAGTGACCATCGATCCGGATGCCGGGTTCTGCTTTGGTGTTTCGCGGGCTATCGAGGCTGCCGAAAAGGGATTATCGGCAGGGGAGGAGTTGTATTGCCTTGGCGATATAGTCCACAATTCCGGGGAACTGGAACGGCTGAAATCGAAAGGCCTGAAAATTATTTCCCATGAAGACCTGCCCGTTTTAGAGGGGAAAAAAGTGCTGATCCGTGCCCACGGCGAGCCGCCCGAAACTTTTGAAACGGCCAGGCGCTATAACATCACCCTGATTGATGCAACCTGCCCCATCGTCAGCAAATTACAACAACGCATCAGGAAAAGCCATGAAGAAGGATTGAAAACAGGCGGCACTGTCGTTATTTACGGCAAACCCGGCCATGCGGAGGTAGTAGGGCTCGTCGGGCAAACCGGAGGCCGGGCGGTTGTCGTCAGGAAACCCGAAGACCTTAATGGCATCATCCTTTCAAGCCCTGTTCATCTCTATTCACAAACCACCATGGATAAGGAAGGCCTGGATGCGATGGCGGCAGAGATCGAAAAACGCCTCAGGGAAAAAGGGAATGCCGGTCTGTTCGTTCATAATACCATCTGCGGACAGGTATCAGGACGTGCGCCCCTGGTCAGGAAATTTGCAAAACAGCATGATGTTGTAATTTTCGTCAGCGGGAAAAAGAGCTCGAATGGAGCCTGGCTGTTTTCGCTGTGCCTGTCGGAAAACCCTCGCTGCCATTTCGTTTCATCGAAAGAGGATATCCGGAAAGAATGGTTTAATGCCGGCGATTCGGTCGGGATAACCGGCGCTACCTCCACGCCTCCCTGGCTGATGGAGGAAATAGCGCGCGAAATATCAACATTTTCGTAAAATTGGACGAATAGGATTAAATTTGCCTGAACAGAACATCGGGAATTTTATCTATTTAAGTTGCTCACCAGTGTACCTTAGGCGTCTCCAGATCACCAACTTCAAAAATTACGCTGAAGCCGATCTTTCCTTTTCGGAAAAGATAAACTGCTTTGTCGGCAACAATGGCGAAGGCAAGACCAACCTGCTCGATGCCATTTATTATCTTTCGTATACCAAGAGCTATTTCGGGAATGTAGATTCTCAGAATATCCGCCATGGCGAGGATTTCTTTGCCGTGCACGGCACCTTTGCCCGCAACGGCAATACGCCGGACGTGGTAAGCTGCATCCAGAAGTCAGGCCAGAAAAAGCAGTTCCGCCTTAATAAAAAGGAATACGACCGCCTTTCGGACCATATCGGGCTGTTTCCCTGCGTGATGATCTCGCCTTATGATCGCGACCTGATCAACGAGGGCAGCGATATACGGAGGAAGTTCATCGACATGGTGATCTCGCAATTCGACAAGCCTTATCTTGCCGACCTGATCCGTTACAACCGTCTGCTGGAGCAACGCAATGCGCTGCTGAGGCAATTTGCCGAATTGCACCATGTTGACCGGGAGATGATCTCACTGCTGGATGAACAGATGGTGGCGCCGGCAACGGCTGTTTTTGAAAAACGCAGAAGTTTTATCGCCGATTTCCTGCCCATTTTCAGCCGTTATTTCGGGTTTATAAGCAACAACCGGGAAGAGGTCGGGATCAGGTACGAGTCGCAACTTCAACAGGCCGGTTACATCAATATGGTGAATGGTTGTTCCGAAAGGGATCTCGTGATGAAGTATTCAACTACGGGTATTCACAAGGACGACCTAATGTTCGAGATCGGGGGCTTTCCGGTGAAGCGGTTCGGCTCGCAGGGACAGCAAAAATCGTTTGTGGTGGCGCTGCGGCTTGCCCAGTACGATTTTACAAAAGCCCGCATCGGGTATAAGCCGGTGCTGCTGTTCGACGATATTTTCGATAAACTCGACCCGTCGCGGGTTGAGCAGCTCATCAAGCTGGTTGGCGATGAAAATTTCGGGCAGGTTTTTGTGACGGATACCGAACCCGACCGTATCCGCCGCATCTTCAGCCTCCTTGAAGCGGAACATAAAATTTTCAATATCGGCGCGGGCGCTGCCGTGGAAATGAGTTCATAAATGATCAGGAAATCGACGGAAATATTGCTCGGGAAAGCCATCGAGGAATGGCTGAGGACGAATCATTTTGATGAAAAGCTTAATGAAACGAGGCTGCTTTCCTCCTGGGAAAAGGTCGCGGGAAAGCTGATAGCGCGGCATACCGAAAATCTTTTTATCAAAGAAAGAGAATTGTTTGTAAAAGTGGATTCGGCAGCCCTGAAGCACGAACTTACCTATATGAAATCGAAGCTGCTGAAAAAGCTGAATAAAACGGCAGGGGCGGAGGTTATTGAGGATATCAGGTTTATTTAAAGGGATAAAGGTGATCGGCATTACCAGGCGGATGGACGAGTAAATGATTGAAGAAAGAGTGGCACCTCACCCCCGGCCCCTCTCCTTAAGGAGAGGGGGGGCTCCTGAAGAGAGGATACCGCACCACCTTCCTGCAAAACTTTTAAACGGAATGTTGTTTTGTCGATCACCCATGAATAATAATGCACATGAACATTAAAAATTTTGAATTTAAGGCCAGTGTTGACAATATTGAAAAATATGAAAATTTACTGCTGAAGCTGAATCCAAGGTTTCAGGGGACTGACCATCAGACCGACACCTATTTTAACACCGGCAAAGGAAGACTGAAACTGAGGGAAGGAAATATTGAAAATTCCCTCGTGGATTATAACCGGGAAAACCTTCAGGATAGTAAAAAATCAGAGGTTATCCTTTACAGGCATGCGCCTTCCGATTCGCTGAAAAGTATCCTGGTACATCAATTTGGAATCCTGGTGGTTGTTAAAAAGATAAGAAAAATCTACTTTATCGGCAATGTGAAGTTTCATTTTGATGAAGTTGAAAACCTGGGTTCTTTTATTGAGGTTGAAGCCATCGATGATCAGAATAAATTCAGTGATGAGGATTTGAAAGAACAATGTGATTACTATTACCGGTATTTTGGCATTCAGAAAGAGCAGCTTCAAAAATTGTCGTACAGTGATATGTTATTGAATTTTGAAAATAAAGAATAAAAAATATTTGCTTCTGGTAACCGTTTTTCACTTGATCTCCACGGCCAGCATTCTGTCCCCTTCCAGGAACCCCTCCAGCCGGTCGCCGATTTGAACCGGCCCGACGCCCGCCGGCGTCCCGGTGAAAATGTAGTCGCCGGTCCGCAGCGTCACAAACTTTGAAACATGGGAGATGATCCGGCCAAAGGAAAAGATCATATCCTTTGAATTTCCTTCCTGAACTACCTTCCCGTTGAGCTGAAGACTGAAGTTGACAGAATTTGCATCACGGAATTCCGATACCGGCACGAACCGGCTTACCGGCGCCGAAAAATCGAACGATTTGGCTCTTTCCCAGGGCAGCCCTTTTTCCATGGCTTCCCGCTGGAGATCGCGGGCGGTAAAATCGATACCGATCCCAACGGCATCATAATAGGTGCCGGCAAATTTTTCCGCGATATGCCGGCCGAGTTTACAGATACGAAGTACCAGCTCGCATTCGTAATGAAGTTCGGAAGTGAATTCAGGATAGTAGAAAGGCCGGTTGCGGATAAGCAGCGCCGTATCAGGCTTCATAAAGAACAGGGGCTCGGCGGGAATGTCATTTTCCATTTCCTCCACATGGGCAGGATAGTTGCGGCCGATACAAATGATCTTCATAGTATGCTATTCTTCAATCATCAACCTTTGTTAAAATTCCTGAGTTTGATGGCCGTCACCACTTTCTTGGTGGTGAGCGGGAAAGCGCTTTTCATGATCCAGTCGTAATAAGAAGGCTCTTTGGCGAATATTTCCTCCACCTTCGCGCCTTTGTATTTGCCGAAGTTAAACACTTCTTCGCCCTTGTCGTTGAAGATCACGTTACCCATCAAGTCGGCGCTGCGGCTGTAATAGGAGAACTCGTGTAACGCTTTGATGTCGTTCACAACCGGTTTCGAGATGTTGCCGTTCCTGTCCTCGTATTCAACGCCTTCGTAACGATCGAGCTGGGCCAGCAGGACTTCATAAGTGGCGCGGGTGTCGGCTTCGGCAGTATGGGCGTTTTCAAGCGGCTTGCCGCAATAGAACTTGTATGCGGCTTTCAGCGTGCGCGGTTCCATTTTATGGAAAATGTTCTGAACATCTACGACGCGCCGGTTTTTCATATCAAACTCTAGTCCGGCCCGCAGGAATTCCTCAACCAGCAGGGGAACATCGAATTTGATGTTGTTATACCCTGCCAGGTC
The DNA here is from genome assembly GCA_035403165.1 of Bacteroidales bacterium. GTDB lineage: Bacteria > Bacteroidota > Bacteroidia > Bacteroidales > UBA4417 > UBA4417. The sequence goes on along the minus strand of DAONEP010000002.1, from coordinate 64,225 downwards.
GCTGTTGCCGATATAGGCGATCAGATTTCCGGCCAGTTCTTTGAAGGAAGGCTTGTCTTTAACATCTTCATCTTTAATGCCGTGTATGGCGGTGACTTCGGCTGGAATGGGCATTCCGGGATTCACAAGGTTTACACGGATTTCCTCATGACCATCGGGATTGATCTTAAGGATGGCTATCTCCACGATACGGTCGTTGGCAATGTTGGTGCCGGTGGTTTCAAGGTCGAAAATGGCCAGGGGACGGGTAAGCTTTAATTGCATGCTGAAATTCAGGTTGTTAAATAATTATGGTATATCTTGGAAGCCCGATAAATCGGTGTTCAAAGTAACGACAATTCTCCCGGAATTTTATCCTGAACCGGTATTTTAAACTAATGTCTGATATGAATCGGACGCTCGGCCGCTCTGACCGGAAAAAGCATCAGGTTTAATTATCAATGACATGCCATCTTCAAAATTAATTGATTGGATAAACAAAAGCGACTGAAATATGCTTCCGGTGCATCCGAAGTTCCTGTAACCCAAATGAATGTTAATAGGTAAGAAATATACAGTATTATTAATCTGATAAATCAATAATATTTTTACTTTTAGCCCAATGTTTGTTAAGAAGATATTTCGTTATTGGATTATCTTGCCGGCATGCCTCATCCAACTGTCTTCAGCTTGTCAAACTGTGAAGGAACGAAGTGATAAGGCTTATGCCGGTCTGTCCGGTTCATCGGGAACCACAAGGGTCAGGCTCTTGAATGAGTTGGTTTCATATAGGCTAACCGATTCCGCCGATAAAGCTGCCAGGCTTGCCAGGATAGCTGTTTCGGAAGCCGGTGAAATAAAAGACAACTCCTTGTTGGCCAGGTCATGGGTAGCGTTGGGTTCTGTATATCTGACAAAAAAAATGCCTGATTCGGCAAAATATGCGCTTTACCAGGCCGGCCGGTTATTCACGAAGTATTCCATGACTGAAGGGAAAGATTTCTATTATCTGACCCGGGGACGCCTTCTGCTGATGCAAAACAGGGAAGTGGATGCGATTGCCGAATTCCGCGATGCGGTTCCCCTGGCGGAGAAACGATCCGACTATGTCACGCTGGGCCTCATTTATAAGCAACTGGCCGCTTGTTACAAACAACTCAACAGGCCAAAAGAACTTATCAGCAGCCTGGATAAGGCTTCCTTTTATTTCAGGAAAGGGGGCGATCCGTTCATTCTGGGCCCCCAGCAGATGGGGCTCGGCATTCTTTACCTGGACATGGGGCTGGAAGAAAAAGCCAGCGAGCAGTTCATCATGGCTGAAAAAGCCAGCGAGACTGCTTCCGACAGCATTTCCCTTGGCTATCTCTACTCCAATATCGCCGGTATTTATTACTCGCATGCCTGCCGTCAGAAAGCTGAAGAATACTACGAGAATTCCATGAAGATATTCCGGGCAACCAGGCATTACCAGGGAATGGCATATTGCCTGAACCAGATGGGGATGGGGTATTTTAATGAAAATCAGTATAAAAAAGCTTTGCCGTTATTGTCGCGGGCAGCTATGCTTAAGAATGAGTCCTCCGACTGGCAGGGAGCATGCTTTGTATATAGTAACCTTGTTGAAGTTTATATCAGGTTAAATAAGCGGAATGAAGCGACATCGGCCATTAAAACAGCTTCTGAAATGTGTATCAGGGCGGGCGATAAGTTATCCATGGCAGCATTCATGCAGGCAAACGGTTCCTATCACACCTATCTCAGGGAATATGACAAGGCTCTCGGATATTACCAGCGCAGCATTCAGCTTGCCAGGGAACTGAATGTACAGGGCATCGTGATGGAAGACCTTCGGGCAATTTCGGAAATGTACCAGTTGAAAGGCGATGCTGGCGGGGCGCTGGAATACTATAAGAAATACACGACAATAAAAGATTCGCTGGCCAAAGCATCCGATTTTAAAGCTCTGGCCGATCTGCGGATGAAATACGAAACAGAAAAGAAAGACCGGCAGTTGAAGACCCTTCTTACCAGGCTGAAATACGGGAAGGAGCGATATGTTTTCCTGGTAAACGGAATAATCATTGCGGTTCTCCTGATCATCTTCACGATATTGTTTTTCCGGATGAGGGGAAATTATTCCGGCTCTAAGCAACGCCTTCCGGCTTTGCGGAAGCAGACAACAGCCGGTCCGCGGATTGAGGCAACACCGGCCCCTCTGATGCTTCCGGCTGAAAAAGCTTCGAAAAAGGTGCTGACCGGAGAAATGCAGTCGGTACTGTGGATCAGGCTTCAGGAACTTATGGAAAGGGAGAAACTCTATCTGCGCAACGACCTTACGCTGTCCGAATTAGCCCGGAAACTGAATACAAATACCACCTATCTGTCGAAGGTTATCAATGATATCACACAGCAGAATTTCAGCAATTACCTCAATAATTTCCGTATTGATGAAGCCTGCAGGCTCCTCTCCGGGCCTCACGGACGCAACCTGACCATCGAAGGCATTGCACAGTCGGTTGGATTTAATTCAAAAAGCGCCTTTAATGCGGCTTTTAAAAAGATCAAATATGTCACGCCGTCCGAGTATTTATCCAGGGAACAAAACGCAGCCGTCCGGCAGTCACTGGAAAAGAATCCTGTTGCCTGATTCACAGGCGTTTGCATCCTGTCCTGATTTATAAATCCGGACAGCGCTCATTGTAATATATCAGGGAGCAGCGATATATTTGCTCTGCCGTCAGGAGTGTAGGCCGGCTGCAGATAAGATGGGCGCGGGCTTCAGGGGATGCCGCCTGCCCAAAAATCTTTATCAACCGGAGTACAAAAACGACGAAATGAAACAGGTATAATACCGGCGTGACGGTGTACAATCCAATGCAATTGGAATTTCCCGGGCGCCCAACGGCTAATAACCCTGTAACAGGTAAAGAATTAAAACTTCATAATTAACCAAAAGCCTCTTTTTATGTTGGCAATTACGGGCATTATTTTTATCCTCTTCAACCTGACTGGTTCTATTTCTGTTACCGGAACCAAAGCCGGATGGCTTTTTCAGAAGAAGGAGTATGCTGCTACAGTTACTGCTTTTTCAATTTACCGGAAAGCCTGGCCTGTTTCGCATAACAGATTTGCCTTTCAGGTGGCGGACGTCTCGGGTAAAAAGATGATTCCGGATAGCTTTATTATCTGATTTTAAATGCGGGCAGGCTTATGAGCGATTTTTCCTGATAAGCCTGCCTTGTTTTCAACTGAACTTCGTTCCGAAAATACCCGTTAAACCCTCCGACTGCTTCAAAAATAACCTTCACTTAACCGATACAAACACCTAACCTTATGAGACTTATCAGAACTCTGACCGGATTATTCTTGCTTGCTGTTCTCCCGTATGCTGCCCCGGCGGCCGGGCAAACTGCTAATACGGATACAGGCCCTAGGGCTTATTTTAAACTGGATGGTAACGGAATTGACGCCGTTTCGGGGCTTAAGGCCTCCATTCTGCATGGAAAAGTAATCAGGGGGCATGACGGTAAAGAACAGGGCGCCTATGAATTTACGATCAACGACAGGGATTATAGTAAATCAACCCGCAGCCTGACTTTCCCGGTCGACATCAATGCCTCAAAATGGCCCTCACTTACCATAACGGCATGGGTAAAGGCATCGAATTATTTTATGCCCATGTATGTGATTACCAATTATACCAATAATAAAACAAGGGGACTTATTCTGGATAAGGATGATGATATGTACCGCTGGGGGATGTGCTGCGGCAAAGACGGGATGCTTTGGGGACCAACCCTGGTGGAGGGCTGGACGTTCGTAGCCATGATCTATGATGATAAAAACCAGGAAGCCCGCCTGATTGTTAACGACGAGGTGTTCTCGTCGCGTGCAAAGATGCACAGCGGAGAGAATAAAGCTTTTGTCGGGGCTTTTAAAGGGGCAATCGATGATGTCCGTTTCTACGATCGTATCCTGTCCGCGGCTGAGATCGAGGCTATTTCGGGCAAGCCGATCGTTAAAGGCGCCGACGACCTCGCCATAAAGGACCGGTATTCCTACAAGGAAAGGCTGCAACAGGAAAAAGAAAACAAACTGGTGATCGGCGGGGTTTATATTGTGGATAAAGAAGAGATCAAAGTCTTTACAACAACCAACCAGGAAAACACGGCCGATGTGTTGAGGAATCCCGACAGCTTAAAGGTATTGGAAAAACTTCCCGACGGATGGTATAAAATAAGTTATGGCAATGGCAAAACCGGTTTTGCCCGCCGGTCGGAAATTGTGAACAAGGCGTACCCTGAAGGCAGCAGCGTGTTAAAATTCCGGTTTATGAACTGGCTTAGCAATGTTTTCGATTTCACCAAACTGAAATCATGGATTTTTGTTCTGATATGCGCCGTCATCCTCTTTTATGTCAAACGTAAGTTCAATACCCTTGATGACCGCTTGCTTAAGTTGCGGCCGGCTCATGACCAGTTTGCCGATGGCGGTTCAAAAAGCGATGCCTCGGTTCCTCCGTCTCAGAGTTTCCTTCACAGAATATATCCTGTAAAAAAGTACCGGTGGTATCCGTTACTGGGCGGTATCCTGCTTGGCGCGACCATTTTCATCGCTTCGTTCTGGGATGGAAATGAAATGGAATGGTTTTTCAATGAAGGTTTCAACATCCTCCCGATAGGGTACGACAGGCCGGTCCATTGGTTTATGTATGGCATGTGCATGATCACGATACTTCTGACACTAAGCTGGATCGTGGAAAGCTTCGTGATCGGCGGACCGTTGATCGGTCTATTGAGGGTCTTTATTCTTCTGATACTGAATTGTATGGCGCTGCTGGTTTCGTTCTTCCTGCTTGTTCTGATTGCCTTCCTGGTGATCGGTATACTGGTGCTGAAAGTCCTGGGGAGCGCAGCCGGTTCAGGAAAATACAAATGCCCCCATTGCGGGCGTACCTTCTCAGCCAGCGCAGGAAGCAATACAAGATGTCCGGGCTGTGGTGCCAGCCTTACAACGTAGTGGCTCTGCGTTCATCCTGACCTCCTGCCTGGTTTTTAATTCAAATCAAACAATGCTATGTTAATCGATCGCTATTATTTTTCCCGTGCTTTCCCCAACAAAGAGATAGACAAATGTTGGGAGGAAGGCAATACCATAATCTCTGCCGCTTATGGCAACGGACAATGGGTGCTTATCGCCGCCAGCGAAAGCGACCTGGACGGACAACAGTGGAATACCCAGGGTGATTTTCCGTCCGGCCCGATCAACGAAGGGTGGAATGCCCGTAAGGATATTAACTGGCTATCGTACGGCAACGGCGCCTGGGTCGTTTTTATGTCGGGCAACACCGGCTATTCCGACCAGGTTTGGCGTACCAGCAGCCGTTTCCCTGAGAAAGAAATCAGTCAGGGACTGAAAGACGGGTACATGGTTACCGGACTGGCTTACGGCAGCGACCGCTGGGCGGTTGTGCTGACCAAGGGCTCGGGATTCACCGCGCAGCAATATGATAGTTACCGGTCGTTTCCCAAAGATGCCATTCAGAAAGGCTGGGATAACGGGTTCGATATCACTTCGCTGGCCTTTGGCGACGGGAAATGGGGATTGGTGATGTCGCAGGGGACAGGCTTCGGTGCGCAGGAATGGATCACAGGTTCCGAATTCCCGGTAAACGACATCAATGCCAAGTTGCGGGAAGGATACAGCATCACGCACATCGCTTATGGTGCTGGTTTGTGGGCCGTTATTGTGTCAGAAACCGAAACAGAGGAGGATGATGAGGAGGAAGAGGAAACCGACGAAACCGATACGGAAGATGCCGTTTCCGACCTGGATCCGGAAGCTGAACGGCTGCATGACCTGGGGATAGATTTTCTGGAAAAAGAGAATTACGACAAGGCGATAGTGAATCTGAAAAAGGCCGTCGATATTGAGCCGGAGTATGCCGATGCGCTGGCAGGGCTTGCAACGGCCTATACCTACAAGGATGATCTGGATACTGCCATCACCTATTATGAGAAGGCTTTTGCCCTGGATAATGAAACGCCCGTCCTGGTTTCGAACCTGATACTCACATACAACAACAAAGGATGTGACGATAAAATTCTGGATGTGGTTAAACGCGCAGATCCTGAATGCTTTGATAAGATTGATTTTGCGGAAACACTGAATATCATCGGCGTTTGCTATGCCGATGCCGGCGATTTTAACAATGCCGTGAAATTTTACAACAAAGCGCTGAAACTGGCCCCCGGCAACAAACAGATACGCGATAACCTGGACGAATCGGAGGAAAGCCTCCGGCAACCTGCCGCTGAGGAAGTTTCTGTTCCGCAACCTGCCGTTCACATGGTTCCTGATGTGGATAACGATCAGCTCCTCGAAATGGCCATGAAAGAACTTCATGCCATGACAGGCCTGGAGACCATAAAACGTGATGTAGATGACCTGCTGAAGTATATCAGGATTGAAAAGCTCCGCCGCGAGCGGGGGCTTGACGCCAATCCCACGGTTCTGCACTCTGTATTTTCGGGCCCTCCGGGCACCGGGAAAACAACGGTAGCCCGTCTGTTGGGCAAAATTTTCAAAGCATTGGGACTCCTTTCCAAAGGCCATGTGGTGGAAGTGGACCGTTCGGGACTGGTCGGGGAGTTTATTGGCCAGACGGCCCAGAAAGCAAACAAGGTCATCGATTCGGCGCTGGATGGCATCTTGTTCATCGACGAGGCATACAGCCTGGCGCCTGAAGACGATCCGCGCGATTTCGGGCGCGAAGCCATCGAAACCTTGCTGAAACGTATGGAGGACAGCCGCGACCGGATGATCGTGATCGTGGGAGGATATACCGAAGAGATGAAACGCTTTATCGACGCCAACCCCGGACTTCAGTCAAGGTTCACGAGATACTTTTATTTCGATGATTACAAACCGGAACAACTGAGCGAAATTTTCTCGGAAATATGCGTTTCCCGGAAGTTTACAATGGATGACGATGCCAGGGCCAAACTGCTCCGGTATACAGAATTTCTGTATAAAAGCCGGACGAAGAACTTCGGCAATGCCCGCACCATGCGCAACCTTTTCGAAGAGGTTATCCGCCTGCAGTCGGGGCGCCTGGCAATGCTGAGCCAGATCAGCGATAACGATCTTTGTGCCATCACCGAAGCCGATATCACCGAAGCTGTCAAGGATGAATTTGCCGACGAGAAACAGGAAACGATTGCCGATGTGCTGAAAGATCTCGAAGAATTGGTAGGCCTCGAAAATGTAAAGAAGGATATCAATACCCTGATCAACTACCTGCGTATTGAAAAATTAAGGCAGGAAAAAGGAATGGTAGCTAATCCGGTAAGCCTGCACACGGTGTTCTTCGGCCCTCCGGGTACCGGCAAAACTACGGTGGCAAGATTGCTGGGAAGAATATTTAAGGTCATGGGGCTGATATCCCGGGGACATGTGGTGGAGGTTTCGCGGGCCGATCTTGTGGGGCAGTATGTCGGGCAGACGGCGCCCCGTACCATGAAAGTGATCGATTCGGCCTTACATGGAATCCTGTTTATCGACGAGGCTTATATGCTGACACCGGCCAACGGCGGCAACGATTTCGGACAGGAAGCCGTCGATACCCTCCTGAAAAGGATGGAAGATGACCGTGACCGACTCATTGTCGTGGTTGCCGGGTACACCAACGAAATGAACCATTTCCTCGAATCGAACCCCGGTATGAAATCACGCTTTAACAGGCACTTTTATTTCAACGATTACAGCCCTGAGGAACTCACGGATATCTTCTGCAAGATGTGCGAAAGCAGGCATTTTATCCTGGAAGAGGGCGTGAAGGGAATAGCGCTGGAATATATGCAGCAATGCTGGGATGAACGGGATAAAACCTTCGGTAATGGCCGCATGGTGCGCAATTTCTTTGAAAAACTGGTGCAGGCCCATTCCGACAGGCTTTCAACCATCGCCGACCTTGACGAAAACAGCCTGGTGACTTTTACGCAAGCCGATATCAGAAGAGTGGTCGGACTTGGGGGAGCGGAAAAGTCGGGTTCAAAATCGATAGGATTCAAGAATAATAGTTTTAAGTCATGATAAAGTATCTCGAAAATCGTGTATGGTCGCTGAATGCCAAAATCGTGAACACGGAAGCCGATCCTGCAGAGATCAACCGTTTGCTGGCGGAGAAGTTGACGTCTGGAATATTTGCCGGCGAGGGGATCCGGTTTTCCTATTCCGAAAATCCTATCGGAAACTATTCGTTCAGGCCGGTCGAGGTGACGCTTGAAATGACCGCAAAAGCGATCGGACAATATCAGCAGTTTCTCGATGAAAAGGGGATATCGTTCCGGATCTCATCATTCCGCATGATCATCAATGCATTTGGCTTCCTGAATATTATTCCGGTCTTTGAATATGCCTGCAAGCCGGGCAACAACAGCTATGCGGAGATAGAGAAAAACGGGGATGCTTCGGCTGAAATCATTGACGCCATTTTCAGCGATATTTCTGCTGCTATTGACGTCCTCGACAGCGCCGGAATTATCCGGAAATCATCCTATTATCATTTTGGCGTGCCTTCCGGACTTGAAAAATCCGGAATCCACACCCGGGAGGACAGCTATAACTACCTCGTTCATATTTTTTACTTCGGCGAAAAGGAATTGCTCGACGACACGGTTAAGCAATTCAATTCGGAAGAGAATGTCCTTACGTTTGAGGAACACTGCCTCTTTTCCGAATTTCCGATATATTTCTGGGAAATGAAGCACGATGTTGCCGACAACGAACTGGTTGATCTGATATCCATCAACAGTTACATGCTGTGCGAAACGGTGGCGGTAAACAATGCGCTGCATGTGTACAACTCGTTCCTCGATATTTTGAATCAAAACCTTGAGGTAGATTCCAACCACCTGCGCGAGATCTTTAATTACAACACCTGGCTCATTCAGAATCTCAGGCTGTTTAACCCGAATTTTACCCTGTACCAGTCTAAATTTATGAAGATGTACCGGCAAAATTCCGATATCTCACCCAAATATGACCTTCTGAAGGATGCCGAACAATCGCTCACCTTTGCCATCGAAGGCATCGAAGTCACGCGTACGCAGCAGTCGGAGCGCATTATGCAATTCATTTTGGCGTTGTTTACGGCTTTAACGCTGTACTCGGTGATCACCGACGCTTATGCGCTGATAACGAGTGAAGTGCAGGCTGTGCCTTTCTCCATGCATTCCACGCAGACGATCATCTTCATCCTCGAAACGACGGTAGTGCTGGCATTCATCATCTTTTTCAGGAAAATCAGCAGAAGGATATAGACGTTACGATAAGACCGTCATAGCCGGAGTCCGGCTAACGATTAACCGGTGCAATGCTTCCGGTTGAATTCGCTGAAATCCGGAGTTTTCGTGGCTCTAACATCCGGTTTTCGGACTCAGGCGCCGGTAGCGAAATATTCCGTGCGATCGGGTTCGGTTCAAGCCAGTTTCCTGATTTTCCCGTTATGTCACCTTTTTTCCTGTTTCCGGCGTTTTTATCGAATTGGTTTTACCTTTGTGGCTACCTTCAAAGGAATGTTATAATTAAATGAAATTAAGATGAGATTTTCAGGAATGCGCAGCATGTTGCTCTGGTCCGGCCTGGCCTTTTTATCGCTGGTATTTGGATCCCGGCAGGCCGGGGCCCAGGTTACACCGGAAAAATCGTACAGCGATTATGTGAACCCGTTTATAGGAACGCAGGGGGAAGGGAACACTTATCCGGCTGCGGTAGCCCCTTTCGGCATGATACAGATTGGCCCCGATACCGATATCGAACGCTGGGAAACCGCTTCCGGCTACGAGTATTCCGATTCATTGCTTTACGGCTTCAGCCTGACCCACTTCAGCGGCACCGGTATTCCCGATTTTGGCGATTTCCTTTTCGTGCCTTCCACGGGAAAAATCAAGACTTACGGGGGAAAACGCGATGCCTGGAACGCCGGTTCGTACCGGACGCGCTTCAGCCACAGCCAAGAGTCCGCTGCGCCGGGCTATTATTCTGTCCGCTTGCCGGAATATGACATCAACGCCGAAATGACGGCTTCGGACAGGGCGGGCTTCCTGCGTTTTACTTTTCCGCAGACCGACAGCGCCAATATCATGATCGACCTCAAACATGTGCTTCAGTGGAAGGTGGTCTGGTCGCAGGTACGCGTCATGGACGACTCCACCATCACGGGATACCATTATGTGAAAGGCTGGGCACGGGACCGGAAAGTTTATTTTGCCGCCCGCTTCTCGAAAAAATTTGAAAGATTCGGCATTTACCGCAACGGACGTGTGGTGGAATACGACCCGTTTAAGACCTACCGGTTCGTCAGCAGCAACGAAGCAGCCGACACCAACCTGCAATTCTTTGCCGCCTATAAAACTGCCGCCGGTGAAGCGATCACGGTAAAGGTAGCCGTTTCGGGCGTTAGCTCCGACAATGCGTTGCTCAACATGAATACCGAAATACCGCACTGGGACTTCAGCCGCGTTAAGGAAGAAACCAGGGACAAATGGAGCCGGGAACTGAAGAGGATAGAGGTGGAAGGTACCGACGACGAAAAAACCACTTTTTACTCTTCGATGTACCACCTGTTCCTCACACCGTTCCTTTATCAGGACGCCGACGGAAGCTACCTCGGCATGGATAAAAATATCCATAAGGCGCAGGGCTTTACCAACTACACCGTGTTTTCGCTCTGGGATACTTACCGGGCGGTTCATCCTTTGTTCATGCTGATACAAAACGAACGGAATGCGGATATGATCAATTCTATGCTGAAGCATTACGAGCAAAGCGCCGACCATTTGTTGCCGGTGTGGTCGTTTTACGGCAACGAAACCTGGTGCATGATCGGGTATCATGCCGTGCCTGTGATTGCCGACGCCGTAGTGAAAGGGCTTAAAGGGATTGATGCCGCAAAGTGCTATGATGCTGTGAAGGCTACAGCCATGAACAGGGAATATGATAACGTGATGCTTTACGCGAAGCTGGGCTACCTGCCTTTTGATGTGGAGAACGAATCGGTTTCAAAAACGCTGGAATACGGTTACGACGATTACTGTGTAGCCCGAATGGCCAGATACCTGGGTAAAACCGATGATTACAACTATTTCATGAACAGGTCGAAAGCATACAGGAATCTTTTCGATCAGCAAACGGGCTACATGCGCGGAAAGGATTCGAAAGGGAACCGGAGGACGCCATTCAGCCCGGATGATTACAGCGATGATCTGCGGGATCGCGATTTCACGGAAGGGACAAGCCGTCAGTATTCCTGGTATGTGCCCCACGATGTGCAGGGATTGGCCGGGCTTATGGGAAAAGAGAAGTTCGAAGCCAGGCTCGACACGCTGTTTGCCCTCAACGTACCTGAAAACAACCAGACCGCCGAAGATGCCACCGGCCGTATCGGCGAATACTGGCACGGCAACGAGCCAAGCCATCATATCATCTTTCTTTATGATTATATCGGCAAACCCTGGAAAGCGCAGAAGCTGGTTCACAAAGTCGTAAGTACCCAATACGGCAGCAAGCCCAACTCTCTATGCGGCAACGACGATTGCGGCCAGATGTCGGCATGGTATATTTTCAATGCCCTCGGCTTCTATCCCGTTTGCCCTTCCGGCAGTTATTATGCTGTGGGGAGCCCCTGTCTGCCGAAAGCGGTAGTAAACCTTTCCAGCGGCGGAAAGCTTACTATCAGGGCCAACAACCTCTCGAAGGATAACATTTACATACGGTCGATGACGCTGAACGGCAAAGACTGGAACAAGACGTATATTCCGTACGAAGAGATCAGGAACGGCGGTGAGATCGTATTCAACATGACGAACAAGCCCAACCGGAAATGGGGAACCGCCCCCGGCAGCCTGCCGCCGGAAGAGTAAAAAGAAAGTGCAGGATGGGACCGGCGATACCCGGAGGCCGCTTGATGATGTTTAAAAGTAGAAATACATTCATGTTTTTATAAACAGAGGGATATGTGTTTTTCAGCAACAGCAAGCTTTACGGCAGGGGCGGTTATAACGGCTATCGGGGTTGCCTCTGAACTGAAAGTCAGAAAGAAATCGCAGCGACTCTTTGCCGCTGTTCCCCTGATCTTTGGCCTTCAGCAGATAGCCGAAGGATTCGTCTGGGTGTCGCTGCAAAGGCCGGACCAACTCCTCATGCAGTACATCAGTACCTATGTCTTCCTTATCACGGCCGATGTACTCTGGCCGGTTATGGTCGCGGCCTCATGTTTACTGATGGAAGAGAATCCCGGGAAACGGAAAATCCTTAAAATCCTGCTTGCGGCAGGCGCAGCCCTTTCACTGTATTATGCTTTCTGCCTTCTTTCCTTTGCCGTAACGCCCGAAATATTGAACTGCCACATCAACTATGCCGGTGAATTTCCGCATGTGCTGGTGATACCGGCATTCCTGGTTTATCTGGTTGTCACCATAACGCCATTTTTCGTTTCAGGCGTAAAGGGGATGCCCTGGCTTGGAGCCGTTTTGTTCCTGGCCTGTGTGGTTTCCGTGATTTTTTACATACAGAATTTAACCTCGGTGTGGTGCTTTTTTGCAGCCATTCTCAGTATCTTTATTTACCTGCTGATAAGTCGCGAAAAGCAAAAAGGATCCTGATCCCGGACTGGAATTTACCCTGTTACTGCATTTCCCGGCGTATGATCCGGTATTTTTACGACGCAGGATAATTTGGCAATTTATTGCTATATTCGTGCATTGAGAAGGTGCCGGCTGTATACTTGTTAGCGTTCGTGCTTGAAGACGTTACAAAATTCAGATATTCAGACATTCATCCAGTTATGAAATATTTATTTACCATACTAACCGTTTTAGTGGTTCAGACAGTTTTTGCCGTGAAACCATGCGACAAATGTGATCTGGAAAAAGTCAGAATTGTAAATCAACATCTCGACAGTTTGACTTACCAGATGTTAACCGAATTTTTGTGCACCTTTGACAACTCCTGCAAAAACAATGTCGAATATTCAGAGTTCAGTAACGAGACTCTTTTCTCGGTTCTTGAGAAAGCTCCGAATTTGTTTTTTCAGGTTATGGCAACAAGACAGATAGATAATAAAATCATTCTCAAAGAAATTGAAAACCCAATAAACGACTTAATCAACCTTCAAACGGTTTACGACAAGACAAAAATTGCCACGACTAAGACAGAATTGAAGACTAAATATCTGAATGCGTTAATTTTGGCGGCTAATAAAAGTGGACTGAAACTAAAAAAATAAAGCACGAAATGCAAAAAAACGCTATAGCAAATGCGGGTTTACGTGTTCGTTGAAATATTAAACTATTAATACACATTTAGGCAGGCAGACAGTTGAACAACAATTTAATCCCGCACTTGCCATAGGGCCGGCCGTTATGCCCAACCACAACAACTTTGAGTTCTATGAAAAAATCAGATATTTATGAGATAGCGCTTAAGATTTTGGGTGTCTATTTGTTTATTCACATTGTAGCTCTGCTAAGAACCATTTTTTCTTTCCTGAGTTATTATGATATAGCCAGGTATTCTCCGGCTCAAATAGATAAGTATAGTCCGATGCCGGAATTGATGGCATCGGTGATTCAGTTGGTTATTGATGTCACTCTGGCTTATTTGCTGACATTCAGGACAAAAAGAATGACTCATCTGATATGTTCTCAGCAAGATTATACAGAAACTGTCCAACTCATTACTGAGCCTAAATACCTTTACCAGATCGCAATGGTATTGGTCGGATTATCAGCCATAGTCCGGACTTTTCCTGATTTTCTCATAAAACTTCAGCATCACATTCATAAGGTTCAATTAGATGATCACTCTTATCTTTATGACATCAATTATCTTTTAACCGAAGCGATAGAGTTATTGCTTGGTTTCCTCCTTATCTATTACAACCGTCCCATTTCTGAAATTCTCACAAAGGATAAAAAGAAAAGAGTAGCTGAATAAAAAGGCCGTACCTGCACGCATTCCGGCTTTTCCTCGTGCTTCTTCTGAAAACTAATGCTTAATTTTGACGCCTTTACTTCCCGTTGAGGTAATCGGATAAAAGCCGGTTGGCAGACAGCGGCGGAACACCGGCAATCATCTGATAGCAAGCAGGATGTAACATCCGATCATCGACTCGTAAACTCTCATTCCATGAAATACACATCACTGTTTCTTTTACTGTTTTTGTTTTTCGGGTTGAAGCCCGTCAAAGCCAACGAACCGGAGCATCAGAGCATTTATCAGCTCATCGAAAGGATACTGCCGGGCAAATCATCCCAATTTGTCATTGGAGACCTGAAAACTGCCGGCAACACCGAAGCCTTTGAGTTAAGCGGGAAAAATGGGAAAATCATCATCAACGGCACCGGCGAACTTGCCATTGCAAGAGGTTTTAACTGGTATCTGAACCATTATTGCCATACCCGCGTTTCGTGGTATAAGGATGAGCCGGTTAACGCTCCTGCCGTATTGCCCGCGGTTGATACAACCGTTATGCAGGAGTGCCGGTTCGAAAAGCGTTTCTTCCTGAACTATTGCACCTTCGGCTACACCATGCTGTGGTGGCAATGGGACGATTGGGAAAGGTTCATCGACTGGATGGCCTTAAACGGCATTAACATGCCGCTGGCTATCACCGGTCAGGAAGCGGTGTGGATGGAAGTATGGAAAAGCTTTGGGATGTCGGAGGATCAGATCAGGGCCTATTTCACCGGTCCCGCCCACCTTCCGTGGCACCGGATGGGCAACCTGGATGGTTTCCTGGGACCCCTGCCGCAGAACTATATCGACCATCAGACGGAACTGCAGAAAAAAATACTGAAACGCGAACGCTCCTTTGGCATGACGCCGGTGCTGCCCGCGTTTGCCGGACATGTGCCCAAAGCCATCAAGGAAAAATTCCCGGATGCAAAAATCACCTCGATGGGTTCCTATGGTACCGGTGAAGCGTATGATGCCTTCTTCCTGGACCCGATGGATCCGCTGTTCATCAAAATCCAGCAGAAATTTCTGAAGATCCAGACCGAATATTTCGGTACCGACCATTATTATGGCGCCGATCCGTTCAATGAAATGGACCCTCCCGATACCACCCCGCAATATTTGGGTTCGGTTTCAAAATCCATTTACGAAGGGATGCACAACATCGACCCGGAAGCCACCTGGGTTCAGATGGGCTGGACTTTCTATTACATGGATCTGTGGAAAAGTGATCCGGCCTGTTTGAAAGCCATGATCACGGCGGTGCCTGAAAACAGGATGATCATCCTGGATTATTTTACGGAGCAGGAAGAGGTATGGAGAAACACAAAGGCCTGGCACGGAGCGCCATATATCTGGTGCTATCTGGGGAATTTCGGCGGCAATACCGAAATGGCGGCGCCTCTCAAGGAAATTGCCGGTCGACTTCCTAAAACCGAAAACGACACAACCCACGGAAAACTCTACGGCATCGGTTCAACCCTGGAAGGATTCAACGTGAACCGATTTATGTTTGAATGGCTTTTCGAGTATGCCTGGGACAAAAACGTCACCAATGTTGATCAATGGATAACCGGTTACGCAAAAACAAGGACTCAGAACAATGATCCCGTGTCCGAAGAAGCATACCGGAAATTGATCGGTCTGGTTTACAATAAGCAGATTTCCAACATCGGGATAGGAAGCCTGATGCAGACGCGTCCGCTGCTTACCGGATTCAAAGGCTATCAAAGGCCCAACAAGTATAACTATCGGGAATTGACCGATATCTTGACCCTGATGCTTTCGGCCAATGAAAAAAGTCTGCAGAGCGCAGCCTATCAAAAGGATATGGTCGTGGTGACGAAACAGATACTGGATAACCTCATCATCCCGCTCCGGAAGAAGATAAATGCGGCTTATGTGAACAAAGACACGGTGGAGCTGGACAAGCAAGCCAAAATCTTTCTCGGGGTCATGGACGACCAGGACCGGCTGCTGGCAACGCAACCTGAGTTTCTGTTGGGGAAGTGGATCCACGATGCCCGGCAATTCGGGAACGACGCGGCAAGCAAAGCCTATTATGAAAAAGATGCCCGTGTGTTAATAACCACCTGGGGCAACGAAGGGAACGAGATCATTGATTATGCCAGCCGTGACCTTTCCGGATTAATAGCTACCTATTACAAGGTGAGATGGGAAATGTTCTTCGAAAAGCTAAAGATGAATATCAGGAATAACGGCACTTTGGATATGGAGGCGGTAAACCGGGAAATGGCATCCTTTGAATGGAACTGGACCAGTCAGCAACAGCCGTTCATCAGTGTGCCGCAAGGAAACGCGCTCGAAATGGTGCGCGAAATCCATAAAAAGTACAGTTCTCTTTTCAGCATCTGCAATGATTGATTGACCGGCATAAAGTAAAAACCGGATCAATTTTCTGTGGCTCCGTGGTAAAAAAAAGGAACCACTAAGGCACTGAGACCATTGAGGTTCACTGAGAAAATATGCGACTCTTGGTGTTCCTTCGTGTTCCTTGGCTCCGTGGTAAACAATCCTTAGTGCCCCTGGGTGCTCTGAGTGTCTTAGTGGTAAAAGAGAAGGGAACCACCAAGGCACTGAGGCCACGAAGGTTCACTGAGAAACAATACATTGTTCTATGATCTCCGAGGCTCCGTGTTAAAATTTTCTTAGTGCCACTAGGTGTTCTAAGTGTCTTAGTGGTTAAAGAGAAGGCAACCACCAAGGTACGGAAGTCACTGAGATTCACTAAGAAACGATACATTGCTCCATGTTCCTCCAGGTTCTCTGTGGCCGTGGTAAATAATCCCCCGCCGGCGCGAATTTGCATCAACGCGAAGCAATCTCAAGAGCGCAGCGGATAATCCGTGTTATCCGGATCTCCTTTATTTGAACAAAAGAAGTAAATCATGTTTGATAATTGGCCGGCACTGGTTTCGAATCAGCGCCGGCCGGGTTCTAGTGCATTTCAGACAACACGGGTTACTTTATCAATGATGTTGTATATTTGCATTAATGAATAAGAAAACTGAATATATTGCCCATCTGATTAAGTTAAATGTTTCTGAGATTGACCATGAAGCTCAGGTGATCCTGTATGGGTCGCGGGCAAGAGGTGATGCCAGAAAGAATTCCGATTGGGATATTTTGATTCTTACAGATTATCCTGTGACTTACCAAATTGAAAAGACATTTCGGGACCACCTTTATGACCTGGAACTTGAAACAGGGGAGACTCTATCTTTATTTGTATATTCAAAAACTGACTGGAACACAAGGCATCATATCACTCCGTATTTTCATAATGTCTCTTCACAAGGCATTCAATTATGACCAGAGAAGAAAGGATTGAATATTCCAAACTAAGAATAGACTCAGCCTATAATACGTTTGAAGCTGCTAAGGTCCTTGTTCAAAACGGGTTTTGGAATTCAGCGGTGAACAGACTGTACTATGCTGTATTCTATGCAGTTAATGCATTACTAACACTAAATGAGATGGATTCTCAAACACATTCAGGTGTAAGAACACAATTCTCAAAGAACTTCATTAAAACAGGGAAACTTGACAAGAAATATGGGAAGCTGCTGGTGCAACTTTACGATTGGAGGCAACAAGGCGACTATGAAAACCTGTTTGACTTTTCTGAGGAAACGGTTATTCAGCTTATTGAGCCAGTCAGCGAAATGTTGTTTACTATTGATAAAGAAATAAAAAACGAATTATTATAAACCGGAACGTGATCGATATTGCAAAGCCTGTTTACTGCCGGCGCGGATTTGCAACAAAGCGAAGCGACCTCAGGAGAGTAGCGAATCATCGGTACCACACAGATACTCCTTCCTTTTGGTAAAAGAATTGAATCTGGTTGACCATTGTGCCGGTACTGGTTACGGATCGGCGCCGTCAAAGTTGAATTTTCTCTGGGAAACTCCGTGAATTCTCCGTGGCTCCGTGTTAAATAATCCCCCGCCGGCGCGAATTTGCATCAACGCGAAGCAATCTCAAGAGCGCAGCGTATAATCCGTGCTACATACATCCTCTTTGTTTTGGGTAAAAGAAGTGATCATGTTGGAAATTATGCCGGCACTGGTTTCGAATCAGTGCCGGCTGGGGTGACAGGTCCACAGTTACGAAATCACCAACATATCAGACCATTACTGTTATTGACAATTGAATCAATTGGTCTGCTTACAGATAGCCGGAAAAAATATTAACTTTACACAAAACAATATGAAATGAGCACAATAGAACTCAGGGAAAAGATAATCAGCCAGTTAGCAAACATTAATGATGCTGCTTTTCTAAGGGCAATCAAGGTACTGATAGATACTAAGGTTGAAAAGGAAGTCTATAGGCTCTCTGATTATCAAAAAGAAAGAATCGGTCTTGGCCGGGGACATTTGAAAAAAGGCCAGACAATTTCTCATGACGAAGTACAAAATGAAATCAATCAATGGCTCAGATCAAAATAGAATGGTCCGTTGAGGCAAAATCAGATTTGTTTGATATTCTTGAATTTTACCATTCCCGGAATGGGAATACGATATACAGCAAGAAGCTTTATTTAAAAATTAATAAGAGTATATCATTACTTGCAAAAAATCCTTTTCTCGGAAAACAAACCGACGATCCATCTGTCAGAGTATTAATGACCGGAGACTATCAAATACTTTATGAAGTGTTTGAGAATTTTCTTTTAATTGTCATGATCTGGGATAGCAGAAGGGACCCGGAAGATAAAATATCAGATACCCGTAGAAAATAATATTGAGCCGGCCTTAACAAACAGGGATATGAGCGGTGAACCACCCCTGTGAAAGATGCCTCTAATATGACCGGTTGTTAGTGGAAGAAGCCATGGGTTGAACTTTTTCTGTGAAACTCCGTGGATTCTCCGTGGTTCCGTGGTAAAAAAAAGGAACCACTAAGGCACTGAGACCATTGAGGTTCACTGAGAAAATATGCGACTCTTGGTGTTCCTTCGTGGTTCGTGGCTCCGTGGTAAAAACCTTAGTGCCCCTGGGTGTTCTGAGTGTCTGAGTGTTCTAAGTGTCTGAGTGGTAGAAAGAAAAGGGAACCACCAAGGCACTGAGGCCACGAAGGTTCACGGAGAAACAATACATTGCTCTATGATCTCCGTGGCTCCGTGGTAAAAACCTTAGTGCCCCTGAGTGTTCTAAGTGTCTGAGTGGTAGAAAGAGAAGGGAACCACCAAGGCAATGAGGTCACTGAGATTCACTGAGATGATATTCAATGCTCTGTGGTCCTTTCGTGTTCTCCGTGGCTCCGTGGTAAAAACCTTAGTGCCCCTGAGTGTTCTAAGTGTCTTAGTGGTTAAAGAGAAGACAACCACCAAGGCACGGAACCACAGAGTTAATCCTATACTCAAGGGTTGGACTTTTTCTGTGAAACTCCGTGGATTCTCCGTGGCTCCGTGGTAAAATTTTCTTAGTGCCACTAGGTGTTCTGAGTGTCTTTGCTTTAGGTAAAAATAGCGAATCATCCGGCAGATTGTGCCGGAGCTAATTAGGGAACAGAGACAGTCGGGTGCCTTAATCAGTCAAATCAATTTTTATCAATTTTCTCACGGCCACCCGGTCTCCGAAATCAAACGACAGGCAGTAAAATCCCGGGGCTAAATGCGATATATCCAGTTGTCCGTTAAAGTTATTTTCATGTGTCATTACCACCTGCCCGGTTGAATTCTGAATTCGGATTGCTTTTAACCGGGATAAATTTGCGGCATTGCACGAAACCTGTTTACGGCAGGGGTTCGGATAAACCGTTAAATCATCGGTTACGCCCGACTCCTTAATCCCCAGGGCTTCATTGCTATATAGAATTTTCGAATCAGCCGTGAGGATAAACCCGAAAAAGCTATTATTTAGTTTAATATTGAGATAATTAGAGGTGCCGAAGGATATATTATCCCATTCATCAGAATTTGCATCCTTTCTCAGGATCAGGCCGCTGTCGCCAACGCACATGAAAACATCATTTTTCGAAGCGATATACCGGATGTTCTTATCAGTTCCGGATTCCATCGGGTTCCAGGTGATTCCGCCATCTGAAGTTTGTTTGATGATTCCGCCGTTTCCTGCCAGGATCCCTTTTTCAGGTGAAATAAAAAGGATATGGTTTAGGTTGTAGGTAGTGTCCGTATAAAGCGTTGACCATGTATTACCGGAATCGGTTGTTTTAAGGATTATATTATTTCCCGGTTCAGGTGGCAAGAACCCCTCATAATTCCTGCATAAAATGATTCCTGTCGTATCGTTGAGCATCTGGACCGTACCTTTGCGGAAATCCAGCGTATCGATAAGCGTCATGGCGAATATCCCGTTTTCAATCCTGCATAATTCTGCCATGCCGGTGAACAGGCTGCTTTTTTTATTATAGTACGAATGCAATACAAGGCCATTCGAGATATCCGTAAAATCGCCTGAAATAAAATGTCCGTCAGCTCCGGTACTTCCCAGTTTACTCCAGGAAATCCCATCATCTGAGGTTGCCCAGATGCCATTTTCATCGCCATATGAGGTGACGACAAACTCCGAAGGGGTAACACAGAAAATCCCGGAACACCAGTTTAATTCCTGCGAAGGAGGAGTATTGCACTCTCCCCAGGTGATACCTTCATCGTGGGATTTTGTTATTTTGTACCATTGATAGTGTGGACTATTATACCGGTATCCTGTTGCTACATAGATTCCATTATCAGGAGCTATGTCAAAACATATATCACCGGAGAAGTATGCATCGCCCGGATTATAAGCAAAATAACCCTCTAATTCATGCCATTGTGAAAAGGCGGAATTTGTCAAAATCGCCAGGATAATCACGGAGAAGAATTTTTTCATACGTGTTGTTTAAGGGGTAATAATTGGTTCTCGATAAATTGATGTGTACCAATTCAACAAATTTAACGAATGTTTGCCGATCTATCGGAATAAAAGGAATCTGATCATGTTCCCAGTACCTTGTTCCTGCAAGTGAGAGCCGGATACTTAAAATGTGTTTTTAACCCGGTAATAAAAGTTCCCCGGAATAGATCATGCTGCAGACCGGAATCAGAGATTTTGGGTATATTTGACCGGGTCGGGCTTCACGACCAAAAGGCAGGCGCTTGATCGCCTGTTTGCAAGGCGGACGTATGGAAAACATATTGATAAACAGGTTAATACTATGATTTTGCGAGGGGATTATTTTTCACATGCGCTGGAGATGGAGACCGGCATCACGATCATTGCCCCGGATGAATTTTCCGGTCAGCCTTGTAAAGTTGTGTATCTGCTGCACGGAATATGCGGCAGAAGCGGGGATTGGGCTGATTATACCCTGATGCCGACCTATGCCAAAGATTATCAGGCCATATTCATAATGCCGGAAGCGGCCAGAAGCTTTTATGCGGATATGAAATACGGGCTGAATTATTTCAGTTACCTGGTTGATGAACTTCCCGGGATGTGCAACAGCATCCTGAAAGTTTCACAGAAAAGAGAAGATACGGGTATTATCGGAGCTTCGATGGGAGGATATGGCGCATTGAAGGCGGCATTGTCGAAACCGCAGCAATATGGTTTTTGCGGGGCCTTTTCATCCCCTTGCCTGATGCTGAAAGAACACCTTGAATATGCTGAAGGCGCCCTGAAATTCAAAGAATTATTCGGAGAACGGCTATTTAAAGATTTTCAGGCCGTATTTGGAGAAAAGATTGAATGGAATCCGAAGGAAGATGTAATTGAACTTGCCGGGAAACATAGCGATAAAACGATGATGCCGGAATTTTTTCTTGCCTGTGGCGCCGAAGATATGCTCTATAAAGATAATCTGCGGTTTCACAATATTTTGAAGGAATCCGGGTATGATTCAACTTTTGAGACATGGCAGGGTAAGCATGACTGGATGTTTTTTGATGAAGCGTTGAAACGCGCCCTGAAATACTTTTTAAAAGGAAGGAAATAAAAACGGAAAGCCCGGCTATTGTTCGCGTTTCCCGCCCGACTGATTTTAAATTCGCATCCCGGACTTACAGAAAAAGGAATGGGAAAAGTCCGGCATAGGGCAGGGGTGGATTGCGAACGCAAGAGGGCAGATGAGCAGAAGGAAAATGAATACAAAAATCAGGAAATGGATTTTAAATTAAGGAAATGGGAAAAATCAGATCTGAATAGTCTGGTCAAACATGCTGACAATATCAATATAGCCAGATGGCTGACGAATCAGTTTCCTTTCCCGTATACCCCGGAGTCGGGGAAGAGTTATCTGGCCATGGTTGAAAATGACAATCCGGTAAAAGTATTCGCTATCGAAATTGAAGGGGAAGCAGCCGGGTCAATCGGGATTTTTCCCCAGGCTGATATTCATGAGAAGAGCGCTGAAATTGGTTACTGGCTTTCGGAAAAATACTGGCGAAACGGCATTATGCCAAAAGCAGTGCAGGAAATTGTGAAATACGGCTTTGAAACCTTTGATATCGTCAGGATCTATGCCCGTCCGTTTTCAACGAATGCCGGTTCGCGGAAAGTATTGGAAAAAGCGGGGTTTGAACTGGAAGCAATCCTGAAAAAAGCGCTCTATAAGAACCATGAATATATGGATGAGTTGATTTATGTGAAATTCCGGGAGTAAGGTCCGGCGGCCCTAAACCGTATAATTGGCCTTAATGCGGATCAGGGGTCGAATTTTCTATGTGGCTCCGGAGCAAAAGAGAAGGGAACCACCAAGGCACTGAGGTCACTGAGGTTCACTGAGAGTGATGCACTGCACTATGTTCCTCCAGGTTCTCCGTGGCTCCGTGGTAAATAATCCTAAGTGCCCCTGAGTGTTCTAAGTGTCTGAGTGGTAGAAAGAAAAGGCAACCACCAAGGCACTGAGGTCACTGAGGTTCACTGAGAAACGATACATTGCTCCATGTTTCTCAAGGTTCTCTAATGAAAATAATGTAGAAAATATTTTACAATAAATTGGATTTTTCAGAAATAATATTCTATAAAGAGAATGTCATTTTTAACGAAAATTACACTATTATTGCAACACTTAAATCAACTGAATTTTGAGAACAATACTAAAATTGATAATCACAGCTTAATTAATCTCAGAAACCCACAGGTTAATTTTGGATGGTTCGGGATACTCCTCCCGAGCGGGTTTCGTATACAATTAATTTGATAAAAAATGTCCTTTGATTAGGACAGAATACACTTATGAATTATTAAATCAAAAGAAAATGTTTGACATAAGAAAAATTCAGGAACAAGTTATATTCACAGCAATAAAAAACGAGAGTAACGGGGAAGTAGCAGCTCAAATCACGGATAACCAACAGGAAGACAATGCAACTTGGGTGAAAAACACCATGAAAAGATTGGACAAAGCATTCGATTCATTAACCGTAAAAAAAATCAGGATGAATTGCCAGTGTGGTTATGGAATGGACGAGAAATTAGCCTTGGTAAAAGAACTGATGGCAATGTCTTCAAGTTTAGAAAAATTTGGCAATCACGAAAAGGCTAAAGCCGCAGGACTTTCGTTTAGCAATGGTGAGTTATTTCTAATGTTTCCATTTTGTCCATGTCCGATGCTTGCAGATGTCGAAAATTTAGAGACTAAAACATGGTGTCAATGTACCACTGGTTACAGCAAAGTACTTTTTGAGAAAGCATTCGGATGTAAGGTTGATGTGGAACTGCTCAAAAGTATAAAAGCAGGTGATGCCATTTGTCTGATGAAAATCATTCCGCTTGGTGTACTTGAATTTTAATGTTTATATAATATGTGTTGGAGGGATTTGTCTCTTCAACACATATAATAAATTCAAATAACAATAGAAGTAAACCGGATGCTTATAAACAGGAATTTGAGCGGTCTGTAACGCCTGTCCCGAAACGGGAACCCGGCGGTTAATTCCGGTTGAACTATTTATCTGCCTGCTATTGGACATCTCCGCCTGCCGGCGAACTATACACTTAAAGCCGGTTTTAATATTTTCCTGAAAAAACTTGATATCATTCATGCGAAATGACCTTTGTTAAACTTCGAACGGCAACTTTGTGCTTAAGAATGCCAAACGTTATGTCTCGAACGGCGACATTGTGCTTCAGAATACCAACTGATAAGTTTCGAACGGCAACTTTGTGTTACAGAATGCCAACTTATGAGCTTCGAACGGCAACTTTGTGCTTCAAAATGCCAATTGTTAACTTAGAAAGGCGATAGTTCGTGCAAAATGCCCGGTGTGGGCGTAAACCTCGACACGATAGCCCTTCATAAAAAGAGTTTTTGCAGGATGCCGTAATGGAATATTCTGTTTATCACAGTTGGACAAAATCCGGAAATACCGATTATTACACAAAATGTTTATAACTTTTTAGAAATATATATAAAACAAAAAGATTTATCGCCTATATTAGTTGGCAGATATACAGGCTTCCGGTAGAGCCGGCGAAATGTTAGGCGGGATAAGCAGACCTGACCATCAAAGAGTTAAAAGTGGGAAGTTTATTGTGAAATTTGCTAGTTGTGTGTAATTTAAGATGAGCCCCATACAAACTAAATAATTCTATATTATGTTGAATTTACAAAACATAAAAGATGCAAAAGCAAAGATAAATGGATATGACCCTTTGACTTTCAGTACTGCTGAAAACAGCTATGTGAAATTTGTAAATAAAATTGAGATTGAAGAATTTAGACATATTAAAAAGTTAAACTTATCATTTGACCATCCGATTACAGTAATTTCAGGAACAAATAAAATTGGTAAGACAAGTTTAATGCTTCTCATAGCATGCAGTCATTATGACTTCTTACGATACGATTCCACAAAACCGGAGACAGAGCTAAGAAGACATACATGGAGAGATGTTTTGTCATTTACTTCTTATGAAAACACAACAAGGGATTACAGTTATAAACTATTTTGGAGAATTGGGAATTTATTAAGAGATGGTGATGCAAAACGACTGGCAACAAGTCAAGCATGGACTGGTATAGGTAAAGCCAGTTCCGACCCTAGAAGAACAAATGCTCAAATTAGAGATAGAGAAGTTCGTTTTATCGATTTAGAAAGGGTTTTACCTGTGAGAAACTTTTCAAATAGTTTAATGCGAAAAATCTCTAACGGTGTTCAAACTAGATTAAATACCGATATTGAGCAAGCATATTCATATATCTTTGAAACTTCGCCAGCGGAGATATATTCAATAGGTTCTCATGTAAATAAGCAAGCTTTTTTAATTAATTGCCAAAACTCACCTTATTCAAGTTATAATGCAGCTTCGGGAGAAGAGGCATTGTTGAATATTTTAGTTGATATATTTGATTCTCCACATAATTCTTTAATCTTAATAGATGAAATTGAAGCAGGATTTCATCCATATGTACAAAGAAGACTTGCTGATATTATTCAGTATGTTTCTTGGATTCATAAAAAACAATTTATTATTACTTCTCATTCACCTACTTTATTATCAGCTTTTAATCAAAAATCAAGAAAATTTATTGAAGTTCAAGTAAATGGGGAATATCATGCAATATCAAAAATATCAGTAAATGCTGCTTTTTCAAAGATGGACTCAAAAGCCTATCCGCTATTGAATCTATATTGTGAAGATGAAGTCGCTGAATTTATAATAGCAAACCTGTTATTGAGTATTAACCGCAAGTATATGCATTTTGATAGATTAATTAGCATAATTAAATCTGGACCTGCAAATCAAGTAAAAAACGATTATGAAAGACATAAAAGAAATTATAATCAAATGCGCTATAAAATAGGTTTTTGTGCTGTATTTGATGGTGATTTTAAAAGTGACCCAAAATATTCCAACTTACATCAAAATCCAACAGAAAATACATTTTTTCTTTACCCATATGTAGCTCCAGAAAAATTTCTAATGAAATCTTACTTAAATATTAATCCAAATCCACAACTTCAGACTTCTTTAAATTATTCTGACCATCATTCATTATTTCAAGAAATGGTTAATTTAGGTTTGGTAGCAAATGAGTATCAAGGTTTGCAAAATTGTTGGAATGATTTTATTAATTCTTCTGAATATCAAAAGTTACAATCGGATTTTGAGACATTCATAATTAGAGTTGCATCATATTTTTCTGAAAGAAATGAATAATGTACTACACACAATAAATAGGAATATGACCGTTCCGCAATGCCTGTCCCGAAACGGAAGCCGGTTTTTATCCGGAAAATCATCTGCTAATCCACCTGCCGCCCCAGTTTGCCGAACCCTTTGAAGAGGAGGCGGAACTCGTTGGCCAGCTTGTAATCGCGGGCGTAGAGCATGTTGAGGCGGTCGAGGGCTTCTTCGTTGGGCACCGGCGCCCGCAAGGCATCGGCAGGGTTCAGGATTCCCTTCCGGATGGACGGCAGCCTGAAGTCCTGCACCTTCGTGGGGCAGTATCCTGAAATGGACCGGAACCCGAAGAGTACCCTGAAAATATTGAGCAGGAAATTGAAAGGATTCCGCGTGAAAAAGGCAGAAACAGGGTAGGAGACAAGCAGTATAAGAGCAGCAAAAACGTCGAAAATCCGTTTGCTCCGCCGGTTTTCAAGCTTGCCGATCGAGTTGATATCGATCACGTAAAGGTCGCCGGCCGTATTGATGGAATTGCTGCCGATGATGGAAAGGCTTTCGGGAGGGGCGATCTTGTAATCTACCTGCAGATCCTGCAATTCCGACATGTGGTCGATGATGACTTCGGCGGCAAGGTCCTTTGCACAGAAAATGATTTCGTCGATATCATAAATGGTAATGATGTCGCGGATCTGTTTGATGCCGCCGAGGAATCCGTTCTTTTCACCGTTCAGGTCTCCGGCGCGGACCAGTCCGATAAAGGCGGGTTTATAAACGGCTTTCTGCAACAGGTCGCTCACCCGGTGGGCTTCGTCGGCATTTCCTACGATGGCAAACCGGCGGCTTTTGGATACATTCAGCACATATCCGCTGATTTTGAACAGATGCAGCAACAACCGGAGTCCGGTCATCGCGATCAGTCCCCACATCGATCCGATCACGATCAGCGCCCTTGAAAACCGGAATTGCAGCGGCAATAACGCATAAACCACCAGCGTAATCACCAGTCCGGCCCCTACGCCGCGGACAACGCGCCCCAGTCTTACCGGTTTGTCATAACCTCCGGAGACGTAAACGGAAAGGATGATCAGCAGGATATAGGCCGGCAGCACATAGAAATAAAACGCAGGGGCATAATGTCCCCCATAGGGATAGATGACGGTATGTTCCCAGTATCTCGTAATCAGACAAATGCCGGTATAAATCAGAGCAGTATCAAGCAACGGCAACAGCAGCGTGCGCGCCGCGCGGTGAACAACGCTCAGCGAGGCCCTGAAGTATATGGCCATGTTGATCAGGATGGAGAAAAGCCTTGCGTTCTTACGCGAGAAATGTTTACCGGCGAAGATGATCATCGCGTTGTAAAACATGAACACGTAGTTCAGGCTGCCTTTTTTGGTGCTTTCGCCTTTGTAATGGATGATGCGCGTTTCGGGGAAGTAGTAGTTTTTATACCCGGCCAGGGTGATGCGATACGACAGGTCGATGTCCTCCCCGTACATAAAGAACTGTTCGTCGAGAAGGCCGGTCTTTTCGAGCGTTTCCCGCCGCAGCATCATAAAGGCGCCTGCCAGCACATCCACCGGATTTACCTGGCCGTCGTCGAGGTAACCCAGGTGATAACGGTTAAAAGTCCTGGAACGCGGGAATAGCCGGGCCAGCCCGAATATCTTATAAAAGGCGACCATGGGTTTCGGTAATCCCCGTTTCGATTCAGGAAGAAAATGGCCGGTTCCGTCAACCATTTTTACCCCCAGCCCGCCGGCATCAGGGTGTTCTTCCATAAAAGCAACCGTTTTCCGGAAAGTGTCCGATTCAACGACGGTGTCGGGATTGAGCAGCAGGATATAGTCGCCCGTCGACTGCCTGATCGCCTGGTTATTGGCTCTGGAAAAACCGACGTTTTCGGTATTTGCGATGCAATGCACCTCCGGGAACTTTTCTTTCAGCATCTTGACGGAACCATCCACCGACGCATTATCCACGACAAAGATTTCCATCTCCATGTCCTGCCCGGCCGTAATGACCGAGTGCAGGCATTGTTCGAGGAAATACCTGACGTTGTAACTTACTATGACGACCGATAATTTCAAAAACGGATCTTTCGGTGGTTGCTTGCTGAATCAGGCGCAAATATCGGAAAAATGGGCCATAGTGTTTTAAGTTTTGTTTGCGGAATTGAAGATCCGGGGATTCGTGGTCCTGAGAGGGATAACGGATCAGTGAATACCATCGGCCCCGTGGCAACAGCGATCAGATATCCGGCTTTTCCTGAGCGTTTCCGGTTCAGGCGGCCTGCATCAGCCGTTCCGGCGGGGAAAAATAGTCCGTCAGGATTCCTGTTCCGGAATTCAGCTATTATATCGCAGGTCAGACAGTTATGTAAATATTACGGGCTGTCGGGAGAGGCCGTTTCCGGCGCGAAAAGGCAATCGAAGACAACGGCTTCATGGTTTTTATTATATTGTCCCTAACTTTGCAGCGCCGGGGCTGATAACCGGGTATCCTGCCGGAAGCCGGCGCCCGGGTTTGTGTTGACCGTCGCTGCCGGCTGACAATCAGTAGATTAAAATTAACTGCTTTTATATAACCGAAGGATGATCCCGATAGCTGCCTTTTTTGCGATTATACTGGTCACGTTGATATTGATCCCTTTTTTAAAGGTGCGCCTGAAGGGGATTATAACTTTCCTGGCCGTGGTGCTGAATGCGGCAATAACCGGGTATTATGCGGTACTGAGCCTTTCCGGCCAGACCTTTTTATATGAATTGCCCGGCAGCCTTTTCACGGGAAGTATTCCGCTGCGCCTCGATGCCCTCTCGGGCTGGTTCATCCTGATTATCAATTTCGTATTCCTTACCGGCGGCTTTTACGGTTTCTTCTACCTGAAGGCTTACAAATCGCAGGTTCACAACCTGGGGCTTCATGCCATTTGTTTTTTGATACAGCATGCATCCCTTCTCAGCGCGGTCATTGTGCAGAACAGCATTGCCTTTTTAATTGCCTGGGAAATGCTGGCGCTGACATCGTTCCTGCTGATCATCTTTGAGCGTGAAAAAGAGACGACCATTGCGGCCGGGCTGAATTACCTGGTGCAATCGCACTTCTCCTTCATCTTTCTGGTGATTGGTTTCATCTGGGTAGCGCAAAAAACAGGGAGCTATGATTTTAACGCCGTTACGGCTTACGCCTCTTCTTTGCCTGTTGGGGCTTCCATGCTCCTGTTCATGATTTTTTTCACCGGTTTCGCTTTCAAGTCCGGCTTTGTGCCTTTTCATACCTGGCTGCCTCACGCACATCCGGCCGCCCCTTCGCATGTGTCGGGCATGATGTCGGGCGTGGTGATCAAAGCGGGAATTTACGGCATTCTCAGGATGCTGCTGCTGATAAAAACGGACTATACCACGATCGGTTACATCATCCTGGGCGTTTCGGTGATATCCGGTTTGTACGGCGTGATGCTGGCCATTGTTCAACATGACCTGAAAAAACTGCTGGCCTACCACAGCATCGAAAATATCGGCATCATCGGATTGGGAATCGGGGTTGGGTGCATCGGGATGGGAGCGGGCAACTATCTGGTGGCCATGCTTGGCTTTGCGGGGGCTTTGCTGCACACCCTGAACCATGCCCTTTTCAAATCCCTGCTGTTTTATGCCGCCGGTATCGTTTACCAGGCGACGCACACCCTGAATATCGAACAACTGGGAGGGCTGATCAAAAAGATGCCGCAAACGGCAGCCCTGTTTTTAATTGCCGCCATCGCCATTTCAGGGATACCGCCATTCAACGGCTTTATTTCGGAGTTTCTCATCTATTCCGGATTATACAACTGGCTTCAGGGGGCGTCGCTGGCATCGCTGATTTGCTGCCTTTTCATGATCATGGGGCTGGTGCTGATCGGCGGACTGGCCCTGCTTTGCTTCACCAAAGCTTTCGGGATCGTCTTCCTGGGGAATCCGAGGCATGCGTTCCATCACGAAATAAAAGAAGCCCCGTTTATGCAATTGCTGCCCCTTTATCTCATCGCTTTTCTGATCGTTTCCATCGGATTGTTCCCCGGGTACTTCCTGAATATGATCATGGCGCCGGTGAATCTGTTCCCGGGCATTCAGGGCGTTGCCGGAACTCTTTTCCGGGAGAATACCGCCGGTATCATGCAGAACATCAGTTGGGCCATGTGGGGCTTGATACTGCTTACTTCGTTGATATACCTGGTCAGGAAACTGGCGATGCAGAAAAGGGAAGTTGCCGCGGATTCAACCTGGGGATGCGGGTATGTGGCCCCGACGGCAAAACAGCAGTACACGGCAGGCTCTTTCGTAAAGACATACAGTCAATTGAACCGGGCGACGTTATCCATTAAGAAACATGAAAAAAGGGTAGACGGGCTGTATCCCGGAGAAGCGCATTATGAAACCCATGCCTATGACCAGTTGGAGAAATGGCTGATTGATAAACCTTTGGATGGTATCAGGACGTTTTTAGGCTGGTTTCGGTTTTTCCAGAACGGCAGGCTGCAGTCCTATATTCTGTATGGCATTGTCTTTATCCTGGCGCTGATCTTTCTGCCCATGATTTTTGACTCGTTATCCGGCTTTATTGACTTCCTAAAACATCTTTAAACATGCTGAGCCTTGTATTGATATTAATTGCGGCGGTATTTTTCACCGGGATCATCAATCGCACGAAAAGCATCTTTTCGGGGCGGAAAGGCCCCGGCATCTTACAGCCGGTTAAGGATGTGATCCGGTTGTTCCGGAAAGGGGCCGTTTACAGCCGGACTACCAGCTTTATCTTTCAGATGGCTCCCGCCGTTTATCTGTCGTCGGTGGTGATGGCGATGCTCGTGGTTCCGTTCGGACAATCCAAAGGGGTGATCAGTTTCAGCGGTGACTTTATATTCTTTGCCTATGTGCTGGCGCTGGGTAAATTTTTCAACATCATTGCGGCGCTGGATACCGGCAGCAGCTTCGAAGGGATGGGGGCGAGCCGCGAAGCGCTTTTCTCGATGTTTGCCGAGCCGGCTTTCTTTATCCTGATCGGTTCGCTGGCTTTACTCACAGGATATACGTCCTTTTACGAAATTTTTGCAGCCTTCCATGTGGGGTCGCCCGTCAGCTATGCCCTGGCAGTACTGGCGGCTTTTGTGCTGATCATGATCACCATGATCGAAAACAGCCGGATGCCGATTGACGATCCCAAAACGCACCTTGAGCTGACCATGATCCATGAAGTGATGATCCTGGATTACAGCGGTTTCGACCTGGGGCTCATTTTTACTGCCGGACTGTTGAAATTTGCCATCTATGGGGCGCTTATCGTGAACCTGTTCATTGGGATATTCCCGTACGAATATTCCATCCCGATGTTCTTTGCCATCCAGTTTGTGACGGCCGTATTGATCGGGGCTGTTGAATCGTTCATGGCCAGGTTCAGGATGAATCACAACGCCCAGTTTATCTTCGCGCTCACTTCGGTAAGCCTCCTGATCTTCCTGGGAGCATTGCTGATCCTGGGTAAGTTTGTTTAAGCCTTAAAACACGAAAAGATGATTAATGTATTGCTGATAACATTCCTGATCACCCTGTTTTACGTGGCCATTGCCAACCGCCTGCTGACGTATGTAAAAGTGCTGGCATTCCAGGGCGTCCTGCTTTTCGTGGTTTCGTTTATTCAACTTAGCGAGATCAATACGCTGAACCTGGTGCTGATCCTGATGGAAACGGTCTTTTTTAAGTCGGTGGCGGTGCCCCTGTTTTTGGCCTACGTCCTGAAAAGAAATAAGATCACGCGTGAAGCCGAACCTTACGTATCCAACTTCATCTCGCTGATCATAGTCACCTTTATCTGTGTGATTTCCATCCTGCTTGTCAACAGCATACAGGACACTGAATCGGATAAAATCTTCTATGTGGTGGCGCTGGCTGCCCTGTTCACGGGGATTTATTTTATCATTTCCCGCCGCAAGATCATTACACACGTAATGGGCTATCTTATTGTTGAAAACGGTGTTTTTATCCTTTCGCTGGCGGTAGGGGACAAAATGACCATGCTGGTCAACATCGGGATCATGCTCGATATTTTTGTCAGCGTGCTGGTGCTGGGAATATTTGCCAACAGGATCGGCGATACTTTCGAGGCGATGAATGTGGATAACCTGACCAACTTAAAAGACTGATTTGTATGTTTCAATATTATCTGATATTGGTCCTTGTACTTGCCGCCGGCGTGTTTTTCAACCGGAACCGTGCCGTGCGCGGCGTGTTGCTTGGAATTTTTCTCCTGCTTCAGACATCCGTTACCATCTATGGTTATTATCATATCGGCGGGCAGGAAGCTGACGGTTATTTCAGCTTTGATGCGCTCGGGCTCATCTTTCTTTCGGTGCTGACGATCCTGAGTTTTACCACCATCCTTCACAGCCTGGTTTACCTGAAACACAGGGAGGACGACTGGCGCCGTCAGCGAATCTATTTTACCGCCCTTATCCTCCTGATCGGCGCTATGACAAGCGTGTACCTGGCTTCTGCCATCGGCATCATGTGGGTGCTCATCGAGATGACGACCCTGAGTGTGGCAGCGCTTATCTATCACGAACGGACCCACTTATCGCTCGAAGCAACCTGGAAGTACGTATTTATCTGTTCCATCGGCATCACATTTGCTTTTGTAGGTATTGTTTTCCTCAGCAAGGCATTGCAGGAAGGCGGCTCGGTAAATCTCGCCTTCAGCGATATACCGTTGCATCTGCAGAATGCCGGCGCTTTCTGGCTGAAACTGGCTTTTATTTTCATGGTTGTCGGCTTCAGCACCAAGATGGGACTCTTCCCGATGCACACCATCACCGTGGACGCCCACACGGTTGCTCCGCCACCGATCAGCGCCTTTATCTCAACCACGCTGATGAATGTGGGTTTTGTGGCCATTTTCCGCACTTATACGCTGATGTCGCATACCTGCATCCTGCCCTGGATGAACCAGGTATTGCTATGGAGCGGCATCCTTTCCGTCTTTATTTCGACGGTGTATATCCTCAAGGCAGACCATATAAAAAGGATGTTTGCATACTCCAGCCTCGAACATATGGGATTGTCGGCGCTGGGGCTGGCAGCCGGGGGCATCGGCTATTTCGCAGCCATCTTGCACATGGTGCTTCATTCGTTTATCAAGGCCAGCGTCTTTTACCAGATCGACCAGGTGCACCGGACTTTCGGCACCTATGTGATCAGTAAAACCGGGAATTACTTCAATAAAAACCTGGCCGGGGCGCTGGTGATGCTGTTTGTATATATCAGCATTACGGCCATTCCGCCTTCAGGAATGTTCGTAAGCGAGTTGCTGGTATTCCGGTCGCTGTTCGCATCCAACCATATCATCGTCCTCATTCTCATTCTGCTGCTTCTCACCATGATCATCTGGTCCATGGGGAAGAATATTTTTAAAATGCTTTTTGTTCCCGGTAAGGATGCTGATGCGACGATAAAAGCGGATATTAAAAAGTGGGAATCGGTGAGCCAGTTTATTCTGCTTGCTTTGGGCGTATATCTCGGATTGAACCCGCCTTCCGGTTTTGTGCAACTCATCCGGGATGCTGTGATGCTGTTACCCCAGTGATATGAAATATATAACCATCCATAATAACCAGGCTGTTCCGGTTTCCGAAATTCCGGAAAGCGACTATGAGGCTTTTCTGGAGTTGAATGCCGGTTTTGTTCAGCAATCCGTTGAAAGGCACTGCGTCAGCTATTTCGGATATGTTTCCGGGGCAGGAGTAAAACTTGTTTGTTGCATCGCCGATGATCAGAGCCACGAAATCTATGTTTCTTCATCGCTGGTGCAAACGGATCAGAAATTGCCTTCCTTCACGGCCCGGCATACATGTTTTGAAAAGTTTGAACGCGAACTTCACGAAAACTTCGGGATCAGCTATTCGGACCATCCGTGGATGAAGCCTGTGAGGTATGCCCACGATCGTTATGACAAGGGAGATACTATCGGGGATTACCCGTTTTATTCCATCGAAAGCGAAGAACTTCACGAAGTAGGGGTGGGGCCTATCCATGCCGGGGTGATCGAACCGGGGCATTTCAGGTTCATCTGCAATGGGGAGAAGATATTGCATCTTGAAATACAGTTGGGATACCAGCATCGCGGAGTTGAGAGATTGTTTACTGAGAAGAAGCCGCTAAACCAGTTGGCAACCCTTGCTGAAAATATTGCCGGCGATACTGCTGTCGGCCATTCGGTGGCTTTCGCGCAACTGTGGGAATGCCTGTCGGGTTTCGAAACATCGCGGGATGTTGATTATGCACGGACCATCGCGCTTGAGCTGGAACGAATCGCCATCCATACCGGCGACCTGAGCGCCGTATGTACCGACATTGCATACCAGCTTGGCAGTTCGGTATTCGGCAGGCTGAGAACCCCCATCATCAACTTTATGCAGGAATGGTGCGGTAACCGTTTGTCGAAAGGGCTAATCAGGCCTGGCAGAAATAAATATCCGTTTACGCAGGCGCTTGCCGGCAGGCTGACGGAAGTGCTCGATCGCTTCGAACCTGATTTTATCGAAATGAACAGGGAATTGTTCCTGCTTCCAAGTGCATTGTCGCGTTTTGAGCGCACCGGAGTTGTAACGGCCGAGGATGCTTCAGCCATCGGAGCGGTTGGGATGGCAGCGCGCGCATCCGGTCTCAGCCGCGATATCCGTAAATCGCACCCGCATGCCCTCTATCCTGAACTTGGCCATGAACCCGTGGTGAAGCGTCACGGAGATGTGTACTCGCGTGTGCAGGTGCGAAAGGAAGAAGTCTATCAGTCGGTTGCGTACCTGCGGAAGTTGCTGGAAGATATTCCCGGTAATGCTGAAAAGGAAACGCTTCAGTCGCCCGGGAGGGATTTATTCGCTCTTTCACTTGTTGAAGGCTGGCGCGGCGAAATATGTCATTGTGCCGTTACCGGGCCCGATGGCAGTCTGAAAGTCTATAAAGTCAAGGATCCGTCGTTCCACAACTGGATGGCCCTGGCCCTTGCCGTGCGGAACAACGAAATATCCGATTTCCCGATCTGCAACAAGAGTTTTAACCTGTCGTACTGCGGGCACGACCTCTGATCAGTAAACGAAATTCTATGCTGAACAACCTAAAGATATTATTCCACCAGGGCAAACAATATATCCCGGACGTCACCACGGCCAAAGTCCCCGGCATATTCAGGGGACGACCGGTAATAAGCCCGGAGCCGGCGGACGGACAAAGACTTGCGGATGTTTGTCCCACAGGGGCTATTTCTGTAAATCCGGTGTGCATCGACCTTGGGAAGTGTACTTTTTGCGGTGAATGCGCCCTGATGTTTCCGGAGAAAATACGGTTTACCACCGATTATAAAATCTCTGTAACGGAACGGGATCAACTGGTTGTGAAGGAAGGAGCTGACCAGCCTCTGGTGATCGATCCGGATAAGGTTAGAAAAGAGATAAGGAAGATTTTCGGCCATTCGCTGAAATTCAGGCAGGTATCGGCTGGTGGCGACAACAGTTGTGAATGGGAACTGAATGCCTGCGGCAATGTAAATTTTGATATGGGGCGTTTCGGGATTGAGTTTGTGGCATCTCCCCGGCATGCCGACGGGATTGTTATTACCGGCCCCATCACTGAAAATATGGCGGAGCCTTTACAGATCTGCTATGATGCCGTTCCTGCTCCAAAGATCATCATCCTTGCCGGTACCGATGCCATCAGCGGCGGCATATTTGCCGGCAGCCCTGCCCTCGACCGGCGTTTCATCGAAAAATATCCTATCGATCTGTTTGTCCCCGGCAACCCGGTGCATCCGCTTTCTTTTATCAACGGCGTGCTCTCCCTGATGGGAAGGAAGCCTCCGGTGAAACCGCAGTAACAGCCTTCTGAATCATCGCCGCCGGATATCATCCGAAAATACCGCATCCTTAACAAACTCCTTGTCCGGAGTGAGAAGGGCCTCCTTTTGCTGATATCTCCCTTTATGATAATCAGGAATTACAGCGCAGGGGAAGAGAAATTCAGGAATTCAGATACTGCCCCAAGGCAGGGCGATGGGTCGCAGAAGGTCTGCCGGTCAGCTTACATCTGAAATTTCCTTTATATCAGTGCATCCCGTTGACACCGGTTCCGAAAAGGGCATAATCATATTTCACGGGATCGCCGGCGTTAAAAAGCCGGAGGTTGGCCGTGAGTTCTTCAACGGCTTTCCAGTCGTCCTGTTTCCGTTTCAGAAGTCCGAGCATTCGTGCAATACGTCCCGAATGAACATCGAGCGGGCACATGAGGTGATCGGGATTAATCCTCTTCCAGAGGCCGAAATCAACGCCCCGGCCGTCGTTTCGTACCATCCACCGCAGGAACATATTTACCCGCTTGGCGGCCGAACCGGAACCTGGATCAGCAAGATGCTTTGCCGAACGAACCAGATGGGGCATTTCAAGAAATTTCTTCCTGAAGGTGATGATTCCGTCCCGGACGGAGTTTTCCTTTCTGTATCCTTCGGTAAACAGTTGCTCCATGGTTTCATATTCACGGTAAACGGAACGTAATGAATACATGAAGAAGAGGCAGTCGTCGCCATTGAAGGTGCGGTAAATGAAACGGCTAAAACGTTCAAATTCTTTTTCCGGGGCCTGCGTCAGGAAATTATACGGTTCGTTATCCATCAGTTCCGTAAGGGCTCTGGCTTTGGCAATGATCTGGGGCCTTTGCCCCCACGATAAAGTGGCCGAAAGGAAACCGGCAATTTCGATGTCCGGGGGTGAATTAAAACGATGGGGAACGGAAACCGGGTCGCGCGCTATGAAATCCGCGGTATTGAATTCGTCGGATTTCGCATCGAGAAAGGCTTTCAGGTTCCGCATTTCCGGGTTCATGAGCGATGTATGATAAATACAAAACTCCCTTCGACCGTTTCCGGAGGAAGGGAGTCAAAAAGAAGTAAGGATTAGTTTAGAATAGTAACGGCATTGACCAAATCTTTCCCGAGTTCGATGGCTTTCTCGTTTTCGGGGATCATGTTATGATGCCTTGCCGGCAGAGATTTTTCGAGTCCTTTGTGAATAAATTCCATGCTCACGATGGGTTTGAGTTTCAGGAAACCGCCCAGCACAATCATATTGAAAACCTTGCTCATGCCAAGTGCTCCGGCCTTTTCGGCAGCCTCAATGGTATATACATTGATGTCCTTTCTCTCGGGATGCCTGGTAATTCCGTTGGGATCGTAAATGAGTAATCCGCCTGGTTTTACCGTCGATTCGAATTTGTCCATCGATTGCTGGTTGAGGATGATAGCCGTATCGTAAGCGTTCAGGATCGGTGAACTGATTCTTTCGTCGCTGATAATAACGGTAACGTTGGCTGTGCCTCCACGCATTTCAGGGCCGTAGGATGGCATCCAGCTCACCTCTTTATTTTGCATAACTCCGGAATATGCCAGAATTTTTCCCATGGAAAGGACACCTTGTCCACCAAATCCGGCAATAATGATTTCTTCCGTCATGATATTGTTTTTTAGCGTTAACAATGAAATGTGAAGGTCGTCCCTTCTTATTCGTTCACTTTGATATCTCCCAGCGGGTAGAAGGGGAACATGTTTTCAACCATCCAGTCGTTGGCCTGACGCGGGGTCATTTTCCAACCGGAATTGCAGTTTGAAACGATTTCAACGAAGGACAATCCCTTGTTGAGTTTCGTGTTTTCGAAAGCTTTCCGGATAGCCTTTTTCGTCCTGCGGACGGCGGCGGGTGTATGGACAGCCTGGCGGGTAACATATAATGTTCCGGGAAGCTGGGCGACCAGTTCGGTGATTTTCAGGGGATTTCCCATCATCGCTATATCACGGCCGTAGGGGCATGTAGCGGTTTTCATTCCTTCGAGCGTGGTTGGGGCCATCTGACCACCGGTCATGCCGTAAATACCGTTGTTGATGAAAATGATCACGATATTTTCACCGCGGTTGCAGGCGTGAATGGTTTCAGCGGTACCAATGGCTGCAAGGTCGCCGTCGCCCTGGTAGGTAAATACGAATTTACCGGGGTTCAGCCTCTTAACGGCGGTTGCCAGGGCAGGTGCGCGGCCGTGGGCTGCTTCCTGCATATCAATGTCCATGTAATCGTAAGCAAGCACCGAGCATCCTACGGGTGCGATACCGATTGTTTGGGACTGAATACCCATTTCTTCGATCACTTCCATGATGATGCGGTGGG
Organism: Bacteroidales bacterium; assembly: GCA_035403165.1. GTDB lineage: Bacteria > Bacteroidota > Bacteroidia > Bacteroidales > UBA4417 > UBA4417. The sequence goes on along the minus strand of DAONEP010000002.1, from coordinate 25,894 downwards.
TTGTGCCATGTCCACAGCCCGGGCAATAGTGAAGCGTTCTCGGAGTAAGCAATTCCGTGCGTTTGTATACGAGATTCTCAGGTTTTACAATCTCAGCATTCATAATTACTTCTGCCATGACTTATCCTCCAATAATTTGTTTTTTCAGGGCTGCCACTACTTCATCAGGTGAAGGGATGATTCCGCCATACCTGCCGAAATATTCAACTTTAACCTGGCATTCAACGGCAAGCCTTACATCTTCCACCATCTGTCCGGCGCTCATTTCAACAACCAGCATGCCTTTGGTTTTCTTAGCCAGCTTGTTGAGGATTTTTTTCGGGAACGGGAACAGGGTGATGGGCCTTAATAAACCGACTTTGATGCCTTCGGCGCGGGCCAGTTGGATAGCTTTCTGGCAAATACGGGCGCTGGTTCCGTAGGCAACGAAAATGTACTCGGCATCGTCGCAACTGATTTCTTCATACCGTACTTCCTGTTCTTCCATAAGCCTGTATTTAGCCTGTAAATCAAGATTATGTTTCTCCATCCTGGTGGATTCGAGGTCGAGGGAAGTTACGATGTTATGTTCGCGGTCAGAAGTTTTGCCGGTGGTAGCCCAGGGCGTGTTCTTTTTTATTTCTTCATCGGTGAAACGGGGCCTTTGCGGGTCGAGTTCCACTTTTTCCATCATCTGGCCGATGGCGCCGTCGGAAAGTACAAGAACCGGGTTACGGTATTTGAAAGCCAAGTCGAAACCAAGGCGTGCAAAGTCGGCCATTTCCTGTACCGATGACGGGGCCAGTACCAGCAACCTGTAGTCGCCGTGTCCGCCGCCTTTTGTACTCTGGAAATAATCGGATTGCGAAGGCTGGATGGTTCCTAATCCGGGGCCTCCGCGTACGGCGTTCAGGATCAGGCAGGGCAGTTCGGCGCCGGCAATATAGCTGATGCCTTCCTGTTTGAGGCTGATGCCGGGGCTCGAAGACGAGGTCATAACACGTTTACCGGTAGCAGCGCCGCCGTAAACCATATTGATGGCTGCAATTTCGCTTTCGGCCTGTAAAACTATCATCCCGGTACGTTCATGAGGTTTCTGGGCCATAAGGTATTCCATCACCTCCGACTGGGGAGTTATCGGGTAACCGAAATAGCCATCGGCGCCGGCACGGATAGCCGCTTCGGCAAAAGCTTCGTTACCCTTCATTAATTTAAGTTCTCTCATGCTTTCGCAATATTTTGAATAAATTATTCGACTTTTTTTCTGTAAACAGTGATGGCACCGTCGGGGCATACCACTGCACAGTTCGTGCAACCGGTGCATGCATCCTTTACAGGCTGTGCATAAAAATACCCTTTGTGGTTTACATGTTTCGACATTGCTATTACTTCTTCGGGACAGGCCGGGATACATACTTCGCAGCCTTTACAGCGCTCGGTATCCACAACGATTTGGCCTTTCAATTTTGCCATAGTACTACGTGTTTCACTTAAATTTTATGCGAAATTAGATATTTAAAGCAAACGGAAACCAAAAGTCAGTATTTATTGCTGGCATGTCTGCCAATTTAAAAGGATTTTAAATATAAAATCCTGCCGGCTCAGGGTCCCCGGATTTGCTGTTTACGCTACCGGATGATGCTCTTTGAATTTCTTCAGACGCATCTCCAGGTCGGGGAACTGCGACCGGCTTACCAGCGACACGCAGGCCCGTAGCCCTTCGTGACGCTCACTGCCGGTGATGGACAATGAAATGGCGCTGATACCATAATACAGGAGTTCTTCGATGAGTTCGGGCCCGTCGAAACCGGGATACATGATGGTGAAATAAAATCCATCGGCAACCGGCTGATCAAGGTCCTTATCGTAAACGATACGGAAACCGTTATCGGTGAACAGCTTCTTCATGATGTTTGCCTTACGGCCGTATTCCCTGACATCTTCCACAAAATTGAACCGTCCTTCGTTGGCGGCTTTCAGCATAGCGGCAAGGGCGTATTGAGCGGAGTGGGCAGTACCCGAACTCAGCGCATATACAGTTCCGAAAATCATTGCTTTCCCGAAAATGTCGCTGCTGTAATATCTGAGAAGGTCAGGAGCTTTGGTATGGAACAACTTGTCGCTGATGACCATCAGCCCGATACGCTGTCCGGCATAACTGAAGGCTTTTGAACTCGAGATAAACAGGATGTAGTTATCGGTGTATTTGGCCACGGTCGGCTGGAACGGCGGCACCCCGGGCTGGCTGTAATCTTTCCTGAAATCCATGGCGAAATAGGCCAGGTCTTCAAGGATCACAACATTATATTTGTTGGCCAGATCGCCGATGATCTTCAGCTCTTCATCCGTGAAGCATATCCAGGAGGGATTGTTGGGATTGGAATACAGTACGGAATGAATATTTCCTTTGCTGAAATAACTTTCGAGTTTGGTTCTCAGCGCTTCTCCGCGATATCCATATACATCAAAACCTTCAAATTTTTGTCCCAGTACTTTATGCTGTTGTTTGTGGACCGGGAAACTGGGATCGATGAACAGCGTGGTGTCGCGTTCCTTATGCATCCGGGCCAGTGTAAGGAAGGAGGCAAACCCGCCCTGCATCGAGCCTACTGTAGGGATGCAGCCATCAGGGCTGACCTCAACATCCAGAAAATTCTTAACGAACCGGGAAGCTTCCGTTTTCAATTCAGGGATGCCGTCAATGTCGGGATAGATGGCAGCAACGCCATGCCTCAGCGCATCGATTTCCGCTTCGGTTCCGATAGCGGCGGGCGGGAGGCCGGGAACGCCCATTTCCATCCGGATGAATTTTATGCCGCTGGCGCGTTCAATGTTGTCAATGAGCCTTTTTATTTCCCTGATCGTGGCTTTGCCAACGACAGGGACATTCAGCTCCGAGATTTTTTCATTTACGATGTCACCGTTGATAGGTGTGTCTTTTGCGGTTGTTTTCATTTGTATATCTGCATGTTATATTTCTAAATCTGATTGATAAGAGTTACAGCAAAGTTGGAAAATAGATACCAGATAAGGAAATAAACTCACAAATTTATTATCCGGCCAGGAGAATTTAGAATGAGTTTAGTTTATCCCGGTCAGGATAAGGCAAAGCAGGTATTGTTAATTTTCGGAGATCATGTTCTGAAAGGTTTTTCAGCAGCATGATCAGCGGAATACCGTTCCGGTCCTTCAGCCTGATATTTACCGGGGTTATTTTTTAGCGCCTTTCATCCCGGCAAATGCAAGCAGCAATCCAAGGGCTATGCTTAATATAGCGGCAAACAGCACCTGGAAATCGGGCGGGAGAAGGAACGTGATCGTATGGGCCGGAATCCAGAAAAAGGGGATCGTTTTTTTGAAAACAAAATTCCACTGAACGTCCCAGTTTATATTCCTGAATATTTCAGCAAAAGGGATCGGCCTGAAGAGTCCCTGCAGGGTTCCTCCTGTCTGGATGATATGTGCATCGGTGATTTTATGAAAGGTCATCATCACCGGGGCATACGTAAGATTCATGCCCGCCGAAACACAAAAAGCAACCAGTATTTTCATCAGGCTCAGGTCTCCCTGCATCACCTGAACGGCATCGTTGAGTCCCAGGTACTGGACAAAAAGAGGCATGCCGGCGGCGAATACAACAAAGGCCGCTTTGATGGTTAATCCCAGGAAGCCCCAAACCATGGCGCGGGGAATGATTCCAAATCCCGGTTCGTGATAAACTCCCTTTCTGATCCGCAGGGCGATCATTTCACCCAGGGTCGCAAGCACGGCAAATTTGATGAAGCTCATGATCATTCCATGATGGCTGTTGAAGCTTACATAGGTTGAGTAAACGCTGTCGAAGATGAAAAAGGGGAGCAGCAGGATAATGAACAGGGTGATAAAAACCAGGTCTTTGCGTTTCACGGCGGGCAATTTCGTTTTTTTGCAAAGATAAAATGATAGCGTGGAAAGAAAAATCATATATTTACAATCAAAATGTTTTTATATGCGATTCTTTTTTCTGTTTTCATTTATCTTTCTGCAAATAGCAGTTCAGGCTCAAATCAATACCCGGGTAAAGAGTACCAAAGATCAGGATAGCCTGGCCCGAACAAATAGTATCACCGATACGACCAGTTTCACTCCTGAAAGCCGGAACCCGGATAATCCTTTTATTGATTATAAGCCGGCAGTGATATATCTGACGTCTTCTGATTCTATTGAAGATCATGCTTATATCCGGCAGAACTTTACCGATCAGATGGTTTCCGTGTGGTCGAAACCCAACCGGCTTTACCCTGCCAGCAAAATATACGGGCTGAGGATGGACGGAAAATTATTCAGGGCCGTAAGGAAAAGCGCTTATGAATGTGTATTTGCCGAAAGGGCAGTGCATGGGCCGATGAGCCTTTATATCTATACCCGGATACCGCAGTCTTCAGGATGGGTTGAGTGCTATTCCGCCGGAGGGTATACCAACAACATGATTGTTGAAAACAAGGTGACCCGGAATAAAAATTCGTATGGCTATTTTGTCAGTCTGTATCCGGATACGAATAATTTTATCGCTGCCGATGATATCAACAAATTTGCCGAGTCCTATTTAAAAGATATGCCGGAAACGTATAAACAGGCGTCGCCGTTTCTGAAAATAAAGCGTTACAAGGCGCAGAAGCAAATCCTGACCCTTGCTATGCTCGTGGGAGTAGGAGGTGTGGCGTTTATCGACAGCAATATGAAATGGCTCTTCCTTGCCGGTTTCCCGGTTGCCGCTATCCTGACTTTTATTAACAGGTCTCATATCCCCGACTGGAAGGATATGGTTGCCATTGTCAACAGCTATAACAGGGAAACACTCACCGCCGCAGGGCAGTAAAGCCAACACCGGTAAATTGATCTGCTTTCAGCATGCCTGTTTCCCGAACAATCCGGCCGGGAATATTCTATGCGTTTTTCTCAATCCTGATCCTGGCATCAACGGCAACAATGATATCTTCTTTGCCAAGCAACGGGTTAAGGTCAAGTTCCATGATTTCCGGGGCAGCCTGCAGTAAAGCCGAAAGCCTTACCACAACATCGGCAAATCGCGGAATGTCAACGCCTTGTTGCCCGCGCACACCTTCGAGGATTTTAATGCCCCGGAGCCTTCTGATCATGGATTCGGCTTCATCATGCGATAAGGGTGAAAGACCGGCCGAAACATCTTTCAGCACCTCGATGAAGATGCCGCCCAGCCCGCAAAGCACCATGTGGCCGAAGCCTGGTTCGTACTTTGCGCCGGCAAATAATTCAATTCCCGAGTGCATGGATTGAAGCAGGATTGCCGTAGTGTCTTTGATCCTGATCATCCGGTCAAATTCTGCGGCTACCTGATCGCAATTGTTCACATTGAGGACTACGCCCCCGACATCAGATTTGTGAATCGGTCCGACAACCTTCATTACAACAGGAAATCCCAGGACTGTTGCAGCTTTGACAGCCTCGTCCTTTGAGGTGACAACAGCTTCGCCGGCCCTCCGGATGCCTGCCGAGTCGAGCAACTGCTGGATTTCGCCGGGAGAAAGGTATCCGTTCGCGGCATTATCGATGACTTCCCTGACAGTCTTAATGTCAACGGCGGGGAGTTCAATTTTTTCAGGCTGTGGTTTCGGAGTATGGTAAACCTTACATAATGCTTTTCCGAAGATCACCTCTTCAGGGAAATTGATCCTGCCGAGGGAAATGAAATAATCGATCTGTTGTTTTACATTTACAATCGAAGGCAGAATCGGGAAAATGGGCTTGTTACAGGTATGCATTTTCTCGTCAAGTACCTTATAAACATCCGAAACGTCAAACAACCCCGGGCTGCCGAAAATCACAGCCATCCCGTCGATGTTATCAAATTTTTTATCCACATGCTCGATGATTTCACCGAGTTGTTCTGCTGTTCCGGTAGCCAGAAAGTCAATGGGATTGGCAACCGATGATCCGGCAAAGAGTTTGGAAAGCAGTTCGGGACTTTCGAGATGGGGAATTTCCAGCCCGCCTTCCGATAAGGCATCAGTCAGCATCACGGCAGGGCCGCCGGCGTGGGTTATAATGGCTATGTTTTTGCCTTTCAGTTCTTTATGCATAAATATCCCTGCCACGGTGGTGAGCTCTTCACGTCCGTAACAACGTACTATCCCGGCCTTGCGGAAAAGGGCATCCACAGCTACGTCGGGACTTGCCATAGCGCCGGTGTGAGAAGATGCGGCGCGGCTTCCGGCAGCAGAACTTCCAGCTTTGATGGCTGCAATACGGCATCCTTTACGTATCAGCGATGAGGCATGTTTCAGCAACATGGCGGGCCGGTTCACGCTTTCGATGTAAAGCAATTTTACCCGAGAACTCTTTTCAGGATCAAAGGTTTCGTCAAGGTGCATTAAAACATCTTCAACTCCCATCTGGGCGCTGTTTCCCACTGAATAAACCGAGGCGAAAGAAAGCCCCTTCTGCATGGCTGTCTCCATGATGAAAACGGCCGTGGCGCCCGATCCCGATATAAAGTCAATGCCTTTGGGATTAAATTTCGGGATAGGAAGCGAAAAAACAGAAGTATGATTTGAATTCATCATTCCGATGCAGTTTGGCCCTATCAGCGCTGCGCCGTACCGGTTGCAGGTTTCAACAATTTTCTTTTCCAGTTTTGCCCCTTCGGCGCTTTCTTCCGAGAAACCGGCTGAAAAAATCACGAAGGCGCGTGTATTCTTTTCACGGGCAAGCGTTTCAACGGTATCAGGGCAGAAGCGGGCTGCAATGGCCAGGATGGCCAGGTCAGCCTGGGGAATATCGGCTGCATCCTTGTAACATGTCAATCCCTGTATATTTGTTTCCTTGGGGTTTACTGCATATAACTTTCCTGGATAATGATGGTCCAGAAGGTTCTTCAGCGCTTTTCCCCCGGTTTTTGTGACGTCGTTGGATGCGCCTATTACTACTATACTTTGAGGATTAATTAGTTGAGATGTGATCATAGTCGGCAAATGGATAAATGATTTTTTTTGCGAACCCTGAAAAATCAAGGTTGCCGGGCACGGGTTGTGCCCTCAAACTGTCGGCGAAGATAGGAAATTTGCTCCAGATTAAGTTTAGAAATCTGTCCGGCCGGCCGGTCTGGATGTCGCCTGCAAACCATTCATAGGACGCTCTACAACGTACCGGTTCATAATGAAAAGGACAGAATAACCGGGGATCAGCCGGTTTGCAGAATCATCATCTCCGGGTTGTTGAGGAAGATCGCCGGTATTTTGGGAATATGCTGACGGCATCCGACGGCTCCCGATATTGCATCGGGTGGAGGATAGCCCGAAACATAACGAGGATAAGCCATTTTTACCATCCAATAAATATTAATCTGTCCGGCAACTAAATCGACAAGATAATTGCGTTGCATCTCAAATAGTTATTGTTATTTTTCAGCTTTCTGCATTAGCAACAGAAAGATAATGAGCTTGATAGACATGAATAATTCACAAGCCGTTTAAACGCGGATTTTGATCTGTTTTTGTGCCCGGAGAGCATATCACGAATAAAAGCCAGGTTGATTAATATTCAGAAGCCAATCTTCAGCAAGCATGAAAATCCGGAGAGACCAACCTATGATATGCCTTATATGTGACGGCAGGGGATACCTGATCATCGATAGCAAGAGCTGTACCTGTAAGTATTGTAAAGGGAAAGGCGTATTAGCATCAGGCCAATCCTGATATCGGGCAATACCGCTTTCGGGTTTTGGCTTTTCAGGAAACTATGAAAATGCCGGTTTTGCTCTTCTTTGATCTTAATTATTGCCTTTTATTGACGAGGCCGCCCGATACTTTGTCGGAATATCGGATTTTTGTCACGGGAATGTAAAATGCCCGCAGCGCGTCAACATAAAGGCTAAAAAGCCGGATAAACTTCTCAGGAATTCAGGTCAGAAGGAGTGATGGCGCCTGACCTTAAAAAACCGGCAGGAGGATATTGCCCTTGTGAGATTTCTGCACGTTTCTGCAAGACTATTGCATCAGGATGGAGACAACCGTTGTTCCCGGCCCTCCGTTCACGCCCAACACAGGGCTGACATCGTTGATAAAACGCGGTTTCATTCCTGTAAGCGTTTCCATTTGCTGAGCATACCAGTCGGCAGTTGCCTGGTTATGGACGTGTGTGATGGCATATCCCCAGGCTTTTCCCTCTTTGAGGAGTCCTTCGATCTGTCGCATGATAATCCGCATGCTTCCTTTTTCATTAAAGGCTTTTCCGAAAGTAGTGGCCTTTCCATCTTCATCCATTGAGATGATGGGGTTGATGCCCAACAGTTTGCCAATCATTCCTTTAGAATAGCTTAGACGTCCGCTGCGCACCAGATACTTCACTGTTTTGGCGCTTACCAGGATGTGGTTTTTTTTCTTCCAGGTTTCGATCTGGTCGACCAGATCATCGTGATTCGCACCTTTCTCTATAGCTTCGGCAGCCCTCAGCACGACAAGGCCGAGCGCACCGGTCAGCCTGTTTGACGATAATACCGAAATTTTCTTACCCGACTGTTCGCTTACAGCTTTTGCGGCCCTTTCGCTGTTTGAGAACGTTCCGCTGAGATGGCGGCTGATGTGAATGCCTATGATTGAATCGTAATGCGTGGCGAGGAAAGAATACTTATTGATGAATTCCTTGTATGCCGGTTGGGCGGTTGTTGGCAGAACCGGCGATTCTTCAAAAAGTTTATAAAACTGTTCTGATGATATGGTTGTGCGATCCAGGAAATGGCTTTCGCCGAAGTGGAGGCTGAGGGGGGCCACCGAGATATGGTATTTCTCAAGGATATCCTGTGGCAGGTCGCAGGTTGAGTCGGTAAGCAGGGCTACCGGCCATTTCCGGTTATGCGACATTTCGCGCTGCATCACCATATCATCGACTTTCTGGTAGGTGATACAGGCTTTTTTGCCCAGGATTCCGAAAAGCGAAATGGGATCGTCGGAATGAATATGCACTCTCAGCTTACGGTCAGAACCGGCAACTACCAGCGAATCGCCAAGGTGTGCGATGCTTTTTTTGATGGTGCCTTTATTGTCCTTTGATTTGGGGTCGAGTGAGAGCAATGCCTCGCAACAGTAACGGAAAGTGATGATTTCGTGAGAAAAATTCTCGACTTCGCTCATCGAAATCTCATTGTTCAGCACATCGAGTTTCCTGACAACCTGGCGATTTTTAAAAAAGTCGATCATGCCTTCCAGGAAAAGCACAAACCCTTTTGCTCCGGCGTCAACCACGTTGGCCTTGGCGAGTTGTTCAAGTTTCCTTGTCGTTTCTTTAAGCGATTCGGATGCTTTTTGATAGGCTTGTGTAAGAAGTTCGACAAAATCATCGAACAGCTCTTTCACGGCATAAATAAATTCAGCCCATTCGCGCATCACCGTGATGATAGTGCCTTCAACGGGATTTGCTATGGCTTCGTATGCATAGGTAACAGCATTTCGTACCGAGCGGGCGAAATTCTCAATGGTGAAATTATTCTCATTGACGATTTCATTGCTGAAACCATACAGGAATTGAGCGAATATGATACCGGAATTGCCTCGGGCTCCAACCAGGGCTGCTTCTGCAAGCGCCGATGCGGTGACCTTGATATTATCGGTAGGGATGGGACTATCGACGATCGAGCGCATCGTACTTGCCAGATTGGTGCCTGTATCGGCATCGGCTACCGGGAATACGTTGATCTTGTTTATGAGTCCCTGATTTTCGAATATGCGTTGCGCTCCTGCGAGGAAAGCGAAGTAGAAACTTCGGCCATCCAAAACTGTAACCAGCGGTTTAGGGTTTTCCAAATCCTTCTATTTAGGTTATCCTGAAGCAGAGGAATGCTTTGGTAAATAGCCTCAGGAAATTCGGGGGCAAAATTAGTAATTAATCATGAATGTTCGGGGCGATCTCCCGATTGTTCATAACCAGGGTTACTTCAGTGTTTTGAATCCTGAGAAGGATTTTTCATCAATATGCCGGTTAAGTTCGCTCACAACATCCTTATAATCAGTGCGCAGGCCGCAATCGAATATTTTGGTTACCGGGTCCTTGTCAATGACCATCCGGAGTAATTCTTCCGCAGCCGGCGTCTTCTCCAGTTTTGAATATTGTTCATAAGTAAGGCTGATGAAAGCAGAATTGGGGGAAATCCCGCGGTTATCGAGGAGCCAGCCGTCATGAAGCTGGGTTGGCAGGGCAAGCTTTCCTCCGAAATATACATCTTTGACATCCGGATAGGATTCAACACTTTTTTTATCAGCAGTAAGATTGATCGGCACAAGTTGAGAGTAATCGTTTCGGGTTTGATAGATAATGGCATGCGGACCAGGAATCCCGGTGGCGGCTGCTTTTTGTGATATTTTGCCCGAATGGCAACAACTGATTATGGCTGACGACATCATTAAAAATGATAAAGCTTTGATATAACTTGTTTTCATGGGTGAATAAGAGTTTGTACAAAGCTATGAAAAACAGTTAAAAAAAACTTTGCAATTACAACTTTTGGAATGGCGGGACATTAATATACGTTATGGTTTTGTGTAGCCGGCTGAGTGGGGGCATACTGACTGAAAAAAGAGGATTGTTTTGGCACAAAACTTGCTAACCTTAAATACTGTTAAAAAAAATAACATTAAATAATTATAAGTTTAATTTTGTAGTTCTAAACATTGTAATAACCAACCTAAGTAAAATAAAATGAAAAAAGTAGTTCTCTCCTTAGCTGTTTCGATGTTAGTATCTGTTGCTGTTTTTGCCCAGCAGAATGCAACAATATCTTCAGCCTCCAAACCTGCAGCCAATCCCAATGCTCCGGTCATCACTTTTGAAAAGACTACCCACGACTACGGCACAGTTACAAAAGGCGGGGACGGAACGTGCGAATTCAAGTTCACCAACACCGGCGTTGAGCCTCTGATCCTTTCGAATTGCACAGCTTCATGCGGTTGCACAGTGCCTGACTGGCCCCGTGAACCGATCCTGAAAGGAAAGTCTTCGGTTGTGAAAGTGAAATATGATACGAACCGTATTGGCGGAATTAACAAGACTATTAACGTTGTGTCGAATGCAAACAATTCACCGGTACAATTAAGAATTATCGGTAATGTTGTTGATAAATCCGCTGCAACAGCCTATCCCGAAAAAAACCTGAACCAGGGGGCTGCTCCTGTTGCTAAATAATCGGTTTAGGCGTGATATAAAAAGCCCGGTTCCAAAAGGATCGGGTTTTTTCATGATTTTTCGTTCCATTTCGAAAAGTGAATTTTTCAGATGGAACAGAATATCTACCTTTGTCTGACTAAAACGACAATTAAAAGCTTTAAATACTATGCCTACAATTTCACAACGAGGCCAGCAGATGCCGGCTTCACCAATCCGCAAACTGGTTCCTTATGCTGAAGCGGCAAAGAAAAGGGGAATAAAAGTATATCATCTGAACATCGGTCAGCCCGATATACGCACCCCCGAAGTTGCCATTGAGGCAATCCGCCGGTTCGACCAGAAAGTAATTGAATACAGCCATTCGGCCGGCAATGAAAGTTACAGGCGGAAACTGGCGACCTATTACCAGGCCAGGGGTATTCAGGTTGATCATAATGATATGATCATCACTACCGGTGGTTCCGAAGCTATTTCATTTGCATTTAAGGTGTGTTTAAATCCCGGCGACGAAGTAATCATTCCGGAACCGTTTTATACCAATTATAACGGTTTTGCCGTGGATGCCAATATTAAAGTGGTTCCCATAACTTCTGATATTCGTTCGGGATTTGCCCTTCCGCCCATCAGCGAATTTGAAAAAGCCATTACGCCGCGTACCAAAGCCATCATGGTCTGCAACCCGAACAACCCTACAGGTTACCTGTATTCAAAAGAAGAGTTGCTGCAACTGCGCGAACTCGTGCTCAAGCACGACCTTTACCTGTTTGCTGACGAGGTATACCGTGAATTTTGCTACGATGGCAACACCCACTTTTCGGTGATGAACCTCGAAGGTCTGGAAGAACATGCCGTGCTGATGGATTCGGTTTCGAAACGATACAGCGAATGCGGTGTAAGGATTGGAGTCCTTATCTCGAAGAACAAGCAATTGATGGCAGCAGCCTTAAAGTTTGCACAGGCGCGCCTCAGCCCTCCCTCATTGGGGCAGGTTATCGGCGAAGCTTCAATTGATACCCCCGCGGAGTATTTCAAAGAAGTATACGACGAGTATATAGCACGCCGGAATTATGTGATTGAAGCCCTTAATAAGATTCCCGGCGTTTTTGCCCCGATGCCGAAAGGAGCCTTCTATTCGGTAATCAGTTTGCCGATTGATGATTCGGATAAATTCTGCAAGTGGCTTCTCGAAGAATTCAGCTATGAAAACCAGACGGTTATGCTGGCGCCGGCATCAGGATTTTATGCTACTCCCGGGCTGGGCACCAAAGAAGCCCGTATCGCCTATGTGCTGAAACTGGAAGACCTGAAGGGCGCCGTGAAATGCCTTGAAGAAGCATTGAAGGTTTATCCCGGAAGAATTAAATAGGACTCAGGAAGAGTTTTGAAAAGGACCGGCAGAAATGCCGGTTTTTTTGATTTTATATTACTCCTGAGAGAATTTTGATCCAAAATAGAGATGGTATGTAAGATGTCATTGCCTGACTGACCATTCCTTTTAATGGATGTTCGTACGTAATTAAAGAGTATTCTTTCTGTTGCTTTCACAGAAGCAAGCCTCAAAGGTGATTGTTTTATTTCGCAGCGCTGATACGTTGTACTGAAATCCGGAATAAAGCGGGAATTACTATCAGGCAATAATCGCTAAATTTTTAACTTTGAACCGGGCGGCTGACAATATGCCTGTGCCTTTAATTATCTCGTCAATGAGTATGAAATTGATTTATATATACCCCGGATTGTCGTCCTTTGTTCGGAAGGATAAATCCTTCTTTGAGACTCAATTTCAAGTTTCTGGTTTGAATTTTCAGGTGAAAAAGAAGTGTCATACTCCCTGGATGTTAATGAAGGAGTCCTTTTTTCTGCTGACTGCTATCCCCTCGGCTTCTATTGTTGTGATACAATTTGGCGGTTATCATTCACTCATACCGGCATTTTTAGCAAGGCTGTCTCATAAACCTTCTGTGATCGTAATGGGTGGTACCGATTGTGTCTCCTTTCCTTCGATAGGATATGGGAATTTAAGAAAACCATTACTCCGCTGGTTTACGCTGAAAAGTTTCAGATTAGCATCGATGCTTATACCGGCAAGCCAGTCACTGGTCGAATATGATTACGATTATTGTGATAAGGATTATCCTAAACAAGGATATAAATATTTCGACCCGGGGAATAAGACGCCCTATAAAGTAATCTTTAACGGTATTTCTTTAAACTTGTTCAGGCCGGTTGAAGGCATTATCCGGGAAAAGAATACTTTTCTTACGGTATGTTCAAACCTTGATCGAAGAAATTATTTCATTAAAGGTATAGACCTGTTCATTGAAGCCGCTAAAAGATTTCCCGGCTATAAGTTCGTGTTGGTAGGGAAAACAGCGTCAGGATTTGAAATTGAAAAACCGGAAAATTTACGGCATATTCCATTCGTTTCCCACGACGACTTACCCGGATTGATGTCATCATGCTCTTTTTATTGCCAGTTGTCCTTGTCGGAAGGTTTTGGCGTGGCTTTGACTGAAGCCATGGCGTGCGGTTGCATTCCTGTTGTCAGTAAAGTAGGAATTTTGGATCAGATAGCAGGTGACAGCGGATTTGTACTTGAGAAATATGATAAAGACCTATTGGTTAAAACGATTGAGAATGCAGTAAATTCTGACGTCGTCCTGTTATCGGAAAGGGCGGGGAAGAGGGCTGCAGCATTATTTCATGATGGCAGAAGATTCTCGGAACTTATAAAAGTAATCAGTGATCTGATAGAACAGAACAAACGGCTATAAAGATAGGGTGAGAAGTGCTGTCTTTACCGGTGGAATGTTTGATCTCCATTATCGGGAGTTCAGCTTTAGTTATCTTTGCACCTCCTATCCGGAATTATGAATAATCAAAAAAAGATTACCATCATTGGCGCAGGAAGCATAGGAACAGCCCTTGGCAATGTGCTTTCGCTGCGCCCTGATTTGAATGTCAATCTTTTATCGGTTGAATCGGATGTCGTATCCGATATTTCAACCCTGCATATCAATCAGAAATATTTCCCGAACATAAGGCTGAACCCATCGCTCAAAGCTACCACCGCTCCCGGGGTGCTCCGCGATTCGGAGATCATCTTTATCGGCATTCCTTCCACGGCTGTGATTCCTTACCTTCAGGAAATCAGGGATGAGCTGCCGGAAAATGCCATTCTGGTTAACCTGGCCAAAGGATTTGGAATCCATAAAAAGGTGATTGCGCTTTGCCTGAGAGATCATTTCCCAAATCCAACCTGTGCCTTGAAGGGCCCTTCATTTGCAAGAGAAATCATTAACAATGTTCCCACAGCCCTGACGCTGGCATCCACAAGCCGGGATACTATTCAGGCAGTTGCGCCCCTTTTTGATGGAACCACGGTTTATATCGATACGACAACCGACGTCGCCGGGGTTGAAGTGCTGAGTATCCTGAAAAATATTTATGCCATCATTATAGGCATCGTCGATGCCCATTTTCATTCCCCCAACCTGAGATTCTTCATCTTTACAAAGGCTTTCAATGAGATGCGAAACATCCTGCTCCATGTGGGCGGCAGGGAAGAAACCATGTTCAATTATTGCGGTATCGGCGATTTCGGGCTGACGGCGCTCAACGATATGAGCCGCAATCATACCCTGGGGCTGCTGATAGGGAAGGGCTTTTTCACGGAAGATATTTCCGGCAAGGTCGTTCTCGAAGGACGCATTGCAACGGAAATATTCCTTGAAGAACTCGAAAAATCGGGCTTGCCGCCTGAAAAATACCCGCTGATGCGCGAATTGCAACAAACCTTCCAGGGAAACCACAACGTTTCCGACTTTGTTAATAAGATTATTTCCTAGAAAATCCGGAATCAGCTTCCAAGATCGTTTAGAACTTCTGCCATTCTCCGGGTTAGTTCCCGGCGGGAAAACTGCCCTGTGTTCCGGCTTTCAGCATCCAGGTTTCCGGTGAGATAGAGCGAAAAATATTCATCCAGAATCTTCCGCATACTTATTTCATCGCTGTAGTCAGCGTTTTTTCCTGCATTGGTTTCTTTCAGCAGTGCAGCCGCATCGCCGTCGTCCGGGCCTAGGCACAAAACAGGGCGGCGGACAGCAAGGTACTCGAATAACTTACCCGTCAGGATGACTTTTGCCTGGGGCGTATTATTTACCAGCAGCAACAGTACCTGTGATTTCTGCATTTCCCGGATTACCTCTTTATGCGGCAGGTATCCGATTTTCCTGACAAATTTTTCCAGCCCGTTGCTTTGGATAGCGCTCATGACAGTATGATCGGCGCTCCCGACGAGTTTTATCTGTAGTTTTTCGGCAAAGCGGCTGTCATCCGCGAGCTTCTCGGCGATAACCTTCCAGAATAAAACAGGATTGGCCAGCGGATAAATTGTGCCGAAATGAGAAAGACTGAATTTCTGATCGGCCTGGCCATACCCGGTTTCTTCGAGGTCATCTTCATCAAAGCCATTCGGAATAACACAATAATTGCGCTTAACGATACGGCTGAATTCTTCTTTCATGAAATTTCCGACCACCGTGACCCCGTCAGCCTGCTGAAGTACTTTCTTCTCCAGTCCGGAATGTTTCCTTTTTGCCAGCCGGCTTAATTTTAACTGGTCGAAGTAATAAATGCCGGTCCAGGGATCGCGAAAATCAGCTAGCCAGCAGATACCGGTTATGCGTTTCAGCTCCATACCGATCAGGTGGACTGAATGGGGCGGACCAGTCGTGATAATCACATCTGCAGGATGGTCCGACAAGTACCTGGTCAGGTATCTGACGGACGGTTTTATCCAGAATTTCCGCGCATCGGGGATGAACAGGTTGCCCCTGATCCATACAGACAGAGATTCTATAATTCCCGATTTTTTCTTCTCCGAAAGGAAACCGGAGTTGATCCGGTCGCCCTGTTTCATGCCGACCAGTTTTTTATAAGCGGTATAAGGTTCCCAGATCGGGGTCTTCAGTACGGTGATATTGTCCGGGATGTCAGTGGCAAGCGTTGCGTCGAAAGCGGGGATTTCAGGATTCTCGGGGGTATATATGACCGGTTCCCACCCGAATTGGCGGAGGTGCTTGGTGAATTTCAGCCAACGCTGTACGCCGGCGCCGCCGCTTGGAGGCCAATAATAAGTGATGATAAGGGCTTTCTTCACCTTAGTTGCTTTTCCCCGGTTTTGAGTTTCCGGTGATCCCGGGCCCGTTTATTTCAGTTTCCGGATGCCGGTTCTTCCGGCCTTTGTAGATCATCCATCCGAACATGGCGATCATAGCAAGGATCAATAGGGAAGAACTTGCCAGCGAAATTTTTTCACCCGTATAGTAAACGCCGGGATGGAATTTATATTCAATGGTGTGCTTGCCTGCCGGAACCATCATGGCCCTCAGGATATAATTAGCCCGGAAATAAGGCGCTTCCTTACCATCAATATAAGCATTCCAGCCCTTGTCGTAATAAATATCGGAGAACACGGCCAGTTGCTCCTTGGGTGAAGATGATTCGTAAACAAGCTGGTTGGGGCTATATGACTTAAGACTTATCGTGGCGGTGGAATCAAAAGTAAAAGTGTGTTCCTTGACAAAACTCTCAAAACGTTTGTCAACCACGGCTGTTTCTTTGGGCCTGAACGTATTGAGGGCGTTTATTTCTTCATCAGCATTTTTTACCATCTTTACATCTCTTACAAACCATGCATTGCCCAGGGCTTCAAAATTAATCTGGGGCATCGGTTGATGGTTTTGATCAGGCATGATGAAGTATTTGGTATTTAGCATATTGAATACGTTCATGTTCCCCTTTGAAAGGTGATGATCGATAATCTCCTGGTAACGGCGAAGTTTGGCGCCATGGTATCCGCCAATGGATTTGTGGAAATAGGATGTGCTGGCATCGTTGAACGGGCTCACCGTCTGGTTGAAAACCCTGAAATACGGATCTACATCCTTCATGATCAGTTCGTCAGCCTGCGTGGGCTGAAAAGGATTGGCAGCAATACTTTTGCGAACAAAGAGGTCATTGTTCACATAGCGGCGGTCTACCGACCAGAGGTCAATGACAACCAGTGCAATCAGAGCGGGGAATACATACTTTTTCTTCAGTTTTCCATTGATGCAGGCCCATATAGCCGAAGCGGCCAGCACGATGAATAACAGCGACCGGAGAGCATCTGAGCGCAACATGGACGCCCGGTCATGCTGAACGGCAGCCATTAGCCAGTCGGGGAACACGGATTTGAGCTGTTCATCAGTTTTTGCGGAGAAATTAAACAATGATCCGCCAAACAAGGCAAAGATCAAGGTCAATCCTCCCGTGATACTCAGCGCATAGAGAAGTTTTTTATTAAGCTGTTTTTTATCGATGGTTCCGTCAAAAATCTTCGCCAGGGCAAGAACCCCGAGGAGGGGGATCACAAATTCGGCAATAACCAGCGTCATTGATACAGCACGGAATTTGTTATATCCCGGTACATAATCGAGGAAGAAATCGGTAAGCGGCATGAAATTTCGTCCCCATGCCAGAAGAACCGACAGGAGCGCTGCTCCCAGCAGCCACCAGCGGTACTTGTTGTCGACGATGAATAGTCCCAGCACGAACAGGAAAATCACGATAGCTCCGATATAAACGGGCCCTGCCACGCCGGGCTGAGGTCCCCAGTATAAAGGCATGTTTTTAATGACCTGGTCGGCCTGGTTTTCAGGAACCCCATTGCTGATCATGGCTTTGTAGGATTCCGATTTTTCACTCAGTTTGCCCTGAGAAGCGCCTCCCATGAAATTCGGAACAAGCAGGGTGAATGTTTCAGCCTTGCCATAGCTCCAGTCAGTGGCGTAGTCTTTGTCGAGGCCGGTTGTTCTGTTTTCGGCCTCGGTTGTTAATTCGGTCTTTCCGCGCGTGGTATATTTACCGTATTCATAAGTTGACCAAAGATTTGTGATATTGCACCCGACGGCAATTACAGAGGCGAATATCAATACGCCGATAGATTTCAGGAAGCCGGGCAGCCTTTTTTCGCGGATGCTGAAAATGAGTTCGGAAATCATGAATATCCCTACGACCATCAACAGGTAATAGGTAATCTGCAGATGGTTTGCGTAAAGTTCCAGCGAAATGAACAGGGCTGAGAGGATGCCTCCGAGAAGGTATTTGCCGCGCGTGGTGAGAATGATCCCCGCCAGTACCGGCGCCATGTAACCGATGGCGTGCGCCTTGCTGTTATGCCCCGCCTCCAGGATGATGAAAAAATACGAAGAAAACCCGAATGCGACAGCTCCGGCAACAGCAAGCCATACATCAACGCCCAGGACAAGCAGCAGAATGAAAAAGCCGATCATATACAGGAACACCAGATCGGCAGGGTGGGGCAGGCCCAGTTTCATGATCTTATCTACATATTTCACCAGATTATCCTTGTAAACAACTGATATCTGGTAGGCCGGCATGCCGCCAAACATGGAGTTGGTCCACAAGGCTTCCTCGCCGGTTTTGGCCCGGTAATCCGAAATCTCTTTCGACATTCCCTGGTAATTCATGGTGTCCGATTGCCTCATTCGTTTTCCTTCGAGCAACGGGCTGAAATACACCAGCGTCAAAGCAACAAATATCAATATTGCCAGAAAGTAAGGGTACGACTTTTTCAGGAAGTTAGATTGTGCCATGATAAAATTGGATTTCGGTTCGTTAAAGGTTATTTGATCTCTTCGTATTCGGTATCTTCAGCTTCGTTATAGAGTTGCCGGGCTTTCCGGTCATCTATCCTTCGTATAGAAATTTCGCCTTCTTTTTTCAGGTTGTCCTCCTTCCGAAGATCAGGGTTTTCCTCATAAAATTTTTCCTGAAAATTGCGAAGGCTCTTTTTTATTACCGTCGGAATGATGAAACGAACAAGCAAAGAATAGCAAGCATAGATGATTATCAGGATTATAATCACCCGCATGGTGCCGGTCAGTGATGCCTCGTTGATGAATTCCTGGCTCATAGCTGAAAGAATGGGCTAAATTATCATTTTTCCCGGTTCCGGAATGCATTACACGGTGAAAACTGAAAGTGTGAAAAAGAAAAAAGGAGGCAGGTATAACCTCCTCCTGTATTGTAAGGAAAATTTCTTATAGCGCTGTTGACCAATGATAAACAGCTTTAATTTTCAGGGAACTACTTTCCTTCGTCGGAAACAGTAAGTTTTTTACGTCCGCGTGCCCTGCGTGCAGCTAAAACCTTGCGTCCGCCAACAGTTTCCATACGGCTGCGGAATCCGTGTTTGTTCTTTCTCTTACGTATCGATGGTTGGAATGTCCTTTTCATGGGTCAGGTAGTTTTAGGGGCGCAAAGGTATGAAAAGTTTTTAGATTACCAAATATCATCCGGAAAAAAGAAAATGTCCGGCCAGAAACTGCCGGACATTTCTAAATCAAGGAGATACGTTATTTTACAGGAATGTTTTCCAAGGTTGTGGTCAGGAATTTCCAGAATTTTTCCACAGACGCGATGTTAACTTTTTCGTCCGGCGAGTGCGGATAGCAAAGCGTCGGTCCGAAAGAAATCATATCCCAGTGGGGATATGCGCCGCTCAGAATGCCGCATTCAAGTCCGGCATGAATGGCTTTTATCCCGGGGATTTTTCCATAGAGTTTCTGATAAACATTCTGCATCGTGTTCAGTATAGGCGAATTCATATTGGGCTTCCAGCCGGGATATTTTCCGTTGAGTTCAACGCTGGCGCCGGCAAGTTCAAATACGCTCTGTATCATGTTTCCAAGGTCATCCTGAGACGAATCGACAGAACTCCTCAGCAGGCATTGAACGCGGATTTCACCGTCAATCATTTTTACGCTGGCAAGGTTGGTAGATGTTTCAACCAATCCGGGCATATCGTCGCTCATCCGTATCACTCCGTTCGGACAGGCGTACACGGCTTTCATCAGTTTGTGGAAGGTGTCGGCGTCGATCAGGCTGGCCGGCATCGCTGTTTTTTCGCAGGTGAATTTCAGGTTGGGTTCAACGGCAGCAAGTTCGCTGCGGAATAAATCGTGGTGTTTTGCTGCGCATTTGAGGAATGATTCCTCACGGTCGGCGGGAATGGTAACCACTGCAAACGATTCGCGGGGAATGGCATTGCGGAGGCTGCCGCCGTCGATGGTGGCCAGGCGCAGGTTATGCTTTTCGGCAGCATGGTACAGGAAGCGGTTCATCAGTTTGTTGCTGTTGCCGCGTTGCAGGATGATTTCCAGCCCCGAGTGGCCGCCTTTTAGTCCGGTAAGCGAAAGTTTATAGGCAACGACACCCTGGGGAACAGGTTCCTCCCTGTATTTCAAGGCAGCGTTGGCATTGGTGCCGCCGGCACAGCCAACATAGAGTTCGCCTTCTTCTTCGCTATCGAGGTTCAGCAGGATTTCGCCTTTCAGGATGCCTGGTTTCAGACCTTCGGCGCCGGTCATGCCGGTTTCTTCATCGCAGGTAAACAGCGCCTCAACGGGACCGTGTTTCAGCGTCTTTGAAGCCAGCACAGCCATGGCCGAAGCTACGCCCATGCCATTGTCGGCGCCCAGCGTTGTGCCGTTGGCCGTTACCCATTCGCCGTCGATGTAAGCTTCGATGGGGTCCTTTTCAAAATCATGATCCTTGTCGCTGTTCTTCTGGGGAACCATATCCAGGTGACCCTGAAGGATTACGCCTTTACGGTTTTCCATCCCCGGGGTGGCAGGTTTCCGGATGATCACGTTTCCAACTTCGTCGTGAATGGTTTCTAGTCCGAGGTTCTTTCCGAATTCAACCATGAATTGCTGGATGCGATCCTCGCTTTTCGACGGGCGCGGAATCTGGGTAAGGCTTACAAAATTTTTCCAAACCTCTTCAGGGCTCAGTTTGTTAAATTCTTTGTTCATTATAGGGTTGATTTTAAGATTAATGTTTATGTGGGGGCAAGGAGAAAGGAGCAAGGGGCAGGGGGCAAGGAGCAAGGAGCAAGGAGCAGGGGGCAAGGAGAAAGGAGAAAAAAGAACTCAAAACTCAAAACTCAGAACTCAAAACGCCAACAGCTAACAGTTTACCTGCCTGGGCAGGCTGAGCGTAAGACGGCAGGCCAAAGGCTAAAAGCCAACAGCCGGGATATGAACGGTAGTCGGCTTCACTTTAGCTACGTCAAAAGTATAAAATACCGGCGGACGAATGAATATCGGCAGGCTTATTTATAGAGATGGACAATTTTTTTGGTTACGAAGAATTCTTCGTCGAAAAATGTATTCAGGTCAAAAACGCCATGTCGCCATTTCAGATCTTTTAGTTCCGTTTGCAAGTCGCCGCCTTTGAGGTATAAAACTCCGTTTTTCAGCGAGTTGTTGTTGTTTGGCCCTATTTTATTTCCGACCCATCCCAGGAATTCCGGTAAAGTAGTCACGGCGCGGCTTACGATGAAATCGTAGCGGTTTTTAATCTCCTCGGCGCGGGTTTGGTAAGCGAGGACATTCTTCAGTCCGATCGCCGTTTTTACTTCATTCACTACCTTTATTTTCTTGCCGATAGAATCGACCAGGGTGAATTCGCTTTCGGGGAACAGGATGGCAAGGGGGATGCCCGGGAAGCCTCCTCCGGTGCCGACATCAAGGATCCTGGTGCCTGCGGCAAAATGGATGATTTTTGCGATAGCCAGAGAGTGCAGCACATGCCTTTCCATGAAATTGTCCATATCCTTGCGCGAAATAACATTGATGCGGGCATTCCATTCGGAATAAAGGCCTTGCAGCGCTTCCAACTGCTGCAGGCTGTTGGCAGGAATGTCGCCGAAATATTTTAGGATCAGTTGCATGGGCCGCTGGAATTTTCAGGCATAAAGATAGGAGAATATGCCGAAGTTGTATGCAGCAAAGTATTCCCTGATCCGCTAAGCCGCTCTTTAGAACGATTATAATTTCAAAGAGCAGAATATTTTCGTCTGTTTTTCCGCGTTTTACATCGGAATAAATTTCTAAATTCGCATGGCAGATCTTGATCTCGGAACATTGATTTAATGGTTAGTATATCAGTGAAGTAAATAAAATCATCTATTCATAAACTGTAAATATCATGGAAGACATTGAATGGGGCCAACTGCCCTTTGGTTACATGAAAACTGACATTAACGTCAGGGCTTACTACAAAGATGGAAAATGGAGCAAGCTTGAATTTTCAGATTCTGAATATATGCCGGTGCATATTGCTGCAACAGGGCTGCATTATGGACAGGAAGCATTTGAAGGCCTCAAGGCATATATGGGCAAGGATGGAAAAATCAGGCTTTTCCGTTGGGAAGATAACGCCAGGCGTATGCAGGATTCTGCAAAAGGCCTTCTGATGGCCGTGCCTCCCACCGAATTGTTCAGGGAAGCTATAATTGAGGCTGTAAAGCGCAACTTACGTTTTGTTCCTCCATACGGAACCGGCGCTTCGCTGTATATCAGGCCGCTGCTGTTCGGTTCAGGGAAAAAGGTTGGCGTTAGCCCGGCCGACGAATACATGTTCCTGGTTTTCGTTACTCCTGTTGGGCCTTATTTCAAAGAAGGCTTCAACCCGGTAAGTATTCAGATTGCACGCGATGCCGACCGTGCCGCTCCGATGGGAACAGGCCGTTACAAAGTAGGCGGAAATTATGCCGCCAGCCTCTCTTCAGGCGAGAGGGCCCATCATGAAGGATTTGCATCGGCTTTGTACCTTGATGCAAAAGAGAAAAAGTACATTGACGAAGCAGGGCCGGCCAACTTTTTCGGAATTAAAGGGAACAGTTACGTCACTCCCAAATCGGATACCATTCTACCGTCGATCACCAACAGGAGTCTGATGCAACTGGCCGAAAGTATCGGAATGAAAGTTGAACAGCGCCATGTTCTTGTTGAAGAACTGGCCGAATTTGATGAAGTGGGCGCATGCGGCACAGCAGCCGTTATCTCACCCATCAAACGTATCGCCGATCGCGACAACGGACATGAATTCCTTTATTGTAAAGATGGGAAAGCAGGCGCTGTATCAACGAAGCTTTACAAGTTGCTTCTTGGTATTCAATATGGCGATGAACCGGATAAATTCGGATGGATCACCGTTGTTGAATAACATCAGGTTTTAAAATCAAGCCGGCGCTGAAAAGTTGCCGGCTTTTTTTATGGCTTCCGGGCAAGCCTGATTCCTTCATTCAGATATACAAAGCAATCTTTGGTATCGTGGCGCACATATTCACTGCTGCGTTCTTTTCCCAGTCGTACAATCACCGCGTTCAACGAAGGAATGACGAAAATATACTGGCCGAGAATGCCGCGCGCATATATGACTTTATGCCCTTGTGTTTCCGTTAGCCAGAATTGGTAGCCGTAATATGTACAAGGCTTTCCATCCTCATCACGCAGCCAGGAACAGGGAGCTGTCGCTTCCTGAAGGTAAGCCTTCGAAACCAGTTGCTTCCCGTCAAAACTGCCGCTGTCCAGGACCAGTTGACCTATACGGGCAAAATCCCGGGCCGTGGCGTTAAAACAGCAAAACGTCTTTTCTTTTCCGTTTTTTTTATCAAGGCTCCACAAGGCATCCTTTTCAGCGCCGAGAGGCCGCCATAATTTGAGTGATGCGTAGTCGGAAACCGGCATTCCTGAAACTCTTTCAATTATAATCCCCAGCAGTTGCGAGTCACAACCCTTATAGCGAAAAGTGGCGCCCGGCTTCTCAGCCTTCTTTAATGTTGTTACAAGTTTTGTAATATCACTGCCGTAATATGATTTTGTAGTCACAGAGGTCAGGTTGTTGTAACTTTCATCCCAGTCGAGCCCGGAACTCATGGTGAGCAGATGTTTTATCGTAATGGGATTATCTTTATCGTCCTTTAACTCAGGAATATACCTGACAACTGGATCGCTGAGGCTGAGCTTCCCTTCGTCAGCAAGGCAGCCGATCAGGAGCGAGATAACACTTTTCGCCATCGAGAATGAGTTGCTGACGGTGGAATCATTGTACCCATCCCAATATTCTTCGTGCAGCAGTTTTCCGTCCTTCACCACGAGGAAAGCAACGGTTCCATATTTTTCGAATTCAAGAAGCGCTGATTTACTGACTGATTCCGCGTTGTAACCATCATGAATTGGCCAGGGCAAAGGGTTTCCGGCTACGATGGTCCGGTTATGAAAAATTGTGTAATCCGTAATATCGGGATTCAGGTGAAGCAGTGCCTGCTGCATGTATTTTGGCAAAAAGAGCCAGGAGCCCCATCCCAGTGATAGAACTACCAGAATGATAAGGAAGATTCGTTGTTTCATCGGGAAGTATTTAAAGATTTACCGCGCAGCATCATGCTGCTCAGTCAATCAATCTATCAGCCCGGCATCCCTCAGCAAGGTTTCCATCTGCTCTTGCATTGCTGCAGCTTCGGCCTTTGCCTTTTCAGCAAAGTCAGGTCCTTTTGAAGCGAAGATGATACTGCGGGAAGCATTCACAAGTAGTCCGCAATGGTCGTTCAGCCCGTATTTCGCTACTTCATGAAGGCTGCCGCCCTGGGCGCCGACGCCCGGAACAAGCAGGAAATGACCGGGAACTATTTTTCGGATATCGCCAAGCATCTCAGCTTTGGTAGCTCCAACCACATACATGAGATTATTAGTGTTTCCCCATTGCTGCGAACGTTCCAATACCCGTTCGAACAGGCGTTTTCCGTCCGTGTCGCTAAATAACTGGAAATCGTCGGAACCTTTATTGGAAGTCAGTGCCAGAATGATAGCCCATTTGCCTTCGAAATCCAGAAATGGTTTTACCGAGTCTTCACCCATATAAGGAGCTACCGTGACGGCGTTGAACGAAAATCCTGATGATGGCTCATCAAAAACCGATTTTGCGTATTGGGCCGAAGTATTCCCGATGTCGCCCCTTTTGGCATCGGCGATGGTGAAGACCTCGTTTTCGTATTTTTTCAGGAACAGCATGGTCTTCTCAAGACTCTGCAACCCTTTTGAACCACGACTTTCGTAAAAGGCGAAGTTCGGTTTATAGGCAACGGCAAATTTTATGGTAGCCTCGATAATCTGACGGTTAAACTCAAAAACCGGGTCATCCGAATCCAGCAGGTGGGCCGGTATTTTGTTGATATCGCTGTCGAGTCCAACGCAGAGAAATGATCTTTTCTGCCTGATGAGTTCAAAGAGTTGTTTCCGGTTCATGGGATGTAAAATTTGTTATCCGCGAAAATTTATTAACAGCAACGTTTTCGCACTAATATTTTACAAATATACGATTATCTGCTCGTGGCACATTCGTGTAATTCGTGGATATTGTTACTCCACGAATTGACACGAATTAAACACGAATAAGCCCGAATTGATTTTGCAGAATATCCGGGAAACGTTTCGTGATAATTCGTGTTCCGGCGCAGCCTGTTTCGTGAAATTTGTGGTTAAGATTTCACCACGAATTGACACGGATTGAACACGAATAAGCACGAATTGATTTTGCAGAATATCCGGGAAACGTTTCGTGATAATTCGTGTTCCGGCGCAGCCTGTTTCGTGAAATTTGTGGTTAAGATTTCACCACGAATTGACACGGATTGAACACGAATGAACACGAATTGATTTATCAGAATATCAGGGAAACGTTTCGTGATAATTCGTGTTCCGGCGCAGCCTGTTTCGTGAAATTTGTGGTTAAGATTTCACCACGAATTGACACGGATTGAACACGAATAAGCACGAATTGATTTTGCAGAATATCCGGGAAACGTTTCGTGATAATTCGTGTTCCG
>DAONEP010000001.1:0-126652 GCA_035403165.1 Bacteroidales bacterium | reverse complement strand
GCGTGTAGGTTTTGCCGGAACCGGCCGAAGATTTATAGATTTCGAAATTTTTCATTACAAAAACGCCCCCCGAAAGTAGAAATTATAAACGAAATATTTAAAATTATTATCCGGATTGCCATATAAAGCATACATCAGACAAGCGCTTCCTGATTAATTAAGGGAAGGTTCGATAAATAATAGTACCTTCGCAGGCTAATTCCCCAAAATGAAGGATTCCCTCTCCCTGACTTTCCCTGGATTTTTCGCACAAACGGCAGAAAGATTCGGAGATCGTCCGGCTATTTCACTGATTGGTGAGAATCCCCTGACTTATGCTGAGCTTGACGACAAAATCAAATCGCTGATGGCATGGCTTGAGGCACTTGGTGTAAAACAGGGGGACAAGATGGCCATACTCAGCATCAGCATTCCCAACTGGGCCGTCAGCTACCTGGCAGTTACCTTCATGGGCGCTGTAGCGGTTCCGGTCCTACCCGATTTTCACCCTGATGAAATCACCAATATATTGGTGCATTCCGGGGCAAAAGGCATTTTTGTTTCGGACGGGCTGAGGTCAAAGATTGAAAATACCGGCAACGATGAACTCATAAAGATCAGGATTGAGGATTACTCCCTGTTTAATGGTGAAGCCCCGGCCGGTTTGTTCACTCCGGGAGTTATTCCGCAAGGGCATTACGCGATTTCGCCCGACGACCTTGCCGCTATAATTTACACTTCGGGCACAACCGGAAATCCAAAGGGAGTGATGCTTACGCACCGGAATATCTGCTATAATGCCATACAATGCAGCACCGTACATCCCATAAACGAAAACGACCGGTTCCTTTCCATTCTGCCTCTTTCCCATACATACGAAAATACTATCGGTCTGATATATCCGCTGATGCGCGGCGCCAGCATTCATTACCTGGGAAAGGCACCATCTCCTTCATTGCTGTTGCCGGCCCTGAAGATTGTCAGGCCCACTGCCATGTTATCCGTTCCGCTCATCATCGAAAAAATATTCAGGAATAAGATTCAGCCGGAATTCAGGAAGAATATTTTTCTCAGGATAGCGGTACATATCCCGTTTATCAGGAAAAAACTCAATGTTGTAGCCGGCAGGAAACTGATGAGCACATTCGGGGACGAACTCCGGTTCTTCGGCATCGGCGGATCCAAACTCAACAAAACTGTGGAGAAATTTCTGATCGAAGCCAGGTTCCCGTACGCCATCGGGTATGGTTTAACAGAAACCTCTCCTTTGCTGGCAGGCACCAGCCCCGGCCATTTTCGGCTGCAGTCGACCGGGCCGGCAATCGAAGGCGTTGAGCTTTCCATTTTTAAACCGGATCCGAAAACCGGGGAAGGTGAGATCTGGGCCAGGGGTGCCAATGTTATGAAAGGCTACTATAAAGAGCCCGGATTGACTGAAGAAGTCATGACCCCTGACGGCTGGTTCAGAACCGGCGACCTGGGAGTATTCGACCGTGATGGTTATTTGTTCATCAAAGGACGGTCGAAGAATATGATCGTGCGTGCCGGAGGCGAAAATATTTATCCTGAAGAGATTGAATCGATCATCAATAATTTCCGTCATGTGATCGATTGCCTTGTCCTCGATCAAAAAGGTAAGCTGGTCGCCCTGGTTCAATTTAACACGGATGAGATTGCCGAACGCAACAAATACCTGAAGGATGAGATAAAAGATTACGTTGAACATAAAATTGAAGAGCTCCGGCTTGAACTTCAGCTTTATGTCAATCACCGCGTGAACAAATTCTCCCAGATACAGGTTGTGATTGTTCAGCAGGAGCCATTTGAAAAGACTGCAACCCAAAAGATTAAAAGATACCTTTACAGATAGCCCGTTTCCATATTTCTACCGGAACCGGCCCAATCCTCAGTAATGCGGACGGCGGTCGCAGGCTTGGAGTTAATTTCTTCTAAAATCAACATGTTGCCTTTCGTAGTTTGGAGGGCAGTGCTGGAAACAAATTTAACCGGAAAGGCTAATCATCAATTATTTATTCATCAGCAAACAACAACACTATGGGAAGATCACAGGAAACCTTTAACAAAAAAGAAGTCAGGAACAAAAACCAGAAAAAAAGAAAAGAAAAAGAGCAGAAGAGACTGGCCCGAAAAAACAGCGACAAGTCAGGCAACCAGGAAGATATGATAGCCTATGTGGATGAATTCGGCATGATATCATCGGTGCCTCCCGACCCTGATAAAAAGCTGGAAATTAAGACTGAAGATATCAGAATAAGCACCCCAAGGAAGGATTCAGAATCGGACGCCGACAACCAGCGCAAAGGGACGGTGACCTTTTATGACGACGCCAAAGGCTATGGATTTATAAAAGATTCCGATACCGGGGAAAGCATTTTCGTGCACGCCAAAATATTACAGGAAACCGTGAATGCCGGCGACAAGGTTTTTTATGAAGCAGAGAGGAGCCCGAAAGGGTATTCAGCCATTTGGGTGAAACACATTGATGAAAAGGGCGCCTGATCAGCATATTTCCCATGGGTTCTTACAGAAGAACCTATACTGCTGATCTGATTCAGATTATCATTTGATACCTGGTAAAAGGATTTGTTGTCGCTGACAGGGCTTGGCCATTTCATGATAAATTTTTATATCAGATTGCTTTCGCAGGACAGTA
The DNA here is from genome assembly GCA_035403165.1 of Bacteroidales bacterium. Classification (GTDB taxonomy): domain Bacteria; phylum Bacteroidota; class Bacteroidia; order Bacteroidales; family UBA4417; genus UBA4417. The sequence continues at coordinate 123,999 of DAONEP010000001.1, read as the reverse complement.
CAGGATAAAATATCCTGCTTATTATTTCGTCAGCTTACCCATGAGCGGCCGGATTTGGTCAGGGACAACCAGAATTCCCGGGATTTCAGCAATTTCAGGTTGCAGTGAACATGAACTTCCAATAATTCATACTGGTTTGCCTGTAATACATAAAACAGGGCGGCAAGGTCTTTTCTGCCGGTGATGTCGTGTGGGCGCTAAACCGTGTTCCGTTCATATTCAGTACACAGGCAGATCAGGATTATTACGGTAATCAGGGGGGGGGCTATTTCTTTTTAGCGTAACGTGCCTGGTACCGTTCTTTTGCTTCTTCCGGATCGGCGTCTGCCGGAATGTAGATCATCGTGTTATGGTCGACAACAACGGCCTGCAATTTGCTCAGGTCAGGCGATGTGGCATTTACCTGCTTCTTTTCTTTCATTTAGAATCCTTTTAATAATCATTTCCTGAGCCGGTCAAAAAACGGAAATCCATTCGTTTACAGATCAGTAAAATGCTAAGATACACATTTCGCTGGAATTATGATATATTGAAAAATTTTAAAATTCGTACGTCTTTATATCCCGCGATTCCCTTCTTCCTGAAACTCCATTTTTTTTTAAACAAAAAAGACATCTTTCCCGCTGAAATAACCGGATCAATGGATCAATCCATAGTCGCTGCATCCTTTCCGACGATCCATTCCAATAAAAAATGCCATCCGTCGCTGCGGGAGCGATGATGGCATTTGGATTACAGATCCGTCAAGCTGATTAAACCAAAACCTGCTAGTTGGCGCCGGGTTGTTGTATCAGGGTATCGCTGTTCATTGAGGCCGGCATGACAACTTCCTGTTGGGCTTTATCTTTAGCGCGGTGAGGAGCGTGCGGGTGCCAGCCTACCGTAAACAGCATGACAAAGAAACCGACGATGTAAGCGACGGTGACATGCCAGCCATGTTTAACGTACTTCACTACCGATTTGGCTTCGGGATACATGTTGGAAAGAGCAACCCCCGCCGAGGAACCGAACCAGATCATGGAACCGCCGAAACCGACGGCATAAGCAATGACACCCCAGTCATATCCTCCTTGTTCGAGGCAGAGTTTAGTAAGGGGTATGTTATCAAATACAGCCGAAACAAATCCCAGCGAAAAAGCCGTCTGCCACGAGGCTTTTGGCAATTCGTCGACCGGCATCAGCGACGCGCAGGTCACCAGCGCAAGGAGGAATATTGTACCCTGAAGAGATTTGGGCACTTCGTTCCAGGGAGCCTTGCGGATAAAGTTCCCGATGAGTATGGCAACCCAAACGCCGATAGCCGGAAAATCGAGTGTCCAGTTGGTAATGATGGCGCCGACAAGGATCATCAATACTATGATGAGTTTGCCCCAGTCAATTTTCACGCTTTTGGACAGATTTTTCACGATAGGCTGAAACCTGTGTTGCTGGATAGCCCCGATAATCCCGAAAATAAGGAAGGACGTAATCGAAGCAATGAAAGCATGAATAACATGCAGTGGGTTAACTCCGTCAATCCACATCAGGGTAGTAGTAGTATCGCCCACAACCGACCCGGCGCCGCCCGCATTGCTCGCTGCAACGATGGCTGCCAGGAATCCGATGTGAACCTTTCCCCTGAATACAACCATTGCTATAGCGCCTCCTATCATGGCAGCAGCGATATTATCGAGGAAGGATGAAATTACCATGATGGCAAAAAGCAGAACCACTCCGCCCCTCCAGTCGTCAGGCAACACTTTCGGCAACCATTCGGGAATTCCCGATTCTTCAAAATACTTGGCAAGGATAGCGAAACCGAACAACAAACCCAGCAGGTTCAGTAAGGTGCGCCACTCCCCTTCTTTATCAGGAGTACCGGCAATGTGCTCAGGAAGTGAGAATTCAGGAAGAAAGGCATATTTGAGGATCAGCAGAACAGCCAACCCGGCCAGGGCCACGTACATGGTCTTATGGTGGAATATGGCTACGCCGACAAGAGTGAGTGCGAATATCACAAACTCAAGCCGTATGCCGAAAACCAGGGGCATCGCAGCGGTGGTTGCGGCAAAAGACATAACAGGGGCCAGAAAGAATAAAAGTGTCAGGAAAAGGCACCCCAGTGTTTTTTTCTTTTTCATTTTTCAGGTGTATGTTTTGTTAACTTTTGAGAGTCCATAAGGTTAACCGTGAGTCTAAAAGAAAAGAAGGGTATCAGCAGATTCGCTGTACCCTTCTGTTTATCAGATCATATTGATCAAAAGCTTTATGAGTATCAGTATGATTACTATGCCTCCAAAAACCAGCAGGAACGGCAGGAAGCCTTTATGCGTTTTAGGCGCTTCGTTGGATTTGTTATCTGTTACTTCGTTCATTTTGCTTAAATTTAATTATGTTATGGTTGGCCATCAATCCAATATTTGCTATACTTCCGGCAGGAAGTGCAACGGTATGAAATGGCAGGTAAAATGAGCCGGGAAAGCGGCTTTAGAAATTTATTGATAAAATAATATCAGAAATCAGTCTATATCCGCAAATTATGGTGCGCAATGAACAGCGTGAATGTTTCGGAAAGAAAGGAATCCCGATAAACAGAATTTCCTGACTGATGAAATGCAGGAGCTTCTGATACCAGGGGTTTAATAATTTTCCAGTAGCATAACTGATTTTTGTAGCGTTCCAGGTTATCACGGCTGCCATTGGTGCCATCCTGGCCCGGCAGCACGAACATATCGGTCCCTGCAACCTGCAATGAAAAAGGGATCTTCCCGCCATTGGCCTGCTTTGACAGGTTTTGCTGCAACTCCGTGCCTGTCCTGACTTCCATCAGGAAAGGAAGCAATAAGATGATGAGACAGCAGGTGGTTATCGATCTCATGGAAGAAAAATTCGATGTAAAATTATTGATTTTTTCTACACGGGTTTTGATACGATAATTTTTCTTCCGTTTTAGAGGCCGATAAATTTCAACATATTAAATGTTTAACAAAAAACCGGCAGGCTTTTCCATGGGAACTATCCGGGAAAGCCTGCCGGTATACTCATTTCAGCAAAGCATCAATTGTTGCATTGATGCCCATCGCCATCCTGATGGTGATGCAGGCAGTTCTGCCCGCTATCCGTCAGGCTGCCATTTAAAAAGGCCTTTACGGCATCCCTGGCATCTCCGTTGCATCCGCGCACTACATCAATACCCCAGTGGTTTAATACATTCACAGCCCCATCGCCTATTCCGCCTGCCAGCATAAGGGTAACGCCCTGGTCGGCCAGAACGCCTGCGATATTTGATTTACATCCGCAGCCTTGCGGCGACGGGATAATACTGACATCAGATATTTCATTGTTTTCGGTAACGGAATAAACTCCATAGTATTCGCAATGTCCGAAATGGTCGTCAATCTGATGGTCGGCTGTGATAGGAGCAGCAATTTTTCTGTTTTTACTCATCGTTAATTTAGTTTATGATTTCAGCAATTTTTCAGACCAAGACTGAGGCGATATTTTCAATTGCGCCAATGACTTCCTTATCAGCCTGATGATAGACAGAAAATCCTTTTTCTGCCTCCTCGCCAACTTCGGCAACCAGTGGTATCTTCCCCAGAAATTTTGTATTTAATTCCTTGGCAAGCGTTTCACCCCCGTCCGACCCAAAAATAAAATATTTCTCTTCAGGATGCGACTTTGGTGTAAACCACGACATATTTTCAACGACTCCTACGATCGGAACATTGATGCCGGAATTGGTGAATAAGGAAGCTCCTTTTCGCGCGTCATTCAGCGAAATAGCCTGGGGCGTTGTAACTATTATCGCTCCCGAAACATTCAGTTGTTTAACTGTAGAAAGCTGAATATCTCCCGTTCCAGGAGGAAAATCAACAATCATAAAATCGATATCGCCCCATTGGGTGTTTTCGAATAATTGCAAGATAGCATTAGCTGCCATTGGCCCGCGCCAAATCAGCCCCTGGTTTTGTTTTACAAAAAAACCAACAGAAATTATTTTTATCCCGTATTTCTCAATCGGGTACATAATCTCCTTCTCCCCTACGGCGCTTACCTCTGGGACGACATCCTCGATTCCGAACATTCTTGGAATGGAAGGACCATAAATATCGGCATCGACCAGGGCAATTTTAAAGCCATTGCGCGCAAGAGCGATTGACAGATTAGCCGCGACGGTTGATTTACCTACACCTCCCTTGCCTGATGCAACGACAATAATTTGTTTCACACCAGGCAAGGTCTTCTTCTCATTTACATTCATTCGTTTTTTACTTAAATAATTTTCTTTCTATTTCTTCTTTGGCAAGTTCTTTTGTACAAAAGAACCAATCGTAACAGTGCATAGATGATTTATCTTCCATCCTTTCTTTCGCCACGCCACATGAGCCGGCAGTTGGAATAATCACATCATCGCCCGGAAGCCAATCTGCAGGTGTGGCAACAGAAAAAGCATCTGCTGTTTGCAAGGCAACCAGGACGCGATACAATTCATCAAAATTCCGTCCCAGGCTTAAAGGATAGTAGATTATAGCTCTGATGATTCCTTTCGGATCAATAAAAAAAACGGCCCTGACAGCTTTTGTATTGCTTTCTCCCGGCTGAATCATTCCGTATTTTCCTGCCACCTCCATCGTAATATCTTCGATCAGCGGAAACCTGACCTCGACATTTTTCATCCCCTTGTATTCAATTTTTTCCTTTATGGTACGTAACCAGGCAATATGGCTGTATAAGCCATCGACAGATAGACCGATCAATTTACAATTGGCTTTGTTGAACTGTTCTTCCCGGCTTGCAAAGGTCATAAATTCAGAAGTGCAAACGGGGGTAAAATCAGCAGGGTGACTAAACAGAATTACCCAACTACCTTTGTAATCATCGGGGAAATTAATTTCTCCCTGCGTAGTAACAGCTTTGAATGACGGAGACATTTCACCGATCCGGGGAATCGGTAAGTTCCCTTGGTTTAAGTTGTTTTCCATTTTTTTAAGGTTTTAAGGTTAACACTTGAGTGAATTATTAAGGATTGAATTTCGATTATGATGATCAGGAATTCCGCAGTTTTGATGCTATCAGTTCTGCTGCTTTAATCAACGGATAAGCAGCAGGTGATGCTGTCAGGCACGGGTGAGTACCAATCTGGGAGATCAGAAGGCTGTTCACTGTCATTCTGTTCTCAATCACGAGGCCGATAACATTGATCAATTCTCCTGCACTGGTTCCGCCAATAACTTCCCCCCCGATGATCACTCCTGAATTTTTTGCCACTATCAGCTTCACCAGTTGCTTATGGGAGCCCGGCATATGGCCCGGATGATGGTCGACACCTTCAAAGACTGATGTAACAACAGCAATTCCTTCATCCTGAGCCCTTCTTTCTGTCAGTCCGGCTGTGCCAAATCCATTTTCACCGATAGCGGTTGAGTAAATACCAATGGTACCGCTAAAAGTTTTAACCACATGAATACCGAAGAGGTTCATTCCTGCAACCCTGGCTTCGGCACAAGCCGTGGAGGCAAGCATGGTAGAGACTTTTTCCCGGGTAAAAAAATCACGTTTCTGGGCGCAGTCACCAACAGCAAAGATGTCCTTTTCGTGAGTCCTCATATATTCATCTACCGCTATGAATCCGCTTTCATCAACAAAAATGCCTGCATTAACTGCCAGCACAGAATTGGGATGGTACCCCATTGACAGGATTACAGCTTCCGCATCAATAGTATCGCCATTTTCAAGCACTATACCATCAACTTTTTCAGAACCCTTAATTTCCCGAATACCGTTTCCTGAAATTACTTTTACTCCACGGTTCTGAAGAATTGATGATATTCTGTCAGCAATTTCGGTATCGTAAGCTGAAGCAAGAATACTGCTTTCCTTTTCGACCAGGCAAACCTCATGACCGCTTTTTATCAACTCATCCGAAAACTCAACACCGATGAAGCCGGCTCCGACAACTACGATCTTTTTTAATCCCTGCAGTTTATAGTTCATTTCATCAAGATAAACTTTATCTTTTGGTATTACGAATACGTTTTCCATATCGCAGCCTTTCAACCACTTAGGTTTTACAGGTTGTGATCCGGTAGCGATGACAAGTTTATCATATTGAATGGATTCGCCGGTAGACAGTACAACAATATTAAGCTTTTTATCGATAAATGTAACTTCTCCCACTATAGATTCTATACCTGCTTTTTCAAGCATATTGTCCACCGGCATAATATTTTGCTGGCTACTGTCAAGTGTGCCGAAGATGTATGGAATGCCACAAGGGACCAAAACTTCTTTCTGTTTCTTGACCAGGATAAAACTTTTATCCGGCCATGAAGATTTACCTGTAACAGCAGCAACCATACCGGCAGCGCTACCACCTATGATCAGAACATCTGCAATTTTCATTTTTTCAGAGTTTTAGTTTAAATTTTATTTAATCCATTCTCCAAATCCATGATGATATCATCAGCATCTTCGATACCTACCGAAAACCGAACCAGGTCGTCGGTAATTCCGGCAGCAAGTCTATTATCCTTGCTTACACCTGCATGCGTCATAGATGCAGGATGCTGAATAAGGGTTTCCACCCCGCCCAATGAAACGGCTAACAAAGCCAGGTGAACATTGTCCATTAATTTCTTACCGGCCTCATAACCGCCAATCAATCCAAAACTCATCATCGATCCGGGGCCTTTCATCTGTCTGCGGGCAAGTTCATATTGCGGATGCGATTTCAGTCCAGGGTAATTGACCCAAGCCACTTTAGGATGGGCCTGCAAAAATTCGGCAACTTTCATGGCATTTTCCTGAGCCCGTTCAACGCGTAAAGAAAGCGTTTTAACACCGCGAAGCACCATAAATGCCTGAGTCGGGTCCATATTGCAACCCATATAAACCATAGAATGCCGTATTTTCTTGTAAAGGTCTTCACCTTTTGTAACAATAACACCGCCCACGATGTCAGCATGACCATTAATGAATTTTGTGATGGAGTGCAATACAACGTCAGCCCCAAGTTTCAGGGGATTCTGAAGATAAGGGGAGCAAAAAGTATTATCCACGACCAGTATCAGATTGTGCTCTTTTGCAATTTTTGCACAAGCCTCAATGTCTGAAATTCCCATTGTAGGATTGGCAGGCGTCTCAATATACAAAACCTTCGTATTGCTTTTCAGCGCTGACAGAATGTTTTCAGTTTCAGAAGTATTAACAAAGCTGGCTTCAACATTAAACCGGGAAAAATCATTTTCCAGGATTCCGCGGGTTGGACCGTAAACTGCGTCACTACAGACAATATGGCTTCCTGCTCCCAGCAAAGCCATAAATACGCTGCTCACGGCTCCCATGCCTGAGCTGGTGGCAATGCCGTCAAATCCGTTTTCGAGCTCGGCAATGTTATTCTCAAATGCCCTGATGGTTGGGTTGCTGATACGCGAATAGATATATCCGTCGCTCTTTCCCGAAAAGCAGTCGGCACCATGCTGTGCATTCCTGAAACCAAATGTTGATGTCTGGTAAATAGGCACACATGCGCTCCCGAATTCGTTGTCAAAAGCCCCCGCATGAATCAGTTTAGTGTCAAATCCTTTGTTTTTAGTGTTCATTTTAGTACTTGTTTATTAGTTATTTGAGTGTTAGTTTTTATCATTCTGAGGATGATTTAAAATTCAATCCCTCTGCGAGCCTCAACCCCTTCATTATAATAATGCTTGATCTCCTTCATCTCGGTTACCAGCTCAGCTCTTTCTACCAGCGCTTCCGGGGCATTTCTGCCTGTCAGCACCAACTCCATAGGTAAAGGCTTTTTCTCTATCAATTTGAGTACTTCTTCTAATCCGATAAGGTTGTAGTACAAGGCTATACAGATTTCGTCAAGGACTACTACGTCGTATTTATTGCCAATGATTAACTTCGTTATTTCTTTCAAGCCCCGGCGTGCAGCTTGGAAATCGGCCTCAGTAGGCTGGCTGATAATAAAACATTTTAACCCATATTGCCTGACTTCTATTTCCGGAATACGTTCCAGGGCTTTAAGTTCTGAATACTTCATCCCTTTAACAAACTGAGCAATAAAAACCTTTTTACCAGCGCCGGCAGCTCGTATAGAGAGGCCAAATGCCGCGGTGGTCTTACCTTTTCCGTCACCGGTATATAGATGAACGTACCCTTTCATATTTCACTTTTTACTGAAATTTCGCTGGTAATAAACCTGATTATTGTAAGTTATTTCCTTGATCATGCCATAGCTTAAAAGAAGATTCAATTCCCTTTCGCTGGACTTTGATTTTTGAAGCAATTCCAGAACGGCTTCCCTCCGCATCGGATGGACAGCGGTGATGCTAAGTATATCTTTGGTAAAATTTCCTGATGAAGCAAAAGCGTTACCTTCATATCCGATCAGAAATTCTGTATGAAGCCCTCTTTGTTCAAAAATTGCATACGCTTTAACCAAATTACCTTCGGCTGGTCTGTAAGCTTTATTAAAAGCAGTTGGACGGGTCGGAATGGAGATAAAGGCGATATCCGGAAAAATGGAACTTATAAAGGCCGAAGTTTCATAAATTTCTGATTCCGAATCATTTACATTCTTAACAAGCATTGTTTCAGTTACCAATTTACCGCTGTAATCCTCTTTGAAAATTAAGAGTGAATCTTTTATGTGTTGAAGGACGAGGCTTGAATGCGGACGGTTTAGGGTTTTCCAGGTTTTTTCATTCATCGTATCAACCTTTACCGAAACATAGTCGGCTTGTCCCAGTTCTTCTCTTACCTCTTTACTGGTAATCAGTGAAGCATTGGTTATGACAGCTACCGGTAAACCATTTTGTTTCATTTTTTTAATCAGGAAGCCCAGGTTCAGATCGAGCGAGGGTTCCCCGTTGGCCACAATGGTTACATAGTCAGGCATATCTTCCTCAGAAAGAGCATCCAGATATTTCCTGACGCCATCGGCTAACAAATCAGGATCGTAAAACTCACATCGACTGACTTGTTTCTTGATTGTTTTCCCGACCTGACAATAAAGACAGGAATACGAACAATGCTTATAAGGAATGTTATTGATGCCCAAACTTTTCCCCAATCGACGGGATGGCACAGGTCCGAAAATCAGCGTTCTAACCATGTTTTCTTCAGTCTTTTTGTATCGTCAAACCAATTATCCTTTACATTTTCCCTGAACAAACCATACCATTGATTAAAGCATTTTTTTTGAAATTTGTGAAAGCCCTTCTCCTATAAGGATGTACGAGCTACTAATCACCTGTTTGGGAACCTGTTTTATAACATTGAAATTTCTTTTAGCTGGCCCTGCTTATAGAGTTCATATGCTTTCCTAACAGTGACATCATAAGCACCAGTAAAGATTTTCATGTTAAGAGGTTTTAAAGCTTTTGCTGCCGTATCACCCGGACCATTGCCCGTAATAAGGACGTCGGGCCTGAATTGATAAATTTTTCGGGATGTAGCAGTTCCCGCGCCATGGGCCTCATTGTTAGCCTCCAGATTGTTTATCACTTCCAGGTTATTGGTTTCTTCGTCCAGAACCAGAATGAAGTCAGTCCTTCCAAACCTGGGATCTATTTGTGAATCGAGTGTTTCACCGGTAGCAGTAAAGGCGATTTTCATCAGTTTTTTTTAGTTTTTCAGAAATTCTTTAATAGTAGTCCAGATATTTACCAGTTGTCCTGATAAAGGAGAACCGGTTTCAGTTATGGTTAAGCCTTTCACCATAGATTCCATAAAAAGGGAATCATACGGAATGTCGGCAATATGAAGTATGTTTTGTTGTTTCAGATAATCATGTATCTCTTTTGTTTTAGAGATATTGATGTCAGATTTATTGATTATGCATGCCATCCTTGCCCTAAAATGACGAATAAGCGGGATTAGCCGTTCCAGATCATGAATTCCGCTCACGGTTGGTTCAGTAATGATTAGAACAAAAGTCGCCCCGGCGAGGGATGAGATTACCGGACAACCTATGCCCGGGGGGCCGTCGACTATTATAAAAGGGATATGCTCCGATACGGCAATTTTCCTGGCTTCACTTTTAACTTTTGCAACCAATTTGCCTGAATTGCCTGCAGCAATATCAAGGCTGGCATGTACCAGTACATTATTTATACGGGTCCGGGAGATATAAAATTTCCCTGAAAGCCGTTCCTCCATTGAGATAGCCTGTAAAGGGCAGATCATTTGGCAATAACCGCAACCTTCGCAGGAAACAGGATCTATCATATAATCATCACCTGTGAGAATGATCGCTTCAAATCTGCATTTCATGATGCATAAACCACATTTCATACACTTCTCAGGATGAATCCTGGCCAGATGCCCGCTGTAAAAATCTTCTGAAAAATGGAAATCCGGCTGAAGCAGAAGGTGCATGTTCGATGCATCTACATCACAATCTGCAATTACCACCTCATTTCCGGCAAGAGAAGCCAGCGCAGCGGCAATTGAAGTCTTTCCCGTGCCCCCTTTTCCCGAAAGGATTACAATCTCATTCATGGATTCAGTTTCAATTGAATGATATAATCGGCTATTTTTTCAAGTGCAGGATTCATCACATCACAATTACCAAACACCAGCGACCCTTCAGAATACAACTTCGAAATTTTGTTGCTGAATGGTATTTTTGCCAGGACAGGAATGTTACCGGTATTGCAGTAATCTTCAAGAGAATCGTCCCCCATGTCACTCCTGTTGATTACGGCAGCAAACGGTTTTCCCAACATTCGCACGGTACTGGCTGCAAGCATAAAATCATGAATCCCAAACGGCGTTGGTTCAGCAACCAGTATCACAAAATCAGCATCCTTGGTAGCAGCTACCATCGGGCATGATGCTCCGGGAGGACAATCATACAATTGAACCGGTAAATTCCCGGTCTGGTTCCTGACTAGCTGAAGCGTTTTATGGATAAGCGGTACCGCTTGTTCTTCACCGATTTCCAGACAACTATGTATGAACCTGAGATTTCCGGTTACAAATTCCTTTGTTTCACCAATTTTCTGCGGTTTCATACGAATGGCGCCTGACGGGCATAGTTCGGAGCAGGCAAAGCAACTATGGCATAATTCGTTAAATACAACAATGGATTCACCCAACCGTAAAATAGCATGGAACCTACAATGATCAGAGCAACTATCGCAAAACGTGCATTGCGTTTCATTCCAATCAGGTATAAATTTATATTGTACCAATGATTTTTGCAATACTCCCCCGATGAACAGAAAATCATCAGGCTCCTCTACATCCAGATCAACAAGGAGTGTCGGATAGCTTCTGCTAATACAGGCTGCCAGGTTGGTTGAAAGGAGGGTTTTCCCTGTGCCCCCTTTTCCGCTGGCAATCGCAATTCTTTTTATATCAGCCGAAACAGCCATACATCATACTTTTTTCATCTATTAAGGTATACAGGCATTCATCCTGCCGGTGATCATTTCAGAAAAACCGGGAACCGTGATATTTTCACTTTATTTTGAGTTTCGGTCAGTCTCTATCAGACATCATCCTCGTTGATGAATTTGGTGCAAGTTTCCGGTGAACAGATAAAAAGCAGCCAGTTATAGCCAAACTGTTTGACGATCTCACGGTTCTCCTTTATTAATTACTCTTTTGCGGCCATATCCATGATTTCTGCCAAAGAAGCTGAAGTATTAACGACCAGCTTTACCTCCCCGCTTATCCTCTTTTGAAAGCAACCCGGCTTCATGCCGAAATACCCTATACACATATCCTGTATTTCAACGCTTACCAAACAAAGGTTGTTTTTAAATACAAGGCAATTCACTTCTGACAGCTTGCTTTCTGCAGAAAGAAACAGACAGAAGCCATAAGCCTTTCAACTAAACTGTCGATCTATCTGATTTCCAGAACTGCTTTATTAAATGAAGCTAAAAGAATCGTCCGATTTTTTCCTCTTGCTGTGCTGGTATCGAGACTATTTACCCTGAGCACAATCGTGATGATGATCGTCGTCGTGGTCACAATAATTGGCCGTAAGTTCCAGTTTGCCAGAAATAAAATCCCGGACAATCTCTTCTGCGGTTTTAATTGGAGCCCCAACGAATGCATTTATTTTTTGCTCGTTAAAGAGAGATATGGCCTGTTGTCCCATGCCACCTGCAATTACATCGGTCACACCAAATTGTGCAATCCAGCGGGGATACAAACCCGGAACATGTTCCGGCGGTACTACATCCCTGATATTCGCAATCTGATGGTCTTGTATTGTTACTATTGCAAATGTCTGGCAATGACCAAAATGGGCACATAATACTCCATCTTCCATTGGAATGGCGATTCTTTTATTCATCTTTACCTTATTATTATTAAATGTTGATTCTTTATTTCAGTACCCAGACATTATCGCTTCCCGCCTCTGAACCGGTTTTGACAGCCCATTCCATATCGGTTAGCAACTTTGCCTAAGCCATATCCTCTTCCGTAGAACGGAACATACGACGATTCCGGTTCATTTGTTTCGGAAGCCGGTGTTTTTCTTCCGCTACCAGCTCCGAAGTTATTACAGCGTCCCATTCTGCGACCTGTCATGGGCCCCTGGCCCACGGGCCCGGTTTTATCTAATCCTGGCATATTACCTCCATTTTATTAACAGATTAACACTAGTTTTTCCCAACTCGTAAACGTTTCCCTGCGCCTTCACCACCGCCGGACTTATGGCGCTTCGCCTGCCCTTTTCCTAAAAGCACAAGCTTTTCTTCCTCGGTTTTTTCGGAACATTTTCCCAGCTTTCTGCCGGTTTGGGTCCCTCTGCCATCGGGTCCTGTACCATTAAGCTTTGGCATAACACTAATTTGTTTGATTGTTCAGTAATTCTATGATTTCCCTGATGGTCCTGCCACGATCTTTCACGATGATCAATTGTATTTTCAAACTATCGAGCAACCCTTTGATTTTGATCCCGAATTCGCCGGCAATGATTCTGGCAACATTTCGCGACACCATCAATTGCACGGCAGACGTGCCGGCGCTTTCTTCATCCGTTTTGTATGGATTAGGGATATATTCCACCGAACGGCTTTCGGTATCATAGATAACATAACAGGAACATCTTCCGAATTTCAGATCCACATTCGATTCGGGAGTATTTCCCGTTGAAGCTATGGCAACTTTCATGGCGTTTTCAATTTATGGTCCCTGTCTGCTTTTTCTCCGCATCCGGGCATTGCATTTCGGACAGATTTGCCGGTTGCATGGGTGGACGTACTGATGCTCTGTTTCATATCCGCAGTCCGGGCATATTTAATGGTCAGCTTCAGTAACGGCAGTCGTTTCTGGAATTTCATCTTCAAATGAATGAATTTCATTGCTGCCGCAAAGCGGACAAGCTGTAACCGGGGTTTCCCAATCAGGATTATTAAAACAGGCGTTACAAGTGTCGCACTCAAACCAGGTGCTGTCGAAGTAAACCTTTCCCCCTTCGATGATAATTTGCCTGCCTTCGACCAGCGCTTCGGCTATTTTTTGCCTGGCCGAGGCATAAATCCGCGTGAATGTAGGCCGGGATATGTTCATGATCACCGATGACCGGATATGGTTATACCTGTCATAATCACATAACCTTAAAGCCTCATATTCTTCATATAAAAGGGTTACAGGCCCTGAAACCGCTTCCGGAACCCCCGGGCCGTATGGCTTTAACCCCTTGATGACAGGCGGATTTACTAGTTTTCTCGGGCGTTTGAATCTTGGCGACATATAATGAACATTTGTTCACTACAAAATTAATGAACATTTGTTCATAAAGATTATTTATATCATATTTTTGTAGAAAAAATATTCATGTATGGACGTCCCTATTGTTAACCAATTCCATGTTGTAATGTCCGGAGACCTGAATGACCGCAACTGTTTATTTGGCGGGCAGGTATTAAAATGGATGGATGAAACGGCCTATGTGTCGGCCTCGATATTTGCAAAAGCGGAAGTTGTCACCGTTTCGGCAGAAAAGATCAGGTTTCTGAAGCCGGTATTTGCCGGAAATCTGATCAATCTGAAAGCGGAAGTAATAAAATCAAACGGATTGAAAATCATAATCCACACCATTGCACTTGCTTCAGCCGACAAAGCGCTGACATGGGATACAATAGCAGAAGCCGAATTTTGTTTTGTCGCCGTCGACAAGAACAATGCCCCGAAACGAATCAGATAATCCATGAAACTGTCTGAAGAACTAAGAAAAGATGTACGCTTTTCAGAAGGCATGAAAGCATGCATCAACTGCGGCACATGTACCGCCATTTGCCCGGCGGCACATTTCTATGATTACGATCCAAGGCTGATAGCTATTACCGTGCAAAGCGGCGATGAAAAGGAACTGGAAAAATTGCTCAAGGGTGATACAATCTGGTACTGCGGTGAATGCTTATCCTGTAAAACCCGCTGTCCCAGGGGGAACACCCCGGGTTATATCGTTCAGGCCCTGCGCAACCTTTCGATCAAAACGGGATATTTTTCTTTTTCGGAAAGAGGCCGTCAGCAGGTCAGGGTGAAAAGAATTGTTGGCGAAAATATACTGAAGCGTGGCTATTGTTTTTACATCGACGAGATTAACACGACTGACCATCCCGAACAAGGCCCGATCTGGGATTGGTACCGGAAGAACGCCGTTTCAATCCTGGAAAAGACAGGAGGAAACTATAAAGCTGAAGGCCCCGGAACGCTCAGGGATATTCAGCCGTCCGACATGGAAGAACTTCACAGGATTTTTGCCGAAACAGGCGCAATAGAACAATTTAATGCCATAGAGGATTATTGTGATGGGAAAAAGAAATGACCGTGTACTCTGGCCCGAGTACCAAAAAAATATTGCCGGCGATCATTATTATTTTGCCCGCAGTTGCATACGCCAGAATTTTTTCCCGGGTTCGGAAGAGTTGTTCCTTCGAATCCTCAAAGAAGTGCTGGGTCTGGACATTTTTGACGACGCTCATCAAACCACCTGTACCGGCATTGCCTATCATTCGGGAATATTACCGGTTGAAACGACAATGACGGTAGTGGCGCGCCAGTTTTCACTGATGAACGATGCCGGATACCGGAATTTTGTTCCCTCGTGCGTGACATCCTTCGGCATTTATACCGAAATGGTTGAAACCTGGCAGCATTTTCCCGACACTCTTGAAAAAACAAAAGCTCAACTCAAAGCCGCTACCGGCAGAAGTTTCAGATTGCCTGAAAACATTGCGCATACCAGCGACATCATTTATAAATTCAGGGACGAAATTGCCGCCAAAGCCAAATACAGGCTGGTGAATGCCCGCACGGGAAAACCCCTGAAGGTGGTTGAGCATATTGGTTGTCATTATGCCAAGATATTTCCGGCGAAAGGCGTAGGCGGAGCCGAATTCCCCAGGGTATTGTCGGGAATGATTGAAGCGTGGGGAGGCGAAGTGATCGACTATCCGGAACGACGGCATTGCTGTGGTTTCGGGTTCAGGAATTACATCATTAAGGAGAACCGGGGGTATTCGATATCCAACACAAAGAGAAAACTGGACTCCATGGAGCCCTATCATCCCGATTTTATTGTGGCCAACTGCCCGGGTTGCACCTTTTTTCTCGATCGCTGGCAATATGTGCTGGCCGAAATGGAAGGCAAGACTTATGATACGGAAGGATACGGCATACCGGTCCTGACTTATGAAGAAATGGCAGGCCTTGTGCTGGGTTACGATCCCTGGGAAATCGGGATGCAGCTTCACCAGGTAAGCGTCGACAGCCTGCTCGATAAAATGGGAATCGGATACAAGTCTGGTGAAAAATACCTCGGGGCTTCCAAAGAATTTATCGGCGAGCCCGAAAAGCCATCCGTTTTAAAAGTAAAATGATGGAAGTATTGGTGGTTAACGCTACACCCGGGAAGGAAAAGTATTCCCGGACCCTGAACGTATAACCAGAGTCGCAACGCTTCATGCTTTTCCTGTAATTCTCAGCGCAAGATTGAGAAGCCTGCTGAAGAAAAGGGAGTTTTATCATGATAAGGTTACTTGCATATTTTCCTGACAATGGGTCCGTTTAGCTCCTATCACAAAATATCATATCTTTATGGTAAGAATGCAACTGTATTTTCAATAAAGATATTCAACCAGTTATGCAAAGAAAAGCCTTACTTATTGTAGCGCTCGGCCTGGCTATCACACCTTTTTCGGGATTTGGACAACAAATATCAGATACAATAAATTTAAAAGGAGTTGAAATAGTTGGTTCCGGCATTCCGAACAAAACCTCATTATCAAAAGTAAACCTTGATCGGGCAGCCATCCCCGATGTTGGAGTATTGCTTCGCTCGGTTCCCGGTGTTAACGGCATAAAAAAAGGGGGTTCCTCCATTGACCCGGTCATCAGGGGGTTCAGGTCCAGCCAGTTGACGGTAATTGCCGACGATGGTTTGAAAGTTGAGGGCGGCTGTCCGAACCGGATGGACCCGGTTACTTCGCATATCGAAACCGACGATATTGAATCCATCGACATTATCAAAGGGCCTTATACGCTCCGATACGGCCCTTCGCTGGGAGGTGTGATCAAGATCAATACATTCAAGCCGCACCCTTATGAAACTTTCCAGATCCATGCAAAATCACATACTTCGGTAAATTCCAATCCGGAAGGAATAAGTCAGTATTTACTGATTCACGGCGGCGGGCAGAAGATATATTTCGGCATATCCGGAAGCTACAGGAACTATGGCGATTATCGCGATGGCGGCGGTAACCTCATTTCTTCTTCTTTCAGGAAGTATAATTTTTCGGGTGACGTGGGTTACAAACCCCATCCTGACCATGAAATCCTGTTGTCGTTGCACCGCAATTTCACCCGCGACATGAAATTTCCGGCCCTGCCCATGGATGAAATCAGGGATAACACAACGCTTTTATCGCTCGATTATCATTTCAGGGTAAGGAACAGCATTTTAAAGCAACTGGATTTTAAAGTCTATAACTCCGATGTGTACCATGAAATGGATAACAGTTTCCGTCCCGCGTACAGCCAGGTTGTTCCACCTTACAACGGCCTTATGCAGGCTGTGTCAAAAGTAAACGCCGCCAACACCGGCGGCAGGCTGGAAGCAACCCTGGTTTCGGGAAAACAAGAGCTGATCACCGGCGCTGATGTTGAAATTACAGGAAAAGACGGTGGTCGGGTGATGACCATGATCATGAATATGGGAGGCATTGAAACAACCACGGCAAAGAGAACGAACCTATGGAAAGAAGCGCGAACCATTAACTCAGGACTTTTTAGTGAATACACCCTTTCACTCCGGGATTATAAAATCCGCCTTTCGGCAAGGCTCGATTATAATCATGCAGGTTCGGAAGACACCCTCATCCTTATTGCAAATGATAAAACCTATTTTAACGATACCCGGTCGGATTATTTGAACATAAGCGCCAATGCCGGAATTTCAAAAGCATTCGGAAAAGGGAATCAAATCAGCCTGTTTGTCGGGCGCGGGATGCGCAGCCCCGATATGACGGAACGATTCATAAAATTCCTGCTGGTGGGTTATGATAATTACGACTACCTCGGGAATCCGCAGTTAAAACCGGAAGTAAATTATCAGGCCGACCTGATCCTTGATCTCAATCTGGGCAAAGCAGGCAAATTTAATATCAGCGGTTATGGATCCCTGGTGGATTCCTACATTTCAGGAGTGATTTTACCGTCGACTGCCGCCACGCCAAAAACTATGGGCGCTGTGGGCGTAAAGCAGTATATGAACACCGGAAAAGCTTACTTCCTCGGTTTTGAAACCGGGTACGCATCCCCTGTCATCAAAGGTTTCAACATCGATTTATCGGCTGCATATACATACGGAATTCTTGCATCTTCAACACGGAACATTTTTGATGAAAACAATAAACCTGTCGGGGTTGAAGACGTTAAAAACGATGCCATACAGGAAATACCGCCATTCGAATCAGGAATCAACCTGAACTATGCTTTTTTAAAAGAAAAAATGCAGGTTTCGCTGCAATCCCGGTTCGTCCTTGCTCAAAATCACGTTTCTTTATCGTATTATGAGAACAAAACGCCCGCTTTTATGTTGTTTAATCTGACTTACAATTATAACCTAAACCGTATGTTCATGATTTCGGCAGGCGTTCAGAACCTTTTCAACAGCACCTATTACGAACACCTCAACCGTCGCATTGTCGGTTCTCAGGATAAACTCAATGAAGCCGGGCGTAGTTTTTACTTAAACCTGACCATATCGTTATGAAACACCTTCCACCGGTAATATTGTTGCTGTGTTTATTTTTCGCGGCCTGCGAGCCGGAGATCATAAAGCCTGAAAAAGCCGGCGGAAAAATTGTAATCGCATTTCTCCATCATGTTGATTCCTCTCCCCTGATTACCGACAGCCTTTGCTATGTGAATGAAGCCGGGAACGTTTACGAAGTCAATGAATTGAAATATTTCATTTCGGATGTTTACCTCATCAGAAACGGGGAACAAAGTGTACATATTGAAGATGAGACAGCGATACATTACACCGATATCGACATCCCGGCCACCCTTTCCTGGAAGGTGTACGATACCGTTCCGGAAGGAACCTACGATTCAATATCTTTTATATTCGGCCTGAACGAAGTACGGAATGTATCCTTTGCCTTTGTCAATCCGCCTGAGGTGAACATGTTCTGGCCTGATATTCTGGGAGGCGGATACCATTATTTAATGCTGAACGGAAAATGGAAAAACCCTGAAGGAAACACCACTCCTTTCGATTTTCACCTGGGTATCGGACAGATTTATTCCGGGACAACCACTTCCGTGGATTCGATCACAGGGTACGTCCAGAATTATTTTAAAGTTACGCTTCCTGTCCCAGGACTTGAGATAAAAAAGAACACAACACGTACTATCGGCCTGGTTATGAACATCGAAAGCTGGTTTTGCACTCCCCATGTTTGGGATTTTAATGTTTTTGGCGGCTATATCATGCAGAACCAGGAAGCCATGCACCGGGCCGTTGAGAACGGGCGTGATGTTTTCGAAATTGGGTCAATCCGATAAAACTGTCTGTATGCCGGTATTCAGGAAAGTTTTCAATTTTTACTATGAAGGATTCCGGAATATGACGGTGGGTAAGACACTGTGGATCATCATATTTATCAAGCTCTTCATTTTTTTTATCATTTTAAAGCTGTTCTTTTTCCATGATTTTCTCGGTTCAAAATTCAAATCCGATAAGGATAAAAGCGACTATGTAATCGAACAATTGTTAACCAAACCTAAATAACCATGGATGTATCACTCGTCGACTGGTCGAGAGCCCAGTTTGCATTAACGGCCATTTATCACTGGCTTTTCGTTCCCCTCACCCTTGGCCTGTCATTCATCATCGCCTTCATGGAAAGCATCTATGTAAAAACGGGCGATGAGGAATGGAAAAAAATCACGAAATTCTGGATGACCCTTTTCGGCGTTAACTTTGCCATTGGCGTGGCCACCGGCATCATCCTCGAATTTGAATTCGGGACCAACTGGTCGAATTATTCCTGGTTTGTCGGCGATATTTTCGGCGCCCCCCTTGCGGTTGAAGGCATCATGGCATTCTTCATGGAAAGCACCTTTATTGCGGTAATGTTCTTTGGCTGGAACAAAGTGAGTAAAAAGTTCCATCTCGTTTCAACATGGCTGGTGGCTGCCGGGGCCAACCTATCTGCCCTGTGGATACTGGTGGCCAATGCCTGGATGCAATACCCGACAGGCATGCATTTCAATCCCGAAACAGCCCGCAACGAGATGCTCAATTTCTGGGAGGTGTTGTTTTCGCCGGTAGCCATCAACAAATTCCTGCATACGGTTACCTCCGGCTTTGTCCTATCCTCAGTGTTTGTTGTAGGGATCAGCGCCTGGTACCTGCTCAGGAAGCGGAACCAGATGCTGGCAAAGCGCAGCATGCTGATCGCTTCTGTGTTCGGATTTGTCATGTCGCTTTTCCTGATCCTGACCGGTGACGGTTCCGCCCGGTTGCTGGCCAGGCACCAGCCCTTGAAATTCGCCGCTATGGAAAACCTGTACGAAGGGCAATCCAACGCGCCGCTGGTTGCCGTCGGAATCCTGAAAAATGACAATACAGAGCCAAAAAAGAAGGATTTCCTGATGAAACTTGAAATTCCGGGAGTGCTGTCTTTTATGGCTTTTCAGAATTTCGATGCTTATGTTCCGGGTATCAGGGATCTGGTTCACGGCAATCCTGAACAAGGCATCATTTCCGTCAACGAAAAGATCGCAAAAGGAAAACTGGCGATAGAAGCGCTGAAAGAGTATAAAGAAGCGGGCAAAACAGGCGATACGGCTAAAGCCGATTCGGCATCGGCCGTCTTAAACAGTAATTTCAAGTATTTCGGTTACGGTTACCTCGAAAAGCCTCAGGATGCCATCCCTCCTATCGGTCCGGCATTTTATTCCTTTCGCATCATGGTAGCTCTTGGAATGTGGTTCGTCCTGCTTTTTATCCTGACCGTTTTCTTCGTCTTTTTCAGAAAGCCTGAGAAGATAAAATGGTATCTGTATCTTTCTGTTTTAAGTATCCCGCTTGCCTATCTGGCCTCGGAGACCGGATGGCTCGTAGCAGAATTCGGACGGCAACCCTGGGTAATCCAGGACCTGATGCCGGCATCGGCTGCTGTCTCAAGGCTTACTACCGGAAGCGTTCAGACTACATTTATCCTGTTTGCGGTCACCTTTACCCTTTTGCTGATCGCCGACATAAAAATCATGAGCAAACAAATCAAAATCGGACCTAAAGACGGAGGGGAAAAGTAATGTTTGAAAACCTTTCATATCCTGCTTTGCAGCAATACTGGTGGATCATTATCTCGCTGCTCGGAGCTTTGCTCGTGTTCCTGCTTTTCGTGCAGGGCGGGCAAACACTGATCTACCGTCTGGGAAAAACCGAAACCGAAAGGGCGCTTCTCATCAACGTCCTCGGACGGAAATGGGAATTCACCTTCACCACGCTGGTGACTTTCGGAGGAGCGTTTTTTGCCTCTTTTCCGTTGTTTTACAGTACCAGTTTCGGAGGCGCCTACTGGGTTTGGATGCTGATCCTTTTTGCCTTTGTATTGCAGGCCGTTTCCTATGAATACCGAAAAAAACCGGATAATTTCCTGGGCCATCGCACTTATGAGGCCTTCCTGTTTATTAACGGAGCGGCAGGGACTATCCTGCTCGGAACGGCTGTTTCAACCTTCTTTACCGGTTCTCAGTTCTCGGTGAACGAAAACAATTTCTCACAATGGGAAACAGCTACCCACGGCCTCGAAGCCGCACTGAACATCCAGAACCTGTCGCTGGGCCTGGCTGTATTTTGCCTTTCGCGTGTGCTGGCATTACTCTATTTCATGAAGAATGTGAACCATGACGAAATTATCGCCAGGGCCAAAAAACAACTTCTGGTCAATGCCATTCCGTTCCTTGTGTTTTTCCTGCTTTTTATCATGCTGCTTATGCTAAAGAAAGGGTTTGCCGTTGATCCGCTTACCGGACTTGTTTTTATGGAACCTTTCAAATACCTGCATAACATGATCCAAATGCCGGTTGCCGGAATCCTGTTCCTGACGGGTGTAGTCCTGGTTTTAACCGGAATCTTTCTGCCGGTTTTCTCTTTCCAGTCCTTCGGACGTCAGGGCATACTTTTTGCCGGAACAGGCTCTATCCTCACCGTTTTTGCACTTTTCCTCATTGCAGGATTCAATCACACGGCATTTTACCCCTCAGTGTTTGACCTGCAAAGTTCACTGACCATTTATAACAGTTCCTCGAGCCGTTACACCCTGACGGCCATGAGCTATGTGTCGCTGCTTGTTCCGTTTGTCCTGGCATACATCATCTATACCTGGCGCGCCATCAACAGGAAGAAGATCGATATCTCAGAACTGGAAAACGAAAGCCACACATATTAACCTAAAAATTCACGCTATGATAATCCAGATTATTTGGTTCTTCAGTCTGCCTGTCGTCATATTCTTAACATACAGGCTTGTATTGGCCGCTCTCAGAAAATTTGAGAAAGGCAATAAATAAACTGTTCATCTGTTAATGAAAAAGAGTTGAGATAATAACATGATGATGGTCAGGAAGCTAAAAGCGATTGTTGCTTTATTATTGATCACGGCCCTGTTCTGGCCTTCGGTCATAAAGCTTGACCATCATCATTTCTATATTCCGGTTCCGGGCACAGGAGAACAGTTAACAGTTGTTCATGAAAAATGCCCTGCATGCAGTTTCGAATATTCAATATTTATTTCAGATAGCGGGGTTAAAGGACCTGAACGTGCCGAAGTTATTTGCGAGCGGTTCTGCTTCATCCTTCCCCTGCACATTCTGTTTTCGCCTCGGTATTCCTTCTTCCTGCGCGCGCCTCCTGAGAAGATGATCTAGCGCTTCGGCTGCCAACGGGCAGCTATTCACCATTTCAATAATTTTATTAAAATAAACCATGAAAAGCATATTTATAATATGCCTGCTGGTATTGTTGTACAACACCGGCATGGCACAAAATACCCTGTACGGAAAAGTCACCGATCAGGATAATACTCCTCTGGCAGGAGCCAATGTGTACCTGCCCGAATTGAACAAAGGCACGGTGACTGACGCAAGCGGAAATTACATCCTGAAAAACATGTCGAACGGAAAAATTAAAATTCAGTTTTCATACCTGGGTTATACCTCAAGGATTGAGACCATTGTACTTAACCATCAGGATACAAGGGTTGATGTTTCGATGCATAAAACCATGATTGAGACTGAAGGCATTGTCGTGACCGGAGGATACAGCTCAACACAACACGAAAATGCTGTTAAGATTGATATCCTGAAACTCGGTCCGGAGAACCTGAAATGTACCCCGAATTTCATGGAATCACTTACCAGGGTTCCCGGAGTGAACATGATCTCGAAAGGAAGCGGAATTACAAAACCTGTGATCAGGGGGCTTTCGATGAACGATGTACTTGTACTCGATAACGGCGTAAGGTTTGAAAACTACCAGTATTCCAGCCATCACCCGTTGGGAATAGATGAAACTGGAATTGAAAGCGCGGAAATAATCAAAGGGCCTGCTTCTTTACTATATGGTTCCGACGCAATAGGCGGTGTAATTAACTTTATCAGGGAAAAGCCCGCATCGGTCAACAGCATCGAAGGGGATTATAACGTCAATTTTAATTCCAATACGCTTGGCATAGCCAACAATCTCGGGATAAAAGGCACGTCCGGCCGGTTTTTCGGAGGAATAAGGGCCGGCATGAAATATAATGCCGATTTTCTGCAAGGCGGAGGCCAATTTGTCCCTAATTCCAGGTTCCATGAATATTCGATAAAGACAAATGCGGGATACACAGGAAAAGCCGGTACGATCAGGCTGTTCTATGATTTTATCAGGCAAAACCTCGGCCTTGTTGAGGAAGAGGCCCTGGAAGCCATAAAGGAAAGAGGTTATAAATGTGAGATATTTTATCAGCAACTGAATACGCACCTGTTGTCTTCGCAAAGCAAGCTCTTCCTGGGAAGAACCAAACTCGACCTGAATGCATCCTTTCAGAATACCGGACTCCTCCATGTTGGCGAAGAAGATGAATATGAAATACACATGAAACTGGCGACCTTATCCTATGAAGCCAAGTTATACCTGCCATCCGACGAGTCTTCCGAATACATCGTAGGGTATCAGGGGATAAACCAGTTCAACACCAATCTGCACAACCGTGAAACCATTTTGTTACCTGACGCGAAAACAACCAATCAGTCGGTTTTCGGCCTGGCACAACGGACATTTTTCCGTAAGATGAAAACACAGGCAGGAGTAAGATACGACCTGAAATGGATCAGCACCAATTCTGTCGGGCTACCCGGAAACAGCAGTTACCGCGAAGCCCTTGACCGGAATTACGGGAGTTTCAGCGGCTCGCTGGGCGCTACCTATAATTTTTCCGAAAAATTTCTGCTCAGAGGTAACATTGCTGCCGCTTACCGGACTCCAAACCTTGCCGAACTCACCTCGAACGGCGCTCATGAAGCGCGCTATGAAATAGGGGATAAAAATCTGGGGCCTGAAAAATCATTGGAATTCGACCTGAGCCTTCACTACCATATCGAAAACCTTACCATTGACCTGGCAGGCTATCGCAACAACATCCGTGATTTCATTTTCATCTCGCCTACAGGTGAAATTACCGGGAACGGACTTCCGGTTTATCGTTACCTGCAGCAGAACTCCTACCTGTATGGAGGAGAAGCCGGCTTACATTATCATCCGGAGCATCTGAAATGGTTACATATCGAAACCACGTTTTCGAGCGTAACAGGCAAACATTCTGACGGGAGTTACCTGCCGTTTATACCGGCCAACATAATAAACCTGAACCTGATGATTAGAAAAAACAAACTCGGGTTCATGAAAAACGCCTCGGTATCGGTTGATTTCTCCAAAACATTTGATCAGAGCAATCCGGCGCCTGATGAATCGGCAACTGACGGGTATTTCCTGACTGATATCTCGGCAGGAGGTGAATTCAGCCTTCAAAAACATCCTGTCATGGTAAGGCTCGGTGCGACAAACTTATTTGACGTCCGGTACACTGATCACCTGTCAACCCTGAAGGAAGTCAATCTTTTTAATCCCGGAAGAAACATTTCGGTTTTTCTCAGGATTCCTTTCAGTAGCCAACTATACAACAAGTAGCTAACGAAGACATCCCTGGTGTTGTTAACAACCGGCCATTTCTTATCTGAAAAAATCACTAAAACACGCAAAAAAGTTAATCCATTAAAATACTGACAATACCCATTCGCGTCAAACAGACAGGCATCTTCTCCCTGCAAAGTATTTGGTTAAAATTTCGCTTCAGGAGTTCGTTAGGAAAAATAATGAACGGATGCCGCTGGTTTTTTCAATCTCGGGTGTCCAATATACATAACACCAAAAAATTCATGCTATGAAAAACACAGTTAGACTATTTGCCGCCATGGCCCTGACCGCATTTTTTATCACAGGGTTGCAGGCACAGACGACATCGGCTGATCAAGCAAAAACCAGACAGAAGTCAACGGCGATAAACCGTCCGGCTTTCGTTGACAAAAACAATGACGGTGTATGCGACAATTATAGTTCCGGAAGGTATCAGGGACGCGGCGCCAATTTCGTTGACAAAAACAATGACGGTGTATGCGACAATTATGGTTCGGGAAGGTATCAGGGACGTGGCGCCAATTTTATCGACAGTAACAAGGATGGCATCTGCGATAACCGGCAAGGTGCGACCGGAAAATGGAACTCCGGCTGCTCTATGGGTAACGGGAACCGCCACCGGCATGGGAATGGTCATTGTTGCGGCAGCCTTAAACAAAACTGATGATAAAGTTGTAAAGAAATAGTTAATAATTTGTAAACCACGTTTTCTAAAAGGAGGTTGAAATATTTATCTTTGAGCATATCTTGGTGGTGCGCCATAGCAAAAACGGCCTCCATTGGTAACCGGGGATCTGTATTTCAACCTCTTATTACGCTCTGAGCTGATGACCGACCAGGAATTAATCACAGGCATCCGAAACCGCGACAGGCAGGTCATCAGGCACCTTGTGGGAACTTATCACAAGCAGGTTATAAAAACTGCATATAACTTCACCGACAATATGGATGACGCCGAAGACATTGCCCAGGATGTTTGCATCGAAATACTTGAATCGGTAAAGCATTTCAGGGGTGATTCTTCGTTGTCTACCTGGATTTACAGGCTTACCGTCAACAAATCGCTGAACTTCATCAGGAAAAACAAGCGCAAGCAACTTGTAAGGCAATTTGAAACCTTTTTCAGGATTGCAGCTAATGGTGCCTGGAACGGAATTCCGGAACCTTATTCGACTGAAGACCCTGTGCAAAAGAATGAAAGCCGCATTTTACTTGACGATGCCGTCAGCCGTTTGCCTGAAAATCAAAAGACCGCCTTTATCCTGAATAAATATGAGGAAATGTCGTACAAACAGGTTGCCGAAGTGATGAACCTGAGCCTCTCCAGCGTTGAATCGCTTTTACAAAGGGCAAAACAAAACCTTCAGAAAAGCCTGATAGCTCAATTCTCAGAATATTCCAAAACCGGAACATCATGACAGATTGCAGGTTATTACACGAAAACCTTTACGGATATGCTGCGAAAGAGCTTCCGGATACGCTGATGGATCAACTGGATCAGCACATTGCTGTATGCCTTGACTGCAAACAACTCCTGGAGCAGTTCAATGACGTACTAAATGCCATCGGGGAACATGTCGGGGCTGAACCTCTCCCCTATGCCGGTTCACGCCTTTTGCACCGGCTGGAAGCAGCCCTTGAAATGCCTGAAAAATCATCTTTCGTTTTTTCAAAGAGCATCCTTCAACCGGCTCTCATCAGCCTTGGTATGCTTCTTGCACTTGCGATCGGTTTTCTCATCGGAACGGAAGGAGCCGGGCGTTATGCTGCCTATAACGAAAATACGATCCAGGAAGTTCGTTCGGACCTGAACGTACCAGATTTTATGACCGACGAACTGCTGGAATTCACTGAATAAACCTTCAAGCCATGGATTTTTTGAAAAAGAACCGCATTGTATTCTGGGTATTGATATTCCTGGTCTTCGTGAATATCGCAGCTCTGGCTACCCATTTTATCAGCTTGCAGAAACATGCTGCTGAACCGGTTAGCTCACCTGAAGGGAGAAAAGGAGTTGCAATCGGGAGAGAGTTATCTCTGAGCCCTGAACAATTAAACAAAGTAAATAAGATCAATACTGCGTACCGGTTCTCCAGTGAGCCCATCATAACAGCCCTCAGGGATAAAAAGGCGGCATTGCTGGAAGAACTCTCGAAAGACACATCGGATAGTCTCCGGATTGCAGTTCTGGCTGAAGAGGTAAGCCGGGAGCAGAATAAACTGCAACAGGCAAACATTAGGCAGTTCCTCGATTTGAAAAAAGTTTGTACTCCTGAACAAACTCAAAAACTCTCAGGCATCTATGCCGGGTTCTATGGCTGCGCCGGAGCCGGACGAGGGCAAGGGTGCGGGAATGGCAACGGAAAAGGATACCGGCACCGTCACGGCTGGAAACAACAGGATACCATTAGTAACGGAGAATAATAAAAGACGATATAACTCTGCTTCCGGTTATGAATACGAAAATTCAAAAAAATATAGCCATCAGCGACTCTGGCTTTCTGTTTAATCCCACTACCGGCGAATCGTTCTCGGTTAACCCCATCGGACTGGATATTATTAATCTGATGCGTGAGGGAAGAAGCGAATCTGAAATCTGCACAACCCTTCTTGAAAGTTACGAAACCGAATCTGTCATGATCGAGCGCGACCTTCACGATTTCATTCACATGCTCAGGCAGCATCAATTACTCGAAAACAATGACGGAGAGGATCATTAACATCGGCGTCACAGGCTTAAATGCCATCGACAGCCCCGGCCCGGGCGTTCCGGTCATAAGAGGATTGCGCGAAGCGACATCTTTCAAAACCCGGATTATCGGGCTGGCTTATGAACCGCTCGAACCGGGAATATACCTCGACGCGCTTGTCGATAAAACCTACCTGATTCCTTACCCTTCAGCCGGAACGGATATGCTGCTGGCCCGCCTGGAACATATTCAGTCAATTGAAAAACTTGATGTCATCATCCCGAATTTTGATGCCGAACTATATTCCTTCATAAAGTTGGAGCCTGCTTTGAAAAAAATCGGCATCAGCATGTTCCTCCCTACGATGGAACAATTTGAAGAGCGGCACAAGGTAAACCTGAATACTTTCGGCGAAAAGCACAATATGGATGTTCCTGAAAGCAAAGCTGTCATTAATCTTGTTGATGTGGTGAAAACGGCCAAAGAGATGGGATTCCCGGTTATGGTAAAAGGAAAGTACTATGACGCATATGTTGCCGCTACCACGGATCAGGCCCGGAATTACTTCGAAAAAGTAAGTGCAAAATGGGGCTTGCCGGTAATCCTGCAAAAGTTTGTAAAAGGCACCGAACTGAACATGACCGGACTCGGCGACGGAAACGGAAACACGATTGCAGCCGTTGGCATGAGGAAGCAGTTTATCACTGACAAAGGAAAAGCATGGGCCGGAATTACAATTCATGATTACAGGCTCATGGAACTCACGCGCCATTTCATTACCACAACAAAATGGCGCGGCGGTTTTGAACTGGAAATCATGAAATCATCCGATAACACCTATTATCTGATGGAGATAAATCCCCGAATCCCGGCATGGATATATCTGGCCATCGGCGTCGGGCAAAACATTCCGGAAGCTTTGGTAAATCTGGCGCTTGGCCGGAAAGTAGAGCCTTACGAAACCTATGAAGCCGGAAAATTGTTCATCCGGTATTCCTATGATATGATTGTTTCGAGAGAACGGTTTGAAGAACTGTCAGTCAACGGGGAATTGGAAAACGACATTGAAAAACCGTAATCTACAATTACACTTTCTATCTGCATTACTATGGCCAGACAATTTTATGAACGACCGATAATCCGGAAACTGGAAACCGGTATGCCAGGCAAATTCGGCATGCGTACCGACTACCCTCCTACAGCGCAAATTGACGGGATTCCCGTAAAATCGCTTCTGGAGAAGTACGGTTCCCCATTATTCGTCCTTTCGGAAGACACCATCCGCACTACCTTTAAAAGGGCTCAGCGTGCCTTTACGAACCGTTATCCCAAGGTTCAGTTCGCATGGTCGTATAAAACCAACTACCTGGATGCCGTCTGCCGGATATTTCACCAGGAAGG
This sequence comes from Bacteroidales bacterium, assembly GCA_035403165.1. Classification (GTDB taxonomy): domain Bacteria; phylum Bacteroidota; class Bacteroidia; order Bacteroidales; family UBA4417; genus UBA4417. The sequence goes on along the minus strand of DAONEP010000001.1, from coordinate 95,193 downwards.
CTCGTGGGCTGAAGTGGTATCGGGATTTGAATATGATAAAGCCTTGCATAATGGAGTGGATGGAAAGAAAATCATTTTCAACGGGCCGGGCAAATCCGGATCGGATCTGAAAAAAGCCATCGAAAATGATTCCCTCATCCATATCGATCACCTTGACGAATTATATCTCCTGATTAGTATTGCCAAACCGGATAAAAAACCAAGAGTTGCAATCAGGGTGAACATGGATACCGGGATTTACCCCCAATGGGACCGTTTCGGGTTTAATTATGAAAACGGCCAGGCCTGGGATGCCATCAATAAAATTGTAAGTTCGGGCAAACTTGAACTGACAGGGCTTCACACCCACATCGGGACCTTTATTCTTACGCCGAACGCCTATGCTGTTGCTGCAACAAAGCTTGCCGACCTGGCTTCGGAAATCAGCCACAAATTCAATTTAAAGATTAAGTATATCGACATGGGTGGCGGATTCACGTCCCGCAACACCCTCAAAGGGTCCTATCTGCCTGGGCCGGATGTAAATCCATCTTTTGATGATTATGCCGAAGCCATTTCCAGTGCATTGCTAAACAGCCGGCTCAATGTCGATGCTTTGCCCCTGTTGATACTCGAAACCGGCCGGGCACTGATTGATGAAGCCGGTTACCTGGCCGGAAGCGTAATCGCCAATAAGCGGCTTGCTTCAGGAAAAAAATCCGTGATCCTCGATATGGGCGTAAACCTGCTTTTCACCGCATTCTGGTACGACCACAAGATTACGCCGGCCCAGCCTTTTTCGCTTTACAGGGAAGACACGGTGCTTTACGGCCCCTTGTGCATGAACATTGATATTATAGGGGATAATATTAGCTTCCCGCAACTCAGTGTCGGCGACGGCGTTGTTATCCATTCAGTGGGAGCGTATAATATGACGCAATGGATGCAATTCATCACCCTGAGACCTGGAATTGTCCTGATAGATACAAAGGGGAACACGCATGTGATACGCGACAAGGAATCTATCGGTACAATCATTGAGAATGAAAAGGTACCGGAACACCTGAAAAATTTCTGATACTGTCACCCTTTGACTAGCTGTAATCATAATATCAAATGAGATATCTGCAAACCGACAAACTGAAAGAGAGCCTTACCGATCACTTTGCCGGCTTTCTTAACAGCTATGCCATGGTGTTCTTTTCCAAGGACCGTCTGTTTGCCGGCATCCTGATTCTCGTCACCTTTTTCGATCCGGTTGCCGGATTAAGCGGACTCGTTTCGGTGCTTTCCGCTAACCTTGTCTCTGGCATTCTTGGTTTAAACCGGTTCAATGTCCGTTCCGGCTTTTACGGTTTCAATGCATTGCTGGTTGGGTTAGGCATTGGCCTGTACTACCAGCTCACCCTTGAACTCGTCATCCTTCTGGTGTTCTCTTCGCTGCTCACCTTGTTTATCACCGTCCTGCTCGAAGGAGTTATCGGCAAGTACAAATTGCCATACCTTACCATACCTTTCCTGCTGACTTTCTGGCTGGTGACGCTGGCTGCCAGATACTATGCCGAACTTCACATCAGCGAACGCGGTGTTTACCAGATCAATGAACTATACAGCCTGGGAGGAAAGCGAATGCTTCAACTGAATGATTGGTTCAGTACATTGCCATTGGCGCCTTCCATCGTCACCTATTTCAAGTCGTTATCAGCCATCTTATTTCAATATCACCTGTTCACAGGGATGCTGGTAGCTGCCGGCTTGTTATGGTATTCCCGCATCGCTTTTCTGCTCTCGTTAACAGGCTTTTATTCGGCATACCTTTTTTATATGGTGATCGGCGCCAACTTTAACGAGCTCAATTACAGCTTTATCGGATTCAACTATATACTTACAGCCATCGCCATCGGAGGATTTTACATAGTATCGTCACGCACATCCTTCCTTTGGGTCATCCTGCTTACGCCCTTGATTTCAATCCTCGTTACAAGCACTTCGGTGATCCTGGGTACCTTTCAGCTTTCAACGTATTCCCTGCCGTTTAACCTGACGGTCCTATTGTTTTTATATACATTGAAATTCCGGGACAATAGACAGACCGGCCTTCATCTTGTAAGCCTTCAGGAGTATTCCCCGGAAAAAAATCTTTATACGCAACGGAACAATGAAACAAGGTTTCCTGAAAGTTCCTATTATCCGCTTAGCTTGCCGGTCATGGGCGAATGGAAGGTTACGCAGGGTCATTCAGGTGAATTTACCCACCGGGAAGGCTGGCGCCATGCCTGGGATCTTGAAATTGCCGATGATAAAGGTTCTGTTTTTTCAGGAAAGGGGCTGATGCCCGGAGATTATTATTGCTACGAAAAGCCTGTTGTTGCTTCTGCCAATGGTTGGGTTGAAGAGATTCTTGATAACATCCCCGACAACGAAATCGGGCAGGTCAACCTTCAGCAGAACTGGGGGAATACCATTATTATTCGACATTCCGATACACTTTATACAAAGATATGTCACCTGAAGAAGGGCAGCTTTAAGGTAAAAAAAGGCGATAGCGTAAAAAAAGGCGAAGCAGTTGCCTTATGCGGTAACTCAGGACGGTCTCCGGTTCCTCATGTGCACTTCCAGGTCCAGTCCACTCCTTTTATTGGATCCCTTACCATTGATTATCCTCTGAGCCAATATCTGCTGAATACAGAGAAAGGGTATGAAATTAAATCATTCTCCCGGCCCGTTACCGGAGACATTGTATCGAACCTTAACCCCAATTCATGCCTTGGAAAGGCCTTTGATTTCGTTCCGGGCCAGACCATTGAATTTTCGGTGTCGGCTGATGGATGTGTTCCTTCCGTCATACGCTGGGATGTTATGGCCGATATTTATAACCGCACCTATATCCAATGCCGGCAAAGTGGTTCTAAAGCTTACTTTTTCAGCAACAGCGACATTTTTTATTTCACCTGGTTCGAAGGAAATAAGAAATCGTTGCTTTTTGCTTTTTACCTCGGCGCATACAAAATTGCAAAGGGCTACTACCGGAACCTTACCATCCGAGATATATATCCGGTTAAAGTATGCGGCAATGGCTTATTTAAAATGCTCCAGGATTTCGTTGCCCCGTTCTTCTTATTTCTGCACAATGAGTATGAAATGTGTTACTGTTCCATGGAGGACGAACTTGAACAAAGGAGCATAAAGATGAAGTCGTCAGCCCGCAAGCAAATATGTAAAAGGTCATCATCGATGGCGGAATTTGAATTTTTAATTGATAACGACCGCGTTGAAAAATTCGTCATCACTGAAGGGAAGCATATCACCACGGCCATCAGGAGTATTAATCCACAGAACTTTTAACGCCTTCGGACATGAAACGACCAGAATTTTTCCGCGTTAAATTGCCGGCTATGATGACAGCGATTTTGATTCTGTTATCTGTCAGAGGATACAGCCAGGAGAAAGATTTCCGGTATTACGACAGCCTGAGCTATGGCCTCTATACGCTAAAAGACTGGAAATCACTGATCGCCGTTGCAGAAGAAGCTGAGTCAAAAGGCTATGACTATTACTACCTGAACATGCGTTTAGGTATTGCACATTATGAAATGAAGGATTATCGTTCATCCATACCATACTTTGAAAAGTCCCTGGAATACAGCACCGACGAACCGGCAGCCGTTGAATATCTTTATTTCGCGTACCTCGAATCCGGGCGCAGCGGTGATGCATCGATGCTTGCCGCGAAATACAGGGAGAAGCTTGCCTCTGTCCCCGGCACAGGATCAAAAATTCTGAATTTTATTTATACCGAGGGAGGTTATACACCGGATGCTGCTTCGCGCCTTACACCTTCGGCATTGATAGGAAACGACAGCATTTACGGTGAAGAAGATGCATTTAAAACACAATCCTATTTCCACTTGGGAATCCAATTACAACCGCTGCCCTTCCTGAAAGTATATGCCTCCGGCTCCATGCTTGGCATCGGCAAGCAAAAGCATTTTGCATTCGCCAATTATAATGCTTCAGGGAATTTTCTGTCGGTAATTGATACGGTCTTTCCTTATTCATACAACCAGAAGGAATTTTATATCGCAGCTTCTCTTTCTCCATACCGTGGCTTTACCATCACTCCGGCTCTTCATGTTATGCAGGGAGATCCTTCACCGGTAAACTGCATTTATTCGGATTATACATACTCCTTCAGCGAGGACGCATACAGCTACAGCCATTATGTGTTTTCTCTTCTTCTGACCAAAGAGATGAGAAAGTTTACCCTGGGAGTGTCAGGTTCTGTTTCAAAACTTACTCCAAAAGGCAGGCAATATCAGGCATCTGCTTCGTTAACGTGGTATCCGAAGGGCAACCTGGATATTTATACAACCTCAATCATCAGCGTCCTTAGGGAGAATAAAAAAACACGGCTAATCTATGAACAGACTGTGGGCTTAAAGATGGCCCCTAAACTATGGCTGGAAGGTTCTGCAACGGTCGGGGACTTAGCCTATTTCAATGAAAAAAATGCTTTCGTGGTTTATAACCTTCCTGAACATATCGTATTCAGAGGTGGAGCCAGTCTGATATATATGCTGAACCGTCATCTGGATGTATCATTTATGTACCGGCTGTATTCCCGGGAGAACGATTATTTGTATTACAGTTACGATCCGGACCGCGGGAGGCTGATTTCCCAAACCCGGAAGAATGCCTATGTAAATCAAAGCTTTTTTGGAGGGCTGAAATGGAAATTTTAAAGAAACCGGTAACGTGGATAGTTCTGCTTTTTAATCTGAACATAGGAATTATTCATCTTTATGCCCAGGATTTTCAGAAATTGCAGAATGCATTTATTGCCAGCTATTCTTACGAAAACAATAAGAATTACGCGAAAGCCATAGATGCCTTGAAACAGGTTTATGACGGCCAGTCATATGAAATCAATGTTCGTCTCGGCTGGTTATACTATTATGCAGCCAACTATCCTGAATCCATCAAATTTTATTCAAAAGCGATTCAACTGAAACCTTACTCGGTCGAGGCCAGGTTTGGTTATGCATTGCCGGCTTCGGCCATGGGCAACTGGAACGATGTGCTGAAGAAATATTTTGAAATACTGGAAATCGATAAAAATAATTACACGGCGAACTATCGCATCGGTCTTATTTACTATAACCGGAAAGATTATGCAACGGCATACAGGTACTTTGAGAAACTTGCAAACATGTTTCCTTACGAATACGACGTCACCCACATGTTTGCATGGACCAATTACCGGCTCGGCAAGTTGCGCGAAGCCAGGGTGCTTTTTCAGAAAACCCTGCTTATCAAGCCCGGCGATAGTTCCGCAGCGGAAGGCCTTAAGCTGATAAAGTAAAGCGACGTACCGGGCAGACCCTGAAGGTTTTAAAAACCTTCAGGGTCTTTCCCCCCCCCCCTGAAATATCCGGAATAATTACCATCGCTGACAATATTTCATCTCCCCCTGTAACAAAAGGGTTTATTTTTTCGTCAGGATATTTATAAACACCAAAAAATCATGAAAAAAATCAGTCAAATTTTCTTACTACTATTGGTTGCCGCCGGCTTACCATTTTCATCAGTTGCCAATCCGGGAAATGACGGGGCCATTTCAGGAAACGGAAAGGTTACAACACAAAACCGTACGATCGGTTCATTTCACGCTTTAAAAGTCAGCGGTGGAATAGACGTGGATCTCTCGCAGGGAAACGATATAAAATTGCAGGTTGAAGCCGATGAAAACCTGATCGAGAATATACAGACGGTCGTTAAAGACGGCGTTTTAAACATCTACCCTGAAGAAAGTGTACGGAAGGCAAAAGTCATGAAGATTCATCTCACTTTCAGGGACATAGATGCCATTAATGCAAGCGGCGGTTGCGACATCACCTCAACGCAAAAACTGGATTTCACGACGCTGCAGACTGATCTGAGCGGCGGCTGCGACATAAAGCTTGAACTGAAGGTCAATAACCTGGTAAGTAAACACAACGGCGGTTGCGATGCTACCTTCAATGGTGAAGCCGAAAACTGTACCCTGAAAGTATCAGGCGGATGCGATGTAAAAGCATCGGATTTTCACATAAAAAACTGTAGCGTTGATGCATCCGGCGGTTCGGATGTATGGGTATATGCAACTGGCATTCTTGATTTGAAAGCAAGCGGCGCCAGTGATGTCACTTATGCAGGCTCGCCTTCGAAAGTCACCAAAAGCGCTTCCGGCGCATCGGATATTCACTGCAAATAGCATAGCATTAATCTGTTCCTGAATGCCGTTGAGATCAGGAGGCAGAGGAACAAAATATGAGAGGCTGTCCCGATGCCGGGACAGCCTCTCATATTAATCCACATGTATTAGCTCTTTTGTAATGAATTTACTATGGCTTACCGGAGAATCAAGCCCGGCGGTATAAAGCATCCCGGCTTTGCCAGGAATCATTTTTAGATTTTAATGATCTTAGCCCGGGAGCCGAGGCTCTTCAGGATATAAACGCCCGGTTTTAGATTTCTGATATCGATTTCATTGGCCCCTTCCTGCAAGTATCCTTCTTTCAACAGTTTTCCGCTGAAATCATAAAGCCCGTATTTACTGCCGGCGTCCCCTTCAACTACTACTCTTACCTTTTCATGAGCCGGATTAGGAAACACCTGCATTTTCCCGGCCCGATCCTTGTCAGGTATGGAACAAAAAATACCGGGCAGCTTAATCAATTGATTGACGGACGGGGTAATTGATGCCATATTATCGAGGAGCAACCGGACTGATGAAAGATTATCCCCGTCGTAGTCGCGGGCAAAGGTCACACAATAATCCAAAGGTTGCTGCTGCCCTGCTTCGAAGGTAAAAGGCCCGGATATGGCAAGCATTCTGGTATCTAACGGGGTATTGCCGGAAGTTACTTCAGTCCAGTAGTAACCGTTTTGGTTATAACCGCCATTGGGGAGTGCACCGTTCGTGCCCCAGTTGCATAACGTGTCGGAATCGCCCGGATAAATAAACCTGCACTCAGGGCCGACAGCCCCTGTTGAAAGATTTCCGCTTCCGCCATAGTTCAGGAAAGTCCCGTCGCTCCACCTGTTTTGCATACAATTGTAATATTCAGTGGAGGCATTCGGATAAATATCATAATTCATCGGATCGTTTATCACACAAGTACTTCCTGTCAATCCAAACCGTTCATTGTCGATAATCCCATCCCCGAAATTCAACCCGTTAATATCGTAATTGCATTCGCCTTCCGGATTATCAATTCCATCATTTGCCATAAAAGGGCCGCCCAATATCCTGAGTCCGATGGCAGGGGGATGTTCCCCGTATGCCTGCGGTTCCCCGTTACCGTCGACAGCCGTTCCGTTGTACGCATATACCACACCATGGGTTACATCGGTGCCGGCAAAGTCATCCTGGCTATTCCCAAGGTCAAAATTGGTGTACAGCCCGATGAAGGCGCTGTCGTAATCCGACAGGGAAGAATTTATAATATCAAGATGGATGAAAAGCGTATTTTTCAAAACGGAATCATTGGGTTTATCGAATTCATAAGCCATACCATGAATCTCGACACCCATCTTATATCCAAGTGTTTCCGTGTGTTCCTGCATTGAATCGTTCATTATAAAAAACACAGCTTGATCGCCCCTGATCAATGGGTAGTCTCCCGCCATCGGATTATAAACGCTGTCGTGATCGGCATCGTAGAAAGGTGCAATTTTTGCACGCTGTCCAAGGGAAACATCTCCATGGGCGGGCCACGAGGCGATGGCCTCAATGGGGGTATAGCCGGTACTGTTCCAGTTTCTGATATGATATAATATCTCTGAATTGCTAATTTTCCATACACGGTTCCATCTCTTGACGTAAGAAGTATCTTTTACCATCGAAACCGGTCCCGGAGAATAATCGTTCCCGTCCAACCGGAATTGTTCGCCTGCCAGGCAGAGCCGGCCGTTTTGATCCCATCCACCGATCCAAAGGTTATGGTTAAAAATGGCCGTTTTTCCGCTTCCTTTCGGGACTTCAAAACGTGAAGTATCCCCGTCCCAGAAATGGTTCCCGAAAGGGCTGATCAGGGCATTGATGTTATTAATGTCTATCTTTTCGTAACGGGGCGGATACTTAAGAATGAATACCACGTAACCTTTAGCTGTCAGGCCTGATGCATCTTTTATTAAATATTCAACATTACAGGAAGATTCATACATAGTCCCGAAACAGTACTCACTCATAGTCAGTTCAAAGGTGGTGTCATTAATCTGCGTGAGCGGAGGCCTCAGGTAATAGACATAGATCGGATCGCCGTCCGGATCAAAGTCATTTTGAAGGATGTTCAGCGTGTAGGTTTGACCGATAAAACCATAAAGAGTGTCGTTTACAGCAACAGGACTATTATTCTGTCCGATCGAAGCAACAGAAAAGGCAATAGCCCAAATAATCAATAGTAATAATTTTTTCATCTTTATAAATTTAATGTTGACACAAATATACAACCGGATCAATCATCATTCAACCCGTCCTCCCCTGTTTTCTTAACAATTTTTTAACATTTGCGCCTGAAATTCTTATATATAGGCCATACAGGCTGAAAAATAGTGCAAAATAGCAATTAAATAAACATGATAGAGTCTCGCAACCCTGGGTAACAGAAAAGCATTACCCACAGAGCCACGGAGATTTCTCACCGAGAAATACATGTTTCTCAGTGAACCTCAATAACCTCAGTGGCTCCGTGGTTCCCTGTAAAATCCCGGTGTAACCCTGTGTTACAAAAAAAAGAATTACACAGAGAGCCACGGAGAATCCACAGAGGTTTCACAGAGAAATACATGTTTCTCAGTGAACCTTAGTGACCCTTGTGCCTTAGTGGTTCCCTTCACTTTTTTCCACAGAGCAAAGGTGTCACAGAAACCTGATTCGGATTAATAGGATATTCCCGGCTGCTTCGAACGCCTCTTGAAAATTTCGGAAACGGCATCAAATTCTTTCCTGAAAATAATACCTACCCCTTGTGTATAAGGCGCCCTGCTTGCATTCAGATCGAGGGAATTGTTGGCCCGGTTATAGGCTTTCACCCGGAAACGGCCGTCGTCGGTGATTTTTACTTCCACATTCACGTCGCCTACCCATTTATTGCTGGATTGAGAAGTCGCAGTCGCGGTGGTGGCGCCCTGATTCATCCCCATGCTCCCGTCGATGGTCACGCGGTCATCAAAAAGTTGGGTGGAAAGCGCCAGTTCAAGTTGCTGTGCCGTCATCTGGTCGCCGGGGCGGTAATTAACACCAATATCAAAATCCTTGCTGATCTGCGAAAGCATGTTGCTGATTTGGTTGCTGATCATGTCAAACGACGATGATCCAATATTTGACGAGAGTGTGCTGGTACTCTGGTTCAGGCTAAAGCTGTTGAGAACCAGCAGCGATATCATTTGCTGGTTCATGGCTACCTGATTACTGGTATCAATCACGCTGTAAATAATACGCTGCGTTTCGGGATCAGCATCCGGCATTTCGATGCTGAAACGGATATCCGGGTTATAAAGGCTGTTGCTTAGCGAAATAATGCAGTTAACCGGGACCCTTTTGCCGGAAGTGCTTTCGGCCGATGCTGAAATCAGCCCGCTTAAATCGGGTTTTACCTTATATACTGCGCGCAGATTGATATCGGCATCGTCGGGGCTGCCGTTAAAGGTAATACTGCCGCCTCTTTCAATCTGAAAGGACCGGCTGAAGATATTCTGGAGCGAAAACAGGAAATTGCCTTCATCCATCTTGTACTGCCCGTGCATGGTATAATTGCCTTTGGAATCGATGCCCATATTCACGTTGCCGTCGCCGCGGACTTTGATGTTGCCCATCTGATAAGGCAGAATGATCTCAAGCGCCGCATCGGGAGTGGCCTGAATCTGCAACTGAAGGTCGAGGTTTGAAAACTCACGGGGCGGTTGCTCCCGGGTTGCCGAGTCCCGGGTTTTTGTATTCACATACCGGATATAATCGTTATCTGAAATATTTACCGAGTAATTGATAGGCACATGAATATCGGTGCCTTTATCCGACCTGGCTTTGATTTTCATCGAAAGGTCATTGACCGGCCCTGTGATGGAGATGTCTCCTGTTGCAATGGCTTTGCCGTAGAAGTATTCAGCAGGGTTGTAAGGCGTATTGAGAGCCGCCATTTTATCCGCTTTCAGGTTTATATCCAGCCTCCAGTCGCTGAAGGCGTTGTGATAGATATTCCCGGTAGCGAGTCCCGAATTGCCAAGCGAATCGTTGATTACGATATCCCTGAACCACATTTTGTCCTTGCCGAAATTCAGGTCGCCGGCAAAGGAATAGGAAGTCTTGATATAATTGACCAGCAACTGTGTGCGAACCAGGTGCACAGATCCGGCAAGCACAGGATCGGAAAAATCGCCGATCAGCTTCATTTTGCCGGAACCGTATCCTTTCATCCTCGAGAACAAACCGGTAAAGAAAGGTTCAAACAAACGAACTTTGAGATTATCGGCTGTAATATCTATATCGAAATTATCATGCTTCCGTTGAGGAAAGACACTGCCATTGACCAGTAACGGGTAATGAAGCCCTGCCGTTCCGTGATAAGCAATACGGCCGTCAACGCTTAAGGCCTTGTTTACATCGTCCCAGGAACTTAACAATTCAAAATCGCCAAGTTGTTCGTGATTGAAGCCAAATCCTTTGACCGTTAATTCCGATACCGCTTTAGGCAGGTTGTAGAGTTCCGAAACTGAAACATCCCCATTGACAAGCCCGTCGAAATCGATGCCCAATTTTTTTGTGAGCACATCCGAAGCTGAAAGGTCGAAATTCTCGAAAGAAAGGGTCAGCAGATCAAGGGGATCGCCGGATATGGCCCCGTTTATTGAAAGTTTCTGCCGGTTGCAATGCAACTGCAGGTTTTGGAAAGAATAGTTATTACTGTCAATAACCAACAGATTGTCGGAGTTCAGCACCCATAAACTGTCGTTGATAACCATCCTGGCGCCATCAACGGTGGCCATTAACCTGGGAAATTCGTTGAACGACACAAATCCCTTCAGGGCTCCCTTGTTACGATCGCCAGCATCGAAATCGTTCCATGCAAACTGCCAGTTGACGCTGTCATTCACTGCGTTTGCAGTGAGCTGAACTTTTTCAATATGAAAACCTGACGTATCCGGAACATTTCCCGGAGAAGCATCTATTGAGCCTGACAACAACGACATTGTAAACTTATTGGCCTGCGATACCCCGTTTAACGTAAAGTCGCGCAAGGACAACCCGGATATCCTGATGAGCGGAGAATAGCCGTTTATATTGATCAGATTGCCATGCGGATCGAAACTGCCCGATAACACCGTATGCGTATCAAACTCCAGGGAAGGCAAAAACAAACCGGTAACCGGTTTTGTATTCTTTAATTTTATCGTATAATCGAATCTTCCCTGGTGTGCCTGCGGTATAATCGACATGCCCTTCGAAAGCGACGGCAGGTAATCGGTAAAGATCAGCATTATATAATCGCGCAGGTCCTTAAACGTGTATTGTCCGGTAAAAGTAGCATCAGCGAAATCGGAGACAAGGGTCATCTTTTTGTTATTGCCTTCGAGCAGCGATGTTTGAAACTGCAATCTGTCCATTCCAACAATGTGGCCGCTTTCATAAAAAACAGTATTATCGAAATTCAGAACGCCGATCAGGTTATCCAGAGAGTTCCCCGTAAACCTCAGGTTCATGGTCGTGGTAAGGCTGGTGGAAGTATCGCGGTCAATAAGGTTCAGCCGCGTCAGAAGGGCGTCGGTCATGTCGGCACGAAAATCGAACGATGGCAGGCTGTCGGAAAGATCAATCACCCCGTCGAAATTCAGCCGGGCCAGTTCATCATCAAGTTTCACTTTCCCCGAGAATGCTTCCTGCCTGAAGGAACCGTCAATCCTGATGCTGTTCAGGGTATTGCCTTTCGCTACCAGGTTTTGCACCAGGCCGTTGAAATCAAGATCGGCGGTTTTAAGCGACAGGCCTTTTCCTTTAATGTTAGCACTGAGATTCAGTGTTCCGACTTCAGCGGTTTTCAATATCTTGCCCAGGTCGAAATTTTCGGCGCTGACAGTTCCGCCATATTCGATGATATGTTTTTTCTTGTTGTTGGTCAGTAAAATATCCGTACTGATTTTTCCCGCATCCGACCAGAATGCGCCATTGGAAACAAAATCATTGTAAAAACCGGTAAACCTTCCTTTTATCGTAATCATTCCAAACCGATAAAACTCTTGCGGCAATTTTATCCTTTGATTTTCGCCCGGCAATCCGAAAGCGGCAATATCATCAGCCGAAGTAGTAAGATTATCGATTTTAAAATGGGCAAAAGTTTCCGTCCAGTCGGGCAATCCATTCAATGTAACGTCCCCTCTGTAAACGGTGTTTTTCCCGTATGTAATATTCATTCCTTTGCCCTTAAAAGAGGTTACGGTCCCTTTTAAATTTCCGGCTATTCCGAACACCTGGTTCATGCCTTTGATTTCGGGCGCAAAAAACACGATATCGCGCATATCAAGTTCACACGGCCTTAACCGGGAATTTATGTACACGCTATCCAGGAAATCGTTAAAAGCATGATACGCGGGATAATCAAATTCGAGGTCAAGATCCAGCCGGCTGTTATCGGTAACCACATGAAGCTGTTGCACCGAAAGGTCTCTTGATGAAACCGTGGCCAGGCCTGAAAAATTTCTGATGCAGAAACCACTTCTTTCTATGGCGGAAAGCGATTTTATCATGGCCGAGATGGTATCGCCCTTTATTGAGACATTTCGCATTTTCAGGTTCAGGCTTGATATGTCGATATTGTCATAATCCATGCCTTCAGCCTTACCAGCTTTGCTTTGCCGGCAATAGTTAAAATGAGAACCGGAGATTTTCAGGGTTTTGCAACGGATGATCCATGGCTTTGCTGTTGTATCGGGAGGTCCCGGTTTCGAGAAATAATCTATGATGAACTGGAGATTCAACACGCTGTCGCCGCGGTACTGAACAAGGTTAATATCGGCTTTATCAAGCATGATGCGGCTCAGGTTGATCACCCGCTCGCTCTTGCTTATCTTTCCGTATCCAAGTTTGATTTTATCGGCGGCGATAAGCGTGTGATGATGCCGGTCGTTGATCCTGACATCCTTTACCACTACATTCAAAAACCAACTGATGTCGACTCCGCCAACGTAAACTTCTGTTTTCAGCTCTTTTGAGAGATTGCCGGCAATTTGCCGGGTAATATATGTCTGTACCGGGCCCGACCTTAACAAGATATAGGCCGGTAGCGGCAGCAGGAAAACCACCAGCAGGATTCCCATCAATATGGATCGGCCTTTTTTGATATTTTTGTACTTTAAATTGTAACGAAGAGGTTACAGATAACTTCACCCCCGATAGTCTTCAATTATTATGCCCGTTTATATCCTTGCCATCGAATCATCGTGCGACGACACTTCGGCGGCTGTATTTGCCGATACGACCATGCTTTCGAATGTTGTTGCCAACCAGCAGGTTCATAAGGATTATGGCGGCGTGGTTCCCGAACTCGCCTCGCGCGCCCACCAGCAAAATATCATCCCGGTTATTAACGGGGCTCTCGTATCAGCAAAAATAGATAAAAAAATGCTGCATGCCGTGGCTTTTACAAGGGGACCGGGGTTATTGGGCTCCTTACTGGTCGGGACTTCCTTCGCCAAAGCCTTTGCCCTCGGCCTCGATATTCCTTTAATAGATGTGAATCACCTTCAGGCCCATGTGCTGGCCCACTTCATTCAGGAAACAGGAAAAGACCGAAAAACGCCTTCCTTCCCGTTCCTTTGCCTTACGGTATCGGGAGGGCATACACAACTTGTCATTGTACACGATCATTTCAATATGGAAACTGTCGGGCAAACCATCGACGATGCCGCCGGAGAAGCCTTTGACAAAGCGGCAAAGATACTGGGACTTCCCTATCCCGGCGGACCCTTCATCGATAGGAATGCCGCGATGGGCCAGCCTGTTTTCAGGTTTGCCAAACCCAGGATCCCAGGGTTGAATTACAGCTTCAGCGGATTAAAAACATCTTTCCTGTATTATCTTCGCGACAAGCTGAAAACCGAGCCTGCATTCATCCAGGCCAATATGAATGATTTATGCGCTTCGATGCAGCAAGCCATTATCGACATCCTGATGGATAAACTGATAAAAGCCGCAAAACAGTACAAAATCCGCGAAATAGCCATTGCCGGCGGTGTATCGGCAAATTCCGGCTTACGAAAAGCTATCCTTGCACTTAACCAATCACACGGTTATAATGTTTACATCCCCGAATTCCAATACACAACCGACAACGCTGCTATGATAGCCGTTGCCGGTTATTTCAAGTACCTGAAAGGCGATTTTGCCGACCAGTCCTTAGCCCCCTACTCCAGGGGCGGAATTTAGCAACCCGTGACCGTTATTTGTACAGGCAGAGATATGAGACGTCACCTTCTGCTTTTACCCTGAACTTTACTCCTTTTGCCACGATAAATGTGCTGAACGGCTCATAGGATTTCCAGGTTGTTTCACCCGGCAATAAAACGTGTAAAATCCCTGAGGTCACGGTCATGTATTCAATGGTGGCGGTCCCGAATTCATACTCGCCGGCTGCCATCACACCGATTGTTGCAGGGCATTCTGAAGTATTGAAGGCAACCGATTTTACATTTCCGTCGAAGTATTCGTTTACTTTAAACATAGTGGTTTACATTTATTCCGCTCAGGCGGTGGTGATTATTAATTGCTGGATTTCAGGCAAAGAGCAAAGAGCAAGGGGCATGGAGCAAGGGGCATGGAGCATGGAGAACGGAGAACGGAGAACGGGGCAAGGGGAATGGTGCATGGGGCCGGGTGCTTTTTACATATCATTTTCTTCGGCAAGCGTTTTCCATGTTTAAAATCGGGCTGCCAGTAACAATCCGGTTTTATTTGATGGTTTTTGACTGGATGTTAAAAACCGTTATTCTTTTCAAGTGATCAATTCATTGCCAGCCCGCTTATCCGAAACTCAATTCAACCGACCGGCAAAACATGCCGCCTTATTTCAGCACTTCGAATCTTTCATTCACTTCCGTAGAAAGTGTTTTAAAGGTCCTGTCAAAGTGGAGAATATTCTTCCTGGTCATTCCGGGAGGCATATTTCTGCGAATATAATCATTCATCAGGTAATCAATCATTAATTCAGCGTGCTTTCTTCCCGATGCTGCTGCCATGGCATAGATATCCCTGTCAGTAATCCTGGATTCCGAATGTTCAACGAAATACATCTTTTCATCAAAACTATCGTATGTGAATCCGCCGTCGAAATCCTCTTTGATAAAACCGCTCAGATACAACAAACGTTTTTGGTCCGGTTTTGCATTCTGATACTCCACTTCCGTCCAGGTATTGAGGCCGAATGTCGACAGTTCATACTCCTTGTAATAATAGTTTTCGTCAACATCGTAGGTATCATAGTAGTACTTTTTGGTTTCTTCCTCCATCTGTAACTGCGCAAAGCTGATAATCCATTTCGGACCGGGTTCTGCCCGGAAAGCGATGCTGTCATCACACAGCATTACCCGATATCCCGCCGATGTCATTCCGCTGATGAAGGCATTATAAAATTTTTCAAGAAAAAGGGAATCAGAAACGTGTTGCAGGAATTTGCTCCTGAAAAAGCCGGCCGAATCCCTGGCCTCTTCACTTATCAGATTGACGGGATCGGGTTCCTGGTATGTCAGGTTCGTTTTATAAATGAAATCGGACGGCACAACCAGGAGCGTTTCATTGTGCTCTTTCCTGATATATTTTCGTCCCAGCCGGTGTTCAACCGTACAGGATGAAAACACAGACGATAAAATTACCGCGACAGCTATTCCGGAAAGAATACGGCAGGATAGGACAGTATGAGGTTTGAAGCGTAAGACCATTGATACAAGTTAATAAAGCGGAATTCCGGCAACCTTTAATCCGTCACACTCAGGCCGGCTAGCATCTGTTCTGCAAATTTGCGGCCATAATCAACCGCTTTCCTGTAATCCTCTTCGTGCGGCGTGAATTTAACAAATACGCCTTCCCCGAAAAATTTCAGCTTCAGGTTTGTAAGGTTCGATTCGATCATTTTCATCGATTCGCCGCTCCACCCATACGAGCCGAAGGCGCCGGCCAGTTTGCCCTTGTCGCGGATCGGATTAACGGCTGCAAACAACTGGTAAACAGGCATCAAAATATTCTGGTTGATGGTGGGAGAACCAACAATCAGCCCGGTGCATTCCGACAGGTAAGCGTCAATTTTATCGAGGCCCATCGTTTCGATGTCGTGCAGCTCAACATCAACCCCGGCAACCTGTTTCGCCCCTTCGGCTATTTTGGCGCCGATGGTGGCTGAGTTTTGATAGGCGGAAACGTAGGCGATGAAAACCATCGGTTTGGTTCCCTGCCCGAGGGTTTCGCGGGACAGTTTTTCCGACATGTCGACATATTTCTTCCAGTGCGAACGAAGTATCGGCCCGTGCCCTGGAAGAATTGCATTGATTTCAAGCGGCCTGATCTTTTCGATGGCTTTGAGCATAAACCTGCTGAAAGGTTTCAGGATAACGTCGAAATAGTATTTGAACGAATCGTCCCAGTTGCCGGCAAGGTCGTCGAACATAGCTTCATCGCAATAATGGGCGCCGAACGAATCGCAGGTAAACAGAAGCTTGTCTTCCTCCAGGTAGGAATAAACAGAATCGGGCCAATGAAGGTTTGGCGCCCCGATAATGCGTAATTTCTTATTGCCGAGATCAATGACATCCTGGTCTTTCACCTGGATATGCGTGAAATCGAATCCTAACAGGTCGCGCAGGTAGCGGATCGCGTTGCCGCTGCCTACCACCTTTGCCTTTGGCGCTATTTCCAGCAATTTGCCGAGGCTGCCGCTATGATCGGGTTCCGTATGGTTTACGATGATATATTCAAGCTCGGCAGGATCGCAAAGTGTGCGCAACTTTTCAACGAAAGTATCGAAATACTTCACTTTCACCGTCTCTACGATCGTTTTACGGTCGGCATTAATGAAATAGGCATTGTAGGTTGTGCCGTAAGGCGTGTGCATTACCACGTCAAATGTTACCAGTTCGCGGTCGAGCACGCCTACCCATGATACGTCGTCTGAAATTTTAAGTACTTTGTTGTCTGCCATGGTGAATTAATTTGATGTTTTTGATTTGAATCCTGACAGCTTATAAACGCCTGAAAGGTTTGAATTGTTTATAAGAATCTGTTTAAAATCCTTATCAATATTGAGTTTGCAAAAGATCATTACAATAATCCTTTGATTTTCATGAGGCTTTAAAACAACGACATTTGGATACCGGGTCCATCATCATCGTCCCTGTTGTTTTCATTCTCCTGTTCAGGCCACGGCTTTGTTTCAGTCGTGTTTTCTTCTTCAGTGCCTGATTCATCCCCGGCAAGCTCTTCTTCATTATCTTCTGTTTCCTCTGTTTCCTCCGTTTCGGCGACGACTGATTCTTCGAATGGCAACGGGTCAAGCCAGTAAGAATCTGCCACCGGATGCGAGGACAGGCGTTTGCCTTTTGCCTTCATACCCATCACTTCGACAAAGGAATCAACTTCGAGCGATTCATTTTCCAGGGGCTTTTTCACACCTTCGTTGTTATAATCAACCTGAAGTACAGGCCGGTAATCGGTAGAAATCAGGTGCAACGTCACACCATCCTCGTCGGGTATGAAGGGTACTTTTTTGTCGGTCATTTCCACCAGGAACCGTTTCACGAAGTAATGACCCTTTTCGGGATTGAAATAAATACAGGTAACGGGTTTCTTCGGGTTTAATTTTTCGATAACGACCATGTCTTCCTCAAAGTGATTGGAAAGGTCGAAGTTCATCAGGCGGTAACACCCTGACTTCATGATCGTTAAAATTTTATCATCTTCCTTGAAAGCGCCCAGGTATTTTCCCCGCTGATCGGTGTTGAGGCGCATCACAGTGTCGTCGTACCAGATGTCGCGGGCGCTCAGCGTAGACAGTCCTTTCTCGGCCTGGACAATTTTACGGATGGGATTCCGGGAAAGGATGTTTCCCTGCGATGCCCGGCCTTTGATTGCCAGCGAAGCAAAGTCAAAGTCAAAATTCAGTTTTTTAAGTCTTGGCTTGGGTTTCAGCGAAACGCGGATAACCTCCGACTCGCCGTTCGGGTTGGCCGTAAAATACAGCACCGATGATCCTTTGGTTCCTTTAGTGAGGTTATATTCCTTGTCGCGGACCACGCCGGTGACCGAGAACCGTTTGACATAATAAGCCCCCATCCTGCCATCCTGGTATGCCAGGTTATAAACCGTGCGGTCATCGTTTTTCTTGAATACATCGATGTGGATAACATCTTTACCGACAAATAATTTTTCAGCTACCCTGGTTACGATAAAAGTGCCGTCCTGCCTGAAAACAATGATATCATCGAGGTCGGAACAATCACAGACATATTCATCCTTTTTTAGGCCGGTTCCGGCAAAACCTTCTTCGCGGTTCACGTAGAGTTTTTGTGTGGCGGCTGCAACTGCAACAGCTTCAATGGCTTCAAAATTTCTGATTTCGGTTTTCCGCTCGCGGTTAGCGCCATATTTCCGTTTGATCTCCATGTAATAGGCGATGGCATATTCAATCAGGTGAGCCAGGTTGTATTTTACTTTCTCCATCTCCTCGCACAGCGCTTTCAATGTATCGTCCCATTTTTTCAGGTCGAACTTGGTGATGCTGCTCATAGGTTTTTCGATGAGACGCTTGTAATCTTCCTCTTCGATTGGCCTGTAAAATTCCTGGTAATAAGGTTCAAAAAGCGTGTCAAGAACTTTGAATACGATTTCAGCCGAGGTGGCATTCTCGTATTTCGGATTCTTATACATTCCCTCACGGATGAAAATTTTAAGCAATGTGTTGAAAAACACCTTCTCTAAAAGCTCATCCAGGTGTATCTGCAATTCGGCTTTGAGCAGATTAACCGTCTGTTGGGTCGAAATCCTCAGTATCTCGCTTACGCCGCAGAAATTCGGTTTCCCGTTCATGATAACGCAGGAGTTGGGCGATTCGCTCCGCTCGCAGTCGCTGAAAGCATAGAGTGCATCTATGGTCTGGTCGGGCGAAACGCCTGACTGCAACTGGATAAGGATCTCAACGTTCCGGGCTGTATTATCATCTATTTTCTTAATCTTGATCTTGCCTTTGTCGTTGGCGGCGATGATGGAGTCAATCAGGTCGCCGGTGGTTGTGCCCCATGGGATTTCGGTGATGACCAGCGTTTTTTTGTCAAGCTGGTTGATGCGGGCACGGATGCGGACTTTGCCGCCACGCAGACCGTCATTGTATTTTGAAAAATCGGCAAGCCCTCCTGTGGGGAAATCCGGTACAATGACAAACTCCTCCCCTTTCAGAATGGCAACCGAAGCATCAATCAGCTCATTAAAATTATGTGGCAACAATTTACTGGCAAGGCCTACGGCGATGCCTTCCACTCCCTGGGCAAGCAGCAACGGAAACTTCACGGGCAATGAGACAGGTTCTTTATTCCTGCCGTCATACGAAGCCTTCCACTGTGTTGTTTTTGGATTGAAAGCTACCTCAAGGGCGAACTTCGACAGCCTGGCTTCGATGTAACGTGGCGCAGCAGCGCTGTCGCCGGTAAGGATGTTTCCCCAGTTTCCCTGCATATCAATCAGCAGGTCCTTTTGTCCAAGCTGGACCAGGGCATCCCCGATAGAAGCATCACCATGCGGATGGTACCTCATGGTAGTGCCGATAATATTGGCTACCTTGTTGTACCTTCCGTCATCCAGTTCATACATGGCATGGAGAATCCGTCGCTGCACCGGTTTCAGCCCGTCAAGCACTTCGGGAACTGCACGCTCCAGGATCACGTATGAGGCATAATCGAGAAACCAGTTCTGGTACATTCCCGACAACTGCATCGTACGATACAATTCTCCGGACACAGCTTCGTCGTCTTCAGGCGTCTCCACGGCCGGTTCATCCTGGTCAACAGGCGATTCGTTATCTTCTTCTTCAAAAATGTCTTCCTTCTCTTCCATCGGGTAATTATGAGGATATAAAGTTCTGTAAAGTCCGGGAAATAATTTCCTTCCGGTTTATTTCTTTGCTATCCTCAACAGGATAGCTTCAGCCGTCAGGCACATCAGGGCCAGGATGACAAACCATTTCCACAGGCTTATCCCGTTGTTGATTTCACTAAGCAATTGATCGACAGGCTTGTTTTTAGTTTCAAGAATGCTCACCGACGGGTCTTTCAATTTACTGATCATCGCGCTTATTTCGTCACGGGTGAGACATTGAAGGTCGCTTTCATCCCGGTTATAATTAAAGGAAAGGCTTGCTATTGCCGCCGGTCCGTTCATCAGAAAGTAATTGCCTGCATTTTTAACCTGATCCCGAGCATATAGGTTTATTCCGTTCCCAGTGCGGTGTATCTCAGGTATGATCTCAAAATCGCCGGATTCTGATTTCAGCCTGAAGACTTTGTCGGAGGCGGGGGAAGGCACATTGAGCC
Organism: Bacteroidales bacterium; assembly: GCA_035403165.1. Taxonomy (GTDB): domain Bacteria; phylum Bacteroidota; class Bacteroidia; order Bacteroidales; family UBA4417; genus UBA4417. Next base: position 74,616 of record DAONEP010000001.1, on the reverse strand, counting down.
AAACAGCTTCATCTTTACCGATAATTGAATACAGGAAAGCCGGCGGACGGCTCATCAGAGCAATATTATACAGCACAGGGACAAAGAGTGCCTGCTGTTGAAAATTGCTGAAACCGGCATCCAGTGGGGCTGCAAACTGGTACATCTTTCCTTTGCCGGAATTGGTTTCAACCAGGAAATCACGGCCATTGAGCATTTTCATGACCGGAACCGTAAGGGTAACAGCTTTGGACGCAATCGGATAATACTGCGATATCAAAGGCAATTCAAGGTTCTGAGGCAGCCTGCCCGGTTCCTGATCAAATACGTTCCGGAATACGGGATCTGTCTCATTCAGCGTAATTACTTTTGAATTGGAGGTATCAACGGCCATATAAACCGGGCATCCGGCCTGGGCCAGCAGGTTGTTGTAAGAAACGATATCCGCACTTTTAGCAGGAAAAACGGCTAAAGTGCCCCCGTTGTCAACATACCGTCGCAATTCCTGGTTAAGGCCCGAGGAGATTTCCGGCAGTTCATTCAGAATCAGGAGATTAAAATTTTGCAACGCACTATAGTCCAATGATTTCTCATTCACATTCTGCATCCGAACGGTCGAATCCTGCCCGAACAGGGCATTCAGGTAACGGTTTTCGGCCCCGCCATTTATAGTGAGTACCTTGATGGATGAAGTTACTTCGAAAGACAGGAAGAATTTGTCGTCGTAGGTAACAGGATAATCCGTCACTTCAACGACCGCCTGCTGGAAACCAGGCTGATAAATGGTAAACGGAATCTTAATTTCACCGGCTCCGCCTTCGGACAAACTGATTGTTGCTACAGCTTTCTGCGTTCCGTTTATACTCAGTTTGACCGGGATTTTTTCCAGCGATTTATCCGATTTGTTCCTCACGCGGACATTCAGCGTCGAAGTCTGACCTGTTTGCTGCAGCGGCAATTCGAACCAACAACTGTCGATATAAACATTTTCCCGGGTATTTGCTTTTAATGGCAGCAAATACCTTTGAAAACCGCTGGCCGGGATATCTTCAAAGGTTTTAAACACCGATTTCTGGAAATCGGAAATAATAAAGGCTGTTTTTTCAGTTTTTCCCTCTGTTTTCAGAATATCATCCTGACGGCTGACAATTTCCTTCATCGTCCTGACGGAAGGCGAAGGCTTAACCTCGTTCAGCATCAGGAGGAATTCTTCACGGGTAACCAGTCGCTGATGTTTCCCTTCAAAGTCATTGGTGAGCAACTGGAACCTGTCCGAAGGCTGATAGGCTGAGACTATTTCTCTCGCTTTCCGGCGTGCTTCCTCCAACAGGGTTCCGTCGGGTCCCATGGCTTCCATGCTAAAGGAATTGTCGACAAAAATGCTGACGACATTTCCAGATGCCCGTGGCTTCCTGCTTTCTGAAAAGGGAATATAAGGCTGGGCGAAAGCCATTACCAGAGAAACAATGGCCAGCATACGCAATGCCAGCACCACAAGGTGCCTGAGCCTGGATTTCTTTTGCGTTTCCTGTTTCAGTTCCCTTAGAAACCTGACATTGGTAAAGTATACCTTACGGAATCTCCGGAAATTGAACAAGTGAATGATCACCGGAATGGAAACCGCGAGAAGCCCAAGAAGAAACAAAGGATTTACAAACTGCATTCTGCCTCATTAATATGCAACAACAGGCAAAAATAACGATTTACGTTACAAGGAATGACGCCTGTGAATAAGTTTTACCATCGGATTCTCATTTCCTGATAACGATTATTTTCCGGTTAACACTACACCTTTTCCGGCTGTGCCCCTGCTCACCAGTAACTTCCATTGCATCTGATGCGAACTGTTCCGGCCTGAATTAAAGATCGTCGTCATTCGCCCGGTCCCGCCATGCGCGTGAAAACGCAAATTCCATTTCATCTTGATCCGGATTCTCCCCTGCTGTCGTAATGGTTTCTGCGGTTTTACAATTCTGACCGCGCATTTCGCGGAACATGCCGGAATTTTGAACAAAACAATCCTGCATTATCAGCAATTCATTGAATTCTTCTGAGTAATCAATCATACTGATTAGTTGAAAATCAAACAGCGAAAATAATGTTGTAAAGGCATCCAGCCGTTAAGCGTTTTTTATCCTGATATTAAACTTTAATTAAGCCGTGAAAATGTATTGCCGCATAGCGCCTTAGGGTTGCCGAATGATGTGGAAAAGCGGACTCCGCCTGTTCAGGGACCTTCCGAAAGCTGTAGCCCGGGCTCAGTTCAAGGTATGCCTTAACTGAAATGATGGTACTATCTGGAAATCTTCAAGGTAAATGAGAATGTAGAGCCGACCCCGGGGGCGCTTCGGATATTGATGGTTTGATCATGGGCTTCAATGATATGCTTCACAATTGCTAACCCAAGCCCTGACCCTCCGCCAACGCGGGAGCGGTGCTTATCAACCCGGTAAAAACGTTCGAACAGGTGCGGCAGGTGCACATCTTCGATGCCGATTCCATTGTCCGAAACTTCGATCAGCAGGTTTTCGTCCATATTGTAAAAACTGACTTTTGTACGCCCTTGCTCACGGCCATATTTAATTGAATTGTCGATCAGGTTAACCAGGACCTGCCTGATTTTATCCTTATCGGCAGATACGTACTGGGGAGGAATATTTTCATTTGCCAGGATCAGGTTAATCTGCCGGGCCTGTGCTTTAGCTTCAAGAAATTCGAATACTTCCCGCGTAAGGGCTACGATATCGAAGCGCGACATTTCCGGTTTCGCCTCTCCCGACTCAAGCTGACTGATGATCTCCAGGTCGCTGACAATAGTGATCATGCGCTCAGTGTTCTTTTCCACTTTCTGTAAGTAATCCCGGTTAATTTCCGGGTCATGAATCCCCCCTTCCAGCAACGTAAGCGTAAAGCCCTGGATATTGAATAAGGGTGTCTTCAGCTCATGCGAAACATTCGCCAGAAATTCGCGGCGAAAGGTTTCCTGTTGCATCAGGGCATCCATTTCTTTCCGGTGGGCCGAAGCCCAATCAGCAACTTCTTCATTCACTTTATCAAGAACGTTGCCGCGGGTAACTTTAAACAAATCCCTTTTTTCCTCTTTTGAAAGCTTCAGGCTATGAATGGTCTTATAAATCAACTTGATCTTTGCATATATAAAACTTTGCAGGAAATACCGGATCAGGAAAAACTGAAGCGCCAGCAGAATGGCGCCGGATATAACCAGCGAAACCCATGGGATTTTTGTTCCACCCGCTAAGGCTGATAACCAGTAAGCAAATCCTGACAGCAACGTAAGCGAAGCAGAAAGATATAATGCTAATATACCAGGGTTTGATGACTTCATTACCTGACGAATTTATATCCTACCCCTTTTAATGTATATATGTGGTCGCTGCCGGTTTTTTCCCTGATTTTCCGGATATGAACATCAATGGTCCGTTCCCCCACAACAACATCATCATCCCAAACTTTCTGAAGTATCTCATCTCGCGTAAATACGCGTTCCGGCCGTGAAGCAAGCAGGCAAAGCAGTTCAAACTCCTTGCGGGCAAGCTGAATTTCTTTCCCTTCCCTGATTACCAGGTACTTCTCCTTATCAATGAGCAGGTCGCCGGCCTCGAAAACCGGTGATGTCTCCCTGACCACCTTGTGCCTTCTCAGTAAAGAATTGACTTTGCTCACCAGTAGCGCCGGTTTTATAGGCTTGGTAATGTAATCGTCCCCACCGGCATCAAGGCTGAGTATCTGGGTGAAATCTTCGCTTCTGGCGGTAAAGAAAACAATGATGGCATCATCCAGGGATTTAATCCGTTTGATCTCACGGCAGGTTTCTACCCCGTCCATTTCGGGCATCATCACATCCAGCAATACCAGGTGCGGGGTTACTTTCACAGCCAGGTCGATGGCGTCGCGTCCATTGGTCGCCGTATACACGGTGTATCCTTCTTTCCGCAGGTTATAGCCGACAAAGTCGAGAATATCTTCTTCGTCATCGACCAAAAGTATTATAAATGAATTGTTTTCCATAAGCATGCAAATATGATCATTTTCTCAGACAAAACCATTATGGCTTACGTCCTTTGGCCAGCTTGATGTGTTTGATGACGATAGCGTCGTACAAAAAGATCAGTTCTTCGCCGATATTCAGGACGTGGTCTCCCGAACGTTCCAGCTTGCCGATTACGGTATAGGCATTCAGATAATCATTGCATTGTTCCGGCTTTTCCCTGATCAGGTTCCCGATGATTTCAACAGCTTCGGTATTGTAACTGTCAAGCTTTTTATCGCTCTGGAACAATCCGTTGACCAGTGATTTATCCTGATTGGCGAAGGCCTCCATGGCCTCCTGCATCATCGATTGTACCAGATAGAACATTTCCGGTATGTGGGTCTTCCGGAATACTTCTTCCTCCCATGGAAATGAAATACCCTCCGCAATTTTTGCAAAAGTATTGGTATAATCGCCGATACGCTCCAGGTTGTAATTGATCTTGAGTACCGAAATCACGAAACGCATGTCGATGGCTACCGGATTTTTAAGCATCAGGATATTTTCACAATCCATATCAATCTTCAGGTCGAAGGCATCGACTTTTTTCTCGTTCAGCCTGACTTCGTGGGCCAGGCTTTTATTTGCCTCAAGGATAGCTATCCGTGATTTTTCCATCTGGCTGATCACCAGGCTCCACATCTGCAGAAGGTCATTCTTCAGAAATTGTATTGCTGTTTCTAACTGGCTCATTATTAATAATTATTTATGGTGGATCATCCGGCTTTACAAAGTTATGTATTCTGCCCTCATCAGCCCTCGGCTGTTCCGATTATCCGAAACGCCCCGTGATATAGCTTTGGGTTCGTTCGTCAGCAGGGTTAAGGAACATTTTCGGGGTCTTATCATGTTCTATAAGTTTACCCAGGTAAAAGAATCCGGTATAATCGCTGATTCTTCCGGCTTGTTGCAGGTTATGGGTGACAATAATGATCGTATACTGCTTTTTAAGCTCGAAAATCAGGTCCTCGACTTTGGCCGTCGAAATGGGATCAAGGGCCGAGGCCGGCTCGTCCATCAGCAATAAATGAGGTTCCACGGCCAGGGCCCTGGCAATGCAAAGACGCTGCTGCTGGCCTCCCGACAATGCCATGGCCGGTTTTTTCAGGTTATCTTTCACTTCTTCCCACAATGCAGCCTGAATCAGTGATTTCTCCACAATTTCGTCAATCGTCTTCCTGTTCTCCACTCCATTGACCCTCAATCCGTATGCTACATTTTCATAGATGGATTTCGGAAAAGGATTTGGTTTCTGGAACACCATTCCTACCTTTTTACGTATTTCGTCAACCCTGACATCTTTTTCATATATATTCCGGCCATCCACGGTTATCGTTCCTTCAAGCCTGGTATTTCCGATCAGTTCGTTCATCCGGTTAAAAAGCCTCAAGAATGTGGATTTACCACAGCCTGATGGTCCTATTAACGCAGTAACCGTATTTGGTTCAAAGGTCATGCTGATATCTTTCAACGCATGAAAATCACCATAATAGAAATTTACGTTTTTAGCTTCTGCCTGAATCATGAATTCCTGTTTTTCAATTCTTTATACTGTTCAATTACATTTTTACCCTTTTGCCCAACGCTCTTCTGAGAAAATTCGCCAATAAGTTGACCAGCAGAACGATTATGATAAGGACCAAAGCTGTGCCGTATGCCATTGGCCTGGTTTCTTCCATATTGGTCCCGCTGGTAGCCAGTACATACAAGTGATAAGGAAGCGCCATCACCTGGTCGTATATGCTTTGCGGCAAATGGGGAAGAAAATAGGCTGCCACGGTAAAAAGGATAGGCGCCGTTTCGCCTGACACCCTTCCGATGGACAGAATTAATCCGGTGATTATGTTGGGGAATGCCACCGGAAGCACCACACGACGGATCGTTTGCAATTTTGTCGCCCCCAGGGCCAGGCTGCCGGTTCGCAGTGAATCATCAACTGATTTAAGGGCTTCTTCGGTTGTCCGGATAATCACCGGTAACGTTAAAAGCCCTAACGTCATGGAACCGGCAATGATTGAATCCCCGAAACCCAGGTAGTTGACAAACAAGGCCATGCCAAAAAGTCCGAAGACAATGGAAGGCACTCCGGAAAGGTTGTTGGTCATAAAATCAATGAAACGCCGGAACCAGTTTTCGGCGAGGTATTCGTTCATGTAAATGCCTGAAAGAACTCCCACTGGAAATGCAAAAACCATGCTTCCAAGTATGAGGCAACCTGTTCCGATTATCGCCGGAAAGATACCGCCTTTTGTCATCCCTTCTTCGGGCATGCCGGTCAGGAATTCCCAACTGATTGCCGACGCTCCGCGCACAACAATAAATCCAAGGATCAGGAAAAGTATTCCCACCACCACCAAACTGATTAAGGTAAAGACAGAAAAAGCAATGCGCTGGCTGAGTTGTTTCCTGTTTATTTTGTTGAAGCGATTCATCTGTCAATGGTAATTTTAGCTATTTGCGTTCTCCTTTTTTGATATAGGCAACCGTCATATTCACGGCAATAGTGAATAAAAAGAGAACGATGCCCAACGCAAAGAGCGCCTTAAAATGAGCCCCCCCGTAAGGGGCCTCCCCTAGTTCTGCAGCGATGGTAGCCGGCATGGTCCTGGCCGGAACAAGAAATGAATGCGGTACCGTTGACGCGTTCCCTGTAACCATAAGCACGGCCATTGTTTCACCAATTGCCCGTCCGACGCCCAACACAACTGCTGCCGAAATGCCTGACCCGGCATAAGGAATAGTGACCCGGCGCAGCGTTTGCCAACGTGTGGCGCCCAAAGCAAGGCTGGCTTCTTTTAGCGATCGCGGGGTTGTCCTGAGCGCATCTTCGGCAATGGTCACAATGGTAGGCAAAGCCATTATCCCGAGTACCACACTGCCTGCAAGAACCGTTTCGCCTACGTCAAGGTGAAATACCCGCTGGATAAAAGGTACAATCACAATAAGCCCGAAGAAACCGAATACCACGGATGGGATGCCGGCCAAAAGTTCAACGAGGGGTTTCACCACATTACGCACCCTGATGTCTGCCACTTCGGCCAGGAAAAGCGCTGTTGCCAGGCCGAGCGGCAAGGCAATCAGCAAGGCGCCGAAGGTGACCATCAAAGTCCCGATAATCATAGGCCAGATACCAAAACCGGGGATCGGTTCGCTGGTAGGATACCATTGCTTTCCGAAAAGGAAATCGCCGACGGAGATGTTTCTGACATGAATAATCCGCCCCGGGAAATCTTTCGGGATATCTTTATTATTGATATGCATCAGCGCCCCGGGATGAGTGGAAATAAACTCATCCAGCTTCCCGGGGAGGTACTCAAAGGATGCCCCCAATTCCTCTTCGGAGTAGTAATTGGTGATGTCATTCGTTGTAAAAAGAATAATGCTGTCATTTTTCCCGCCAACCCGCGACCAGTTTGTAATATCCTGGTTAAAAATTGCTCTCAACTGATCGGAACTCAGGTCTTTTACAGGATTTGCTTTGCTAACGGCAATGACATAGTTTTTATCAAGCGGAGAACGGGTGAATATTCCCAAACCCTCCCGGAAAAGAAATACAACGATAAGGATCACCGTAAGGCTGGTTATTGTACTGCTTGAAAACAGGATTCCTTCCATTAATTTCTCCAGGGTTCTCCGGTATTGCTTCATCAGTAGATATTTTTAAAGGGTATCAGTGGCTTAACCATTTCCTGCATCGTCAAACCGAAAACATTACCGGATTGGCACATAACCTTCGTTGAGCACTATTTTTTGTCCTTCCGGCGAAAGCACAAATGTGACAAAAGGACTTACTCTCTTTTCAATGGTTTTCAGATAATAGTAGTAAAGCGGGCGGGTTATCGGGTATTTCCAGCTTTTTGCCGCTTCAACTGATGGGGCGCAATAAGATTTCCCTTTATCGAAAGACACCTGAATGGCTTTAACATTTTTCCCGAGATAGGCCAGGCCAACGTAACCGATCGCCCCTTTTGTCTGGCTTACGCTTTGTACAATAGCGCCTGTAGCAGGCATCAGCAATGCCGACTGGCTGAAATTCCTTTTATTAAGGACGTGTTCTTTGAAGAACTCATAGGTTCCGGAACTGGTCTCGCGGGAATAGGTAACGATTTTCATATCATCGCCCCCTACTTCTTTCCAGTTTTTGATCTTGCCGGTAAAAATGCCCTCAAGCTGTTCGCGGGTAAGTTTCGATACCTTATTGGAAGGATTCACGATAACGGCCAGGGCATCATAAGCTATAACCGTCTCTTTGAACGCTTTACCGGCATCGTTGAGTTTCATTTTTTCATCGAGTTTTAAGCTTCTGGATGCCTGGGCTATATCCGTAGTACCGGATAGCAGCGCCGAAATCCCGACTCCGGATCCTCCTCCTGTCACCATGATGGATGAACCCGGATTCTTTTTCATATATACTTCTGCTTCCTTTTGGGTTAATGGAAGAACCGTGTCACTGCCTTTAATCTTAAAGCTCACTTTTTGAGCAAACACCGGTATTGATAAAACTGCCAGTGCCATTAAAATCATCTTTTTCATCTTTCTGAATTTTTTTTGACAAATTACGTTTCCCTGTATTAGGTGGTATTTAAGCCAATGTTAAGTAATTGTTAACCCGCGTCAGAATTTATACTGCACGCGGAATGTGAAGACATTATCTTTCAGGTCCTTCGTAAAATCATTGGTTGAATTAACGCCCTCGATACCGGTTTTTTCATTCTTTACAATGTCATAATAAAGGGTAAATTTCACCTGCGAATTGAACCGGTAATTCCATCCGAGTCCGAAGGTGCGGTACTTTATATCAGCCGCGCTTAAGCCCGTGCTTTCCCCATCGTTGTTTTTCGCCCGGATCTGATTCCCCGCTATTTTAATATTGGGATCATACCAATCATATTTTAGCACAACCTGGTGTTTCGTCTGGCCAATATTCTGAATACAGTAAATGTATCCGCCATTGAATTCGCGGAGATATGTATCATAGTCGGGAGCTGAAGCTGAAGCTACACTGACGTTACTGCCTTTACTTCCAGGCTGTTTTCCGGCAATGTATTCAGCCCTGATACTGCTCATGCCTATCGCCGAAAAGAGGCTTAACTGAAGATCGGCTCCAAGATACCGTCGGCGTGCAAACCCAAATTTATTGGCCGAAGCGGAATCAACCAGGAAACCTCTGGTTATTCCGTCAGTCATGGTACCGGTAGAATACAGAAATTTGGTACCCTGCAGAACGCTGCCGTTATAATAAGAAATCCCGAACCCGTATTTGAAATTTTCTGCCTTGTTGGCTTTGCTCATACCAAGCCGGCCAATGAAATCTTTTCGTGTATCGGATTCGGCATTGATGCCATTTCCGGCAAAGAGACCGGCTTCCAGCTTAATAAAATCGAAGCGTGTGCCTTTTTTTGGCTGCAAAGTGAGTTTTGCCCCCAGGTCGCGTTCACCGGGAAATATTGATTGGAAAAGACGCGATCGTTCCGGAGTTTCGCGGGTACCCGACGAATAGCTGATTTCGTAACCGAACGGACGGTCAAATATGCCGGCCGTCAGTGATGCAAATTCGGCCCAGGGTTCACGAACGGTAATATAGGCATCCTTTACCCCTACTCCCTTTTCGGTTGCATCCAACTGGATGACGAAAGCCGAAAGTTCGTTCTCATAGCTAAATTTCACCCTGCCCCTCCGAATACCGAACCTGTTGTCGGAATACTTCGGAAAATTGCCCCCGGCAAACGAAGAAATTCCGGCAGTATCGGCTTTCTGCCACTGAGCCTGGATATAGCCTGTTATCCTGAGGCGGTTCAACAGCCCCATATCTGTTTTTATATTTTCAATTTTAGCATTCAGGGTATCGGCTGCAATTGCCGCATCGTTCTCCTGGGCATCGCCTGCCGTCGGAAAGAGGTAGAGGAAAACCGCAACCAATCCTGCGGTTAAGTTTTTTCGTAATATAAATTTCATGGTTTTGAGTGTTTTGATTCGCCGGCAAAGAAAACGCGGGCAATTTATGCCCGTGTTAACGACAGATTAAGAAAATATTAACAGGCATCCCGGCAGGCCGTCAGCATCAGTCTGCCTTATCTTCTTCTGCAGGCCCTGAAAAATATTGCTTCAACACGGCAAATCCGGAGTCGGAAAGTTCAATTTCGTATACGCCTTTATCATACTGAAGCAGGCAGGAATGTCGTTTCAGGTTCAGTTTCCTGACCATGGACAGGTTGACCAGATATTTGCGCCCGCAACGACAAAAAGTGTCAGCAGGAAGTTTCTCTTCAATATCGCCCAGGGCTTCGAATGCCCTAACCTGTTCTCCGTTTTTAAGGTACAAAACAGCATAAGCAGAATCGGCAGCACAATAGACAAGTTCATCCTTGCGCACCGGCATAATTCCATTCAGCACCCTGAATGTGATACGTTCTGACAAACTCTTTTCGGAGGCGCGGGTATGCGGTTCCTGAATTCCGGTTTGAAAACTCTGCATGCGTTCCATAGCGCTGATAAAGTCATCCTGAACTACCGGTTTAAGGATATAATCGACTACGCCTAATTGAATTGCTTTGCGGGTGTATTCAAATTTACTGTAAGCCGTAACAATGATCACGGGCGTGTGGATTCCTTCCTTGCGGAGCATCTCTAGGAAACTAAGGCCGTTGGTTTCAGGCATGTCGATATCCATGAACAGGACATCATATTTCTCCTGGCTTATCATCAAACGTGCTTCCTGCACCCCTGAAGCCAGGTTGTAGGCGGCATCCGGATAAAGGCGCGTGAGCATAAGGGCTATCATAAGCCTTCCGTGTTGTTCATCATCGACTATTAGTGCTTTCATAGGAAAAGCCTTTCGTTGAATGGTCTGTTTTTTCAGGTTTTGTATAACTCAAAGCAACGATGCAGGGAATGGAATTACCAGTTCGAACCGCGAACCGGAAGCCTTTCCTTCCGGAGTGTACAAATCATGGACAACATAGTTGAAATTCCATCTTCCCTGTTCGTTTAAAAGGCGGAGCTGATCGGCAACCAACTGCAGCCCCATGCCATGTCCGCCGGAATTGATATTCTTTGCCGCCTCCCGGCCAATTCCGTTGTCTTCGACCGAAATTATCACATTTGTTCCGTCCCGGTATGCCCTGACCCAGATCATCCCTTTGTTGTTCAATTTCTTGATGCCATGGCGTAAGGCATTTTCGCACCACGTGTGCAATACCATACCGGGAACCGGCAAAGAACCCGGAATTGCGGGATCAACTTTAATGATGAAATCGAATTTTTCGCCAAAACGCAACTTTTCAAGGAGCAGGTATAATTCGATATAGGAGATTTCTTCATGAAGGGTGCGCATCAGGTTATCGATATTCATCAGCGTTTGATCGACATACCGGTTAAAAATATTCAGGTATTTGCCTGCGTCTTCCTTTTGCCCCGAAAGAATGAGGAATGAAATGCTGTTCAGTGCGTTTCCTGTGAAGTGAGGTATCGACTGGGCCCTTAACGCCTGCAGCTTCAGTTGCGAAAGTTTCCTGTTTTCTTCACGCTTGGCCGTGATATACTTGTTAATAATCAGCACCAACAGAGTAACCTGGATTATACTTGCCAACCCCAGCAAGATATTCAATACACGGTTTTTATACCATGGAATGGTAATCACGACGGGTTGTGACCGGTACACCCGCGACCATGTCTGCTTGTCGGTGGAACAAATTATTTCAAAAATATACTTGCCGGATGGCAGGTTTGAAAATGTAGCCACTCTTTGATCCGAAGGATCAGACCAATGATTGGAATAGCCTACCAGGCGGTGCCTGAAAATAAGCTGATCGGGATTACTCAGACCTATCCCGTCAAAGCTGAATAACAAGGTATTGTAACTGGGCGGTAAACCTTTAGGGGTTTCAACCGAAGCTATCGGGAACCAGTTCAGGTTGTCTTTCGTTACCGTTATATCATTTTGAATAATCGGGGAAACCGGAGTTGATATTTTAAATAATTCCGGGGCAAAACATATCACTCTGTCATAACCGGTGAGCCACAGGTGATTATCATTATCGGGGAAAAAGCCGTTTTGACCGGGATCAAGAAGATTATATCCGTTTTTCCGGTTATATAAAGAATAAAAATGCGGCTCTCCCTTGTAGATTTTTTTCAGGTCAATTACAAACAGTCCTTTGGTGGTAGCCGCAAAAAGGAGATCCTGGTGGAGGTACAAACATGATACAATTCCCCTGATTTCTTCCGGAAGAATCTGAACTTCCGGGATACAGTACCCGATATCGTTTACCAGATGGCAAAATGGCCTATGTTGTATTCTGAACGCCCTGAACAACTGCGCCATTTTTCGTATCCTGCTATCATTGCAAAATTCAAGATATAAGCCATTGGTTGTCGCTTTCCAGATATTTCCCAACTTATCGGCAGTCATGCTCAGCACCCCTTTGTAAGCTGTTTTTCTGTTTTCCCTGACCAGTTTCCCATCTATGAGATACCCCTGTGCATAATCAGTACCGACATACATTTTCCCGGCTTTATCCTGGGCCAGGCAAGTGATGGCTCCATAATCCCACAGGTACTTTTCCTTAAGTCTCCATGAACTTTTATCAAAAATAAAAAGCCCGGATCCGTTCTTGCTGTCACCGCCGGTATAGAGGTTATTCCCTGATTCATTTTCAAAATTGATTAGCAAGTACTTGTATGGCAATAACCTTAATTTTTGTTTATCCCTGATGAAAATTCCGTTTTCGGTATTCATATAAAGTCTCCCTTCATGATCACGAAATGAGCCGATATGATTCTGTTCCTTGAAGGTATTTAAATCGGACGCAACAGCCGGCAGTCCGGAAACAACACCCGATTTTTTCAGCTTCCCGTTCCGGTCCAGCACCCATAAACCATGTCCGTAACATCCGAACCACATTGTGCCGTTTTCATCCTGCAGGATTGACCCGATATCAGCAATCCCTTCGTCGATAGTCAGAATGACCTCTTCGAACTTCAGGTTAGAAAAATTATGGATTCCTTCATTATTACCAATCCAGATATTGCCTTCCCGGTCGCACAAACCGGCATTAAATGAGGATCCATGTATGCCAATGTTTTTGATTAATCCGTCGGTTTCAATGAGTTTTACCTGCTTGTCCGAACTGTCGGCAAAGATGATCCGGTTTTCATTATCAAGAATTATTGGTTGGTGAAGTACCGGATATATTCCTGATGGCTTTGTTTTAACGGGTTCTTCCCTGACGATATTCCCCGGGAAGATTGTCAGCCTGTAAAATTTGTGATTTGAAGAAGAATACCCTGCCAGGGCTCCGAGTTTCTGATTGAAAGCAAAGCGGCTGAAGCGATGATTCAGGAATTCTGTTCTGAACTTTCCGTTTTTATATACAAAACAGCTTGATTCTGTGAATAAGAACCATTCATCATGCGTTCTGAATACATCAAGGATTCTATCCGCAGCCAGAAAGGGTGTAATCTCAATGCTATTGCTGTTCATATTAAATGCGGCAAAACGGGTACGCAGCAACTCGTCCCGGACCTGAAAGAACGCCATATTACTTTTTTCTACGTACAGCAGCAAAGGCGTCTGGAGATTAAATGTAAATCCGTCCGGCAAGTCGGCCAGTTTTTTGAGGACCAGGTTGTCGGAAATACCATAAACCGATTTTTTCGCCAACGCCAGAATCAGATCGCCGGTTTCAATAATTTTAAATATACTGCTGGCGTCGCCTTCAAAGGTATTATTGAACTGCTGACCATTAAAACGGCTGATACCTCCTTTTGTACAAATCCAAAGATAGCCTCTGCTGTCCTGCATCAGGCTGCGGATCTGCGATTGAACCAAACCTTCACGCGTCGAATAGCTGACGGAAGCGAACCGCCTTGTCGCTATTTGTGCCGTAGCGCCGGTAAAGAGCGTTACCGATACAAATACTAAAATGAATGCTATTCGAAACAAACCAATCATATGTTTATTTATATCAAAAATACGTGATTATTTGAGAAATAAACAAGGCCCCGTGAAAGTCAGCCGGGGCCTTTATCTAAACTTAACTCCCTGTCGGAAAAGTCCGAAGGTAAAATGCGTTTATATGAAAACAGAAGACTAGAATAAATTGCTGCTAACAATTTTCATAAAGACATTTTAAAATTACAACAGGATTATTCACAATTCAACCGGATTCAGTTCCTAATTCATGAACGGGGTTTGATGGCTAATGAACAGGCAACTTTTTCTTACGAACCGGCTAAAAAAAAGAGGCTGTCAATTCCGACAGCCTCCAAGTCAATTAGTGTGATGATATATTAGAGTACTCCAAGATCAAGCATTGCATTGGCAACCTTCATAAAACCTGCAATATTGGCGCCTTTAACATAGTTAACATACCCGTCGGGTTGTTTTCCGTTCTTCACACAGGCTTCATGAATGTTGATCATGATCTGATGCAGACGCTGATCAACTTCGGTAGCTGCCCAACTGAGTTTCATGCTGTTCTGGCTCATTTCGAGGCCTGAAGTGGCGACACCGCCTGCGTTGACGGCTTTACCGGGAGCATAAAGAATCTTGTGCTCGATCAGTTCTTCAATAGCTTCGGGTGTGCAACCCATGTTCGAAATTTCACCTACAAGCTTACAGCCGTTGGCAATCAATTGTTTTGCATCTTCGCCGTTCAGTTCGTTCTGGGTAGCGCAAGGGAGAGCAATGTCGCATTTAACTTCCCAGGGACGTTTTCCCTGAACGAATTGTGCTTTCGGGAATTCGTAAGTATAAGGTTTAACGATATCCTGGTTCGAGGCACGCAGTTCGAGCATATAATTGATTTTTTCTCCGCTGATGCCGTCGGGATCGTAAACGTAACCATCAGGGCCTGAAATAGTAACGACTTTTGCTCCTAATTCAGTGGCCTTTAGGGCTGCGCCCCATGCAACATTACCAAAACCGGAAATAGCAACTACCTTGCCTTTCAGATCCTGACCTTTGGTTGCCAGCATTTCCTTAACAAAATAGATTCCGCCAAAACCGGTAGCTTCCGGACGAACAAGGCTGCCGCCCCAGTTAATACCTTTTCCCGTAAGGACGCCGGTATGTTCGTGGGTGAGTTTCTTGTACATGCCATACAAATAACCGATTTCACGTCCGCCGACACCTATGTCACCTGCAGGAACATCCGTTTCGGGGCCAATAAGTTTCCAGAGTTCAAGCATGAATGACTGGCAGAAACGCATGACCTCATTGTTTGATTTTCCTTTGGGATTGAAATCCGATCCGCCTTTTGCACCACCCATCGGCAGCGAGGTCAGACTGTTTTTAAATATCTGTTCAAAACCCAGGAATTTCAGAATTGAAAGGTTTACACTCGGGTGAAAACGAAGTCCGCCTTTGTAAGGACCAATGGCATTGTTGAACTGAACCCTGTATCCCAGATTTACATTTACTTTACCGTTATCATCTACCCAGGGAACTTTGAAGGTAAGAATGCGGTCTGGTTCAACCAGACGATCAATAATGCCTGCAGCCTCAAACTGAGGGTTCTCGTTGTAAACTTCTTCGATTGATTCGAGGACTTCTCTTACTGCTTGTAAGTACTCAACTTCTCCCGGATGTTTTTTCTCCAGGTTCGACATGATTTTTTCAACTTCCATGATCAAAATGATTTAAGAATGATTGTGTATATTCAGGAATTCTTTGTTATTGAATTAACAGTACAAAGGTATTCTTTTAAGTAAATCACTTAACAACTGCCTGAAATTTATAATCTGTCAAAATAAGACCGGTCTTCCTTTTAAACAAGCCTATTCCGCTGTTTTAACAACCTTGCCGAAGCGGTAGGTGATTGTATCTTTAATGGTTCCATCCTCATTAAAGATCAACTCGTCGCCGTGTTTGAGGTTATTTTTATAATGAACAACCCTGATTTTTTTTCCATTGGGAAGGAATCCCGTGAGAATTCCGCTTCCTTTCTCGTAATTCCCCTCTCCCACCTTTACGCCTGTTTCACTGAAGTATTCCCATTTGCCGTCATACAGTCCTTTGCTAAAATTCCCGGTAACCTTGACCATACCTGTAGAGTACCAGAACGAGTATTGCCCGTTTAAGGTATCGTTACGGTAATTCCGCTCCTCTACCTTGTTCCCGTTTTCATCCCACATGACCGATTTGCCGTTTTTCTTTCCTTCCCGGTACATTTCTTCACTTTGTTTGTTTCCGTTAGCAAACCACCTTGTCGTCAGGCCTTCGGGTTTATCATGGCGATAAGAAACTTCCTGCTGTTTTGCTCCATTTTCGTAGAACCATACAGAAATTCCCTGCAATTTTCGCCCTGAAAAATGCCGCACCGACATTACCGATCCGTTGGGATAATAATCGGTTTTTGTTTTGGCACATCCCATTGCCACCACAGCCAGCAGGCAAAAAAGAAAAGCCGGTCGATTCATCACTATTTTTTTCATCCTGTAATTCATTCTGTTAGTCATCTGACGCATTCTCATTCGCAACCACGGAAAGATTCATCTCTCTTACCAGAAGACTTTCTTTTCCTTTGTTCCAGATATAGATTTTTAGTACTGAAGACTTATCAATTTTTTCGGGCAGCAGGAATGTCTGTACTACTTTCTGCCATTTTCCCGCATCCGCATAATTCCGCACCAATGCTCCCTTCCAGATGAGGGGTTCTTTCCCCGGAACCTCAAGCGAAGTAACAAAAACCGCCTGGGTCGGCGTCTTAAACATATATACCGACGCTTCCGCCCGGACTGTTTCCTGCCCTGTCGCCCTGATTTCCGAAGCCGGAACCGTAAGAGCCGGCCCATATTCCTCTGTGGAATCAATAACGGCTAAACCCGCACCGCCTGACGGAAGCGAATTGTGAAAATTCCTGTCCGGAGACTTTCGCATTTTATCCTCAGGCAGCCCCTGCCTGAAAAATATCACCCGGCTTTCGGTATATCCTTTCTCCGGCTTATTCACGGAAAACACCTTCAGGGAAGATAATCCGCCATAATCCTTTTCATCAATGATATATGGGAACGAAGCCATAATGATATCATCTGCCTCAGGCGGGGAAGGCTTTGTCCACGCATACAGGAAGTACGGAGTTCCGCAATTTCTTACCAGGCGCCCTAATGATTCCAGGCTGTCGGCGGTTACTTCCGTCATCGATAACCGGGCGCTGTCACCCTGTTTGGCATAATAATATGAGATGTAGTAAGGACAATTTGTGCTTACCACATTGGTTACATTGTTTTTCCCGAAACGGTTGCCTGTTGCTGCAATCCGGGCAGCTACATCCTTAAACTCGCCGAAATGCTGTTTCCGGTAATAATGGCCGCATCCGACAGTGGAATATATACCTGCCGTCAGAAAAAATGCCAGTAACAGGGAATGGATGGGTTTCAGGTTATCGCCGGCACAGGAAAATATCAGGAATAGCAGAAAGGGGAAAGAAAAGAGAAGAACCGGATGCTGCAAAACCGGATTAACGGCAACGCTATAAAGGTACCCCACGACCATCGGCAAAATAAAAAACAGAAATGAAACCGTCTGGTATTTGTATAGCCCGCTTCTTTGTCTGTTGATCAGGGCAAGGGTAGCTGCAACCATTCCTGTGAGGATCAGGAACCATAATTGTTCATTGAAAATGAACAAGATATGGCCAAATATCCACTGAGGCGAAGGTTTTCCCAGCCACAGCCCTACCCCTTTATATGTAAGGTGATTCAACGTTATAGGGACATGCGGCAAAAAAAGCAGGCATGCTATCAGGCCTGCCGCCAGGTATCCGGTCAGCCTTTCACGTTTTATAAGGAAAATCCCGGTAATACCGACAACTCCGGCAAGCAGGAAACTGAAATAATGGTTATACATGCACAAGGCTGTCGAGATGGTATACCCGGCAAGGTTTAACAGTCGTTTCTTCTTTATCTCCGTCTTTTCCTGAAATCCATTAACAACCCGGTACCAAAACCAAACCATGAGCATGCAGAAGAAAATGCCCGATCCGTAAGGACGAGCTATCTGGCTGTATACAAGCGGGAATTCCAGGAAAGCAACAGCCGCGGAAACAAATAATCCGGTAACGGCGCCAAAGAATTGCCTGGACGTAAGATAAGAGAACCAAACCGTTAAAATCCCGAAGATTACGAACGGGAATCTCAATGATGCTTCGGAAACGCCGAAAATTTTTACCCAGTACCATAACATCACCTGAATGCCCCCGGGATGACCGTCTACATAAAAACCTTTTTCCACAAGATCCCGGAAAGTGCTGAATCGCAACCGGTTGATCGCGCTTAATTCGTCATTTGAAAATGAAAATCCGGAATAATCGTAAAAACGTAAAATCGCTCCTATGATAATAATCAGCAGCAACCACGCATTTACAGGTTTAATTTGTTGAAACCGTTTTCCAAGCATCATCAGCAGCTTCCGGAATTAGTTATTGTCACCACGTGAAACTGAAGGAGCGCCCTTCGCGATCTCACAGTCTGCAAAGATAATAATCGTGAGTTAACGCAGTCCGGTTTAACCGGAGATATGGAGCTATGGCCTTATATCTTTCTCCGGGAGTTTGTTCCCCGTAAATAGCAGAGATCATCTATCAGCAGAATGCCCGGATATTGCCGGCAGCATACTTTATCATCAATGCCGGTTTACAAATATACGGCGGCCATCAGATTTTATTCCGTTGCTTCACAGCCTCAAACAGAAGAATCCCGGCAGCCACCGAGACATTAAGCGAACTGATGCTTCCGTAAAGGGGAATTTTCACTTTAGCGTCGGCCAACTTCAGGTATTCGGGAGAAACGCCATCCTCTTCCGAACCCATGATAATAGCTAGGGGAACCGTAAGGTCGGCATCATAGTAATTATCCCTGGCATGTTCAGAAGCAGCGACAAGCGTCAGGCCTGACTGTTTCAGATATTGCATTGTATCTTTCAGGTTATCACTCCGATGGACCGGTATCGTATTTAACGCACCGGCCGACGTTTTGACGGCATCGGCATTTATCTGGGCTCCGCCCCTTGACGGAATGACGAGGGCATCCACGCCGGCGCATTCGGCCGACCTGGCGATGGCGCCCATGTTGCGAACATCGGTAACACGGTCGAGCACGACAATTAAAGGCGTTTTCCCCTTTTCGAAAACATCCATCAATACATCTTCAATAGCCTGGTAACTAATCACCGCCATAAATCCCACAACCCCCTGGTGATTGCTGCGTGTAAGCCTGTCAAGCTTTTCAGCAGGCACCTGCTGCATCAGTACGCCTGATTCACGGGCAAGTTTAATAAGCTCTTTCACCTGTTCGTTTCGTGCATCCCGCTGCAACAGGATGCGGTCAAATTCTTTGCCGGCTTTCAGCGCTTCGATCACAGGCCTCAGGCCATAGATCATATTTTCAGGTTGTGAAATCCGCGAGGGATTATTTTGATAATAAGCCATTTTATTGGTGTCATTTGTTGTTACCAGATGTTTAGAGCTTTAAAGTCAGGAGGCTATCATACCGTTCTCCTTGCTCCCTGCTCCCAGCTCCTTGCTCCTTGCTCCCCTGCCCGCTCACTCACGATCCTTCTCTGGCAGGTAAAGTTCTCCGTTCATTCTTTTGGCTTTTAGCTGTTAGCCTCTAGCTATTAGCTCCGTCCTCCTTGCTCCCCTGCCCGCTCACTCACAACCCTCCGCTGGCAGGTAAAGTTTTCCGTTTTCCATTCTCCGTAATCCTGCCCCTACCTTCTCCATTGCTGAACCGCCATATACCAGAATTCCTTGTAATTCGGCTGCCGCTGCAACCGATAATCTTCATCAGAAAAAGGATTCACGACTTTCGAAAAAACAAAATGAACAGAATGATAGTTCCGGGCTTCGCCATAAATCCATTCCTCCTGATTCCCGTTAAAATAAACGACATTTGGCGGCCCAAAAATGATATAAACCATGCCCATGTCAGTCTTCCACCCTTCGCAACAGGACGGAAACAATCGATTGGCCTGTTCTACCCTTCCATAATACTTTCTGATTAATTCCAGCCCCCGCGACAGGTTACCGCCGGTTGCAATCCAGAAACTATCAATGGCTGCTTTAGTATCTGAACTTTGCATCAAATGGTCATATTCCTTTGAGGTAGTGATATACCTGACAGCTTCAATCATCCGCAGAGGCGATGTAACAGCCGGATAACCGTCGTAGAAGCGAACCAGCGACAGTCCGTCAGTTTGAGAACTGTCATTCTGGATATGATATATTCCCTGGTCGTATAAAGAAAGGCTTGCGGTGTTTTCCAGGGACGGAAGTATTGTAAATATGCTGTCAGCGTTTTCGGCATACGGTTCACGCATTTCCATGACAAAAGGCGGCAAAGCAGGCTGGAAAACATGGCGGAAAACCTTCACATAAAATTTTTCCTGAGCCGGATTATAGCAGCGAACGCCGACAGGACTGTTGTTGCTCAGGTACCGCTGGTTCATTAATTCACCGCCGGCATCGTTTACCATGAACCAGTCGGCTGTTCCTTCATTCCTTTTCAGAAGTCCTTTCAGCGCTTCCGACTCTTTTTCATGCTGTATATCGAGAACCTTCAGGTAGAGAAAATAATCATTTCCAACCGGCGCCCGAAGGTTGAATTCTGCTTTTAGTGGCTTATCATCCGCTCTGCTCCGCGTAAACTCGTAAAAAACCGTTCCGCTGTCAGCTACAGCAGCCGAAAGCCAGGAATTATACAATACATATTTAATACGATATCCGGCCTTGGCACTGTCCTCCCTTGTATCAAACCTATTATCAGGCAATTGGGGCGGGATGGCGATGAAAACCCTGCTGACGGAATCATTGACGTTAACCAGGGTACACCGGATATCCGGCGATGCGCTCATCCCCTGGTATTTCCAGGATAAATTACGGACAGCTATTTCATTTACCGGTTTGCAGGCCTGAATAATAATGATAAGGAGTAAAAAAAGAAGAATTTTTCGGGTTGGTCGCATGATTTATTTCCGGCGGCTGAATAATCCCGGCGGGGGGATAAAAATAGGAAGAAAAAACGTATGAGAACAATTGCCTGGCTGAACGACCGGCATAAAGGATATGGTGCCGTCAGGGATTGATGGTCCGTTGCGATGACCGATAAAGGATTTATTTAACCCTGATCCGTGAGCCCGGCTTCAGTACTTTTGATTGTTTCATGTGGTTCAGGGAACAGAGTTTTTTGACTGTTGTTCCATTGCGGTTGGCAATAGAATAAAGCGTATCGCCCGACTTAATTTTATGATATTTTGCCTTAGTTTTTATTGCTTTGTGCGAGGTGGCTGCGACAGGTTCCTGCTTTGCCAGCGGTTCATCAGACGGGAGATAGTCGCGCGAGCGGCCAAAAACCGATGGCGTGATCCACAAATCATTCCGGATTAGGCTGTGATGATCAAAATCGATGAGTTGCTTAGGGTTAAAGGCATCCCCCATAAAACGGGTTTCGAAATGAAGATGGTTGCAGGTAGCACGACCTGTACTGCCGCCAAGCCCGATTAATTCTCCCGAATTAACTTTTTGGTTAACCGATACAGAGATTTTGGACAAATGTCCGTATAATGTTTCAAGGCCGTTATAGTGCCTGATCACGACACAATTTCCATACCCCGAGAAATACCGGGCCATACGGACAACGCCCGGGAAAGCGGCGACTACCGTATCGCGGTAATTAAGCATTAAATCGACTCCCGCATGTATTCTTCTGCCCCGGTATCCGAAAGGCGACACCAACTGTCCTTTTACAGGAGGGGTAAAACAGCCTGATTCTTCAGGCTCAAGTTCCAGGTATATGGAATCGCCTTTGTAAGAGTATATGTTATGGTATAACCGGACATATTGATTATCCCAGGACGGGTACCATTCATTTAACGGGTAGTAATCAAGATCCTCAGGTAATACGGAAGACGAAAAAGGCGTAATCATAGGCGCCATTATGGTAGAGTCGTCGTCTCCGCCTGCAGGATCTTCAGAAAGTTCCTGAGCTGATACATACCCACCTCGCTGCAGGAATATGCATGCCAGCGTAAGAATGGCAATGCTTCTGATGAGGGTGGTTTTGTTTATAGCCATCGGCAATTCAATAATTATAACAGTAGTATTTTCTTTAAGAACGAATCAAAAGTATTTTATTCAATTTTAAAATCAAAACCCCATGCGTGCATTTTTACATTTATTAACATAAAAAGCGCCTGCGAAACCATCCAAAACCTAAGCCATTCCCTGTTTTATATGCTTGATTATTTGATTATTACACCTGGCACACCGTCCTTTATCATCAAGTCCTGTCAAATATATGCTGTACCCTTTTCGGAGCACAGTCAGGGAAGAACAGGCCGGGCAATAGGTATTGCTGAATTCTGAGGATACATTTCCCACATAAACAAAGTCGAGGTACTGCGAAGCTATTTCATGCAATTCATCGAGCAACGATGGCGGCGTTGCCTCAATGGAGAGCTTGTGCATTGGGAAATACCGCGACAGGTGCAGCACCGTTGTTTTACCCAATTCTCCGCTGATCCATTTCACCATTTCCCTGAAATCGGATCGGTCGTCATTCAGTCCGGGGATTACCAGGTTAACCAGTTCCAGATGACGTCCCGATGATGAGATCATCTGAATGGCTTCTTTGACGGGTTGCAGGGACGACGAAGTGATTTTCCGGTAAAAATCATTTGTAAAACCTTTCATATCAACGCTGAAAGCATCCATCACATCCAGCAATCCGGTAAGAGGTTCCCTGTTGATAAACCCGTTTGTGACCATCACGTTTTTAAGCCCTTTAGCGGCTGCCAGCATGGCTGTTTCCAGCATAAACTCATACCAGACTGCAGGTTCATTATAGGTATAGGCAATACCGATATTGTCCTTATACTGAAGCGCCAGATCTGTCACTTGTATGGGTTCGTACTTTTTCAGCCCCATCACCGCATGTACCGAAGGCACCTGGGATATCTCGCAATTCTGACAAAACAGGCAACCCAGGTTGCACCCTACCGAACCAATCGATAATATCTGTGAACCCGGATAGTAATGGTATAATGGCTTTTTTTCGATCGGGTCGAGGTGTATGGCTGAAAGCATCCCGAAATTTTCGGAATAAAGTGAACCTCCCTTGTTGATCCGCACATGGCAAATTCCCGATTTACCTTCCTGAATAACACAACGGTGAGGGCACAACGTACATTTAACCGCTGAGCCAGCCGCATTTTCGAACCATGCTGAAACTTTCATACGTTAAATTTACGAAAGTTCATTCAAATTCCAGTCGATAGGAGTTTTCCCAAAGTTTTCAAGCAGTTCATTGGTTTTCGAAAAGTGCCTGCAACCGAAAAATCCGCGGTATGCCGAAAAAGGCGATGGATGGGCGGCTTTCAGCACAGCATGTTTTGTCGTGTCAATCAAGGCTTCCTTAGCCTGGGCGTAATTCCCCCATAAAAGGAAAACCAGCCTGTCGTTTCGCGAGGAAAGGGCTTTGATGACAGTATCGGTAAATATTTCCCAGCCTTTATTCTGATGCGATCCGGCCATATTGGCCCGCACTGTTATAGTTGCATTAAGGAGCAACACGCCTTGCCGTGCCCATTTCTCCAGGTTACCATGATTTGGAGGCGCTATCCCGAGATCATTGTTTAATTCCTGGAATATATTAACCAGCGAGGGCGGCTGACGTACGCCATCGGGCACTGAAAAACACAACCCATGTGCCTGTCCGTCACCATGATAGGGATCCTGCCCGAGCAGCACCACTTTAACCTTTTCAAAGGGCGTATAATCGAAAGCTGCAAAAATACGGTCCCCCGGAGGATAAACCCTGTACATGCTTTTTTCTTCAATCAGGAACTGTTTTAACGCAATAAAGTAGTCTTTCTGAAACTCATCGTATAAGGCATCCCGCCATCCTTCCTCAATTCGCGGATTAATTCTTGTCATGAAAATTAGTCGGTTTTTAGGATACAATAATAATGGTATTTTTTTGTTATATCATTAAAAGTAGATATTTTTGCATCAGTATAATATAACCAGAACTGTTACTCAAACGAATAACATGAAGAAAATTGCAGCCCTTCTTGCCACTGTTGTAATACTCAGCATATTGCTTTCCTCCTGCAGCACTTCGGAACAATGCGCTGCGTATGGTGAAGCCAGCCGCTACCGGGTTGAATCGCGATAACCGCATGGCTTAAACACACAACTGTTGCCCATAAAGCATACTTCATGGGCAGAATTGGCCGGTTTGTTCCTGTATTAAGCCTTCATTATGAAAATTCAGTATCCTGTCATCCTGATCTTCCTGCTTTTATCTCCTGCGCTGTCTCCGGCACAGGATATGACGGATTATGACACCATTGCCGAAGGATTGCTGTACCGGAAAGAGATGGCTGCATCGCTCTCATTGCACACGCTGGGCTACGGTTTGGGATTTCGTTTAGGGCAAAACAAAACTTATTTCAAAAAGCGGATGCTCGAATTCGACCTTCTTGAAATGAAATCGCCAAAGGAAACGAAAATATACAACGAGTACATCCCCAATGCGCGGCAATATGTTTACGGAAAAGAAAACAATGTTTACATCCTGCGCGCCGGCTTCGGGCAGCAAAAATTGCTGAACCGCAAACCATACTGGGGCGGCGTTGAAGTAAGATTCTTCTGTTACGGCGGCCCTACCCTTTCCCTGGCAAAACCCGTTTACCTTTATATCGCCTATTATACCCAGCAGGACATGTTTACCTATTATGACCTGCAGCTTGAAAAATATGATCCTGAAAAGCATTTTCCATACCGGGGATATTATAACAATGCCGATTGCGATATCGCCGGGCGGGGGCCTTTTCTTGAAGGCTTCAGCGATATAAAACTGTACCCGGGCCTCTATGCCAAATCCGGATTCAGTTTCGAATTCGGAGAATACAACCAACGGATCAAAGCGCTTGAAACAGGCATTATCGTCGATTTTTTACCGAAAGCCATACCCATCATGGCGTTCAAAGACCCTTACCATTATTTCGTTACCGCTTATATCAGTTTCAGTTTAGGAAAAAGATATAATTAAAGCAGCGATGAGAGGTTGATCGCCTGCCCGGAAACTACGGCTCCCCGGTTAAAGCCCCCGGATCACAGGTTTCATCATTCACTACGGAAACAAGCCGGCAGGTTTTGCATATACCCTCCGGCTGAAAGCAACATCTCCGGCTCTCTTCCTGGAAATTCCGACATGGCATTCTTCCTTTTTTTACTTGCCTCCGATTTCAGACAAATCAGTAATTTTGGGAATTGATTACATCCTTACCATCCTATGAAATCATTATTCACTGTCATCACTCCTCTGCTTGTAGCTTCGTTTTTCACGAACGCCCTTTGCGTTTATGCACAGGAAAAGGACACGGTCCAGCCCGAAAAGTATATTTTCACCGAAGCCGTCCGGCTGAAAACTACCCCGGTAAAAGACCAGTATGCTTCGGGCACCTGCTGGAGTTACGCCGCCACTTCATTCATTGAGTCAGAACTCATGCGTATTACCGGGGACACCCTTGATTTATCGGAAATGTTTTTTGTAAGAAAGTGCTATGAACAAAAAGCCCGCGATTTCGTTAGACGTCACGGAACAACAAATTTTAGTCAGGGTGGACAGGCTCATGATGTAATGAATACTGTGGCTGCATCCGGGCTTATGACAGAAGCCGGTTATCCGGGTCTTGCCAACGGACAGACCAAACCCATGCATTCCGAAATGGAAGCCGTTCTGAAAGGCATGCTGGATGCTCTGGTAAAAAACCCGAACGGCAAACTCAGTCCTGACTGGTTTAATGCCATCAGCGCCGTTCTTGATGTCTATCTCGGGCCTTTGCCTGCAACCGGTTCTCCGGTTAAAGGAGCCAAAAAAATTAATCCGGCAGATTACATCGAACTGACGTCCTATACCCATCATCCTTTTTATCAGCCTTTTATCCTCGAAATTCCGGATAACTGGTCATCGGGCGCTTATTACAATGTACCCATTGACGACCTGATCGCCACCCTGAATCATGCCCTCAAAAACGGTTACACGGTTGTGTGGGATGGCGACGTGAGCGACAAAGGGTTCTCACACAAGAACGGAGTCGCCATCGTGCCGGATGTTAAACTCGAATCGGCCAGCAATACCGAACGGAGTAAGTGGGAAAACATTCCGGAAAAAGAACGTCAGAAACAATTTTATTCATTCGACAAACCTGTTCCCCAGAAAGCCGTGACCCAGGAAATGAGACAGGCTGCCTTCGATAATTTCTCAGCCACCGACGACCACCTGATGCATATTACCGGGATCACCCGCGATCAGGACAGTACCGTATATTATATCACAAAAAACTCATGGGCTGCCGACAGTAATGAATCGGGCGGTTATCTGAACATGTCGGAAGCTTATGTCAGGCTGAACACCATCGCCATCATGGTGCATAAAGATGCTGTTCCGAAGGAGATAAAAAAGAAACTGGGATTCTAAACCATTCTTCATTCCGCCATGATTTAGCAGAATTTATACGCTATCTACCTGCGCCCGCCGGTTGTTTGCCAGACAAAACAGTCTCCTGCGGGCGCTGATTATATCACTTTCAGCCGGAGATAAAATTGTCGGTTATTCTGGAAGTTTCGGGCAAGACGTTACCGGCGGTAAAACACATTTGCACAATTAAAAAATTAATGCGTAATTCACGGCGATTATTCAGGCATTTTAATGTAGATTATTAATCCGTCTATAATGAAAAAGCTGTATAGTCGATATATATTCACATTACGGTCCACATTAAAGACAAACCTATCCTTGAAATAAATACATGCTGAATTTTATGATCAGAATTGCCGCAGGGGTTCAAAGTTGGGTTGACTTTCGTCCAAGTCAGAAATTTTTCCTCATCCCCCGCAACTTGTTATTCTATTCCGTTGCAGGAAGCTTATACCTGGATCTGTAATTTTACCGGATCGATGATACAGCGTCCTCCCTGGTTTATCGGGGAAAGTTCCTTCCTGTATTGAAAAATTTCCTGTTTTGCACAGGGTATTTGTTCCCCCGCGTATCTATAATTATTAAAAGCGCGTATTGATCGCCACAACCCACGACCTATGATTAAAAAGATTACTGTTGTTTTATCGGTTTTAGCCCTGACTGCCTTCACCATCGGCATAACATACAAGGACGGCCATTATCGAGGCGTATCCAGGGCTTCGTATACGAATGAACCCTATTATGGTTTTACCAGGATCGACGTTAAAAACGGAAAGATCATCCATGTGGATTTCTTCATCCGCGATTCGGTCAAACACGAATATTTCAATCAGAAATACGAGAAACACTTTGCCGGCAATCCTGAATATATTCAGCAATGCAGGAACGATTGGAAAGGCGTCCGGGCTTACCCCGACAGCCTGTTAAAATATCAGGATGTTAACAAGATTGACGCTATTTCCGGTGCAACGTGGTCATTCAATATTTTCAAGGCCTCGGTAAAGGATGCATTATCGAAGGCTGGAAGCAGGCCCTGAAACATCAGGATTCCCTGATGAAATCCGTTACTGTTGCCCAACGGCATCCTGCATCAGGTGTACTTATTATGTCATCCTGCTTTTCGTGACTTTTCAGGCCGAATGGAATCCTCTTCAGAATATCCTTTATTTTCATCAGGTTTTTCCGGCAATAACAGCATAAACACCGCACGATGTTTTTATATTTGGTGCGCCGTTTAAACCTTTTTGCCTGTCAGCAGCAATCTCGTTTAACTGACAGGTTTCGAAAGGTATTTCAACCGGAGAATGAAAAAGAGCATATCCATTTTATTGGTAGTTTTCTTCCTGTTTAATGCAGGTGGCGGATACTATCTGTTCCGGATATTTCAGACCCGCATCCGCTGGGAAGTCGCCGGTGAGATCAGGAAAGCGAAGGACGAAAGAGAACGTGTCACGCTCGTTTTCCCTCTTGATTTTCAGAAAGGAATCATGTGGATAAGGCCAGGCAGGGAGTTTGCCTATAAAGGACAGATGTATGATGTTATTTCCTCGGCAACCAGAGACCAGCATAAATATTATTATTGTTACAACGATACCAAGGAAAAACAGTTGATCGCCGGCTTTCATAAAAGTCATACATCGAAAAAAGAAACGGAAAAAAGAAGGAAAACACAGTATAATCAAAAATACCTGCCACAACGGCCTGTCCTGGCTTTTGCCTTCCCTTTTGCCGACTTTATTTATACAGGTTTAGGCTTTCATTACATATCACAGGTTTTAATAACGCCCTCTCCCCCGCCCAAAATTTCCTGATAGCGATGCAGAGACAAGACTGACTATGATTTCACCGGCTGTTTTATGCTGAAGTCCGGTGAAGGCCACGGCTGTTACAGATTTTTCTGCCAAACCGCTTCAGGATGGCGACTGGATGGACTTATACACTGGTGATGACCCCATGCCGGTTTGTATGACTTTTTCGTCCGCCGATCCTCAAAGACTGATTAATCACAATGACTTCCGTCGCCCGCTTCCGTCGTTTTTCTTGAAACGATAAGGACTGACGGAACATGGAATTTATCCCAAACAAGAGTTAAAATGAGAAAAGAAATATTTTTCGTTGCACTGTTGATTTTTATGTCCGGTGCAATTTTCGGTCAACAAAGAACTACCGATTCAACCAAAGTTTTACAATTAAAAGAAGTAATTGTCACGGCAAACCGCTTGCCGGTTACCCTGAAAAGAAATCCCGGCGCTATGTCGCTGGTTACTCCCCGGATGCTTTCGATCATGCCGAAGGGCATCGGCGCCGAGGAAGCCCTGAGACTCGTTCCCGGTGTGCGCATCGACAACCAGCATGACGGCGAACGAGTTCATCTGTCGATTCGCGGACAGGGCATTCTTACCGAACGCGGACTTCGCGGCATAGGCGTACTCATCGACGGCATACCTGTAAATGACCCTTCAGGCTTCACCCCCGATTTATATGATGTAGACTGGTCAACAGTACAGAAAATAGAAGTCCTGAGAGGTCCTGCAGCCGGCTTATACGGTGGCGGCAGCGCTGCCGGGGTCATCAACATCACAACGCAGAACGGCGGGCCCAACCCCGTCGGCGGAGAAGTAAGCCAATCCCTGGGCTCTAACGGCTTCGCCAAATCGCTCATTCAACTGAACGGAAGTAAGCAATCCCTTGATTACCGCATCAGCTATTCACGTACCGGCGGCGACGGTTACCGCGATCACCAGGCGTTCTGGAGCAACAAGCTTTCTGAAAAAGTAACTTTCCATCCTTCAAAGAAATTGTCGGTAACGCAGATCATCTCCCACACCGATTACTTCCAGCAGAACCCTGAAGGGCTGAACCTGGGACAATTCAATGACCTGAGGCAGGCTAATCCAGACGCATGCCCGTTTAACGAATACCAGAAAACCAACCGCACCACTGCCGGCATCCATGCAACCTATAAACTCGGCGAAAAGCAGGAAATTGAAGCTACCTCATTCCTAAGGTCCTGGCGATACAAAGAAACCAGCAACCGTTGTGCCGAATACCGTTCCATTACCAATCCCGGACTAAGCGCCCAATACAATCTGCATATGGCCGTAAACAATTTAAAGAACACGTTCAGCGTCGGGACCGACTTTAAATGGCAGCATATCGACATGTATAAATTACAAAGCATGAGCGATCCCGACAGGGTAGAAAGCACGGATGAAACAAACCTCGAAAACGACAGCCTGCTGGCAAATCAGATTATTTATCAGCGCAGCAGCGGGATTTTTGTCCTTGATAAAATTGAATTCGGCAAGTTTAGCCTGATAGCAAACTTCCGTTACGACGACATGAACAATGAGCTGACCAATAAGATGTATGCACCTGATACGGCTAAAACCACCAAAAACTTCTCCAGAACATCCTTTAGGATCGGGGCCAGCTACGGTTTCACTGACGAGCTAAACCTTTTTGCCAACTTCAGCCAGGGATTTATGCCGCCCTCAACGGAAGAACTGGCCAATAACCCGGTCGGTTATTCAGGATTCAACACCTACCTCGTCCCGGCAACCTCCAATTGTATTGAAGCCGGTATCCGCGGCTTCCTCGGAGAAAAACTGAATTATGAAGCTACTTTCTTCTCAATGAAAACCGAGAATGATTTCTTCCGGTTCAAACAATCAGGTCGCGGCAACCAGGAGGTATTTTATGGTAATGCCGGTAACAGTGACCGTATCGGTATCGAAACCTACCTGTCATACGCCATCCTGAAAAACCTGACACTGCAACTCTCCTATACCTATGCCGATTACAAGTATACATCAGCCGACGTTGACCCCGTATACACCGATACAGCTTATGTTCTCACGCTCCCTCCTGCTTCGGGACAGTGGTTGCCCAATTCGCCAAAACACCAGTTATATGCCGAAGTAACCTATGAACTTAACCATCACCTGCAGTTCAGTCTGGCCACCGAATACCAGTCAAAATGGGCCATCTATACCGATGCCAAGGCATACAGCGGGGAAATGGATCCCGCCATTTACCAGAACTGGCAGGACGGATTCAACCTGTACCACGCCCGTATTGCTTACCTGTGGAATTTCTGGAAATTAAACGGGGAATGTAGTTTGTATGCCCGCAATTTCACCGGAGAAAAATACATGGCTTTCACGGAACCTGATCCTGACGGCAATTCGTATCAGCCTGGTCCCGGAAGGGAATTCCTGGCAAACATTAAAATCAATTTTTAATTTTCGTCCCGTGAGCACTGAAATTCGTTCACCTGAAATATCCTGATCTGAGAGACGGAGAAAAACGGATCTCAGCGGGATCATAATAAAATAAGAGGCTGCGCTATTAAGTCAGCCTCTTGTTTTATTCAGGGAAATTAAAACGGGAAACAGCCCCTAATAGGCGCGATGAAAATTACCGGAAGGAATTCCCCTGCGCAACAGTTTTCTATTCTTCCTTGTTATTCTCAATGATGTCAAAAATTGACATTTGGTTCGGGCCTACGGCATCTTCGCGATGTTCGGGATACTTAGCATGAAGTTCAATGTATTCACGGATAGCCCGGCGGTGAAACTTATTGGGAGTAATGCCGTTTTTCTTGCAGTATTTCTTCACCTGTTTATGTAATGCTTCCGGAATTTTGAATTCAACCTTATAGAATTTTGCCTTCCGGAATTTTTTCTTTTTAGCCGACGCCATGATCCTGAAATTTTGTCCAGGGCAGATTCCCGGGATATCATGGAAATCCATACCGGAATTCTTCCCTGGTTAATACGCTTATTTACTGTTGAAAGCGGTAAAGATAAGCCAATAGGAAGTTTTGTCAATTTCCGGCGCCCGAAGGTTTTCAATAGTTATCAACAGCAGATTATTAACGTCCGGTCACAATATCGCCGATATCGTTCATAATCTTCCTGGCCAGGGTGTCGGCTTTGGCCAAGGAATCGCTCTCGGAATAGATGCGGATAATGGGTTCTGTATTCGATTTGCGCAGATGCACCCATTCCTTGTCAAATTCTATCTTCAGCCCGTCAACGGTAATTTTCGGCTGCTTTTCGTATTTATTTTCGATGGAACGGATAATTGCATCAACGTCCATGCCTTCTTCCAGGGTGATTTTATTCTTTGAAATAAAATAGGAAGGATAGGCGTCGCGCAACTCCGAACATTTCTTTCCCGATTTGGCAAGATGTGTCAGAAAAAGGGCAATTCCGACCAGCGCATCGCGTCCGTAATGCAATTCGGGATAGATCACCCCCCCGTTTCCTTCTCCGCCAATCACAGCGCCGGTCTCCTTCATTTTTTCAACCACGTTCACTTCGCCAACCGCTGATGCCAAATAGTTGCCGCCATATTTTTCGGTCACATCACGCAACGCCCTTGTAGAGGAAAGATTTGAAACCGTGTTGCCGGGGGTATTTTTCAGAATATAATCGGCGACTGAAACCAGTGTATATTCCTCGCCGAACATTTCACCGTTTTCACAAACGATAGCAAGACGGTCTACATCAGGATCTACCGCAAAACCAACCGATGCTTTTTTATCAACGACCGTTTCCGACAGATCAACCAGGTTTTCAGGCAACGGTTCGGGATTATGCGGAAAATGCCCGTCAGGGGTGCAGTACAATTCATGAACCGTGTTTACTCCCAAAGCGTGCAGCAAAGCAGGGATGGCCAGACCACCGGTAGAATTCACGCAATCGGCAACCACCGAAAATCCCGCTTTTCGGATGGCTTCCACATCAACCAGGGGCAATGCCAGCACTTTTTGTATGTGTCTTTCTATCGTAGTGCTCTCGGTATCATAATTTCCCAGCGCCATCACTTCGCTGAAGCCAAAATCACCGGCATCGGCAATTTCAAGCACCTGGGCGCCATCGGCAGCATTAAGGAATTCCCCTTTATCATTCAACAGTTTCAGGGCATTCCAGTGCCCCGGGTTATGGCTGGCGGTCAGTATTATTCCGCCTTCTGCTTGTTTGTCGATCACGGCAACCTCAACGGTGGGCGTAGTTGAAAGACCGATATCGGTTACATCAATTCCCATACCCATCAGCGTTCCTGTAACCAGTTGGTTCACCATAAATCCTGAGGTCCGTGCATCGCGCCCGACAATGATCCTGATCCGTTTTCCCGGATTATTCCGTTTTATAAAAACGCTGTAAGCAGCAACAAAACGAACGATATCGGGAGGCGTGAGACCATTGCCCTGTGGGCCGCCTATCGTTCCGCGAATACCTGAAATGCTTTTTATAAGGGTCATAGAATTCCTGTTTTGAATATCGGTATGCAAATATAGATAAATGAGCCGAGGCCTGCCTCACTGCGCTTGAAATCCTTATTTGCAAAGGAATCCGGCGAATAAAAACATCTGGCTGATACACAATGCCTATTCTGATGCATGCAGGAAATTTATTACTTTTGCACCGTGAAAGGCAGGATATATAATGGACTATAATTTCGATGAAGATGAGGATTATATGCGGGAATTGCTCGAGCGGTTTGAGAAAGACTCTGAAGGCAACGGCTCCTCATTTTTCGATTCGCAGGAACTCGAAGACATTGTTTATCATTATTTTTCCGGGTCCGATTTTCAGAGTGCCCTGAAAGCCATTGAGCTTGGTTTAAAACGTTTTCCTTCGGACAGCACCTTTCAGCTTCTCAAAGCCCAATATCTTGTGAACAATGATGAACCTGAAAAGGCGCTCAGGCTGCTCACAAAAATTCAGCCTTCCGAACCCGACAATCCCGATATCCTGATTACCAAAGCTGGCGTTCTGAGCGCCATGGACAAACATGAAGAATCCATCCGGGAGTATCGAAAAGCGTTGAAATTTGTCAGTGAAGGCCTTGATGAAATTTATACGAACATTGCCTTCGAATATGAGAACCTGAACCTGTATGACAAAGCCCTCGTCTATCTGAAAAAAGCCTATGAACTGTTTCCTGATAACGAAAGCGTCCTGTATGAAATAGGATACTGTTTTGAAATTGGCTCGATGAATGAACAATCGGTAGCCTTTTTCGATGAGGTTGTCAATAAAAACCCCTATTCCGGGGTGGGCTGGTACAACCTGGGGATGGCATATAAATCGCTGGAACTCTTTGAGAAAGCCATCGAAGCTTTCGATTTTGCTATCGCCATTGACCCGGAATTTATGCCGGCATACTATATCAAGGCACAGACCTACGAAAGCATGGAACTCTTCCGTCAGGCAATCAGGGTTTATAAGCAGACCCTCGAATACGAGAAACCTGATGCGATGGTTTATTATTATATCGGCGACTGTTATGAGCAGTTGAAGAAATACGATACGGCCATCGAATACTATCGGAAATCCATAGAACTGGAGGATCAGCTTTCTGACGCCTGGATGGGGATCGGCATTTGTACCGATGAATTGGGGAAAAAGCAGGAAGCTTTGCCATTCATGCAACAGGCGGTGAAACTGGAGCCCCAGAATGCCGATTACTGGTATATTCTTGCCGATTGTTACAACGACCTGAAGCTTGCGGACGAAGCCATTGAAGCTTACCAGCATGTTACCGAACTTGATGCTATGAATCCTGAAATATGGCTCGATTTTTCCGATCTGTACTTCAAAGAATTAAGCGATATCGACAAAGCGCTTGAGTTGATCGAACAAGGCATCGACCTCCAGCCTTCGAACGTTGACTTCCTTTACCGCAGGATTGCGTACCTGCTTGAAGCCGGTAATACAAAAGAAGCCGTGAGGGAACTTTTTCTGACGCTGCCGCTCGATTATGAAGGTCATAAGTCATTGCTGGAGTATTCCCAAAAGGCGCGCCTCGATCCTTCCATTATGGATGTAATAAGCACCTATGTTGAACTCAACGGATTATAAAACCCTGCTTCATCAACTCATTGAATAAACATTATACCAAAAATTTCTAACCAACTCATTGTTTCATGGGACTAACTGAATGGATTGCCAGCACGGCTGTTGCAGTAATCGGGGCAACAGCTTACCCGGGAGTTTTTATACTTATGATGCTCGAAAGCATGGTCTTTCCGGTTCCCAGCGAAGCCGTCATGCCCTTTGTCGGCTTTCTGATTGTCGACGGGCAATTCACTTTTACGGGAGCCATCATTGCGAGTACGCTCGGAAGTATTACCGGTTCATTGATTTCATATACGATTGGATTCTATGGCGGCAAACCATTTGTTCACCGTTTCGGGAAATTTTTACTTCTGAATCCGCATCACCTGGAAGTTTCACAGCATTTCTTTGACAAGAAAGGCGAAATCACCATATTGATTTCCAGGTTTATACCAATTGTCAGGCATCTGATTAGCATCCCTGCCGGTTTCGGTAAAATGAACCTTGTGAAATTCTCCATTTATACCATTGTCGGCGCCGGTCTTTGGAATTCATTCCTGACTTATGTCGGTTTCAAACTGAAATCAAACTGGGGAGAAGTAATGAAATACAGCCACATCATCGACCTGGTCGTGATCGTAATCCTGGGCGCCGCTCTGCTCTATTACCTGTACAAGATCGCACTTTCCCTTTCGAAAAAGCGGGCAAACTAACCATGAGACTTTTCGGGCTGACCGGAAATCCCCTGGGTCATTCGTATTCCGGGGAATACTTCACCCGGAAATTTTCGGACGAAAGAATCGCAGGCTGCCGGTATGAGCTGTTTCCGGTTAATGAGGCCGCGCAGATCAGGAAAATTGCCGAGGATCGCGCTGAACTCGAAGGGCTGAATGTCACCCTTCCATTTAAAAAACCGGTTATCCCATACCTTGATGATCTGGACGAAGCCGCGAAAAAAATCGGCGCCGTTAACTGTATCCGGATCAGCCGCCGGAAAGAAGGAATTCAGCTTAAAGGATACAATACCGATGCCCCTGCCTTCAGGGATTCCTTATTACCACTGCTTGACGCACGGTACAACAGAGCGCTGATCCTTGGTACCGGCGGATCGGCACAGGCTGTTCAGTATGCCTTGGGCCAACTCAATATCGGTTTCAGGTTAGTTTCACGGAATCCAGGATCCGACAGGCTCGCTTACGGACAGTTGGATAAAGCAATTCTTGGCGATTATTTGCTGATCATAAATACCACCCCGCTAGGGATGTACCCCGATACGGATTCATGCCCTTCCATACCCTATTCGTCGTTAACGGACAGGCATCTGCTATACGATGTGGTTTATAATCCCGAAATGACCCTTTTCCTCAGGAACGGACTTCAGCAAGGCGCTTCGGTCAAAAATGGACTTGATATGCTCCGGCGGCAGGCAGAATTATCATGGGAAATATGGAATGAGCATGCCTAAGGAATAAGAAAATTTATACCTATACTCATTCAGCCACGAATTGCACGAAAAAAGCGCAATCAACACGAATGGTGATCAATGACAGGATGATAGCCGCCAATTCGAAAAAAACAATGGATATTTATTGAACTGCTTTTCATGATAGCCGGAAACCCTTGGATCAGAATCAGGATCAGAAGTTCGCACTCTTCCGGCAGCGTCAATATCCGAAGAAAACCTTGCCCCGTGGAAGCCTTCAGCTTTATTCCAAAAATCGTTTTTTGCTTTAATAAATGGACAGAACTGCGTAAGTTTGTTTCCTGAAAATGTAATTATTGATGCGTACACTTTTTCCTTTCGTATGGCTTGCATGCCTGGTTCCTCTCCTGTTCTCCTGCAAACCCCATAAGACTGTCAGACAGGAGGCAAGCGTAGTTGTTAGCATTCTGCCACAGAAATACCTTGTCGACAGGATCTCGGGCGGTAAACTTGAGTGCGGGGTGATGATCCCTCCCGGCGGCAACCATGAAACTTTCGAACCATCGCCCCGTGATATGGAAAAGGTTTCCAAAGCAGGCATTTATTTTACCATCGGGGCGCTTGATTTTGAAAAGGCATGGGTTGAGCGGGTAAAAGCCGTAAATCCGGGACTGGAGATTGTGAATACGGGATCTGGTATCACGATGATCGAAGGGCATTCGCACGAAGGGCATGCATCCTGCGCTGTCGATCCGCATATCTGGTTGTCGCCTGATGCCGTCAGGATACAAGCCCGGTCAATATGCGAAGCGCTTTGCCGGTATGACTCCTCTTCAAAGACGCTGTATGAAAGGAACCTGGATTCCTTCCTGCATGAAGCCGACTCGGCCGATCGTTATATCACCAGTCTCTTTGAGCCTCACCAGGGCAAATCTATCCTGATTTATCATCCTGCCCTGGCTTATTTTGCGCGCGAATACGGCCTGAACCAGTTGAGCATCGAACACGAAGGCAAGGACCCTTCGCCTGTGCATATGCGCGAAATCATCGACCTTGCAGAAGCCAGAAGGATAAGCGTTATTTTTGTTTCCAAGGAATTTGATACCCGTCACGCGGAAACTATCGCAAAACAGATAAACGGACGGCTGGTTACATTTGACCCGATGGCATATAACTGGACAACAAACATCATGCATCTGGCCGACCTTATCGCCCAAAGCATGGCAAATCAGAAACCGGGGGATATTCCGGCTAAAAACCTCAGTTCAAAATCCAGACCATGACAAAACTCATCCAGCTCACCGATGTAAGCGCCGGATACAACGACGAAGTTGTCCTGAGGGATGTGAACCTTGAGATCAAC
This sequence comes from Bacteroidales bacterium, assembly GCA_035403165.1. Classification (GTDB taxonomy): domain Bacteria; phylum Bacteroidota; class Bacteroidia; order Bacteroidales; family UBA4417; genus UBA4417. The sequence goes on along the minus strand of DAONEP010000001.1, from coordinate 37,468 downwards.
GATCTCGATTTTATTGGCGTGATCGGTCCTAACGGTGGCGGGAAAACCACGCTGATCAAGGTATTGCTTGGCCTGATCAAACCCCTTAAAGGAACGGTGACCCGGTCGGACGAAAGATCCGGCGGTTTTATCGGTTACCTTCCACAAGCATCACAGGTTGATAAAAAGTTCCCGATCACCGTGCTTGACATTGTGCTTTCGGGGCTCATGTCGGCACGCGGAAGGTTTTACCGGTATTCGAAGGATGATAATATCAGGGCTCATCAATTGCTGGCACAGATGGGGATCGGCGGGCTTGCCCACCGGACTTCCCGCGAACTTTCGGGCGGACAGTTGCAACGGGTATTCATTTGCCGTGCCCTGATATCAAATCCCCGTCTGCTGATTCTTGACGAGCCCAATACCTTTGTCGATAACCGTTTTGAGAGCGACCTGTACCAACGCCTTATCGAATTGAACAAGAAAATGGCCATAATGATAGTTACGCACGACGTAGGGACTATCTCTTATTATGTAAAAACAATTGCCTGTGTAAATGTATATCTGCATTACCACCGGTCAAACATCATCACCGAACAGCAGTTAGCCGATTACAACTGTCCGTTGCAGATCATTACCCATGGCGATATACCCCACACTGTCCTGCAGAAGCACGAACATGATCATCAACACAGCTTACCCGACCATGATTGATACCATCCGAGAATTATTTTCCTACGGCTTTTTCAGGAACGCTATGCTGGCGGCTGTGATGTCGTCGGTGGCATGCGGCATCATCGGTTCATATATTGTTTCCCGCCGGATGGTTTTCATCAGCGGCGGTATTACCCATGCTTCGTTCGGGGGCATCGGGATCGGCTATTTCCTGGGCTTGAACCCTATCATCGGGGCGGTGGTCTTCAGCCTGCTTTCGGCGTTCAGCATACGACTGGCTTCCAGACGGACCGAAATCCGCGAAGATTCCGCAATCGGTATTGTATGGTCGCTGGGTATGGCCCTCGGCATCATCTTTATTTTTCTTACTCCCGGTTATGCCCCCAACCTGATGAATTATCTATTCGGAAGCATCCTTACCGTTTCGGTTCCCGATTTATGGCTGATGCTCATCCTTACTTTAATTACGATCTTGTTTTTCGGTTTTTTTTACCACACCATACTTTTCATCTCTTATGATGAAGAATATGCCCGCTCACACAACGCCCCCGTTGAATTGTTCAATTATATCCTGCTGTCGCTGGTGGCGCTCGCCATCGTACTGCACATCCGTGTGGCAGGAATTATCCTCGTTATTTCCTATCTCACCATTCCGCAAACCACTGCCAACATTTTTGTCAGCGACCTGAAACGGATTATGCTACTCTCCATCATCATCAGTTTTGTGGGATCGTTTACCGGGCTTCTGATTTCGTACTACATGAACCTGCCGTCGGGTGCTACCATTATTTCCGTTTTTGTCCTGATTTTTATACTGGCCCGCATAATAAAATCGCTGTCGTTGAAAGCCGGCATCAGGAAAGCCATGAAAGCATAAGCGCCTGACTGCCTCCGTTTCATGGAAAAGTTTTTCAAGGGTCAACCCTGATCCTGCAAACACAAAGTCTTTAAAAATAATTTGCCGAAACTGATGAATTTTTTAATTTTATTGACTTAAAATAAGCATCAGCCCCTGATGCGGTGCCGAACTGATAATCCTGTTAAGCCTTTGCAACTTAAATGATCAAATTATATGACAACACAACCCGAAAACGAACCTATCTGCTGCCCTCCTTTTGAACCGGCGCCATGGGATGATAAAATGATTGAATGGAACAACAAGCTATTCCTGAAATCGCATGTTTGCACCTTCTTTTACATGCCGCTCAATTTCGACAAAGCCATGCGACGGCTCGACAAACTGGTGAAGCAGGAAAGCGCTGCGGTTCAGGATTACCTATGCCTGAGCGACCACACATCGAAGTGGAACATGGATGTTTACCTGGCCGTGGACAAGACCGTTCCCGGAGCCGAGAATGTAACGCTGAGCGGAAAATTTTATTCCAAGGTGTATGAAGGACCTTTCAGCGACACCGGAAAATGGTGCAAGGACTATGAAAGCATCGTCAAATCTAAAGGAATGGCAGTGAAGAAATGGTACATGTGGTACACTACCTGCCCGAAATGCGCCAAAAAGTACGGAAAAAACTATACGGTGATCATGGGACAGGTTGAATAGACTGATATTTCGTTAGCGTATTTGCGTGTATGAAACATTGGGGATTGTAGTCTTCGGCACTATCCATTGGCACAAACTTCGATGCAAAGCAGGTGATTCGAATTTACCAATTAAACTCCAATGTTTTATACACAAAATATGCCTTTCCTGATTGTTTCTATCAATCAAATAATGTTAATTGATTTTCCTTTATTGGTGATATTTCAAGAATGAAATTTCCCCATTCTGAGATATTTATGTTTAAACAATACTTCTCGTTTAAATGGTCTATCTGTTCTTCAATTTCTTTTTGGGGAATAGACCTTGATATACTTAATAAATCTAACCGCATCAAAACGTCTTTAGTAAAAACCCTTTTAGCATCTGAGAACGTAATTGATTTCAAAAACTCTTCTGTCTTGTAGTAATTAAGGAGTAATATTGTATAAACAGCAAACTCAATTTTATCAAATCCAATAAAATAACATGTATCATCAAGCATTACAGGTCTGCCATTTTGCGGTAATACCAATGTGAAATGAAATGTTTTATACAAACCTGAAATTGCGACTTTGTATGGTTTGAAAGAATATTCCCCGATACCAAAAATTGAGAATAAAGGTTTTCCGTTATAAATACTCGATTTTCTTGCTTGAAAAGATGAAATGTTTTTTTTCAGGTATTTATATGTCGCAGGGTATAACCGTTGAATATAGGATGTTTCTTGTCCTACTCTTGTTTGAGTGACAATTGTAAATTTCCTTGTATTTTTAATTACCGTGTTTTTTAGATCAGAACTTTTTAAAAAACCATATACTAGATCTTCTTCGATTGTAATTTCTTCGGAAAGTTTATTAATAAAGTGTCCTCTTATCATTTCCAGTTCCATAACGTTTGCACAATCATGTTTTATCCCTTGTCTCCACTCGAAAGGGCAAACGCCATCTATATTTTTTGTCGCTTTATAATCGTCAATGTTTGAAACAAATTTAGATTTAACCCAGCCGAAGCTCAATTTCTTATTTCTATTATAGAAATCAAACTCAGTACATTCAATACTTGGGTTTGAATTGAGCTGACAAACCAGTAATGAGGCTTCAACAGAAACATTAAATTCGTTTTTACTATCAATGCAATATTTTTCTATCTTACTTACTTTGTACTGTTTTTCTTTTTGGTCAAATAAAATATTTTTAATTACTGAATTTTTAACCAAAAAAGCTAAGTGACCATTATGAGATTGAAAAGCATCAAAAAGCATCAATGTAATATATTCTGCAATATCAAAATTGCCTTTCCCTGTCATTGCATCTAAACCGCTTTGATTTTTAAAATTTGATTTTTGAGGCAAATTTGAAGAATTCAAACTGCCCAATTTTGAATTTGTAACCCAAGGCGGATTCCCAATAATTAATAAGCTTTCTTGTGGGTATTGTTTAGAAATTTTATTGAAATCAAAATCAAAAATACTAGCGTGGATAATATTAATTTCGGGTTTGTTAATATGAGGATTCGAAAGACAAAAATCAATAATGTTAAACTTTGTTTCCCAAACATAGGGTTTGTATATTTCTATTCCAAACAACCTTTTTATAGTTTTAAAACAAGATAACGATGCAACAATAAAATTTCCTTTTCCACAAGTAGGTTCAATTACAATTTCAGGTGAATTATCAATTTCGAATAATTGTTTAGTCACTTTAAATGCCAAATCCCTGTTTGTTTGGAAATCACCATACTCCGCCCGGTCTGGTTCTTCGAATATACTATTAGCGGTATCAGAAACAGATTCTTTCAGCTTCTGAAATTCATCATTATTATCAAAGAAAGTATTGATACCGAAGGTATCAAACATTTTTTGATTCGCTTCTTCAAAGGCTAAATGATTGATTAAAAAGTCTTTAAAAAAAGTACAAACTTGTGATGAGATATTTGCTTCAAATATTCTCATTATTTGGTCACTTTATCAATAACTTTACTTATCCCATCTACTGACTCAGTAAGAGAAACTACCCTTTGGTATTGAAGCCGCCATTGTAATGCGTTTGAAATGGTCAAATATCCTTGAGCTGGAGGTGATTGTAGAATTTGTTTAGCTAACTTATTTAGTGTTATTTCATCGGCAGGAATATTTTTATCATTCAGATACGCAACAATATCTTCTGCATTAGCCTTATCCTTAACCATTTCGCACAAACGATATGTTGTCGTGTAGTCCGCTGTACGCTCTTTTGATATAAATGAGCAACTAACAAAGTCAAGTATAGCGGTTTTGGTTTTTGGTTCATCTATTTTGTCGTAAACAAAAACAAGTAAGTTGTACCCAAGTCCAAAAATCTTTTGTTTAGCATCTTTAAAGGGGCAAGATGATTGAGGTTGTTTTATTGAGGTGACTTTAATGTCCGTCAATATATCGTCCGACGGCAAATCAATTCCGTATGCTGACGAACCTATTGTTGTTTCATATTTTGCATTCAGTTGTTCCTGAAACTTATGCTCAATATGCGTCCCAACAGCTTTTCCGTCAGTTACACCAAAAAGAGATTCATTTTTAATATTTGATTCTGCTATACAAAAGGCTTTGGCTTCTGCTATTAACTTATCAATTGTCAGTTTTTCTTTCATCCCAGTTCCTTGTATTTTAAGCGATAAATTTAATCATTTTTTCCTCTACTTTGGTATGTTGTTGATTTTCTTAGCATGATTCGAAACAATAACATGTATCCAAACCTTGAAGATTCAATCAACGATTTTTGATCAGAACAGAAAATTTCATAACCGTTAATCGGTTTTCTTCTCCACCCAGCGATAATCCTTAAAATGAAGAATACGGGCATCGGTATTTTCATAGCCGTTAGCCGGCAAAGGCTGTTTGAACCTGAAATTGTATTGCAATCCCGGCAGGTTATACTCCGGCAGGAATTTGTTAAAATCCTTGCCATACGCTGACAATGCGCCTAAAAAATAGCGGACAATATCGTAACCGAGAAAAGCATCTTTCTCTATCAGTGGCTGAGCGCCGTACTTTTCGCGAAATGCCGTTTCAAATTGTTTCGTATTCCCGGCGCTGAAATCAACAAATGAAGAAACTACCTGGTGATAATCCATGTTCATCAGGAATTCGGTTTCCATCTCTATGTCCTCCCACCCCGGGATGCCAAAGAGCACTACATTTCCCGATTTTGAATAGGCATTCAGTTTGGAAACAAAAGCCGGAACCACCGACCGGTTTGTTGAGAAGAGAATGACAATATTCATACGCTTGGGATCGATGACTTTACTTACGCCTGAAAAACCGGCATTTTGGTAAATTACCTGCGTCAGCGTCAATCCGGGGGAGTTCAGTTTTTTAACCGAATCGGCAAAAGCAAGCGCCATCACTTTGTTTTCCTTATCGGTATTGCACACCGAAATAATATTGGCGCCCGGGTAATAATTCGTAACGCTCAAAGCAAGGGCATTTGCAATATCCTGGTCGCCGGGATAAACTTTATAGACCCATGGATTTTTCTCGAGGATGGAATTTCTCCTGGAAAGGGGGTTCACAATCGGGATCTGGTGTTGCGAGGCAAAACGCGCTGCTATCGGGAAGCTTTTCACATAAAGAGGCCCTATTATCAGGTCCATCCCGGCCATTTCGCTCCTGCGCAGCGCCTTTTTCACTTTCAGGGTATCTTTCTCGGAATCGGCATCATAAACATGGAAGTTTATCCGGTATCCTTCTTTTTCCAGCGTATCTAGCGCTATCATAGCTCCGGCATAGAACTGAAAGAAATCGAACGTCTTATATTTATTCAGTTCCGGGAGCTTTTCGACCGGCGTCTTAATGATACTGTCGGCCATTTCAAGCCTGAGAGGAAGCAACAAAGCCACCTCAAATACTCTTCCGCTGTTCTTTACAAACGGTTTAGCAGATACGGCATTACTCACAGTTTCCGTTTTCCCTGATTTCTCCTGTCCGGGAAGTACTGTTTTCCCTTTCTGCATGATCCCGGCATTTTCCCTGAGCCTGATCGTCTGGCCTGTTTTCAGCCCGTCTTTCAGCTCCGGATTAAGGCGCAGCAGTTCCTCTTCGGAAATATTATACTGTTTTTCAATACTATAGAGCGTCTGGCCTTGTTTCACCTCTATCAGTCCGTCTCCAGAAACGCCTGGTGCCGGAGGTTCCGGTTCTTTCTTTTTCTCGGCTTCAACCGTCGGTTTAGCCGCCTGTATAACGGGAACTTTCAGAATCATCCCGGTTTTCAGTTCGGTCATCGACGGATTGGCTTTTATCAGGTCGTCAACGGTAACCCCGTATTGTTTTGAAATGCCATACAAAGTCTCTTTTTTGCTCACCTCGTGTTCGATGAATTGCTGTTTTGAGGCCTGAAATTTAACAGTATCCATTACTTTATCGGAGATCTGTTTTTGCTTTTCCGCGGCAGGCTGACCGGAGGTTTCACCATAAGGGATACGCAGTACCATTTCTACCTTAAGCCCCTCTTTTTCCACATCGGGATTCTCGGCTTTGATGACCTCAACATCCACATTATAGGCTTTGGCAATAGCAAACAACGTTTCGCCCTGTTTGACAAAATGGAGGTAATAAGGTTTGCCCTTATATTGCTCAACGACTGTAGACCGTTTGATGGCAGCTTCCTGGGCAAATCCGGCCTGAAACAGGAAACCGGCGATTAACAGGAAGATAAAGAATTTTTTTTGCATGAAGTACTGCTATATATAATCCCACTTGCGCTTGCTATTCCCATTCGATGGTAGCCGGAGGCTTGGAACTGATATCATAAACCACCCTGTTGACACCTTTCACCTTATTGATGATCTCGCTGGATATGGATGCAAGAAATTCATAAGGCAGGTGCGACCAGTCGGCAGTCATGCCATCGGTTGAGCCTACGGCGCGCAATGCGACAACATTTTCATAAGTACGTTCATCACCCATAACGCCGACACTTTGAACAGGAAGCAGTATAGCGCCGGCCTGCCAAACTTTATCGTAAAGGTCGTTTTTTTTGAGTCCTTCGATAAATAAAGCATCGGCTTCCTGAAGTTTCTTCACCTTGTCCGCGGTTACTTCGCCCAGTATCCTGATGCCCAAACCGGGCCCAGGGAATGGATGGCGATGAAGAATATCCGGGTCGATACCCAGCGTATGCCCCACCTTGCGGACTTCATCCTTGAAAAGGCTCCGTAAGGGTTCGACAATTTTCAGTTTCATGTATGCCGGCAGACCTCCCACATTATGATGGCTTTTGATGGTAGCCGAAGGCCCTTTCACTGAAACCGACTCGATAACATCGGGATAGATGGTGCCCTGCCCCAGCCACTTTGCGCCTTCAACAAGATGCGCCTCCTGGTCAAACACGTCGATAAACGTCCTTCCGATAGCTTTTCGTTTGTATTCAGGGTCCATGATTCCTTTCAGGGCAGCGAGAAATTGTTTGCCGGCATCAACGCCTTTGACGTTAAGCCCCATGTGTTGATAGGAAGCCAGTACCGACTCGAATTCATTCTTACGCAGAAGACCGTTATCGACAAAGATGCAATAAAGTTGTTTGCCGATGGCCCGGTGGAGCAACACAGCGGCAACCGTGCTGTCGACGCCACCCGATAAACCGAGCACAACTCTATCGTCGCCGATTTTCTCCCGGAGTTCATGTATGGTAGTTTCCACAAACGAGGCGGGTGTCCAATCCTGGGAACAGCCGCAAATGTCGACAACAAAATTTCTGAGCAGGACAGCGCCTTCGGTAGAATGATATACTTCCGGATGAAACTGGATTCCATAAGTCTTTTCACCCGTCACCTGAAATCCGGCAACAGCCACATCGCGTGTACCTGCAATAATCTGGAAATTATCAGGAACTTTCTGAATGGTATCGCCGTGGCTCATCCACACCTGGCAATTCTGCGACATGCCGAGCATGAGATCAGATCCGGGGCCTATATATTCAAGATTAGCCCGCCCGTACTCACGTATTTTAGATGCAAGAACTTCCCCACCGCTGCTCATCGCCAGATACTGGGCCCCATAACAAACACCCAGCAAAGGCACTTTTGACCGGATACCGGAGAGGTCAGGAATGGGCGCTCCTTCATCTCTTACCGAGAACGGGCTGCCGGACAGGATCACTCCTTTAATTTCGCCTGTTATGGCCGGAAAATGGTTATAAGGATGTATTTCGCAATAAACGTTAAGTTCGCGCACACGCCTGGCAATCAGTTGTGTATATTGTGAACCGAAATCGAGGATGAGAATGGTTTCATGCATGCAGCAAAGATAAAAAGTATTCCGCGGCTGCAAGCACTTTATGTTTACTTCTTATTTACCGGAGTAGTAAAAACAGCGGTATTTCCTGCTTTATCCCATACCGTAAGTTTAAAGACGTTTTTTCCGGTTTTTAACAGTTGATCGTACCTGTAGATCATCAGTCTGTACTTGGGATCCCATTCAACGAGCGCCCACTGCCCGTTAATCTCGCCCCGGTATCCGGCTATTCCGGAAAGGTCGTCTTTTACAATAACCTTAACCGATTTTGCTTTTGATGGCTTTTGATGAACCAGTTTAACAGAAGGTTTCTGGTTGTCGACAGCAATTGAAAATACTCCGAAACGGTTGGTTTCGGCCGAAATCCACCCTCTTTCCATTTTTCCGCCTTCGGAGGAACGCCTTCCGCTACCCGAATTGATATATACAATCAATGCCTTATCAGCCAGCGAGGCCGGAACTTTATCGGCTTTAATGGAAACTGTATAATTTTTCTGAAGCGGGGTTTCAGGATTATGCACCGCATACCGGGCCGAATACAGACCGTTTGCTGTGGGCAGCTCTTTGATCGTCAGATCAAGGTTTTCGTAAAGAGCGCTTGCAGGAATCGTGACATCTAAATTATGGTACATTACCCGATTTGCGATATCGTAATTAATTCTGCAAATGGTATCGGCATCCACTATATCCGTTACCGATACCATCTTACCGGGCTGGCGGCTCACTACAGGTACCGTAAGCCTGCTTACCCTTCCCATGATATCATATACCTCGAAAACCAGGGAATGTGCTTTTCCGTCAGTGAAGGGGACCACTCCGTTGTTGACCGGAGTCTTAAAGAATGACAAGGCATTTCCCGGAAGCCGGTTTGATTTCACAATACGGTAACCTGATTTATAATACGCAGGATAATCAATACAGGCATTGATATTTCGGGATTCATCGAAGGAAAAGCTGTCGCATTGCATGCTGAAACAGAGTACATTATCGACCAGCATCCTCAAACCGTAAAAGCCGTTCCTGTCCTTATGGTTATACATGTAATCGAAAGCCTGAACCCCGAATGCAAAATTTCCCCACAGGAACAGCGTGTCAACACCATCAAGGTAATAAAGCCCTTGTTCAGGATTCCTGACGCCATATTGAACCGGTTCATCAGACGCCCCCACGCTGCTGGAGTTGTCCATTGGATAGACTTTGAACAGGTCGAAATAAGGATAATACTGGTCGGTATTGTCATACCCGAAAAGGTAAGGGTTCAGGATGCGTTCCGTTATTGTGGTGCGCATTTCAAAATGCAGGTGCGCTCCGTAAGAAGTTCCCGAATTGCCTGAGAAACCTATTGTATCTCCTTTTTTGATCCAAAATGTATCCTGGTCGCGGGCAGGAAAAAGGTCTGCCGCAAAGGATTGCATTTCATATTGTTTATTATATACATAATTGCCGATCAGGTTGTTATATTTTAGCATGTGACCGTACACGGAGGTGTAGCCGCAGGGGTGGTCGATATACAAGGCATTTCCGAAACCAACCGGCGATACTTTGATGCGTGAAACAAATCCGTCGGCCACCGCCAGGATCGGAATTCCTTCCTTTTTCAGTGTCTTGAAGTCGATTCCGGAATGAAAATGGTTAGCCCTGATCTCGGCAAATGCCCCTGTGGCCTCCAGGTTAATCTTCAGAGGAGATGCAAAGTATCCGGCAGGAATTCCCTGTTGTGAATACCCTGATAAATAGCATATCAGCAGGAAGAAGATTAAGTATATCCATGTTTTTTTCATAATGCAAACTTAAAATGAATCAGCCATTTGAACAGGAACCGGCTTGAATGGTTTTTAACAAAACAATGTTAATCGCCCATCCATACCAACAGGATGAAACAGGAAAAACGCAGGCGTATCATCAAAGCCAGCTAGTTGCCAACCGTAGTTTTCTCCCTTAAAAATCTGTTTGTACCCAGGAAGATTGCAGCTATTGCCACTCCGATACCGGATATTAAAAACATGGGCCGCGGTCCCAATGCGAACCACAGAAAACCGGCCAGGCTGCTTGCCAGCATTGTGAAAATACTGGCAAAACTGGTATAGAAACCAATAGCGGTAGCTGTTTCCTCCCTGGCGGCCATGTTTGTTATCAATGCTTTTGATACTCCTTCGGTAGCGGCGGCATACAGGGCATAAAAACCGAACAGCATAATAAACTGAGGCACCGATACAGCAAATCCCATAAGACCATAAACTCCGGCAAAAACGAACAATCCTGTAACCAGCGTTGTGCGCAACCCGATACGGTCGGCCATGATCCCCACCGGAAATGACAGCAAGGCATATATCAGATTATAAAAAACGTAGACGCCGATCATGGCGGTATCGGAAAGGCCCTGATTTTTAACCGCCAACAACAGAAAAGCATCAGAACTGTTGAATAATGTGAAAAACAGCAATCCTATAACCAGCAATTTATATTGTTTACCGGCTTTCTTCCAGTATCCCAGGTAAGCAAGAAAGCCCACCTGAGACCGTTGTTTGGAAGAAACCTGTTTGTCTTTCAACAGCAAAGTCAGCAATACCGCGATCAGCCCGGGAATAAAGGCAATGATGAAGAGCCATTTGTACTGCTGGGGATAATAATATAAGTATACGAGGGCCAGCAACGGGCCAATTGCAGCGCCTACCGTATCTAAAGCCCTATGAAAGCCAAAAACCTTTCCCTTATGTTCCGGCGTGGTTTCGTCGCTTAATATGGCATCGCGCGCGCCGGTACGTACTCCCTTCCCCAGCCGGTCGAGGGTACGGGCGAAGAAAATCCATAACGGATAAACGAAGGCCGCCATCATGGGTTTGGAAATGGCGCTCAGCATATACCCCCACCGGACAAATGGTGCCCTTTTTGCCATTTTATCCGAAAGGTTTCCGAAGTAACCTTTGCTTAATCCGGCGGTGGCTTCAGCCATGCCTTCAAGAATACCGATCAGCAATACCGAGAAACCAATGGAACGGAGATACACCGGCATAATGGGATACAGCATCTCGCTCGCTATATCGGTAAAAAGACTTACAAATGAAACCAGCAGGATGGTGCGGGTGAGAATTTTACGTAGCATGTTGAGAATAATTTTTTGAGATATAACACTCCGGAATCGAACCGGTTCATTCCTTTTTTCCCTTTAAAACCATTTTCAGGGGGACTGATAGAAAATAAATCCCTCCGTCACTGCCTTTTTCAAAGATCACCCCGATATTTTTCCGGTCAATTCTAACCAGGTCGCTGTAAGCGGACTCCCCTTCAACCACGCAAAGGCCTGGATTCCACTCCTTGCCATTATCGGTACTTACTTTTATGGTCAGTTTTTGCCGGTCGGTCTGTGATGCCGGGTTGCAAAACAGCAAAATATGCATACCCCTGAACCTGGTATCCAGCAGGCTGCCCTGACATACCGGATCAATGAGTTGCGAATCATACCAGGCTGTATCCCAGGATCCGGCCCCGTCGTGACTAACAGCCACAATCCTGAGCCGGGGATTTCCTTTTTGGTTGCGGGCATTGATCATAACCGATCCATCGCTAAGCTCTGCTGCGATAGCTTCATTTGAACCTGGAATGCCGAGTTTATCCGACCGGTGATAGGTCGATCCATGATCATCGCTCCAGAAAGCCTGCGCAAAACAATCAGTCCAATCTGTTTGGGGATTTCCTTCGGTATGGTTGGCGGGGACAACAATCCGCCCTTTGTATTTCCCGGTTTTTATCTGCATGGCATGACCCGGTCCGTTTGCAAAGCCGCGCCAGTCGGCTGGATCGTTGTATTCCGGATTATAGGCTGGCTGATTCGGACAGTGTACCTGCTTTGTGATATTTACCGGCTTGCTCCAGTTGTTTCCGCCATCGGCCGATGTAATGTACCAGACTTCACGAACGCCTTTTCCGGTTCGAATTTCCCACTCCTGGCCATTGCCGGTATTGTAGTAAAGAAAAATCCTGCCACGGGGAAACCGGGGATCGCAACGGTCGACAACCGGTGTAATGTTCCCTGCCTGAAGTGAGTCGTTATCGATTAAAACCTTGAGCGGCGACCAGGTCTTTCCGGCATCGGCGCTCCGCTTCATGACCACATCCACGTTCCCGAAATCAGCACAATTCATGGTCCGGCCTTCAGCAAAAGCCAGCAGTTCACCTCCCGGCAGATTGATAATGGCCGGAATACGAAAGCAGGAATACCCTTCACTATTTAATGGAAAAACCGGAACAAAATCCTGAGATTTGGATTCCGGCAGTCCGAAAACCAATGTAAAAATGCCCAGAATCATTTTTAAATACTGCTGAATCATCTTCACAATCAATTAATCAGGACCATTTTTCTCCCTTTTTTCCGTTTATGATAATGCTAAAACCAAACCAGAAGATGTTAATACATCGCAGGGTTATTACTTATCTGTTCCTCTTATGCTGTGCAAATCTAAACATTGATTGATCACGAATTTCCCAAATGGGAGGCTTTGGCAAATTATTTTAATGAAGTTTCACATTCTGAATGTTTTTGGGGGATGAACCTTCTTCCGGTAATCCCATGCGTGATGACGGGAGCTTTAAAATGGACAGTGAAAGGACCGGATACATCCTCAGCGGAATGAATTGCATGAGAGACGATGACGGCGGTTTTGACTTCCGGACAATTCTTACCGTCCCGGACGATTATTATATCCCGGAATCATTGAAAATAAGCAAGCCGGTCCGGGATAAAAGAGTAGCCGCAATGAGAGAAGAGTTATTTAAACAGCCGTATGAACTGCAACCTGAGTAAAAAGTCGCGCCTTACGGCAAATGAAATTTCAGGCAAGGTAACAGTCAACCGGTTATGTTGCAACGTAATAACAGGAATAAATATTTACTTGCATTGCTTCTTCTTAATAGTTACTTTTGCTGATGCAAGACATTAACATATAGATTGAGGAATGCAGAACCTAAGTACGCTGGTTACCGGCCTCGAATATAAAAGCAGGCAGGTTGCCGATAAAATGAAGGAACTGCAGCGGTCTTTGGATGAATTGCAGCATAAATACCAGCAACTCGAAGAAAAGCACGAACAACAAAAACAAACCATATACGACCTCGATCAAAAAATACAAATACTTAAAATAACTCACGCCATACCGAAGGGCAGGGAAACCGCAGATGCAAAGAAAAAGATAAACGAGTTATTGCGGGAAGTTGACAGGTGCATTGATCTTTTAAACGATTGAAACGATATAACCCATGGCGGATGAAATAGCTATCACACTCACCATCGCCTCAAGGCCTTACCGGCTTTTTGTCAGGAGAGAAGAGGAAGAAGCCATCCGCAGGGCGGCAAAACAAGTTGAAGAGCAAATTGGTCACTATGCAGAGAATTTCAGCTACAACGATACACAGGATCTATTGGCAATGGTAGCATTGCATTTTTCCATCACAGGGCAGGCCGCTGAAACTGAAGCAGCTTTCACCAGTGACAAATTGTACGACACGTTGGCTAAAATAGATGCAGTACTGACCGAAACGTTAAAAGACTAAGGCGCTTACGTTCTTTGAAAGCATAAAAGATTAACCCGCATTAATTCAAGCCGTTTGGAAACTCAACACATTTCCTGCAGGGATTCGCTTTGTGAATATCAGGACAGGCCGCAGCTACTCCGTAGTACCCTTGAAAAAGGGATAACAGCAGAAGTCCGACGATTTAGAGCTACCCTAATTATTTCGTTTTGGGGTTTCCCAAAACACTGAATTAATAGCGGGTTTTCTTTTTTTCTGCTACCTGCCCCGGCATTTGTTTCACCTTAATCAACACCGCCATGGGCACTATAATGCTGATTGCCATCGGGGTTGTTGCAGGAGGTTCAATCGCGCTGATCTTAGCGACAACATTGTTGCGCAAAGCCATCGAGAAAAAGAGCATCCACCTGCTGCACGACGCCGAAGAAAAAGCCGAAGTTATCAGAAAGGAGAAAATACTTCAGGCTAAAGAAAAATTCCTCCAGCTTAAATCGGAACATGAAAAGGTTATCAACGAACGGAACAATAATGTTGCAAAAGCTGAAAACCGGATCAAACAAAGGGAACAACAACTCTCACAAAAATTAGAAGAGACTCAGAAAAAGCAGAAAGAGATCAACGATCTGCAGGTTAACTTAGAACAACAAAAAGAAATACTCAACAAGAAACAACAGGATATCGATCGCGAACACAAAGTCACGATTGAAAAACTGGAAGCCATATCGGGAATTTCTGCCGGCGAAGCAAAGGCTCAACTCACCGAAATACTTAAAGATGAAGCCAGGGCTGAAGCCATGGTCCATATCAATGAAATTGTTGAAGATGCCAAACTAAAAGCCAATTCAGAGGCAAAGAAAATTGTCATTGAAACCATCCAGCGCACGGCTGCTGAACATGCCATTGAGAATACCGTTTCGGTTTTCAATATTGAAAATGAGGAAATAAAAGGCCGCATCATCGGCCGCGAAGGCCGGAATATCCGTGCCCTTGAAGCCCTTACCGGCATCGAAATCATCATCGACGATTCTCCCGACGCCATCATCCTTTCAGGATTCGATCCCATACGCCGTGAGGTTGCACGCCTCTCGCTTCACAAACTGGTGACCGACGGCCGTATTCACCCGGCCCGCATCGAAGAAGTCGTTGCAAAAACCAAGAAACAGATTGAACAGGAGATCATCGAAACCGGTAAACGCACGGCCATCGACCTTGGAATTCACAACCTGAACCATGAGATGATCCGCCTGATCGGAAAGATGCGCTATCGTTCCTCCTACGGCCAGAACCTTCTGCAGCACTCGCGCGAAGTAGCCAACCTGTGCGCCACCATGGCGGCGGAATTAGGACTGAACGTCAAGAAAGCCAAACGCGCCGGCCTGCTGCACGATATCGGCAAAGTTGCCGAAAATGAAGCAGAATTGCCGCATGCAATCCTTGGGATGAAAATCGCCCAGCAATTTAAAGAGCAGCCGGATATTTGCAATGCCATCGGGGCTCACCATGATGAAGTAGAAATGGAATCGCTGATTGCGCCTATCGTGCAGGTTTGCGACGCCATTTCCGGAGCGCGTCCAGGTGCGCGCCGCGAAGTAGTTGAGGCTTACATACAACGCCTCAACAAACTGGAAGAACTGGCCCTTGCCTATCCCGGCGTGGTGAAAACCTATGCTATCCAGGCAGGACGCGAATTACGCGTGATCGTTGGAGCCGATAAAGTCAGCGATGAAGAATCGAACCAGATAGCATACGACCTGTCGAAAAAGATCCAGGAAGAAATGACCTATCCCGGACAAATCAAGATCACGGTAATTCGTGAAACAAGGGCTATCAGCTACGCAAAATAAAACCCTTACATCTAAAAACCTGGCAGGTTCCGAAGCCTGTCAGGTTTTTCAATTTTTCCTTCCTTGAACTCCCTGCCTCCCGAACTTCTTAAAAAATTGCTTCCCGGCCTACTGCCGATTATCATATTCATCGTCGCCGATGAAGTATGGGGAACGGAAGTAGGGCTTATCGTGGCTATCGTTACCGGAATCGTTGAACTCGTTTACACCTATACCAGAGAAAAAAGGCTTGACCGTTTCGTCATTTTCGATACCGCGCTTCTTGTTGCAATGGGCGGCATTTCCCTGCTGCTCAAAAACGACATTTTCTTCAAGCTGAAACCTGCTTTCATCAACCTGATCTTCTGTGCCGTACTCGGACTTTCTGCCTTCTCGCGGAAGAACCTGCTGCTGCTTTATTCCCAACATTACTTTAAAGATATCACCTTTGGACCTGAGCAGGAACAAGCCATCCAAAAGATGGTCAGGCTGCTCTTTTGGTTTTTTACGGTCTACACGTTGCTGGTGCTCTATTCCGCCTTTTTTATGAGCAAGGAAGCCTGGGCTTTCATCAGCAGCGGATTATTCTACATCCTTTTCGCCGTTATCTTTATCGGGCAGTTTATTTCAAATCGACGCAAGGCCAGACGGCTTGCCGGCGAAGAATGGCTTCCCCTGGTCGATGAGGAAGGAAAAATCACCGGAAAAGCGCCGCGTTCTGCAGTTCATGGCAAACCCGGTTTGCTGCACCCGGTTATTCATCTGCATGTGATCAACCGCAAAGGTGAAATCTACCTTCAAAAACGTCCGGTGAACAAACTCGTACAACCTGGAAAATGGGACACTTCGGTTGGCGGTCATATCAGCTTCGGCGAAACTGTTGAACAAGCCCTTGAGCGTGAAGCCTCCGAAGAAATCGGGCTGAAGGATTTCAAACCACAACCGGTAGCCCGGTATCGCTGGGATACGGAAATAGAATCGGAACTATCTTTTTCATTTGTAACGCTTTACGAAGGGCCTTTTCATATCAGCGCTTCCGAAGTGGATGAAGGCCGTTTCTGGACGCGTTCCGAAATAGAACGATCCCTGGGAAAAGGAATTTTTACGTCCAATTTCGAGCATGAATACAGCATTCTGAAGGAAGTTGTATTTAAGGCCCGATAGCGGGTCCTCTGTCATGACTTAACGGCCAATTTGCCGGTTTTCCCGGCTTCGTTATTCCCGGCCTTTCACAATGCTTTATACCTCATTCCTGCACTGGAAAACCTGCAGGTTTCGGATCAAAGCATGATAATTCCCTCTATTTCAAGCGCTTCCCGGTAACGGGCAATGACTTCTTCCGGATTCAGCATAAGCTCTTTCACAGTGATAATGATATATTTCCCCGACTTTGAATTTCGGATGAAAAACCTGGCTTCCTCGGGAAATAAATTTTTCACCATGGCAAAGATGCGGTTATCAGCAGGAATGATCAGCTTAAACATATAAACCGACGGCCACGAGAAGTTCTTCTCCAGCAATATCCTGAGCCTTTCGAGGCTTTGTTCATTATCAGTGTCCATGGTCTCTTACCCGATTTCCTGAGTCGTGCCCTATAAATAATAATCCAGCCGGCAACGATTACCTATTCCATTAATACTCCCTGGCGGGCAATGGTTAAAAAGGCGAAATCCTGCACCCTTCGCGTTATCATCTATCCGGCTGAATTTCCTACATTCGCTTCCCGAAAGTACAACAAATTATTCCATTAAAATGATTGAAAACATTAACGAAACTGCCTCATTCCTAAAATCCGAAGGCATTACCGAAGCCGGAACAGGCATTGTATTGGGCACCGGGTTGGGTAACCTGGTGAACCAGATCGCCATAGAAAAATCCATTGAGTATGCCGACATTCCCCACTTCCCGTTATCCACAGTGGAATATCACCGGGGAAGGCTTATCTACGGAACCCTCAGCGGGAAAAAGGTATTGGCCATGCAGGGCAGGTTTCATTATTATGAAGGATATACCATGCATCAGATCGTTTTCCCCATACGCGTGATGAAAGCGCTGGGTGTCAGGTATCTTCTGCTTTCAAATGCTGCCGGCGCCATCAACCCTTCGTTTAAAAAAGGCGACCTTATGCTCCTGGATGATCATATCAATCTTTTACCAGCCAATCCGCTGACCGGAATCAACTACGAAAAACTCGGCCCCCGTTTTCCTGACATGAGCCGTCCTTATGCTGCCCATCTGAATAAACTGATCCTGTCGCAGGCTGATGCGCTGAATATCAGGATCCATTCCGGCGTATATGCTGCCGTTCCGGGCCCTAACCTTGAAACCCGCGCCGAATACCGTTACCTGCGCTCCATCGGCGCCGATGTTGTAGGCATGTCGACAGTTCCCGAAGTGATTACGGCCAACCACATGGGGCTGCCCTGTGCGGCAATTTCAGTCCTGACCGACGAATGCGATCCTGATAACCTGCTGCCCGCCGATATCAACGATATCGTGAAGACGGCAGGCCTGGCTGAAGAAAAGCTCAACCGGCTCATAGCCGGCGTGATACGAAACCTGTAGTCCTGTTGAACAGGAATCGATCAGCCGGTTTTATTTATCCGACGGCCTAATCTGATAAGTATCGGTAGTATTGGTAAAAAAGAAACTCAACTGTTTGTAGTTGGCTATGAAGCTTTTAAGTTCTTCCGAAGTATTAAAGGTCTCCTTGATATAGTCGCTGACTTCCGTAATCGAGATCTCTTTTGTTTCCTTATTGAAAGCAAATTTATAATAGTAGTAGGTAGTTGTGCCCGCTTCCTGAGCGCTCATGAAGGTTTCGCCCGAAACATTGCTGAAGGTCAGGTTGTAAACCGTTGTATTATATTCGGCATCATCCGTCGAATATTCTGATTTCTCGGCGACAGCATGATATTTGTCATCTCCCTGGCGAATCATGTAAGTGGTAGGATTTTCTTCCGTCAGGTCGGTGGGTTTAATCCATTCACCGTTCAACTGGTCGGCAATGGCAACCGTTCCATTATCAATCGGCACGCTTCCCGAAAAGGGACATCCTGAGAATAAAACGACAAACCCCATCAACAACATTGAGATACCTGTTTTCTGAATTAATTTGGATTTCATGGTAGTTAGTTTAAGGTTAATGATTATTTCAAAAAGGAGCCAAATTTAGAATAAATAGCTGATTTTTCCTTCACCTTTTACAACTATCAGAAATAATAGTATTTTTATCACTAAAACCAGGTATAAATCAATTCAATAATAAAACATGAAAGCTTTTATCTTTCACGCGTTTTTTATTGCCGGGATCTTTCTTCTTTCTTCTGTTCAGTTGATAAAAGCCCAACCGGCAACTTACGACAGGAATATACTGAGAGATCCTATGGTGATGAAACCCGGATATGACCGTTCAGGTGAAGGCCTGATAAGGTCCTCGGTGGTTACTATCAACGACTATGACAATTTTCTGCTGGGACGTGACTTTGCCGAATGCAGCATTACCAATAATCCCCTTAACCCATTACAGTATTATGCTACCTGGAATTCCACATCGCTTGCCGGCGGAAAAGGCTATTATACAAACGATGGTTACAACTGGACGGCAAAAAATCCTGACTGGACGAACATGATGGGCGATTTTGTGGTTACATACGACGGACAGGGCCGCCTGTTGTATCAGAACATGTACGGAGGCATCGACGGAGCTAAGGTTGCTGTTTCGACTGATAACGGTGCCACATGGAACAGTTATGTAAATGCCATCGTTGGCGTTGATAAAAACTGGATTGCCGCCGATCAGACCGACGGCCCATTCGCAAATTATGTATTCAACACCATGACTGCCAACCAGGGGGGAAACCTGTCGCGAAGTACCGACAATGGCGCCTCGTATCAGAACACTAAAAATTTCTCCACACAGAATCTTCCCGGAATGATGGTAGCTGTCGGCCCTAACGGCGCCATCAACGGAGGATCTGTTTTTGTCGTCACCAATTCAGGTAGTTCATTTTCCTCGTTGTATACTTTTTATCAATCCGTTGACGGAGGCTTGACCTTCACCCAGCGTTCACAGCAACAATTCTCAAATTATATCGGCGTCAACGTAAACGGAAGGAATTCAGTGCACAACATGCGCACCAGGCCCTATCCCTTTATTGCGGCCGACAATTCCGCCGGCCCTCACCGGGGGAGGCTTTACCTGGTATATGCTTCAAACAATCCGTCGGGTAATGGGAAAAAACCGGATATCTTTTGCCGTTATTCCGATGATGCCGCTGCTACCTGGTCATCGGCGACAGTTGTAAACGACGATACCCAATCGGAAAACAATTACAACTGGTTTCCTGCTATCTGGTGCGACAAGGAAACCGGGCGGCTCTATATTTCATGGCTCGATACCCGCGATTGCCCCACAAGCGACAGTTGCCTGCTTTACGCGTCATACAGCGACGACGGAGTCATTTTTGCCCCTAACGTGCCGTTATCTCAGCAAAAATTCAGGATCAACTGTACCACCTGCGGTGGCGGCGGGACCCCTGTTTACCTTGGCGATTATAACGGAGTGGCCTCCAACAGATATGGTTCCCTGATGGCCTGGACCGATTTCAGGGTGGGGAAATTCGACAGTTATGTAGCCTATTTCCCTGATTTCGCCATGCGTCTGGAACCTTCCATTGATACGCTGAGTAGTACGGCTGATTTTCTTTTTAAAGTTCCCGGCGTTAAACATTATACCGATACGGCATTTATTTCGGCCGAGTTGGATGCCTCCGCCGCTTCACTTTTTAATGTTACTTTCCCGGATGGAAATAAACTATGGTCATTCCCTGGTGAACTTCCCATTTCAGTGGTTCCGGCAGGCGCAGTCCCGATGGGCGATTACACAATGACCATTACCGCAAAAGGGACCAACGGCACTCCCGTTCATAAACGTATGGTTACCATCCGTGCCATCAATCCGCTGCCGCCTGTCTGCAATTTTGCCGTCTCTGACGCCTCCGCCTGTCAAGGATTACCCGTCAGTTTTCAGGATCTTTCTTCCGGCCCTCCTACCGATTGGCAATGGTCTTTCCCCGGAGGTATACCCGAAACTTCGGACGAAAAAAATCCTCAGGGTATCGTTTACAACACGGCCGGCGTTTACGATGTAAGCCTGATAGTGACCAATGCGGCCGGGACCGACACCCTGGTCAAATCATCCTTCATTACGGTTTCAGAGGTTCCCCCGGCTCCTGCCGCTGCGGGAGCTGAAGTATGTTTTGGCCAGCCCGTTCCGGATTTAACGGCACAAGGGACTCATCTCCAATGGTTCTTTAATGGCTTTTTGGTTGGCTCCGATACTGTTTATTCTCCTTATCAGACGCAACCAGGGGTTTATCTTTACACGGTTACCCAGACAGTTAACACTTGTGCCAGTCCGGCAACCAGTGTCCCTCTTGTTATACATTCCTTGCCGGAAGTTTCCTTTGCGCCGCTGGACTCAATTTGCGGAAATGCCGTTCCTTTCAGTCTTACCGAAGGCTCACCTGCCGGCGGTTATTACACCGGGCCCGGAATAACAAGCCCTGACCTGTTCTCGGCAACGACGGCGGGCGCCGGGATACACAGCCTGTCCTATATTTATACTGATGAATACGGATGCATTGATTCAGCAAGCCGTTTGATTAAAGTTCTGCCACTAGCCGAAGTCTCGATGGATTCTGTTCCTTCCGTATGTGATGGCACTTCACCGTTCAACCTCTCCGGTTCTCCGGCCGGAGGTGCATTTTCAGGAACCGGCGTAACGGGGAGCCAATTCGATCCGGCGATATCAGGGCCGGGGACTTTCACCCTTACCTATACCATTACCGACACAACAACCGGATGCGATGTTTGGGCAACACGGGAAATCACCGTGCATCCCCTCCCCGATCCGCAGCTCACGGATCAATCTGTCTGTGGTAACCAGGTAGTCCTGATAGATGCCTCATCACCGAATTTCATCAAGTATCTCTGGCAGCCCGGCGGTGAAACTACATCGGCCATTCAGGCAGATACCGCCGGCCTTGGCCTTGGCACATTCGGATTCACTGTCGCAATAACCGATATTAACAACTGCGTTAACACCGACAGTGTTTCCATTCATTTTTACGACTGCACCGGCCTCGAAGAACCGGTAAAAAGTTCGGAAATTGAGATCTTCCCGAATCCGGGGAACGGGCTTATAACGTTATACAGCACTGTGGTCCCGGAAGGTGAATATCAACTGAAAGTTTTCAATTCAGCGAATGCGCTTATTTATTCCGAATCCGGCATTCCTGCCAAAGGAGAAGTTAAGAAACAACTTGATTTCCGGAAATTTGCCAACGGCATTTACCTCCTCCGTTTCGAGAATTCTGAGTCCGGATGGAGCAGACGGTTTGTGATTCAAAGGTGATAACAAAGCCGGATGGTTTACAAATCCGGTCATTTGTGATTGCTTCAGGTTATCAGGTTACGGCCGGGAAAACATTGTCCGGCTCATCTGTTACCAATAAAAACGCGCATCGGTTTTAGAACATCACCTTCATCGAGATACCGAACGTCCTTCCCATTGACCAGAAACCAGTAAAGGTGTCCAGGCTGTGATCAGCGCCGTCGTCTCCCCTCAGCATTGCAACCTTATTAAACACATTCTGGCAAGTGATCTGAAGCCGGGATGGTATTTGCCTGACGGAAAAATTGTATCCGAGGCAGATATCGGTCATTCCATAAGCAGGTAACCGGTAAGGTTGCGACCTGTCGCCCGGGGTCACCCTGTTTGCCGGGTCAAAATTGGCGTACAATCTGTCATAATATATCCAGTTTACCGTGAGGTCAAATCCGTTCCAGAAGGAATATTCCAGGTATAGGCCAAGCTGCGTCTGCGGTGCATCGCCTACATATAAACCTTTGGCATAAACCTTCAGGCTATCTACAAGCACCTGGTTGTCGTCGTAAATGCTGGCTGTAACATCATTGGTCCATTTCCAATTGCCGAGCGAAAGGGTTAATCCCGTTTTCAAATTACGGAACGGCGAGGTTGCTGCTTCAAGCTCTATTCCCATATGCAGCGCATTCAGCCCGCGGACCAGCGTACGGTTTAACGTACTGTCGGCCAACTGAATATATTCTTTCGAAAGCAGTGATTTATCACGCCAGTCAGTCACATAACCGTTGATCCGTAAAAATGTATCCCCGTTGGTGAAGGAGTATCCCAGTTCGGCTGCCCGTATCTTTTCGTTGTTCAGATTTTTTGCAACAGCATTGGAATAGTTGATATATACGAATTTATAGAGCGGTTCGCGGGAATAATAGCCTATATTCAGATAAAAGTCAGTGTTTTTGTTCAGGGAATAATTAACGCCTGCTTTCGTATCGAATCCCTGTTTGAAGACTTTCCTGCTGTATGGATCAGCAGGGTAATTATAAGGATCCTTCCGTTGGTATTGAGTTCCCGAAGCCGTAGATGCCAGAAAAAGATTAAACTTCCCCTTCGTATAATCAGCCTGAACAAAAATATTTCCGTATTGCATCAGCGAGTAATTATCAACATTGATTACATCACCGATCTTTTTAACCTGCCGCCTTCCGGCAACCCCGGCCAGCGACCAGGCATATTGTTCAATCCAGCATTCACCGCCCATAAGGTCATTAACCTCTTCATACAGACGGGAGCGGAATGTCCGGCCATGAATACCAGCCATGAGTTTAACACCTGGGGCCAGGTCATAATGCAGGGTCGATAGCACGCCGGCCCAATAGTGATTTGCCCTGTAATGGGTCAGGATGTTTTTCGAATAGCCGGTTACGGTAGAACCGTCGGCCAGTTGCACGGAATCAGAATTGTTGATATTGTTGAGATATACCGCATCAAAATCCACCTGGTTGTTTTTACGGAAATAGTAAGTGGCGGTTCCGTAGTTATAGGCTTCCGAATAGCGTCCGCCGCCGTATCCGAACGAAACATAGGCCGAAGAAGCCAGCAACATTTTTTCATTTATATTCCAGTAATGATTCAGGCTGATTTGTGGCTTGTGATAGAAATTTTCCGACAGGTTCAGGACTTTACCGTTATAGATGCCCCACTCGGAGTTGTACTTATTCCCGTACTTCTCGAAATCGGCAACCGAACTTCCGTAATTTTTCTGGCCGTGTTTTTCAGGAGATCCCATGGCCGTAAAGACAAATTTGTGACGCGGTATGGCGTCATAACTCAACGATAGAAAGTAAGCCCAGCCGTTTACATAAGTTCCATCCACATAGCCGGGGCCCGTCGTGCGGGAACCGAGAAATGTCAGCGACAAGCCGTTTTTCATTTTTCCTGTGCTCAATTGCAGCGAGGTTTTCTGGTTCCCGAAATCAGAAATACTATAACGCAGGAAACCGCCTTTTTCGGAAGAAGAGCTTTTCGTAATAATATTTACCGTTCCTCCTACCGAGTTCATAGCCACTTTAGATGCGCCCAGCCCCCGCTGTACCTGAATTGCTTCGGTGGCATCGGTCAGCCCCATCCAGTTTGACCAGTACACCATGCCATTCTCCATACTGCTGACCGGAACACCGTTCAGCAAAAGCGCTACATTCTCCTGCTGAAAGCCGCGCAGGGTGAGCCTGTCATCCCCGGAACCGCCGCCCTGTTTTGTGGCATAAATGCCCGGAGTCAGATTGAGGAGTTCGGGATAATCCTTGTTACCGGTTTGTTTTTCAATCTGAGCCGAAGCAAGCGTGGTAACTGAAACCGGCGTATTCCGGTCAGAGATATAGGAAGAAATTATTTTAACTTCTTTGAGCGAAACTACAACCGGATTCAGGAAAATAGTTCCCATATCAGTAGCTTTGGCCCCGCTGATCACAACTTTACGGTTCACCCCCTCGTAGGAGAGGTGGGATATCTGTATCCTGTATGTGCCGGCATCCGCTTTAAAGAGAAACCTTCCGGAAGAATCGGTGATGCTTCCCTGCATTATTTCAGGAATGTCGACCGACACCCCTTCAACAGGCCTCATAGTGCTTTGATCCAATACCGTTCCGGTGATTTCGCCTTTTTCCTGGCCAAAAAGAAGGTTGTTTGTACAAATTAAAGAGGCCAGGCAGATCAGGAAGAGTTTGATTTTTCTCATGACGCTATTTGTTAAAAAAATACCCCGGCAAACAGTACCAGGGCAGCGCGAGAAAAGAAATACAGCAACCGGGCTTTCAACGATTTATACTATAAACCATTGCACCCTGCTGTCATCCTTCTTCTATCCAGACTTTACTGTCGGTCACGGATTTTCACCATGTCAGTCCTCTTTGAAAGGAGTCGCGGACTTTACCGCCGATCGGGAATTTCACCCTGCCCTGAAGAATGCCTGATTGTTATTAGGTTAACAACCGGGTGCAAAATTAAAGAATTCGGTATATAACCAACAAAACCCGGACTATTTTTTTCTGAGATAAATGGTGGAGCCTTTTTGGGGTTCATCACCGGGCAGCATAGCGTTGTACTTGTAAAGAAATTTCAATTGGACGCCAAAATGCTGCGCTATGGAATACATGCTGTCATAAGGCCCTACAATACAAGCCGGCACCGCGCCTTTCCTTTTCTTCGGTTCAAGGTAAAGCATCTGTCCTTCTGTAATGGCGTCGGTCTGTTTCAGGTCGTTTTGCTTATAGACCTGGAAGGTATAAATCCCAAACTCCGAAGCCAGGGACTGCCAGGTATCGTTCTTCAGTGCAAAAATAAAGGGAACACCATTATTTTCGTATACTTTTCTCCCCAGTTTACTCACCTCACGTAAAGTAAAATCAGCCGGAGACGGCATTTTATAACCATCATGAAAGAACACGGTAAGTTGACCGCCTCTGTATTCCTTAAACTCTTCTTTTTCTGGCTTCCGGTCGTCGTTCTCCTCATTTCTGTCTGAACGGGCCACTACCAGCGTATCATCAAAGCGGTATAGCTTGTTTTCTTCAATGATCCGGATCAGGATCTCGGGATAGTTTGGATTTGTAGCGTAACCGCACTTGCTCAGTCCCTTTGCCCAGCCTTTATAATCTGTCATATCCAGACTGAACAGCACGGCATAACGCTGCCGGGTAGTAAGAAAAAGCGAATGGTCCCTGAACGACTCCTCAGCATTGTTATACTTGCGGAAACACTCCTGTTCTTCGTCATCGTCCATTAAAAACGTTTCACCGGTCCAGTCTTTCTGGCATTTAATACCGAAATGATTGTTGGCCTGCAGCGCTAACGGACTTTTCCCACAGTTGCTTTCGATGATCCCCTGCGACAGGGTGATGCTGGCCGGAATGCGGTAAAGCTGCATTTCACGCAATGCGAGGGCACTGTATTTATTAATATACGCCGCATAATCGGGAGGCGCTGGTTTACCTTGGGCAATAGTATTCAGGCATACAACTAGTAATAAGGCTGTTATAAAAAGAGGCTTTTTTAAATTCATGATTTTCCAGAAGAGATTATTAAAGTCCAAAGATAAATTTTGTATCGAAAAGATTCCGGCTCAATGATTAAAAGAATAGCCCAAAAAGCCTTAAAATTATTCCGGCCGGAATTACTAAGCTTTTTAACCCCGAAAAAAATCTGTAAATAATTATCAGATAAATATTTGTATTATTTTGTCAAGGATAAAATTATACTTCATACAGCAAAGTATTAAATAATTAATAATTTTTTTTATTAACTCGTCGTTTGATATATAAAATAATACTAATTTTGCCTCGTTAAATTAAGAATGAATGATTCGCTGAATCAAAAAGCGAAAAAAAATATTAAAGGACTAATTTTCATATTTCTCTAGTTAGAGGTTTTCTGGTTAAAATTGGTTAATAATTTGGTTCATGAATCCCCGCTCTCAAGGCGGGGTTTTGTGTTTTATGTGTCACGTTGATTTACAGATCTTTAAAATTCTGGGAATGATTGTTAACCGGATGAGTTCCGGCCAGGCGCCTTTCCTTCCGGGTTATTTCTGTCATCCGGAGACCGGTCTGAGAAAATGATTTACAATCCGTTTTGAATAAGAGACAGCCCCTTCGCTCCTGCAAAAGGACCATACCTGGCGTTCCTGAACTCCCGATCCGCATTCCGGCATGCGATGACTTAATAACCCTGAGTAATCGGAAATAGCGACTTCAGAACAACTTTTGCTGAAATGAAAAGCTTTTTCTATGGAATGGCGATATGCCATGCCGGACGATAGCATCTCTGTGAAAGGCTGTCGGGTAGCCTTTGTTCTGCTCCCAGCCGTACTCCGGGTAATCCCCGGCAATTGAAGCCATGAATTCGTCACGGTGGGTTTTGGCCAGGACAGAGGCAGCGGCAATCGACATATATGTTGCGTCACCTTTCACAAAACACTGGTGGCTGATTTCCGGATACGGCCGAAAACGGTTCCCGTCGATAAGCAGGAGTTCCGGCTTATGATCCAAAGCCTCAATAGCACGGTGCATTGCCAGGAATGAAGCATTCAGTATGTTGATCCGGTCAATCTCGTTCTGGTCGGCAGCGGCAACCGACCAGCTTAAAGCTTCCTTTTCAATGATGGTCCTCAGTTCATCACGCTGCCTGGCGGTGAGTTTCTTTGAATCATTCAGCCTCTCATTGACAAAACCGGGAGGTAAAATTACAGCCGCTGCATAAACAGGCCCGGCAAGGCAACCCCTTCCGGCTTCATCAACGCCTGCTTCAACCAGTTTATCCTGATAATGGCGCAGAAGCATGATTTACAAAATATAATGTATCACGATGACAAACAATAAGAATATCACAATGATAAAATTATTGAACCTGCTCTTTTTGATTGAGATGGCCGCATAGGTCAGGAAGAACGCCAGCGGGGCCATCAGCAGCAACTGACCGATTTTCATCGCGGAATGGGCAACCAGTATCGAAAAAAGGCCTGCAAGGGAAAAATCGGTAATGATCCACGTCTTGCGCCTGATACTTATCAGTTTATCCGATACGGAATTTAAAGTTGCTGCCGAAGCATAAAAAAGCATAAACAAAGCTGCTGCCAGAAAGGAGATTTCGCCAGAAGAGAATGGCGCTATGTCTATCGAAATTTCTTGGAATGGTGCTATCAGGAAAACCCAATTTTCATTTAAAGTCCCTTGCAGATAATAAATACTGACCATATAGATTAACGGCAGCGCCATTCCGATCAGGGAAATCACCCACTCGCGCCATGAGGTAATCCTGTATGTGAGAAGCCCTATCCATAACCCGATAAAAAACCAGGAAGCAGGTTGAAAAATAAGCGAGGCAACGGCAATAGATAAAGATGCCGATAATATTTCCTGAAACGGTTCGGTACGGCCGTACATCCTCATCATCATAAAAAGGGCAAACAGGATAAAAATGCCGGCTGTTATCGCCGGATTTAAATACAACAACTCCGGGTTCCAGCTCATGCAAATCAGAAAAATGATGGCGTCAATAAAACTGTCGCGGGGAATAAGATCATGAGAAGAAAACAGCGCATGAAGTGCAAAAGCTTCGGCAACCAGGAGAACCGCGGCCAATATCACCGAAAACGAGGCGTCGCCGCCCAGCCATCCGGCAATCATCCTGTACAACGGTCCGGCAGATTCAATCATCGAAGCCGGCTTGGGATGCATGAATGCCGGGAACCAAAATAGAGTCCCAAGAGCCAGAAACAGGATAAACTGCAGTAAAAACCCCGATTTTGATAATCGCTTCAGCATTTCCAGGAGGTAATGAGATGGCTAAAGTAAATCTTTTCCTATATCGCGGCGGTAGCAGGAATCCTTGAACTTAATCTTCTCTGCGCCGGCGTAAGCTTTACGGAGGGCGTCTTTCAGAGTTACGCCCATCGAAGTAACCGCCAGCACCCTTCCCCCTGAGGTTACAACATCCTTTGTGGATTCATCGTAAGTGGTTCCTGCGTGAAATATCACCGGCAGTTCCTCATTTCGGAGACCATCGATGGTCAATCCTTTTTGATATGCTCCCGGGTAACCTCCCGAAACCATCATTACTGCCACGGCTGTTTCGGGATAGGTTTCAAGGTTGAAGCCGGACAATCTGTCTTCGTCTATAGCGATCATCAGTTCAAGCAAATCGCTTTTAATCCTTGGCATAACCGCTTCTGTCTCCGGGTCCCCCATCCTTACATTGTACTCAATCACAAACGGATCGCCCTTTACATTCATAAGCCCGAAGAAAATAAAGCCTTTGTAAGGAATATTTTCTTCCCTGAGGCCCTGAATAGTCGGTCTGATGATCCGTTCTTCCACTTTTTGCATGAAGTCGCCGCTGGCAAACGGAACCGGGGAAACAGAGCCCATGCCGCCCGTATTAGGTCCGGTATCGCCTTCACCGGCTCTTTTATAGTCTTTGGCTTCCGGCAGTATTTTATAGGATTCACCATCCGTGAGTACGAAAACGGAAAGCTCAATTCCATCCAGGAATTCTTCTATGACAACTTTTGAGGATGCCTTTCCGAATTTGGAATCAACCAGCATGGACTTAAGTTCCGATGAAGCCTCTCCGAGTGAACGGCATATCAGAACACCCTTGCCGGCAGCCAATCCATCGGCTTTTAATACATAGGGCGGCGAAAGCTTTTTCAGGAAAGCCAATCCTTCGTCAATGGTTTCAGCCGTAAACGTTTCGTAAGCAGCCGTCGGGATTTTATGACGCCGCATAAACCCTTTGGCGAAGTCCTTGCTTCCTTCGAGCATAGCCCCTGCTTTCCCGGGACCGATAACCAGGATATCCTTCAGCAACCCGTCGCTGGCAAAGAAATCGGCAATGCCGTTTACCAGCGGATCTTCGGGGCCTACCACCACTATTTCAATATCATTTTCAAGAACGGCGCGTTTCACAGCCTCAAAATCGTTCCCGCTTACCGGGATGTTGATCCCCGTGAAGCCTGTCCCGGCGTTGCCGGGGGCGATAAACAGCCTGTTGAGTAAAGGGCTTTGGGCTATCTTCCACGAAAGGGCATGCTCCCGTCCGCCCGATCCGATTATTAAAACATTCTTTTTCTGCATTGTGTATCTCAAAATAAGGGAACTGACATTTTTACACCCGGAGTGCGCCGATAATTTCTTTTACCGATTTGCAATGGTGCCTGTCGAGGTACGCTTCAATTCCGTCAATAACCTGGTTGCAAACCATCGGATTGACGAAGTTGGCTGTACCGATTTCAATGGCGGTGGCGCCGGCCAGCAGGAATTCGATGGCATCGGATGCATTGGAGATACCGCCCATTCCTATCACGGGAACTTTCACCGCCCTGGCGACCTGCCATACCATACGCAGGGCAACCGGTTTTACGGCCGGCCCCGACAATCCCCCGGTGACCGTTGAAAGAAGCGGGCGCCGGTTTTCAGCATCGATGGCCATTCCAAGCAACGTATTGATCAGTGAAACCGAATCGGCGCCTTCGGCTTCAACCGCCAGGGCTATATCGGCAATACTGGTCACATTGGGCGATAGTTTTACGATCAGGGTTTTATCATAGGCTTTCCGAACCGCTTTCGTTACCAACCCGGCCATCTGGCAGGAAGTTCCGAATGCCATACCGCCTTCTTTCACATTCGGACAGGAAATATTTACTTCAATGGCGGAAACCTTTTCAAGCCTGTTGAGCTTTTCGGCTACTTCAACATAGCCGTCAATAGTTGAATCGCTTACGTTTACAATGATATTGGTATCGTAATGACTGATTTCAGGATAAATGGAGCTGATGAAGTAGTCCACCCCTTTGTTCTGCAACCCGACTGAATTTAACATTCCCATAGGCGTTTCTGCCATGCGGGGATAGCGGTTGCCTTCACGGTGTTTCGAAGTGCAGGCCTTTGTAATGATTGCGCCCAGACGGCTCACCTTATAAAAGTCGTCAAATTCAGGACCATAGCCGTATGTTCCCGAAGCGGGCATTACCGGATTTTTCAGATGGAGTTTGTTTATGTCGACCGAAAGATCTGCCATTTACCAGGGATATAATGATTCGTTATTCGTGATTCGCG
This sequence comes from Bacteroidales bacterium, assembly GCA_035403165.1. Taxonomy (GTDB): domain Bacteria; phylum Bacteroidota; class Bacteroidia; order Bacteroidales; family UBA4417; genus UBA4417. Next base: position 6,663 of record DAONEP010000001.1, on the reverse strand, counting down.
GATTTTAAGTTTTGTGTTTGGCCTGACGTCTTACCCTCAACCTCGCCCAGGCAGGTAGACTGTTAGCTGTTAGCTATTAGCTATTAGCTCTTGGCCTTTGGCGTTTTGAGTTCTGAGTTTTGAGTTCTGAGTTTTGAGTTTCATGATTTGTGATTCGTGGAATTCGTGATTACGTTCGTGGAATTCGTAGTTCGTGATCATTCCCATCCCACTAAATCTCCTGAGTTAAAAACCGGCCCGTCGACGCAGGTTGTCCGGTTGCCGGTAGTGGTTTCGGCCACGCAGCAAAGGCAGGCCCCGATACCGCAAGCCATAAGGTTTTCGAGCGAAACCTCGCAGGGTGCCCCCATTTTGTGTGCAATACGGGCTACGGCTTTCATCATGGGATCAGGCCCGCAGGCATAGATCATGGCGTATTCTCCGGCAGCAGCAAAAGCCGGATGTTCGGTTACAAGCCCTTTGAAGCCCAGGGAACCGTCATCTGTCGTGATCCCCACCGAACCGTAAGCTTCATAGCGTTCAGCTTCCAGGATATCCTGAAACGACCGACCGCCAATCAGGATGGTAATCTCTTTGCCTTCAGCCTTCAGCCGTTTAGCAAGCAGCAGCATCGGCGCAATACCCACGCCACCCCCGACCAGCAGCACCTTTTTACCTTCAGGCACCGAAAATGAGTTACCCAGCGGATAAACAAGGTTCAGGCTGTCTCCCTCCCCCAGTTTAACCAGCGAAGCCGTCCCTTCCCCAACTACTTTTATCATCAGCGACAAGGTATTCTTTTCCGGATCGGCATCATAAATAGAAATTGGGCGCCGCAGATAGGTTGCCGACGACTTTTCGACGAGTAATTGGGCAAACTGCCCCGGTTGTATTTCAGGCAACTTTACAGGACACAGGAGTTCTAAAACGTGACAGCCCGGATTCACCTGCCTGTTCTGTATAATCCTGAAATCGTGGATATATTTCGTCATGGAGAAGTGACTGATTTTTTTGCTAAAATAGGTAAAAAAAAGTCCGCCATTTATGCGGACTCATCCTTATTCAGTGTCTTTTGGTTCAGCCGGCGGCGTATCCTCTTTTTCTTCACCCGGGGAAGTTTCTTCGGCCGGCGCCGAAAAATCGGTGATATCTTTCGATATCAGCAGGATGAACCAACTGATAACCTTACGCATATGGGAGATATAGAAACGGTCGCGGTCGAATTGTGGCATCACCGTTTCAAAATAGGTCCTTATATCTTTATCGCCGCCTTTAAGGTCAGGCAGTTTAACTTCGTCCTTCTTTTCATACATCAGCCTGAAGACTTCGCGAACCGGCATATCATCCCCATCTGTGTAAATGCTGATCTCGCCCAACGAACTGATTTTATCGCTGGCAAATGCCTGTAACCGCTTTCCGTCGATTAATGATTCAACAATGACACCTGTTTTCGATTGGGCCACTGTTTTGTACAGGCCAGGTTTGCCCGAAATGGCTAAATAATCTTTCAAATCCATGGAGTAGTTCAATTTTTCTGCAAAAGTACAAAAATACTTCGATGATGTCTATTGCCGTTTCCGGCATCATTTTTCCCGTATTTCGAATTTACCGGTGTAATTCGACGGGGTGACCTTATGCAGTTCCTTTTTAACCGCTGCCGGCAGGTTAAGGCCATCGATAAAATCGCTGATCGCTTTTTTGTCAATGTGCTTATTGGTGCGTGTAAGCTCTTTCAGCGCCTCATAGGGCTTGGGAAACCCTTCGCGGCGGAGGATGGTCTGGATGGCTTCGGACACGACAGCCCAATTATCTTCCAGGTCGGACTGAAGTTTTGCTTCATTCAGGATCAGCTTGTCGATACCTTTGAGCAACGATTTCAGGGCAATAACCATGTGCGCCAGCGGAACGCCGATATTTCGCGAAACCGTTGAATCGGTAAGATCGCGTTGCAGACGCGATACCGGCAGTTTGGACGAGAGAAATTCAAAAATGGCATTGGCAATGGCAAGATTACCTTCTGCATTTTCAAAATCGATGGGATTCACTTTATGCGGCATGGTAGAGGAGCCCACCTCGCCGGCCGTTATCTTCTGCCGGAAATACTCCATCGAAATGTAGCTCCAGATATCCCGGCTGAAATTAATCAGAATGGTATTGATCCGTTTTAAAGCATCGAACAGCGCCGCCATCGAATCGTAATGCTCAATCTGTGTCGTGGTGTGTTGCCGCTCAAGACCAAGTTGTTTTTTGACAAATGTGTCGGCAAAGGCAATCCAGTCGACGTCGGGATAGGCAATATAGTGGGCGTTCATGTTGCCTGTGGCGCCGCCGAATTTTGCTTCAAACGGAACAGCTTTCAGGAGTTTCAGTTGCTTTTTCAGCCTTTCAACAAAAACATACATTTCTTTTCCCAACAGGGTTGGCGAAGCCGGTTGCCCGTGTGTGCGAGCGAGCATGGAAACTTTCTGCCATTCTTTCGACTTTTTCAGCAGCTTTTCAACGAGGCTCTCAACTATGGGCAGCACCACTTCGTTCATCGCCTGTTTCAGGGCATAAGGCATAGCCGTATTGTTGATATCCTGCGAAGTAAGCCCGAAATGGACGAACTCGCGGTATTTGCCCAGTCCGGCCTTGTCGAGCTGCTTTTTCAGGAAGTATTCAACCGCTTTTACGTCGTGGTTAGTCACTGCTTCAATTTCCTTTACTTCCTGGGCGTCGTTAAAGGTAAAATTCCGGTAAACGGACTTGATTTGCGATATCATTTTCTTGTCGACTTCGGCCAGTTGCGGCAACGGAAGGTTGCATAATGCAACAAAGTATTCAACCTCAACAAAAACCCGATAGTTGATCAGCGCTGCTTCGCTGAAATAATAGGACAGGTTTTCGACCTGTTTTCGGTAACGGCCGTCGACCGGTGAAATCGCATTGATAGGGGAAAGTTCCATGCCTGATTGTTTGAATGAAAATGAGGCGGTAAAAGTATAAAACCACAGACGATATAGGCAAGTACTTTCTAAACAATTTGCCAACAATCAGAAACCCAGCGATTTGTTAACAATAAAAACCGAAAAATCAGCCAAAGCGGGCTTCTTTTTCAGGACAAGATAAGCATTGCAACCGCGCTCAGGGCTGTCGCAATCTGTACAATAACCCGTGACGGTACAGGGCGTGCGGCGGTTGAGGCGTTTCATGTTCACCGGAGCTGCAATCATGCGGATGCGTTCCCAGGCGGCTGCTTCATCCTGACAGATTTTATTGACGCCTGCCACCACGATCACCTTCTTGGGGCCGAAGACCATAGCCGATATCCGGTTGCAGGTTCCGTCTACGTTAAAAATATGTCCATCAAGGGTGATAGCGTTGGCCGAACAGATAAACACGTCGCAAACCTGCTGCTGACGCATGATATCAAGTTTCTGCGCTGCATCAAGTCCGGGAGCATTGTGATCAAGGATAACGACCGGAATTTTTTCTATCAATTCCGGAAGCCCTAACTGCTTCACGGTGTACGACCCGCCGAAGGCTATCCTGTCGCCGGGATTAATCTGACTGAGAATGCGGTTCCGGGCCTCTTCAGGCAGTTCAAGGTATTCGGCGCGAAAATTATTTTTGCGGAGGCTCTCCGCGGTTTTTTCACCGAGGGCTTTACTGTGCCACCCGTGCAAACCTGAGACGAAATTGTCGGCAGTATTATCCATAGTTTACCTGTTTTATGGGGGCGCTAAAGTACAAAGGAATAGGGTGATGTTATGGGAATTGCGAACAGAAACAGGTGTTGTAATTACTAGCGGGAACCGGCAATACGGCGCCGGCATTTTGCAAGGGGTTGTGCGTCCATTATTTACGCGGTATAATTCTTTAAAGGAACGATTGGGAGTTTGAAAATGGGCCAATTTGAAAATTTGAAAATGATTTGTTTCAATTCCTCAAAGGTGCGATTGGGAGGCATGGTAATCTGCAGGAGAAGGCAGAAAACTTCCGTTTCAATTCCTCTAAGGTGCGATTGGGAGACAGTTGTAATTACCACGTTCATCGCTACTGATGCGAGTTTCAATTCCTCTAAGGTGCGATTGGGAGAAAGTTATTCAACTCGCCTAAAGGGTTTCCGATTTGAGTTTCAATTCCTCTAAGGTGCGATTGGGAGAAAGGGAAGATCTGAACGGTATGTATTTCCGTTCTTCCGTTTCAATTCCTCTAAGGTGCGATTGGGAGGAATGATAGAAACAAAAAAACCGCCCCTTAACCGGTTTCAATTCCTCTAAGGTGCGATTGGGAGCAAAAGCCGCATATATAACATCACCATTAGTTTCAGGTTTCAATTCCTCTAAGGTGCGATTGGGAGGTTGAAATGTTCAACCTTTTCAGATATTAGCAACATGTTTCAATTCCTCTAAGGTGCGATTGGGAGCACGAATTCTCTCCGTTAGCTGTTCCTATAATTCCAGTTTCAATTCCTCTAAGGTGCGATTGGGAGCGTTATTGCTTATGCAAATACAGCTTACAATACGCGTTTCAATTCCTCTAAGGTGCGATTGGGAGCGATATTGTCGGTTGTCCGGAACAGAGCAATATGCGGTTTCAATTCCTCTAAGGTGCGATTGGGAGTCATAAGCTGACGGCGTGAAATCATCAGCTTATGCAAGTTTCAATTCCTCTAAGGTGCGATTGGGAGTCTGTATCCTCAATGGCTTTAATAGCAATTGCTGCAGTTTCAATTCCTCTAAGGTGCGATTGGGAGCGAAATAAACAATGATAGCAATAACCAACATTGCAGGTTTCAATTCCTCTAAGGTGCGATTGGGAGTTTCGGCAGCCCAAAGTACAACTTCCTGGTTGAATGGTTTCAATTCCTCTAAGGTGCGATTGGGAGTTTCCAAAGTCATGGTATTGCCAGTTGCAGATGTATAGTTTCAATTCCTCTAAGGTGCGATTGGGAGTCCGGGAGGCATTCACGGGTTATAATGTTGAAACCGTTTCAATTCCTCTAAGGTGCGATTGGGAGCCATTTCCCCGGAGCAGCTTGTGAACCTCTTAAATAGTTTCAATTCCTCTAAGGTGCGATTGGGAGGGAAAACAAAATTATAAGTCATGAAATCTTTAATCATGTTTCAATTCCTCTAAGGTGCGATTGGGAGAGCATAGCATGTGCCATCCACTCAGCCCCGGCGTTGGTTTCAATTCCTCTAAGGTGCGATTGGGAGTCCGGATCTTGCATGCGGATAGCGAATGCCCGCCTTGTTTCAATTCCTCTAAGGTGCGATTGGGAGTAATAGCATGTTTGCTTATTATGCTTCTTTTTTCGAGTTTCAATTCCTCTAAGGTGCGATTGGGAGAAAAGCGAAGTTTTCAACATGGATTGCATGGTCGGGAGTTTCAATTCCTCTAAGGTGCGATTGGGAGGGTGAGTCAGGATCCTTTTCGGCTGACTTATCCTTCGTTTCAATTCCTCTAAGGTGCGATTGGGAGTTGAGCGTACCTACTACGTTTATATACAGCTGAAAATGTTTCAATTCCTCTAAGGTGCGATTGGGAGTGAAACGCCGCAAACTGTGTCAATGACTAATTGACGTTTCAATTCCTCTAAGGTGCGATTGGGAGAGTACTGAAACTCATGTGTCTTTGCGTAAAGCAAAGGTTTCAATTCCTCTAAGGTGCGATTGGGAGCGACGGCATCCTGTATTACCACCTTGTGCGAATGCAGAGTTTCAATTCCTCTAAGGTGCGATTGGGAGCTGAGCGAATATATAAAAGCCGAAACAGCTTATGCCGAAGTTTCAATTCCTCTAAGGTGCGATTGGGAGAACACAACACAAATTAAAGATAGATTTGTTCGAGATGGTTTCAATTCCTCTAAGGTGCGATTGGGAGGTGAAGGTGTCGCGCACCCATTTTTCAAAAAGCACTCGTTTCAATTCCTCTAAGGTGCGATTGGGAGGACCTGGTTGATAACTATGCTGAAATTATAGCACAGGTTTCAATTCCTCTAAGGTGCGATTGGGAGTGAGTCTTGGCGACGCTGAAGGCGTAAGCGGTTCAAGTTTCAATTCCTCTAAGGTGCGATTGGGAGAAAGCAAAATGGCAACACCAATTATCGCAACATCAAAGTTTCAATTCCTCTAAGGTGCGATTGGGAGTCTACGCCGGGCAGGATTCAACATTAAACCGTCCATGTTTCAATTCCTCTAAGGTGCGATTGGGAGGTTACGGGTTTTATATTGTATTCAGCCGCAGAAAAGTTTCAATTCCTCTAAGGTGCGATTGGGAGCGAAGCCTCTGGGGCGTTTGCGCCGAGCAAAAGTGTTTCAATTCCTCTAAGGTGCGATTGGGAGACATTTAATGCTCCATATATTGACACGGAGTAATTTGTTTCAATTCCTCTAAGGTGCGATTGGGAGATGGTTATGTGATTTCTCAGGCACAACATCACACAAGTTTCAATTCCTCTAAGGTGCGATTGGGAGACACTTTATATACGCAATATCCTCATTGATTTCCTGGTTTCAATTCCTCTAAGGTGCGATTGGGAGGAAATATGCTATTTTACGCAAGAGACACCGGAAGTGGTTTCAATTCCTCTAAGGTGCGATTGGGAGGAACTGGCACAGTCGGCCGTGGCCCACCTGACTTATGTTTCAATTCCTCTAAGGTGCGATTGGGAGCTGAGTCCGTTTTTTGGTTTGTTTT